>SUWJ01000007.1 GCA_015061545.1 Lentisphaerota bacterium | reverse complement strand
AAATCCGTGAAATGTCCGATGCCGAGATCGTCAGCATGCTGGCTGATCTGCGTCGTGAAAAGCTGACTTTGGCGATCCAGGCGACCACCGGTCAGCTGGAAAAATCCGCCCGGGTGCGTCAGGTGCGTCGTGAAATCGCGCAGCTTCTGACCGAAACTACCCGTCGTGCGGCTAACTGAAACAGGGTAAGTGACTATGAGTGAAGATACCAACAAGCGCGGTAACCGCAAGGAACGCGTCGGCGTTGTGGTAAGCGATGTTCAGGATAAGACCATTGTGGTCGAAGTCCAGCGTCGTACACCCCACCCGCTGTATAAGAAGGTAGTCAGCTTCAAGAAGAAGTTTACTGCCCACGATGAGAACAACGCCGCGAAGAAGGGCGATACGGTTCGGATTGCCGAAACCCGTCCGCTGAGCAAGAACAAGCGCTGGCGGCTCGTTGAAATCATCGCCAATGCCAATTGATTTAACTCTGGAGTGAACTAATCATGATTCAGATGCAAACCAAATTGGAAGTTGCCGACAACTCCGGCGCCAAGTCGATCATGTGTATGACCGTGATCGGGCAGGGCAAAAAGATCGCCCATATTGGCGATATTGTCAAGTGCGCCGTGCAGGAAGCTCTTCCGGATGGTACGGTCAAAAAAGGTCAGGTCGTTGATGCTGTGATCGTGCGGACGAAGGCTCCGATCCGTCGGGCTGACGGTTCCTACCTGCGTTTTGACAGCAACTCGGCGGTGATCATTGACAAACAGAAGAACCCGGTCGGTACCCGTATTTTCGGGCCGGTCGCTCGTGAGCTGCGCGAAAAAGATTTCATGAAGATCATTTCGCTGGCCCCGGAGGTGCTGTAATGAAAAAATATCACGTCAAAAAAGGCGACAAAGTGCTGGTTAACACCGGCAAGTTCAAGGGTGAAGAAGCCACTATTGAAGCGGTTTTGACCAAGAACGACCGAGTCGTGCTGAATTTCGCCAATCTTTCCGAAGCGAAGTCCGAAAGTATCGGTATGCGCACGGTAAAGAAGAGTCAGGCCAATCCGAACGGCGGCCGTGTGCAGCGTTCGGTTTCGGTTCACGTTTCCAATGTCAACCGCATTGCGGAAGATGCTGCGGAAGTGAAGTGAGGTTATACCTATGCCAGACATGATGAAAAAATACAAGGATGAAGTCCGCGGTGCTCTGCAGAGCAAGCTGGGTTACAAGAACGTGATGCAGATTCCGAAGCTCACGAAGATTGTGATCAGCACCGGGCTGAAATCCACTGCCGAACGTGATGCTTTTGGCGAAGCCAAGAAGCATCTTGCGGCGATCGCCGGTCAGGCCCCTGTGATCACCAAGGCCCACAAGAACGTTGCGAACTTCAAACTCCGCGTGGGTATGCCCGTGGGTGTTATGGTTACGTTGCGTGGCCGCCGGATGTACGAATTCCTCGACCGTTTTGTGCATAACGCATTGCCGCGTGTGCGCGACTTCCGCGGGATTTCGAGCAAGGGTTTTGACGGGGTCGGCAACTACAACGTCGGTCTGTCCGACGTGTCGGTTTTCACCGAAGTCGATGCTGACAAACTGAAGTATCCGCTTGGCGTCAATATTGCGATGGTCACCACCGCGCAGACCGACGCTGAAGCCCGTGAACTCTTAACAATGCTGGAAGTTCCTTTCGGGGAATGAGGCGCTTGAGGAGATAAGTTTTTATGGCTAAGAAAAGTCTGATTGTCAAGAGCGAACGGCCGAACAAGTTCAAGGTCCGGGAATATACCCGCTGCAAGAACTGCGGACGCCCGCGCGCTTATATTGGCAAGTTCCAGCTCTGCCGTATTTGTTTCCGGGAACTGGCCTCTTCGGGTCGCATTCCTGGTGTAACGAAGGCCAGCTGGTAAGAAAGGAATACGCAAAATGAGTATGCAAGATCCGATTGCCGATATGCTTACGCGGGTACGCAATGCCGGCGCAGCAGGGCTCAAGAAAATCGAAATGCCCAGCTCCAAAGAGAAGGCTGCAATTGCTGCAGTGCTGAAGGAAGAGGGCTACATCAGTGACTTTGCAGTTCTCGAAGATGGTGCCAAGCGCATCCTGAGTGTGACTCTGAAGTATTATCAGGGTATGCCGGTGATCGAAGGCATCCAGCGGGTCAGCAAGCCGTCCTGCCGTGTACACTGCACTTGCAAGGATATTCCGAAAGTGCGCGGCGGACTGGGTTCAGTGGTGCTGAGCACCCCCCAGGGTATTCTGAGCGGCCGCAAGGCCAAGGAAGCCAACTGCGGTGGTGAAGTACTGCTGTACGTCTGGTAATTAAAGCAGAAGGGCTAATACAATGTCTCGAATTGGTAAAAAACCTGTTGCTATTCCTGCCGGGATCAAGGTGTCGGTCAAAGACGGCGTCGTGACGGCGGAAGGCAAAGAGAAGTTGACCATGGCGCTGCCCCGGTTGGTGGAGTTGGAAATTACCGACACCGAAGTTACCGTCAAGCAGCTTAAAGACACGCTGGAAGCCAGTGCGATGCAGGGTTTGACCCGTGCGCTGGTCCAGAATATGGTCATCGGGCTTTCGACCGGCTTCAAGAAGGAGCTGCAGATCGTGGGTGTGGGTTACAAGGCTCAGGTTCAGGGCAGCAAGCTGGTGTTGAACCTGGGTTATTCGCACACGATTGAGTATCAGATCCCGAAAGGTCTGACCGTGGCTATGGGCGAAGGCAACACCATTGTTATTACCGGTGCGGACAAGCAGATGGTCGGCCAGGCCGCTGCTACGATCCGCGGATACCGTCCTCCCGAACCCTACAAGGGCAAGGGTATCCGTTATGTGGATGAACACATAACGATCAAGGAAGGTAAAACGGTCGGTTAATCATTAAAAAATCAAGGTAAATAATTTATCATGGCTAATTGTGATAATAAAGCTAGACGCGTGAAGCGCCATATGCGTATCCGCAAAAAGATTTCGGGTACCGCGGAACGTCCGCGTTTTTGTGTCAGTGTTACTGCCAATAACATCTACTGCCAGTTCATCGACGATGTAGCGGGCAAGACTTTGGCGGCGACCTCGACGCTGGATGCCACTTTCAAGGCGGAAAATGGCAAGCCGAATATGGCCGGTGCGGCTCTGCTCGGCAAGATGGCGGCGGAAAAAGCAAAGTCGGCCAACATTACCGAAGTTGTTTTCGACCGTTCCGGTTTTCAGTACCATGGGCGTGTGCAGGCGATTGCCGAAGCTGCCCGTGAAAACGGACTCAAGTTCTAAGGAAGGGCTTTGCTAATATGGCTAAACGTGAAAATTTCAAAGCCGAAGAACGCGTGCAGAGCGAATTCGAAGAAAGCGTGATCTGCATCAACCGCAGTGCCAAAGTTGTGAAGGGCGGTAAGAACTTCAGCTTCGGCGCTCTGGTCGTGGTCGGTAACCGCAAGGGCCGCGTTGGTTATGGCTTCGGCAAAGCCAACGAAGTGTCCGATGCAATCCGCAAGGGCGGCGAAGCTGCCCGCAAGAACATCATGGATGTGAAACTGGTGGGTACTACGCTGCCGCACCCGGTGGAAGTCCGTTTTGGCGGAGCTAAAGTTCTGATGCGCCCTGCCTCCAACGGCACAGGTTTGATTGCCGGTGGCGCCATGCGTGCGATTCTCGAACTTGCCGGTGTGCAGGACGTGCTTGCCAAGAGTCTTGGTGCCTCCAATGCCTCCAACGTTGCCAAAGCTACGTTCAAGGCGTTGCAGAGTCTTGCAACCAAAGAAGATGTGCTTGCCAAACGCGGCATCGACACTCTGTAATTGAGAGATACCGGTTCCGGTATTGTAAGATATCGGAACCGGTTGCAGGAACATTTGCCGTATAGAGTGAAAGCGAGGCAGATATTCCGAAGAAATATAACGCTGACTTGTCAGGAAAAAAAATGAGACTTCATGAAGTTACGACCACTCCCGGTTCGGTGAAAAACCGCAAACGCGTGGGCCGTGGTGACAGCTCCGGCATGGGCAAGACTGCCTGCCGTGGTGAAAAGGGTCAGAAATCCCGTACCGGTGCAACGATCCGTCCTTTCTTTGAAGGCGGTCAGATTCCGTTGTTCCGCCGCTTGCCGAAACGCGGTTTCAACAGTGCAGACCACAAGGTTTTTGAACTGGTGAACCTGTCGGTGCTGGAAGCGAATTTCAACGCGGGTGAAACTGTGGATGAAGCCAGCTTGCGCGCCAAGAGTCTGCTGGGCAAGAAAGAACTGCCTTTGAAGGTGCTGGCCGATGGTGATATCACCAAGGCTCTGACCGTTAAAGCGGTCAAGTTCTCCGCAGCGGCCAAGGCCAAGATCGAAGCTGCCGGCGGCAGCTGCATCGAAGGCTGAAGCAGGATTTACGATCCCGAGGGTAATACCTCGGGTCGTTTCGTATCATATTAGGGTAATGTGGTACGAAACGACCTGAGAAAATGGTTGAAATTTCATAAAACAGGTTTGCAAACTTTGTTTTTATGAAGTATATTCCAAAGATGCAAATATAAAAATTAACATATAAAAGTCAAGGAAAAAACAGCAATGTTGAAAGCGTTTTGGAACGTCCTTAAGATTAAGGAATTGCGTAGTCGTCTGCTCTTTACTGCCGGGATCATCGTATTGGTGCGTCTGGCGGATAATATTCCGTGCCCGGGGGTTAATTCCAAGGCGCTGCAGGGCTATCTTGAAGCTCAGACCGCCAATGCAGGTGAAACTGCCGGCGGCATTATGAGTATGCTGGATATATTTTCCGGGGGCGCGCTGCAGCAGTTTGCTTTGGGGGTGTTGGGGATCATGCCCTACATTACCGCGTCGATCATCATGCAGCTGTTGACTCCGGTGGTTCCGAGCTTGGAAAAGATTCAGCGCGATGGCGAAAGCGGCCGTGCCAAGATCAGTCAGTATACCCGTTATCTGACGATTCTGGTCTGTATTGTGCAGGGCGTGCTGGCGGCGTTGGCGATGGTCAATCCCGAAAAGATTTTCGGTGGTTCTCCCCTCAGTACTCCGCTTTTCTGGGGCAATCCGACGGTGTTTGTGATTATGACGGTGCTGGTGCTTACCTGTACTACTATGATTTTCATGTGGTTGGGGGAACAGATCACCGAGCGTGGTATCGGTAACGGGGTTTCGATCATTATTACGATCAATATTATTTCCAAAGTGCCGCAGGCGGTGGTGCAGCTTTGCCAGATGGCGATGTCGCAGTCCACGGGTGCCTCCAGCTTCAAGCCTGTGCATCTTTTGATTCTGCTGATGGTGTTCGCGGCGGTTACGGCGGCAACGATCATGCTTTGCCAGGGTGTGCGGCGGGTGCCGGTACAGATGGCGCGCAAGAGCATTGGCAATCAGGTGCAGGGCGGAGCGACTTATCTGCCGTTGAAGGTGAACTTTGCCGGGGTGATGCCGATCATTTTTGCGGGTGCGATCATGATGATTCCGCGGCCTGTGTTTGAATATCTCAGTCAGCACGTTTCTTTCGGCAAGAATACCTGGACCGCGCTTGCCAGCTGGTTCAACTACGATGCAGCCGGTTATACGGTAACGTACGGTCTGCTGATTATGGCGTTCAACTTCTTCTGGGTGGCGACGCAGTTCAATCCGTTGCAGATTTCGGAAAACCTCAAGCGTGAAAGCGGTTACATTCCCGGTATCCGTCCCGGTCAGCCCACGGCAGACTTTCTGGATACGACGATGACCCGTGTAACTTTTGGCGGCGCGTTCTTCCTGATGCTGCTGGCGCTGTTCCCGATGCTGCTTGCCAATTCGCTGAACATTCCGTTTTTGGTGGCGTCGCTTTTCGGCGGAACCAGTTTGCTGATTATGGTAGGGGTTACGCTGGATACTATGAGCCAGATGGAATCGCACCTGACCATGCGCAATTACGATGGCTTCCTGCGCAAGGGCCGTCTGCATGGCCGCAGCGGTTTCTGATGCAGGTTTAAGGTTGAATTGAAGGGCTTTTGCAGAAGTGCAAAGGTCCTTTTTTATTGCAGTATTGAATAGTGGAACAGGAAATCGAAGCAAAAATTTCCGGTTAATATGCAAAAACGGGAGCAGAGCAGATCATGCTGAAGTGGAAAGTTGTAACAATATCGCTGCTGGTATCGGCTGCGGCGATAACGGCAATGGCGGAACTTTGTCTGGTGCAAGATGGGGTTCCGCGCGGCGGGATTTATCTGGATAATACTGCCAAGCCGGGGGAGAAAACTGCGGCGGAGGAGTTGCAGTTTTATCTGCGCAAGATTTCTCAGGCTGATTTTAAGACGGAGAACAGCCGGCAGAATTGTGTGGTGGTGCTTGCTACGGTCAATACGCCGGGGATCCCTGAAAATTTGAAAGCTCCGCTGCGCGGCAGGAAGGATGAATCCTATCTGCTTAAAACCCTGAACGGCAAACTTTATATTATCGGTAAAACGCAGGTGGGTACGCTTTACGGGGCGTATGGTGTGTTAAGTGATTACTTGCAGGTTCGCTGGTTTATGCCTGGCGAAGAATATACTGAACAAAGGAAGACGATCGTTCTTCCTGAGCTGGATCGGGTGGAAGAACCGGTATTTTTATGGCGGACAGTTTCGCAGACATCGGCGGGCGGATTTGCCCGCGACAGCAAGATCTGGGCAGCGCGCAATCGGCTGCAATGCCCGTCCGGGGCGCTGCATGATCCCGCGCAGAAGGAATTTTTCGATGCCAGAATTGCCGACCATGTTATTGATATCGGCGGGCACCTGGCATTTTACAACGCGGTTCCGCCGCAGAAATATTTGAAAACCAATCCGGAATACTTTGCGTTGGTCAAAGGCAAGCGCTTACAGAATAAAGAACACAACAACACCCATCATTGCCTGTCAAATTTGCAGGTACAGAAACTGACGGCGAATCATATCAGCCGTATTTACCGTCAACACGGCAGACGGGTGACTTATCTGTTCGGCGCACCAGATTCGATTCGGGATTGGTGCGAGTGCGAAAAATGCCGCCTGCTGGATGCCAAAGACCGGTTGGATCTGTCACGACGCTATCACCGGACGGTGCAGAAAATCGCCAAAATGGTTTATGCCAGACACCCGGATATACGTTTGGATGTTTGGGCTTACGCCAATTACCGCCAGCTGCCGGAAGGAATGAAAATAGATCGGCGCATGAATGTATATTTTTGTACTCACGGCCGCTGTTATGCGCATCGGATAGATGATCCTGATTGTGTGCGCAATGTGCGGGTGCTGACCCAGCTCAAAGAGTGGATCGCGGTCAAGCCGCGGGCGATCCATCTTTACGAATATGCTCATTGTACGCCGATTGAATGGACCCCGTTGGAAGCTGTATTATCTGCGGATCTTAAAACCTACCGCAAGCTGGGGATCAAAGGCTGGAAAGAAGAGATCGCGTTCCCCGATGCAAATCATCGGCAGATCCCTGAATTTACCAAAAATCCGCAGCACCCCGCTCATCGGCTGGGATATAACTGGTTTTATTTTGCTGTGGCTGCCCGACTGACGTGGAATCCTGATTTGAAAGTGGAGGAGGTCATTGCTGATATTGAATCCAAATATTACGGCAAAAGTTATGCGGCAATGAAAAAATTTCATGATCTCCGCCGTCAGGCATGGGCAAACGGTCACGGGTGTTTCGGCTATCCCAATGGCGACAACCGTACTGCGGAAGTGTTGATGAAACCAGGCTTGCGCAGTGAGCTGCTGGAGTTGCTGGATCAGGCGGAAATGCTGGCTGCGGATGATGCAGTTCTGCTGCGGCGGCTGAAACGCGACCGGCAATATCTGGAAGTTTTCTGGCTGGGGAAAAATGATCGGTTGCGGGCAAAAAAAGCTCCGCCAATCAATGCCCCGACTGCCCGCAGCCGAATTAAGATCGATGGCAATGGCGATGATCCGGCGTGGCTGGGGGCAAGATGGATTGCGGATTTCAGGAGCATATCGTCAGCGGAAGAAACACAGAGCTCTTCCGCCGCAAATAATTCAGTAGGGATATTGTCGGATAAACATAATCTTTATTTCCTGATTTTAACGGACGGGAAAGCAGCTGTCAATGAACTGGAAATTCTGCTGGATCCCGGTAATGACCGCGGCACATATTATCGACTCAAGCTCAATTCGTCGGGCAGGGCGGATTGGGTGCAGCTGCCGAATGGAAAGAAAATGAACAGTAATGTGGCTGCCGCAGTTGGAGAAACTGTTGATAAGAAGCGCGTATTTGAAATAAAACTGCCGATGAAAAGTACGGACGGTATCTTTATGAACGGCGCATTGTGGAACTTCAATATTATATGCAGCAGCCGCGGAGACGGTACGGTGCCGCGCCGTATTTTTTCGCTGAACGGAATCGGCAAAAATGAACGCAGTAAATACCCTTCCTTAACTATCGGCAGAGCGTTGATCGCCAACGGGGATTTTTCGGTGTGCGATTCCAAAAATATGCAGCCTGAACACTGGACTTTGAACAATGGCAAGGTGGTGGAAAGATCCGACCGCAATGCTGTGGTACTGGCGCGGCACGGTTCGGCAATGCAGCTGGTCTGGGATTGGCTCGGGCCGCTTGCTCAGGCACCGCGTGCCCGCCGGATCAAGGTGAATGTACGAGCTTCAGGCAGCGGAAAGCTGCATATAAAAGTGTTGAATTATCATGATGACTGGGGCGGCGAAAAGCTGAAGCGCACATCGCACCCGACCGACCCGATCGGAGAGATTGTTCTTGCAGAGCAGCCCAAGACCCGTACTTTCAGCTATACGATCAAACCTGATCGCTGGATCGGCTTGAGTCTTTACGCTCCGAACGGGGCAGTCATCGAAAAGGTGTTTATTACAACAGAATAGCTTTTTCGGGTCAGAGTCCGAATAAACGGCGGAATTTTTCGCGCAGAGTCCGCGGCGGCGGACGGTCATCCTTTACTTCGGGTTCCCATTCGGAAAAACCCGGGACTTCCTGCCATTGGTATTCATTTATACAGGCGTTGCCGCCGTGATAATAGTTCAGAAAAATCCCGGTGAGTTCGCGGAGGGTGAATTCTGTCTGAATAGCCCGATACAGCCCCGCAGGATTTTTGTATTCAAGCCCATAGCCGTCGGTTTGGATAAAGTGCTGACCGTCGCGCTCCAGCACGACAAATTCTTCGGCGCCAGACATGAGTCGGTCCAAAAGCAATTTTATATGCTCGGCATCCTGTACGGGTATATCGTTGATCTTCATAAGGAATCTTTCTTTTCAACTTTTTGCTCGGGTTGACAAAAATAAAACTGTATTAAAATTCAGAAAAATCTCTCAGGGTTAAGAAATATCTGCTATTTTTCATCTGCCTGTTCGCATGGGGAACAAAGCCAGTCAAAAAAAACTCCGACCCAACAGACTTTGCCGCCTGCTGCCGTCGGAGTTGTCAAATCAAATCCGCTTGCAGATCAGATTTCTGCAAAGCTGCTGCCGTTCCAGCCGTATTTGGCAGGCAGCGAAGCGGCAAATGCTTCAGGATCGATGCCGATTTTCTTCAGCGGAGCAATGAAGCACATCTGCACGATATCTTCGGGAGTAAACGCATTCAGCGAAGCCACCACGTTGGCGCATTGCAGGATCGTGGCGGAAGAACCGACCAGGCACTTCTTTTCAGGATTGTGCAGCAAGCCGTTTTCTTCGAGCACAGCGTAGTTGCCCAGCGTTTCATAAACCCCGGGAGGCATACCGGCAATAGGCGAAGCATCGCTGACGCAGATAACATTGTCCACGCCTTTGGCACGGATCATGGCTTTGACCACGGGCGGGGGCAGGTGGTGACCATCGGTAATCAAGCCTGCGGTCACGCCGTCTTCGCACAGACCAGCCCAGATGGGGTTGCGGTGACGGTCGATGCTGTTGGGGCAGCCGTTGCCCAGATGAGTCAGCCAGCCGGCACCGGCGGCGGCGCAGCGCTGCACATCTTCAAAGGTCGCCAGATGATGCCCCAGCGAAACCACTACGCCTTTGCTGACGGCATATTTGGTAAATTCAGCCGCGCCTTCGCTTTCGGCGGCGATGGTGATGACTTTGATGTTGTTACGGCTCCACTTCATCATCTTGTCGAAGAATTCAGCGGTGGGTTTCTGCACATACTTGGGGTTGTGGGCACCAACGGCACCGGGCTGGTCGCTCAGGAACGGACCTTCGGCATGGATGCCGAGAATGATATGCCCGACTTCGGGATCTTCCATTGCATCGGCGATGATGCTGAGGTTCTTTTCGTAGATCTCTTCGCTGGAAGTGATAACAGTTGCCAGAAAACCGGCGGTACCGCGCTTGTAGATTTCGCGGGCAGTCATCAGCACCTTTTCCAGAGTCAGCCCTTCGGCGGAGTAATCGACCCCCAGAAAACCATTGACCTGCAAGTCAATGAATCCGGGCAGCTTGTTAATGGAAACAGCCATTTTTTTATCCTTGTTTTATATTGATTGGGTGTATTGATGTAATTTTTGGTTAAGGGACGCAGGAAAGTTCAGCTTTCGAATCATCCCGACAACGCTTTAACATACCATGATTTGGCAGACTTTTCAAGTTTTCTTCTCAAAAAAGAGTTGATATTGCTTTTCTGTTGCGGAGCAATGCGCAACAAAGAAAATACAGCTGCATTACAAGCAGGTTCCCGGGCTGATTAAAAGCGCCGAAAATAACTCATTTTCTGATCGTTGCAGGATTTTTATTTGCAAAAAATGTAAAATATGCTATATTATAGAGATTGACGCGATATAAACCAAAGGTATCGCTGTCGCCCTCGATCCGGTTTTTCCGGATCGCCGAGGCTCGGCAATGGGGTCGGGCTTACGGGTTCCGTGAGGTGCAAATCTGCAGTTGATTTATGATGCAGGCGGTAAAGCCTGTATGAATTGCTGAGTTTGATCGTTGCGGTGCCGCGGGCGGCGGCAGCCTGTATAAAGTAAGAGTGACGATCAAAAAATGGATACGGCAAAAAACATTCGAGTCTATAGTGGCAGTTCACACCCGCAGTTGTCCAGAGATATTGCAGATTATCTCGGCCTTTCGTTGGGACGGGTTCACCTGGAACGTTTTCCTGATGGGGAAATTTGCGTTCAGTTTGAAGAAAATGTACGCCGGTCGGATGTTTTTCTTATTCAGCCCACCTGTTCGCCTGTCAATGAAAATTTGATGGAGCTTCTGATTATGATCGATGCGGCGCGCCGCGCTTCGGCTGCCCGTATTACTGCGGTTCTTCCCTATTACGGTTATGCCCGTCAGGATCGCAAGGATCGTCCCCGCGTTCCGATCACTTCCAAGCTGGTTGCCAATCTGCTGGTGGCAGCCGGAGTTGACCGCATTATTTCCATGGATTTGCACGCACAGCAGATCCAGGGCTTCTTTGATATTCCCGTAGACCATCTTTACGCCCGCCCCGTGCTGGTGCCCGAGCTGCGTAAGGTGCTTGGTGATGATCCCGTGGTGGTGTCGCCCGACAGCGGCAGCGCCAAGATGGCCATGTATTACTGCGATATGCTCCATGGCGGTTTTGCGGTGGTTGCCAAACGCCGTCTTTCGGGCAGCGCGGTTGCCAGCAGCCATCTGGTCGGCGATGTTAAAGATAAGGTCTGTGTGGTGACTGACGACCTGACCAGTACTGCCGGTACGCTTTGCGCGGCAGCGGACCTGCTGAAAAAAGCCGGTGCCAAAGAAGTTTATGCCGCAGTTTCCCACTGCCTGCTCAACGAAAAGGGCAAAAAGACTCTGCTGGCTAACGATACGATCAAACAGTTGTTTACCACCGATGCAGTGCCGCAGCTCGATGACCTCAACGGGCGGATCAAAGTTGTATCGGTAGCGCCGCTGCTGGGTGAAGCGATCATGCGCATCCACGAAGGCAAATCGGTGTCGTGCCTCTTTGAAGTGCGTTCGTAAGTAACAGATTACAACCCAAAAAAGGTTTTTATAACAATAAGGTGTCTGCCGTAAGACGGATACCGGAACAAAAAAAGGAAAGTAGATCAATGAGTAAGGAAATCATGGTCAACACCAGAACTGAAACCGGCAAAGGCGCCATGGGTCGCGCCCGCAAGAACGGTCAGGTGCCGGCGGTGTTGTATGGCAAAGGTACGGAAAATGTGATGCTCTATGCGTCGGTCGGCGAACTCGACAGCGCCAAATTCCGCGCCGGTGACGAAGCGGTTTTGGTTCTGAACGGCGAAAAGATCGCGGTTCGGGTCATGGATGTTCAGGTGAATTACATGAAGAGCCAGATCATGCATCTGGACTTCTGCCGCGCGTAAAGTTAATATTAAGTCTGTTTGAGTTGCAAGATAGATATGTCATATAAACTGGTGGTCGGTCTGGGGAATCCCGGCAGCGAGTATGAAAATACCCGTCATAATATGGGCTTTATGCTGCTGGAACGTTTTCTCGCCGGTCATCGGCCCGAGCGTTGGGAAAAGGTGCATATCTGCAACAGTTACTGCTATATAGGCAGTTTTGCCGGAGCCAAACTGATATTGCAGCTGCCGCAAACGTTTATGAACAACAGCGGTACGGCGGTGGCAAAACTTATGCGGCAGGAAAAGATCGAACCGTCAGAAGTGGTAGTCGTTTACGACGATATGGATTTGGAGCCCGGGCGTTTGCGGATCCGCCGCAACGGAGCTTCGGGCGGACACCACGGAATCGATTCGATCATTGCTGAATTGGGCAATCGCGGTGATTTTACCCGGCTGCGGCTGGGGATCGGCCATGGCAAAGATACGGTGGATCATGTTCTTTCCGGATTCAGCGCTGCGGAACAGGCAGCAGTTGACAGCAGTCTGACTGTGGGCTGTAAAGCGTTGGAAATGCTGATTCGCTGCGGTGCCGGCAAAGCGATGAACGAATATAATTCATGGAGTTACACTCCTGAAGCGGAGCCGGAAACGGCAGTAACAGACAAAAATTGATAAAGCAAGATAAGTCCAATAAACTTTTTTAGGAGGTATTATTTTGAAAAAGTATGAGTCACTGTTTATCCTCGATGTTCGCAAGGTCGAGGACGAAGGCAACGCCTTGAGCAAGGAATTTTGCAGCCTGATCGAAAGCTGGGGCGGCAAGATCACTGCGGCGGATGCCATGGGCCGTTTGCAGTTCAGCTATGAAATCAAAAAGCGCAAGGCTGGTATCTACTGGGATTTCCACTTTGAGCTGGCCGAAGACAAGGTCAATCTGATCAAGGAACAGTATGCGTTGGATGAACGCGTGCTGCGTATCCTGACCATCATCGACGAACGTCCGGAAAATGCAGTCACCTGCTTCCAGACTCCGATCGCCGATGATGCGGTGATGGCTGCCCGCTGAGGGAGCAAGTTTTGGCTCGAATCTGCAGTAAATCAGAAGCAAGAGGAATAAGATCATGCCTTTGAATAAAGTATTTTTGATGGGTAACCTGACGCGGGAACCGGAGTTGCGTTATACGCCCGGCGGTGCTGCGGTCTGTGAGTTCGGCATTGCGATCAACCGTACCTATACAGCCAACAACCAGACTCGTGAAGAAGTCTGCTTTGTGGATATTGTAGTATGGGGCAAGAGCGGCGAACTTTGCCAGCGTTATCTGAATAAAGGATCTCAGGCATTGATCGAAGGCCGTTTGCAGTACGATCAGTGGGAAGATAAAACCACAGGCCGCCGTTCCAGCCGTCTGCGGGTGGTAGCCGACAACGTTCAGTTTGTCGGTGCCCGCCGCGAAAACAGCGACGGTGCAGCGGGAATGGGCGGTCAGAATCAGCAGAACAGTTATCGCAATGCTTCCAATAACGGCAATCAGGGCGCCTACAACCGTCCGATGCCGCAGCAGGGCGGAGCTTATCAGCAGGGCGGAATGCCCAATGGAATGCCGCCGATGCCGCAGGAAGCCTTCAACCCCGATGCCGGGGAAGATGATATTCCGTTTTGAGCCAGCGTAAAATTGTGAACACAAGATAAAAAATAAAAATAAACTCAAGAGGTTACACGATGTTGAAGAAGAGTTCCCGTCGGCGTCAGCCGGCCAAACCGAAAGTCTGCCGCTTCTGCGAAGCGAAGATCAACTTTCTGGATTTCAAAGATGCTGAAACTCTGAAGAAGTTCCAGACCGAAAAAGGCAAGATCCTGCCCCGTCGTATTACCGGTACCTGCCTGGATCACCAGAAGATGCTGGCTACCGCGATCAAACGCGCCCGTATTGCGGCGCTGGTGTTCTAAGCTAACTGCAGAGGAGAAATAATCATGGCTAACAATGTTAAGTTGATCCTTTTGCAGGATGTTGACAATCTGGGTCTTGCCGGTACCGAAGTAGTGGTGGCTCCCGGTTATGCCCGCAACTACCTGATCCCCCGCGGTTTTGCTGCCAAGGCTACCCCTGGTATCCTGCGCGTGCTGGCTGCCAATAAGGAAAAGATCGAAGCCAAGCGCCGCGACGAACTGGTTGCCGCTCAGGCTGTGGCTGCCAAACTTATGGAAGCGAATATCGAAATTGCCATGCAGGCCAGCGATGACAATCAGCTGTTCGGCTCGGTGACTGCCCGCAACGTTGCCGATGCGCTTGCCAAGGCCGGTTTCCAGATCGAACACACCCGCATCACCATCGAAAGCGCCATCAAGATGATCGGCGAATACACGGTGGCGGTCAAGCTGCATCACGAAGTTACGGCTGCGCTCAAGGTCAACGTTGTGCGTGCGTAATTTGGTTTGAAGTATGAGTGAAGAAAAATCCGTTCCCCGTTTTCAAACGGGGAAGGACGGACGGGCGGAAGTGCGGCGCAATGCCGCCAGCCCTGTGGCTGAACGCCCGTCCCCTCATAATCTGGATGTGGAACGCGCAGTATTGTCAGCAATGCTGCGCGATCCCGCTTATTGCGGGAGTAAAGCAGTAGAGCTTCTGGGGAACGCGGATACATTTTATTCGCAGGTTCACCGGGAGATTTTTTCTGCGTATATGCGTTTGTACGCAACTGAAGCCAGCAATATAGATATTCTGGCGCTTTCTGCTGAATTGCAGAAGAGCAATAAACTGGAGAGCTGCGGCGGTTTGCCGGAACTTGCCAAGTTGGAAAATGCGATTGCATCGACGTATAACTTTGAGCGTTGGTGCGTGATGCTGCGCGATTTATACACGCTGCGCAGTATGATCAATGTCTGCAGCGATTCGATCCGCAAATGTTACGAAGCGGAAAAAGATGCTGCGGAATTGGTCAATGAAATTGAAAATGCTATCTACAAGGTTCGCGGCGACTCGGATTCGACCTCGATCGTATCGTTGAAGGACAGCGCGTGGACTGCTTTTGCACATATTGAACGGATCATCAACAAACAGGAAGAACCGGGTATCATGAGCGGTTTTCCTGATTTGGATAAGATGACCGGCGGACTTAAACGCGGGGAAATGTTTGTGGTGGCGGCGCGTCCGTCCATCGGTAAGACGGCGCTGGCGCTGAACATTATCCGCAATATTGTAATGAAAAACAACCCTAAAACGGTGATATTGTTCAGTTTGGAAATGACCGATGAACAAATATCCACCCGTTTGATCTGCACTGAAGCGGATATGTCGGAACGTAATTTCCGCGACGGCAGTTTCCGCAACGGCGATATGCCCAAACTTGCCAATGCGGTCAAAAATCTGCGTAATGCGCCGCTGTTTATAGATCCGACCGGGGGCTTGACGATTGCCGAATTGCGCGCCAAAGCCCGGCGCATGAAAATACAGCATAAGATAGATCTGATCGTTATTGACTATTTGCAGCTGATGCAGGGATCGGGGCACGAAGAGAGCCGCCAGCGGGAAGTGTCCGAAATTTCCAGCGGTATAAAATCTCTTGCCAAAGAGCTGCAAATCCCGGTTATGGTATTGGCGCAGCTGAACCGCGAAGTGGAAAAAGGAACCGCTTCGACCATGCCGAAATTGAGCCATTTGCGAGAATCAGGTTCAATCGAGCAGGATGCCGACGTGGTGGTGTTTTTGCATCGCGATCGGGATAAGGCCAAAAACCTGCCGCCGGGGGCATCGGTGGAAGCCAAACTGATTGTGGAAAAGAATCGTAACGGCGAAACGGGGTATGTGGATTTGGAATTTTATCCGTCGCGGATGGAATTTGTCAATGTCCGCTATCACAGCGATGACCGCCCTGCGGCGGAAAAAGAGAAAAAAGCGTAAAAAATATCGTTCGGGAGTGGTATTTTCCCGCGATTGGAATATAATTATATAGGGTCCGTGTGAAAAACGGATGATAAATATTTTAGAGGCAGAAGCAGAGATCATGAAGCGAGCATATATTACAGGACGCGGGCTGGTGACTCCTTTGGGGATCGGGCAGGTAAGCAATATAGCCGGTTTACGCAGCGGAGTCAGCGGTATTTGTACAATTCCCGAGTTTGTGGAACATAATCTTGAATCCCACGTTGGCGGCAAGGTGAAAGAGCTGCCGGATGTTTCCATGTATGACCGCAAACAGCTGCGTTTCTGTCAGCCCAATGCGCTGTTCGCGTTTGAGGCGGTGGCGGAGGCATTGGCGGAAGCTCAGATCGCCCGGGAAGATATCCCCAATTTGCGCATAGCATTGATCGGCGGAGTGGCAGGCAGCTATTTTTCGATGATCCACGATATGACCAGCGGCTACTGCCGTTCTGGGCGCTTGCGCGAGGTTTCGCCGTTGACTGTTCCCCGGGTAATGCCCTCTTCGACAGTGGCGAATATCTCTCTGCAGTTCGGATTCAATGGCGAGAGTTACGATGTCAGCGCTGCCTGTTCCAGCGGTGCGATTGCAATTATGCAGGGTGCGCGGCTGGTCGAAAGCGGGATATACGATATTGTAGTGGCCGGCGGGTCGGAAAACCTTGACTGGGTACAATGTTTGGGATTTACGGCGGCGCGGGCGCTGTCGAAAAGCTATAACGATTGCCCCGAAAAATCCAGCCGTCCTTTTGATGTGGATCGGGATGGATTTGTGCTGGCGGAAGGTGCGGGCTTTGTGGTTATAGAGTCGGAAGAAAGCATGAAGCGCCGCGGAGTGACTCCCAAAACGCTGATTTCAGGCTGCGCCAGCAACAGCAATGCCAAAGATATGGTCGTGCCCGATGCCGCCGCCAGCGAAGCGGTGATGCGCGAAGCAGTAAAAAATGCGGGACTTGCCGCCGACGATATTGCTTACATAAATACGCACGGTACCGCGACCAAGGTCGGCGACCCGGTGGAAATGGCGGCGATCAAATCGGTTTTCGGCAGCAAGGTTGCCGTCAACAGTACCAAATCCCAGACCGGACATATGATCGGGGCAACCGGGGCGGTGGAATTGATCTTTTCGTCGTTGATGATGGAACATAAATTTATTTCCCCCACGGTGAATCTGGATAATCCCGAACCTGAGTTCGACTGGGCCGATCTGGTGCGCGAAACACGGGAAAATGTTGATCTTAAACACGTTTTGAGCAATAGTTTTGCCTTCGGCGGCAGCAATATAAGTGTAGTATTGAGCGATTGTGTGAATTGATATGGAAGATATCGTTTTGCCGCGGGTCAAACTCCCGCGCCCGGATTGGCTGCGTATACGCGTAGCTCCCGGTGACGAACGTGACAAGGTGCGCAAACTTATGTCGCGGTTGAAGCTGCATACGGTCTGTGCCAGCGCGCAATGTCCGAATTTGTGTGAGTGTTTTCATCACTCTACTGCAACTTACCTTATTATGGGCAACGCCTGTACCCGTAATTGTAAATTCTGCGCAGTACCGCACTCATCGCATCCTGAACCGCTGGATGCGGGAGAACCCGAACGGGTGGCGGAAGCGTCGGCGGAGCTGGGGTTGAAGTTTGTGGTCGTTACCTGTGTTACCCGCGATGATCTGCCTGATGGCGGGGCGGCACATTTTGCGGCAACGGTCAAGGCGCTGAAAGCGCGGATACCGGATGTAAAAGTGGAAGTGCTGGTGTCGGATCTGCACGCCAATCGGGAGCATATCAAAACGGTGCTGGATTCAGGACCTACGGTGTTCAATCACAATATTGAAACGGTGGAACGTCTTTCAAGCAGCATCCGTTCGGTGGCAACTTACCGACGGACGCTGGAAGTGCTGAAAATAGCCAGCGAACTGGCGCAGGATAAGATTCCTGTAAAGTCAGGTTTGATGGTCGGGCTGGGCGAAACCGATGAAGAGGTGGAAGCTACGTTGCGCGATTTGCGTGCGGCGGGGGTGTCGATCGTTACCATCGGGCAATATCTGCCGCCGTCGGATACCCATTGGCCGCTGCAGAGATATGTTACTCCTGAAAAATTTGATGAATGGGCGCAGTATGCCCGTGAACTGGGCTTCAAGCAGGTGGCAAGTGCTCCGTTGGTACGCAGTTCATATCGGGCAGGAGAGCTGGCAAACCATGGCTGCTAAATACAATATTGTGTTGGTGGAGCCTGAAATACCGCAAAATACGGGCAATATCGGCAGGATATGCGTTTCTACCAACTGCCGTTTGCATCTTATCAAGCCCTACGGATTTATTCTTGATGATAAACATTTACGGCGGGCAGGGATGGATTACTGGCATCATCTGGACGTGAGCGAGTACGAAAATTGGGATGATTTTCTGGAACGCAATCCCAATGCGGAAATGCGTTTTTTTTCCACCAGGGGCGAACGCAGCTATTGGCAGATAGATTATCCGGATAATGTGTATCTGGTCTTTGGCAGCGAATCCAAAGGGTTGCCGCCGGAGTTTTATCAGCGGTATGCGGATGCGCTTTGCACGATCCCCATGCCGGGAGAATTCAGCCGCAGTCTTAATCTGGCCAATTCGGTAGCGCTGGGGATCTACGAAGGTTTGCGGCAGGAAGAGTGTAAATAAGTCAAGCCCTGCAAGGAGATGGCAATATGTTGAAGAAAATAGGCGATTATCTGGAGATATGCGATTTTTTTGCTGAAACAGTTTCCACCCCTGATCCTGAACGCGGTCAGCGCGGAGTGATCAAAGGCTTTTTGAAGACCAATACCCCGGTCAAAGTGCTGTACATGGCATCGTTGGAACTGGATAATATAGAAATGCACGAGTCAGTGCGCTTGTCGATCGAATCGGGTGAAAATACTTTGGAACTGCCGGAAATAAGCGTGATAAACCCGATCGTCAGCAGCAATGGCGAGGGCGGAAAATATACTCTTACTTTGAAAATCTACGCATCAGGAGCGGTTGAGCACCGCTTTGATACTGAAATTGGATTTTGATCCCGGATCATGGCTCTATCCAGAGAAAAACAGGAACTTTTTTATTGCCGCAAAGGGATGAAACGCTGGGGTCCGTTCAACCGCGGACAGCTGCGGCAGTTTCTCAGCGCAGGTTTGCTGGATGCCCATTCGCTGGTCAGCGTTGGCGACAGCAACGTAATGCTGCCGCTGGGGGCAAGCAAAGCCGCTAAAGAAATAACCTGGGTAGCGCGGCATTGGTACTGGCAGCATACGATCGTGCTGTATTGGGCGTGGCTGATTTTCACGCCGCTTTTCTCCGCAGGATTGGCGGGATTTTCCATTTGCCACAGTCGGGATGTATTTATTCTGATTCCGGCTGCGATTGCTGCAGGCAATCTGGGAATGAGTTTGTGGCTTTATCAGAAATGGCGCATTTTGCTGGCGGAAGATAAACATATGCCGTGGAAAGCTGCGCTCTATGCGCTGCCGATGGCGATTCCGGTGGTGAACTGCGTCTGGTTGTGGATCGGCTATATGCGGCTGCCGAAATATTGGCGGCGGTTCAAAGCTATGCACAAGATTCCCGATCAGACACCATATTTGCTCTATTATCTGGTGATGGCGGTGTTTTACCTGATGATCATCAGCGAAATACTCTATTTTTTTGTCCAGCGGATCGATGGGGTGCTGACAATACAGATCGTGGGGCTTATATCGTGGCTGTGGTACGGTTTGACTTTGATGTCGCTGTTCTTTACCGACCAGATCACGCTGCTGCTGATAAAAGATAAGCTGAGCAATTTGGCTTATGGCGCATTGTCCTGTTGCGCAGATATCAATTACGATACGCTGCATCAGGCGGTATTGGGGTTGGCGCGGCGTGCGCGGCGCGGCATATTCGTTACCGGCGGAATCCTGCTGCTGATAAGCTGGCTGGCGGGCGGTTGGTTCTGGATGTACGCGTTGGAAATATGGCAAATGGAACAGGATGGTACCCCCAGATTGCTTGTTGAACATTGCCCGTTCTGCACCGGCGATTAAACGGAAAAGTCCGACTGCCGGACTTGCTTGATCAGTATATTTTCAATCAAGTTTGCTCAATACCAGTACCGTCCGGCAGGGCAGATAGAGTTTCAATTCGTGTTTCAGCAGATTGCCGCAGCGCTCCGGCATGGTAAAGTAGCATTGATCGGCAGCAAGGCGGGCATGACCGCCGAAGCGTGACTCATCGCTGTCCAGCAGCAGTTGGTATTTGCCGGGCATAACTTCCACTCCGTAATCGGTAAATGATTTGCTGCTGTTGAAATTGAAGAAAAACCACAGATTACCCCGCTCAAACGCCATGATTTTATCGTGATTATCCAGCTTCAGTTTGCGTACTGCGGAACTGTATACGCCGAATTCAGTCAGCAGCTCAAGCATGGCGCGGTCGAATTCTCCAAGAGCGTGATAGTACAATTCTGGATCATCCGCCAGACTCCATTGCCGCCGTGCGTAATGGCAGCTCCAGTTGTTGCCTTCCCGCGGAAAGTCGATCCATTCAGGATGCCCGAATTCATTGCCCATAAAGTTCAGATATCCGCTGCATCCCGTGGCGGCGGTCGCCAAACGGGTCATTTTGTGCAGCGCTACGGCGCGTTCTACAGTCGGCGTGGTATCAAACCAGCGCATCTTGTGGTAGATATCGCTTTGGGCAAGTCGGAAAATCGCACTCTGCCCGCCCACGATCGCCTGATCGTGGCACTCGACATAACTTATACAGCGCTCATCGCGACGGCGGTTGATAAGTTCGTAAAACAATGCGGCAATATCCCATTTTTCATCGGGCAGGTCAAAGAGTTTGAACCAGAGATCCGTCACGCCCATTGCCATACGCAGATCGAATCCGGCGCCGCCTTGCTCCAAGGGCGCCGCAATTCCGGGCATTCCGCTGACATCTTCGGCTACAGTTACAGCTTCCGGCACGACTTCGTGGATCAAAGTGTTGGCAAGGGCTAAATAGGTGTAGGCATCTTCATCGACTTCATCGGAAAAGTAATCGCTGTAACCTGAAAAAACTCTGTTAAGTCCGTGATGCTTGTAAAGCATACTTGTCACCCCGTCAAAGCGGAAGCCGTCAAGATTGTACTCTTCAAGGTAAAAATTCAGATTGGATAAAAGAAATTTCTGCACTTCCGTTTTGCCGTAATCAAAACAGAGCGAATCCCACGCGCTGTGCTCACCGCGGCTGCCGGCGTGAAAATACTGTTCGCGGGTGCCGTCAAACCTTGCCAGACCCTCCACTTCGTTGCGGACTGCGTGAGAGTGAACCACATCCATTATCACCCGCAATCCGTATGCGTGGGCGGTATCTACCAGATGTTTGAAGTCGTCAGGTGTACCGAAGCGGCCCGATATGGAAAAAAAGTTTGCGACATGATAGCCGAAACTCCCGTAATACGGGTGGCTCATTACCGCCATCAACTGGATCGTATTGTAATTGCCTTTGGCGATCCGCGGCAGGATTTTTCCGGTAAATTCATTAAAGGTGCCGATCTTGCACTCTTCCTGCGCCATTCCGGCATGACATTCGTAAATCAGCACATGATCCTGACGGGGAGGGCGGGGATTTTTGAATTGATATTTTTCCGGCGGATCCCACACCATAGCGCTGAAAATATTGCTGTCAGGATCCTGCACCACATAATCTGCGTAAGCCGGCAGCCGCACGCCCATGGTGCCGTCGGCAAAGTATATATGCAAGCAGTAGTGCATCCCGTGGCGGATAACACCGGGCGGCAGCTGCAATTCCCAGCAGCCATCGGGGGTATGCAAATGCGACAGAACAAATCCATCGCGCTCTTCAAAGCCGGAAAAATCCCCCACCAGCACGATTTTTTTTGCTGCCGGGGCCCATTCGCGGAATACCCAGGAGTTGTCCGCCTGACGGTGAAGTCCGAAGAATTTATGATTCTGCGCCGCTTTTTCCGCCAGCGAACCATTTACAGAACCTGTGAGTTTGTACCGCGCCGCCACCAGATTCATCTTGCGCCGTTCCAGAACTCCTGCATAAGGCGCCAAAAAAGCATCGTCCTGCAGTTTTGATATCTGCAACGGATATTGACTGGTAATGCGGCGGGGCATAAGAGTTAATCCCTGTCCACGATCAGCGGGCATTGGAGCATCTCTTCGTAGATGCGTATATACGCCTGCGCGGTAACATCGTGATTGAAACGCCGTTCCGCCTCATCCATAACCCGGCTGATTTCTCTGGTGCGCACATCTTCAGGCAGCTCGTAAAACTCCATAGCCCGGTCGATAGCCCACGAAAGCGCGTGTGAGTCGTAATCGTTGAAGATAAAGCCATTGCCCCGATGTTGGATCGTATCCAGCATTTCCACCGTATCGTGCAAGCCGCCGGTATTATGCACCACCGGCAGACAGCCGTATTTGGGCGCGATCATCTGCGGCAGACCGCATGGCTCGAACAAGCTGGGCATCAGCATAAAGTCGCTGGCGGCATAACCCAGCTGCGACAGATCGTTATCGAACGGCACCACCGCCAGTTTGTCGGAAATATTATGTATATTGCGGATGCGCTCAAAAACTTCAAAGAACGAACCGTTGGCAACGATCGCTATTTGCAGATTTTTATGGTGATATCGCGCTATCGTATGGAAAAGTATTTCTGCCAGCAGCTGACAGCCCTTCTGTACCGGGTCAAGCCGCGACGGCCAGAAGAATATGGGCGCATCGGCATCCACCCGCAAGCCCAGACGCTGCTGGAATCGGGTTTTCAAGCGCCGCTTGACTTCGCGGTGATTGGCGGAGGTGTAATTTTCAGGCAATGCCGGATCTTTGGCAGGAGTCTGATTTTCGTCAGGTGCATTGAGAATGCCCGATGCGCATCCGGCATGATATTTCCCGCGGATTTCGCTGCGCACCGCGTGGGGAATAAAATCGAACCACCCCTGTACGATCTCCTCCAGAAAAGTGGGGCTGACCGTATTGATAAAGTGTGCGCTGAAAATCCCGCTTGCCATCAAATCGACCATGTTGCGGCTGCGGGTTTCCTCATAATTCTGCGGAATATGTTCGTAGTAAAGTTCTTTCCAGAACGCCGCCGCATCAATACCGCGGTCTTCGATCTGCGCCAGCGTGGTCTTTTGCGTGTGGATATTGTGTACCGTAAACAGACACGGGATCCCCAGCCGCCGTGCCATACCCGGAATCAACCCCGTCATCCAATCGTTGCAATGGATCAAGTCGGGATTGACTTTGGGAATGATATTATTGATCACTTCGCGCTGGAACGCCAGCGCCACAAGCATACTCTCGGCGCTGTAGCTGGAATATACCCGGTCGCGGTAATAAAAGATCCGATCTTCCGCCAGATGTACACGGTTGTCGGTCAATCCCGCCAGATACATACGCAACTCTTTACTGACTAAGTGGTTTACATCCACCTTGAATAATTGCCGGTAATCAGGCAGCGCCACGTGTACATCTGCGCCCTGCCGGTAAAGTGCCGATACCAGCGAAGCAGATACATCCGCCAGACCGCCTGCTTTGGCTTTCAGGCGGTTTGCCATATTGCCCATGCCTTCGGGCAGATAAGTTATTTCGGGTGTTACCACCAGAATACGCGGATTCTTGTTTTTCTTCGGTTTTATAACCACCTTGGCCATAATATTTTCCCCGATATTTTATTGAGTGTTATTTGGGCCAGCAGATAAATCCCGGCACGCTGTTTTGCCAGCTGTCGCCAATCGGTGTAATACGCGCAGTCAAGCCGAAACGCCCCGAACTCTTGCAAGTTACGCAAAGCTCGTAAATGTAATTGCCGTTGCCCAGATCTTTGCTGACGGTCATATTATGGCTGCAGCTGGTGATGATCTCGTTATGAACGTTTACGTTGCCGGTATAAATTTGTACAGCTACTTCTTCGGGCTTCAAATCTGCCAGGTAGACTTTAAGCTGCACTTTGAAACTGTCCCCAACGTGAATATCGCTCTGCAAATCGCCTTCGATTATCGGCGGTTCGATGCTCATCTTGGGGAAGTTTTCCTGCAAACGATGCTTTTGCTCCACCAATGCCGCAGCGCTGGCAGCGTGGTCGGCGCTGAGTTTTTCGTAATTGAGCATCGCAGGCGTATAGAACATATCGCGGTATTCTTCGACCATGCGCAAACTGGAGAACATTCCCAGCCCCATGGCGATCGAGTTTTTCATCATGCGTATCCAGCGCGTCGGCAGATCGTTGTTGCTGCGTTCGTAGAAAAGCGGGATCACTTCATTTTCCAGCAGATTGAAGAGTTCCTGCGCTTCAAAGTTATCGCAATCTTCGGGATTCTGATAATTTTCGTTGCCGGGAATCGCCCAGCCGTTGCCGGGTGCGTATGCTTCGTCCCACCAGCCGTCCAGAATACTCAGGTTCAAGCTGCCGTTGATCGCTGCCTTCATGCCCGATGTACCGCTGGCTTCCTGCGGGCGGCGGGGATTGTTCAGCCATACGTCCACACCCTGTACCAGTTTGCGCGCCATGCCGATATCGTAGTCTTCCAGAAACACCAGACGGTGCGAAATACCGTTCTGACGGGCAAATTGCACCAGTTCCTGGATCAATCTTTTGCCGTTGTCGTCCGCCGGGTGCGCTTTCCCCGCAAAGATAAACTGCACAGGCGTTGTATTGTTGCGCAGCAGCCGCAGCAGCCGGTCGCGGTAACGCAGCAGCAGCGTACCGCGTTTGTAGGTGGCAAAGCGGCGGGCGAACCCGATGGTGAGGATATGGGGATCCAGAACCGCTGCCGTTGAGTTTTCATCGGGATTGGATACCACGCATTTAAGCGATTTTTGCAGCCGCAGTCTGGCATAGCGTACCAGACTCTGGCGGCAAAGTTCGTGCGCGGTCCACAATTCGTAATCCGGGATCTGATCCAACCGCTGACGCAGTTTTTCGTAGCTGGGACTCAGCAGGTAATTGCCCGGCAGATAATGGTCGAACAATGTTCGTTTGCGCGTGGAGATCCACGATGCCGGATGTACCCCGTTGGTGATATGCTTGACCGGGATTTCGTCCAGCGCCCGACCGGGCCAGAGATTTTTCCACATTTGCCGCGCCACTTCGCCGTGGAGTTTGCTCACGCCGTTGCTGAAGTTGGCCAGCCGCAAACCCAGCACCGTCATCGACATTTGCGTACTGCTGTTGCGTTCCCCGATCGGCACGCCCCACTTGAGCATCCGTTCCACATCCACGCCCGCAGCAGCGCACAGCGGCGCCACAAAGGGTCTGACCAGATCAAAATCAAAGGCTTCGTTACCTGCAGGCACCGGCGTATGCGTGGTAAATACATTGCTGCGCCACACGACTTCCAGCGCGGTATCAGGCGCATAGTTGAATGTTTTGACCAGGTGTTCGATTCTTGCCAGCGAGAGAAACGCCGCATGGCCTTCGTTCATATGGCACACTTCGGGCGTGCAGCCCATTGCCACCAGCGCTTTATAGCCCCCCACGCCCAGCAGCAATTCCTGCTGGATGCGGTTGCGGGTATCGCCGCCGTACAGCCGCCAGGTAAGCGAACGCAATTCAGGCGGATTCTGCGGAATTTCCGTATCAAGCAGCACCAGCGGCACATTGCCCACTTTCAGCTGCCATACTGCGGCGCTGACTTCCCGATCGATCAGCGGAACTGTTACGGTCACTTCGTTGCCGTTGACATCTCTTGCGCGGGTGATCGGCATATTGTGGATCTCGTTTTCAGGATATCTTTCCTGCTGCCAGCCGTTGCTGTCCAGCACCTGACGGAAGTAGCCCTGATGGTAGAGCAAGCCCACCCCCACCAGCGGCAGATGCAGGTCGCTGGCGGCTTTCAAATGGTCACCGGCAAGTACGCCCAAACCGCCCGAGAAGATGCGCACGCTTTCGTGGATACCGAATTCCATGGAAAAATACGCCACTTTGCGGTCGCTGATATCCGTTGAATCGTTTACATCGCGCCGGAACGCTGTTTCCACATTGTTGAGTTCTCTTACATACAGCGGATCTTTGGCGAGTTCTTCCAGTTTACCCTGCGGCAGACTGCTCATAAACAATCTGGTATTGCCTTCCACTTCCTGCCACAAACGCGGATCGATGCGCTCAAAAAGTTCCTGCGCTTCGGGGTGATAGCACCACCACATATTGTAGGAAAGTTCTTCCAGAAAACGCAGTTCCGCCGGCACCGACGGCGCCACATTGAAAAGTTTTATCGTATTGTTCATATTGCTTTATTTTCTCCTGTTCAAACAAAAAACTCCGGAAATGCCTGTTAAACAGCTTTCCCGGAGTTTGATTTCTGCATAAAATTGACCTTCAATCAACGATCAGTAAACTGTTAAGTGTCCCCAGATCGTTGGGCGCAAAGTTCGGATTATTGGTATCCACACACCAGACGCCGTCGATGACAAACTTGTATTCGTAGCTGCCGGGTTTAAGCAAAAGCGTGCAGCGATATACTCCGTTGCCATCTTTATCGGTCATCGGCTTGGCGGCGGGATCCCAATCGTTGAAATTCCCCGCCACGCTCACATTTTTGCCCGGCCCCAAGTCAGCTGTCAATATGACCCGACGGCGCTTTACGGCACCTCCGGCTGTTTTATTCGCCATTATCCAACCCTTTCAGGATACTGTCGGAAGCTGTTGAAATCAACTGCGTTCCGACTTGATTTAATTATAACATAACATCACACATTTAATATATCATAAATTCGTATTTTTTCAAATACAGTTTATGTTTTTTTGTTATGTTAAGACTTGAAAGGACGCCTGCAGGTTCGTTGTTATCACATACTTTCCGGAACTTTGATCGTCATGGTCGCCAAACCATCGACCAGTACCTGACGGGTGCGCTCGGCCAGCTGGGCGCGGGCACAGGCCAGGTGAGGCGTTTCCGCCGCCAGAATCGGACATTCACGGTAGAAGCGGTTGAAGCTTTTGGCAAGATTCAACAAGTATTCCGCCAGACCTGACGCATCTCGCCGTGCCGCCGCCTGCTGCACCGCTGCGGGGTAGAAACTCAGATCCAGCGCCAGAAGTTTTTCTTCCCGGCTGGCAAGCAGCGACCAATCCGCTTCGGCGCTTATATCCAGACCGCGTTCGGCAGCCTTGCGCCCGATGGAGGCAATACGCGCACAGGCATACTGCACATAAGGGCCCGTATCGCCTTCAAAACGGATCGACGCCGAGGGATCGAACATGATGGTAGTTTTGGCATTGAATTTCAGCAGCATGAATTTGAGTGCGCCCAGACCGATGATTTCCGCCCGCTGACGCAGTTCTGCATCATCGGCATTGTTGTTGTCGCGCTCCTTGCAGGCGGCGTAAGCCAGATTGGCCATTTCGTCGCACAGATCGTCGGCATCTACTACTGTACCTTCGCGGCTCTTCATGCGGCCGCTGGGCAGATTGACCATGCCGTATGCCAGATGCGAGAGTTTATCCGACCACTCAAAGCCCAGCAGTTTGAGAATGGCAAAAAGCATCTGGAAATGCAGATTCTGTTCATCGCCCACCACCCAGATCTGTTCTTCCGGGGTGTAATCATTGTATTTTTTGACCGTGGTACCGATGTCCTGCGTAATATATACGCTGGTACCGTCGGAGCGCAGCACCACTTTTTTGCCCAGCTTGCCCAGATCGGCGATCACTGCCCCGTCTTCGCGTTTGCTGAAGACTCCGCGCGACAAACCGTCGGCAATCAGATCTTTGCCCAGCAGATAGGTTTCGCTTTCCAGATAGGTATGGGCAAATTCAATCCCCAGACGGCGGTAGGTTTCATCAAAACCCTTCAATACCCAGGAGTTCATTTTCTGCCACAATTCCCGGACTTGCGGATCGTTGGCTTCCCACTTGCGGAGCATTTCCTGAGCGGCGGCACCGATTTCGGTTTCGAGGAAAAGTTCGTCATCGCTCTTATCCGCCAGATCGGGACGTGCCGCGCGCAGCTTTTTGATCTGCTCCGAAAGTGCGCTGGCGTATTTCACATAAAAATTCCCCACCAGATGATCGCCCTTGATCCCGGAACTTTCGGGCGTTACACCTTCGCCGAAGCGCTCATATGCGAGCATGGATTTGCAAATATGGATACCGCGATCGTTGACCAGATTGATCGGTATTACATTGTGCCCCACTCTGGACAGCATACTGGCGGTGGCCTGACCGATCGTATTGTTGCGTACATGCCCCAGATGCTGAGGCTTGTTGGTGTTGGGCGCGGAAAATTCGATCAGGATCTTTTTCCGTTCAGCTGCGGGCAGCTTTACATTTTCCAGCAGCGCTGCTATATCCTGAACCGTATCGCGGTAGAGAGCGGCGGGTTTGATCGTTACATTGATAAACGCCTTGACCGTATCGACCTTTTCCACATCTTCGTGGCTGTTCAGATATTCTGCGATCACGCCGGCAAGTTTGTCCGGAGCCTGACCGAATACACGGGCAAAACGGAAGGCGTTGATCGTCAGTTCCCCGTCCATAGTTTCGGGGCATTTTTCCGGCGCGATATGCCAGTTATCCGCCGCTTTAAGCGGAAATAAACCTTTGAGATGTTCTTCAAGGTCAATGATGAATTTGAAATCCGACATCAGTAGTTATATCCTTGTTTTATGTTGATTTACTTTAATATTATTTCAGATAACTTTTCAAAACTGTAGCCGATCCATCCCGCGGCTGGATCTGATAATTCCCGCAGTTGGCAGGCACCAGCACGCTGTCGCCGAATTTGGCTTCCAGCGTTCCGCAAGCTGCCGATTGCAGTTTTATTCTGCCTTTCATAACACTCAACAGATGAAAACTGCCGTTGAGCTTACCCGTATTTTCGGGATAATTTTCCACCAGAAGCAGACAATCAACGTTGAAACAATGCCGTTCCACCAGCGGGAATTTGCGGTTGAAGCGCGTTTCGCCGATCACCGCAGGTATCCGCGGCGATACCCGGTTGGAAAAACCGATGGCGCGGATGCCTTTATCCAGATGCAGTTCCCGCGGTTTGCCGTTTTTATCGACTCTGCCCCAATCGCTGATCCGGTAGGTGGTATCGCTGTTCTGCTGGATCTCGAAAATCAGATTGCCACCGCCGATGGCGTGTACGGTGCCGGCCTGAATAAAGTAGCTGTCGCCCACCTGCGAGGGAAAACGCTGCAAAAGCGATGCTGCCTTGGGGGAATTCAGCGCTTCGATGAGTTGATCTTTGGTTGCACGGGGCATCAGCCCCGCCAGGATTTCCCCGCGGGATTCACATTCGGCGATGTACCACATTTCGGTTTTCGGTTCAGCGCCGTCGCCGTATTCGCGGCAGTAGTTTTCGTCAGGATGGACCTGCAGCGAGAGTTTCTGCCCGGCATCAATAAATTTTACCAGCAGCGGGAATGTTTCGCCCTGCCAGATTCCACCCAGCAGCGTCTGACCGTAGTATTCGATCAGCTCCCGAAGCGTTTTTCCCGCCAGCGGACCGCTGCTGACGACGCTCTGCGCATCGCTGCGGTCGGTTATCTCCCAGGATTCGCCGATCGGTTCCTGATCCGGATCAAGCTGTGGCATATCGCTGCGCTGCAAGGTCTTCTGCAGCAGATTGCCGCCCCAGATGCGCTGTTTGTACAACGGTTTGAACTGTAAAAAATAAAGTTCATTTGAATCAATAAAATCTGCCATATTACTTCTGCCCTTCAGTTGAATCCAAACTGAGCAGCTTGGCGGCAGCCATGATTTCTTCCGGCAGACGGCTCACGCGGTGTTGAGCATTGACGCAGCAGAGCGTAACTGTACCTGACACCAGCACTTCATCGTTCCGCCGTACTTCGCTGGCGATCACCAGCCGTGCGCCGCGGGCCTCTTTGACCCACGACCGCAGCGTAAGCAAATCGTCATAGCAGGCGCTGGAGTGATAGATCACATTCACTTCGCGCACAGGCAGGAAAAATCCCATTTTTTCCATTTCCGAATAAGGGAATCCTACTGAGCGGAGCATTTCTGTACGGCTGCGTTCAAAATATTCCAGATAGTTGGCGTAATATACCACCTGCATCTGATCGGTATCGGCATAGGGTACACGGTAGGTACAATCAAAGTACGGCATTTTTCACCTTGTTGTATATATAGTTGAAAGTTTCATCCAGAGTCATACTGCTGTTATCCAGCAATTCGGCGTCTTCGGCAGGGCGCAGGGGCGCTACGGGACGGTTGCTGTCCTGCTCATCCCGCGCGGCGATGGCGGCAGCTACTTCTTCCAGCGAGCCGCCGGCTTTATCGCCTTCCTGCGCCAGCCGTCGACGGGCGCGTTCCAGCGGAGAAGCGGTGATAAAGAACTTGAATTGAGCTTCGGGGAAGATCACCGTACCGATATCGCGCCCTTCCATAACCAGCCAGCCGAGATTTTTCATCTTCTGCTGCTGGAGTTTAAGGGCGTGACGTACCGCCGGATAGGTTGCTACTTTGCTGGCGCCTGCGGCAATTTCGCTGCTGCGCAATGCTTCAGCAGGAAAAGTCCCGTCGATACAGAGATCGAATTCGCCGTCGCTGTTGAGCTTGTATTCCATATTCAGTTTTTCCAGCATATCTGCCAGATCGGATTCATTCTCCCAACTGATATTTTTCTGCTGTGCTGCGAAAGCGGCGGCTCTGAACATACTGCCGGTGTTGATATAGGGTATACGCAATTTTTCCGACAGCATTTTTGCCAGCGAGCTTTTGCCCGAAGCTGAAGGTCCGTCGATGGCAATTACTTTATCCATAGATCCGCTCCTGTTATTTTTTATAATTATATTCATACGTTCTGTAATATACCTTTGAAAAGCGCTTTTCACAAGTTTGCTTCTCCAAAAAACTTGAAATCTTTCTACAAAGTTGGAAAAAACTTTTATATGGTGTAAATTATTATATGATATAACAATCAAAATTGAAAGTAAAAGGATTTGAATAAATGAGTTTTTCCTGTGGTCTGGTCGGATTGCCCAACGTCGGCAAATCCACCCTTTTCAATGCTTTGAGCCGGGGCGGGGCGGAAGCTGCCAACTTCCCCTTCTGCACGATCGAACCCAATACCGGGATCGTGGCGGTGCCGGATAAACGTTTGCAGGTGTTGTCGGATATGGAAAAGTCGGGACGGATCGTCCCTTCCAGCCTTAAATTTATTGATATTGCCGGTCTGGTGCGCGGCGCCAGTCAGGGGCAGGGGCTGGGCAATCAGTTTCTGGGACATATCCGCAGCGTGGATGCGATTGCTCATGTGGTGCGGGTGTTTGAAAATTCCGACGTGGTACACGTTGCCGGCCGGGTCGATCCGGCGGAGGATCTGGACGTTATTTCTACTGAACTTATGCTGGCGGATCTGGAAATGGTCGAAAAACGGCGCGATAAAGCCTCCAAACTTGCCCGTTCCAACGATCCTGATGCCAAGTTGGAGTTTGAATTGCTCAAAGATCTTGCCAATCAGCTCAGCGAAGGGCGCCGCCCCGAATATGACCGCAGCAATCCCAAAGTTGTTGAGCTGGTCAAAGGTTTCGGTTTGCTTTCCACCATGCCCGGTTTTATCTGCGCCAATACCGATGAAGCGGGAGTGGCTGATTTCAAAAATCTGCCTCTGGCGCAGAAACTGTTGGACAAAGCTGCGGAAATGGGCTTGGAAGTAATTCCGGTCTGCGCCAAGATCGAAGAAGAACTCGGTCAGCTTTCGCCGGAAGAGGCCCAAATGTTTATGGAAGAGTTGGGAATTAAAGAAACCGGCTTGGATCAGGTGATTCAGACGGGCTATCGGCTGCTGGATTACATAACGTTCTTTACTGCAGGACCGATGGAGTCGCGGGCGTGGACGGTGACCAAAGGCACTTTGGCGCCCGATGCCGCCGGCAAGATCCATACGGATATGTGCCGCGGATTTATCCGTATGGAAACGGTTTCTTACAGCGATATGGTCGAATGCGGCGGCTGGAACGCTGCCCAAACCGCAGGTAAACTCAGGATCGAAGGCAAAGATTACGTTGTGCAGGATGGCGATGTGATCCACGTCAGATTCTCGGTCTGAAGAGAAATTTACACTCGGTCGGGAAAAGCTGCTGCTGAAACGCAAGTTCATGCGGCAGCTTTTTTATATTTGCAAGTTCCCGCGGGTTATACGCCGCGTATAAAATATTTGCAATGTTGCAATCGCTGTGTTATATTAAAAAGGTTGTTGACAGTATCAATCTTTCTATCTGGAGTGCAGAGCTTATGAATATCAGTTTCGGAGCGCTTTTCAAACTTGCCAATCAAAAACTGAGCCGGAATTATTGGCGATCGCTGCTGGTTGTTCTGATTACAGCGGGGATAATTCAAGGGGTGAATCAGCTCTCCTTCGGGCTGGGAACGTTTTTTTTAATGCCGCTGGTGGCGGGGGAACTTTGGTATTTTCTGTTGATCGTACGGGGCGGAGATCCGGAGATAGATGTTATTTTCAACCCGTTCAGCAATTATTGGCCGCTGGTCGGAGCTAATTTTCTGGCATCGTTTTTCAGTATGCTGCCCATGCTGCTGGCAGTTCCGCTGGGCATTGCAGCGGTGTTGCTGGGGATAACTCAATACTACATTGCGGCAGCTGTGCTTGCGGTAGCGGCGCTGTTGTGCTGGATCCCGTGTATTGTTATATCGCTGTCGTTTTTCGCCGTCAATTACATCCTGCTGGATTCGCCGTCTACGCCGATGATGGATGCTTTAAGCAGGAGCAGGGCGTTGATGAAAAATCACAAGCTGGAACTTTTCGGATTCAATTTGCTGCTGATGCTGATAGGTATTCCTGTTGTATTTCTTACTTGCGGACTGGGTTTGTTGTGGTATCTGCCATTTTGTTCTTATTTTTCAGCGGCGTATTACGATGCGCTGGTGCTGCAGAACTCGCAAAGAGAGTGATTTTATATGGATAAGATATTTATTCGTGATCTGACCGTAATGACGGTGGTCGGTACTTTGAGTCACGAGCGGTTGGCTCCCCGCCCGCTGATCCTCAACGTGGTTATGGAGTGTCCGCTGCAGGCGGCAGGTGTCAGCGATGACCTTTTTAAATCGGTAAATTATCAGGAAGCTGCCGAACTGCTGTTGGAGTTGGGCAGGAAGAGTTCGTTTCTGCTGATCGAAGCCTTTGCCGAAAATTCGGCACAACTGCTGCTGGAGCGTTTTCCGCTGCTGGAGAGCGTTACCATAACGGTCGATAAACCCCGTGCCATCGGTTCGGCAACTGCCGTGGCGGTGGAAATCACCCGCTGCCGTCAAAACTGATTTTACGGCAAGCTCTTTATCTGCCGCTTCAGTCGCCGCTGGGATGGCTTTTTTTCAAATAGTCAAAGTATTGAACCAATTCCTGCAGAAACTTCTTTTCGCTGTCGCTTTTTGCTGCTTGCAGCGCCTGTTGTGCCAAAGTGCCGGCGGCGGCAAGGTCGCATTGCCGATATGCCAGCAAGGCGCGGGTTGCCAAAACGTTGCTCTGAGCAGCAATCGTACTTTTCTGCAGCAGGGCAACGGCGTTTTCGGCAGCCTTAAGTGCCTGTACATCAAACGGCAGATTGGTAAGCATACTCCATGCCAGCGCGTTGATGTTTTCTGCATCGTCGGGGAGATTCTGCATGAACTCCGCCGCTAACTGCGGTACGATGTTGCTTTGAGTCGGATTACGGTACGCTGCCTCGATCAACATTATGTAATTTTCGGGCGCTTGCGGAAAACGTTTGATCCGGCTGCGGAAAAAGTTTTCCAAGCTGCTCCAGTTGCCCGACATTTCCAGCGCGTAAGCCTTGGCGTTGACCGCGCTGAGCTGTTCCGGCCGCAGCTGCAATATCTTGTCTGCCGCCTGTTCGATAAGTTTGGCGCTGCCTGAGCGCAATGCAGTCTGCAGCTCGCTGTAAAGTACGCCGAGGCGGATCTCATAGCGCTCGCTGTACTTTTTTCCGGTTATGATCTTCAGCAGCAAAGGCAAATCCACCGGGTCACCGCTCCAGAGCAGTTTACCTGCGTGGTTGAATATGCTGGCAGGATTGAAGGAGTCGCCGCTGTTTTGCAGCAGCTTGCGCAGATCAAGCAGATTTTCGTCGTAGCTTAAAGGAAAATCGAATTCCGTGTGTAACGCCGCAAATTTTTCCGCTTCGGCGCGATTGCATGGCAATACTGCCAGAATCTCCACATTATCCGAAGCAAAATCCTGCTTTATTTTTTTTAGTATGCCGCCAGCTTTCACGCTGTAGGGAATCGCAGGATTGATTACATTGACTACATAAATCTTCTGCCATGCCGCCTGACCGTTGGCGCGGCGGTCAAATTTTATACTGCTGATCCCCTGTGATATATTCCCCGCCACCATGGGCATTGCCGACAGCAGCAACAGCGCTGCGGCAGAAAAGAATAATTTGCTCTTCATTACGTTGCTCCGGAAAAATCCGGCGCAGTATCAGAGTTCTACCCTGTTGATACTGCGCCTGGTTAACAGCCGTTTGATTGCTTGTCTGCGGTGTCAGCACCCCTGCAGGGCAGGGAAACTGCCACGGATCAATTCAAAAGCCCGCGCCGCTTTCAGCAGTTTGTTTTCCGCCAGAGCGGGAGCAATGAATTGTACGCCAATAGGCATGGCGCTTTCGCTGCCCAGCGCTGCCGGTACGCTGATTCCGCAGTTGCCCGCCAGATTGAGGGCAATAGTGAAAATATCCGAAAGATACATTTCCAGCGGATTCGAACTTTTTTCGCCGAACTTGAACGCCACGTTGGGCGCTACAGGTGTCAGCAATATATCGCAGCTTTTGAACGCTTCTTCAAAGTCGCGCCGGATCAGGGTACGCACCTTTTGTGCCCGCAGGTAATACGCATCGTAATAACCGCTGCTCAGCACATAAGTTCCCAGCAGAATACGCCGTTTTACCTCTTCGCCGAAACCGGCACCGCGGCTGGCAAAATAACTGGATACCAGATCTTTAGCTTCTTTGCGTGCGCCGTAGCGGATCCCGTCGAAGCGCGCCAGATTGGCGCTGGCTTCCGCCGTGGCGATAATGTAGTATACTGCAACTGCATACTTGGTATGCGGCAGTTTTACCGGCACGATCTCCGCACCCGCTGCTTTGACCTGTTCGACCGCCTGATCGATGGCGGCTTTGACTTCCGCACTCATGCCTTCGGCATTGAAATACTCTTCGGGCAGACCGATTTTGAGGGTTTTGAACTCATCGGCGGTAGTTTGACGTACCGCCTGAACAAACGCTTCCTTTTCCAGCGGCAGACTTGTGGAGTCATGGGGATCGGCCCCGGTTATCGCTTCCAGCAGGATCGCGGCATCTTCCACACTCGTGGTCATCGGGCCGATCTGATCCAGACTGGAGGCGAACGCCACCAAGCCGTAGCGGGATACCCGTCCGTAGGTGGGTTTAAGCCCCACGATCCCGCAGAAACTTGCGGGCTGACGGATCGAGCCGCCTGTGTCGCTGCCCAGCGCTGCCGGCACCAGTCTGGCACCGACCGCAGCCGCTGAACCGCCCGATGAACCGCCGGGTACCCGATCGGTATCCCAGGGGTTGGCTGTTTTCTGAAACGCGCTGTTTTCGCAGCTGCTGCCCATGGCAAACTCGTCCATATTGAGCCGTCCGGTGGGAATAAAACCCAGCGCTTTGAGCTTGGCTACTGCGGTTGAGTCGTAAGGTGATACCACGTTTTCCAGCAGCTTGGAAGCGCAGGCGCAGGTTTCGCCTCCGGTAACGATACAGTCTTTGATCCCGACAGGAATACCATCGTATTCACTCAGGGCATTACCCGCAGCGCGGCGCGCATCGGATTCGGCCGCCAGCTTGCGCAGTTTATCTGCATCCAGCTTGAGAAACGCCTTGACAGCGCCGTCCCGTTCCGTTACGTTGGCAATCACCGCCTCCACCAAATCCGCGGAAGTTACGCTCCCGAGTTTCAATGCTTCTGCCGCCTGTGCAATAGACATCATATTCATAACTTAATTGATCCCTTCTCCCGGCAGCACCTGAGGAACTTTGATCGTTTCTCCATCCAGTACTGCGGGGGCATTTGCCAGCATAGTTTCCCGGGGAAAACTGGTTTTGGCTTCGTCTTTGCGCACTACATTGGTCAGGGCGGCGGCATGAGCGGTCGGCTCGATATTGCTTACATCCAGTTCGGAAAGCTGTTCGATGTACGCCACGATATTCTGCATATCCTGCTGGAGTTTTTCCACAGCTTCTTCCGCCAGATCAATACGAGCCAGCTCCGCAACATATTTTACGTCGATAGCAGCGTTGTTTGTATTGCTCATATCAACTTACCGTTTACTTTTTATTGATTACTTGCTCTGTTCCAGCGCCAGAGTCTTGGTGCACTGGTCGCAGACTTCGGACGGACCGAAATACTGGATGGGACCGGGATAGACATAGCTGGTTTCTTTTGCCCATTCGGCACGCTTGGAAGCAAAGAACTTGAAGGGTTTGCCTTCCAGTTCCACCAGCGCCTTCTTGATAACCGGCTTGTCTTCACCGTGACGGCGTTCCATATTCATCATCATCGTGATCGGAATACCGCCGGCAACCCATTCGTCCGCCGGCAGCATGGTGTTGCGCACGCTGGACATATAGCCGGTAACGCCCGCCGCCAGCAGCGCAGCTGCGGTGTAACCCAGACTGTAGCAGTAGTCGGCATCAAAGTTCGACGGCGCGGCGCAACGGCCTTCGTAGCCGAAGAAGTGGGTCTGGGCGCTGAATTTGCCGTTGTATTTGCCTTCGGCTTTCCAGGTAGCGAGCTTGGTCTTGACCATTTCGGCCAGCATCTTTTCGGTTTCGATCAGAGAAACCTGCACGTTGCCGTGGGGGTCGCGGTCCAGGCAGAGCTGCAGCTGGATGGTACGGGGCAAGCTGGCGTAGACCGCTGCTTTATCCGCCGAAAGTTTAGCCTTGAGGAAGGCGATCTTTTCATCGGCTTCGGTAATCGCGGCAAAAGCAGCTTCTTCTTTTGCCAGCAGATCGTTGAGTTCGGCAATAAGCGCTTTGACTTCGGGGATGAATTCCACCAGACCTTCGGGGATCAGCGCCACGCCGAAGTTCATGCCGTTGGCGGCGCGGTCGGCAACAATGCCGGCGAGGTAATCAACGATTTCCGCCAGCGTGGTTTTCTTTTCCGCCACTTCTTCGGAAATGATCGTGGCGTTGGGCTGGGTCTGCAATGCGCATTCCAAAGCAATGTGCGAAGCGCTGCGGCCCATCAGTTTGATGAAGTGCCAGTATTTCTTGGCGGAGTTGGCATCGCGGCCGATATTGCCGATAAGTTCGCTGTAGACGCGGCAGGCGGTGTCGAACCCGAAGCTGGCTTCGATATATTCGTTCTTCAAGTCGCCGTCGATGGTCTTGGGGCAGCCCACCACCTGAATACCCGCCTTGGTCTTGCGGTAATATTCGCTCAACAGACAGGCGTTGGTGTTGGAGTCATCGCCGCCGACGATGACCAGCGCTTTGATGTCCAGCGCTTCGCAGTTCTTTTTGCCGGCTTCGAACTGTTCAACTTTTTCCAGCTTGGTACGGCCGGAGCCGATCATATCGAACCCGCCGGTGTTGCGGTGAGCATCGATGATTTCATCGGTCAGTTCGATGTACTCATTTTTGACCAGCCCGTCAGGACCTTTGAGGAAACCGTAGAGCTTGTTTTCTTTGTTGAGGCTTTTCAGACCGTCGTAGATACCCGCGATAACGTTGTGACCGCCGGGGGCCTGACCGCCGGAAAGGATCACACCGGCGTTGAATTTGCTGTTGACTGCATCGGCAGCGGCGGCTTCAAAAGTCACCATGGGGCTGCCGAAGTTTTCGGTGAACAGCGCTTTGATCTGTTCAACGTTGCCGGCAGCGGTGGTGGGTTCGCCGTTTACCGCTTTGGCGGCGGCGCCGTTACGCAGGCTTTTGGGCAGTTTGGGTTGGTAGGCGGCACGCGCCTTCTGGAGAGCAGAAACAGCAGCACTCATTTTTTTATCCTTTCGTTTGATTATGAAAAAACTGTTCGATCTTCTCAAAACATTTGTTACGGATGGTAATTTACAACCCAAAGTTGATTTTCGCAAGTATTATTTCTATAAAAAAAACTATTTACGGCTTGAAAAATTGATAAAACAGGGTTATCTTCTAAATATAACACGCGCCTGAAGCATTATATTATTGGGCTTTGCGGCTGAAACTTTATGTTTCGCGGTGCGGTCTTAGAGTGTGGTTAAGGATTATTGAGTCCGGAAAATAAAAATAAAAGGAGATTTTTATGGGTAAATTCAAGATGATGCTGGTACCGGGTATGGTGCTTGGTATGGGTGCAATGCTGATGGCTGACAATCCGCGGACCACTTCGGTCCCCGCGCCTGAAGCGCAGAAAGACGGTGCCAATCTGGTGGCGGCAATGAATCAGCAGGCGGGTACTCCTGTGGCTAAAGCGTTTGATTTTCTGCCCGCAACGGTGGCGACCATTGACGGCAAGGCGGTGACTAAAGATGAGTTTATCAAATTTGCCGCCCAGCAGATCCCCAACGGTATGATCCCGGCGCAGGTGCCCGTGGAAATGCTGAAAATGCAGGCTCCGCAGATGGTTGAACAGTATGTTCTTACTCAGGTGATCGATCAGGCGGTCGCCAAATCGGGGATCAAAGTTACCGCTGCGGATATTGCCGCTCAGATCAAGAGCGAAATCGAAAAGATGCCCCAGGAGCAGCGCAATATGATCGAGCAGATGCTCAAGGCTCAGGGCAAGACCATCGACAGCATCATCAAAGAACAGTCCGAAAGCAAAGAAGCTCAGAAAATGCTGGCTTTTGAAAAGTTTATCGAACAGAAAACCGGCAAGCTGGAAGTGACTCAAGCGGAACTGGAAAAGTTCTACAAGGAAAATCCTGAGCAGTTCGTTGAACCCGGTGATCCCGAAGGCAGCGTTCGCGCTTCGCACATTCTTATCGGGGTGGATAAAGATGCCGACGACAAGGCCTGGGCAAAAGCCAAGGCGGAGTGCGAAGCGATTCTTGCCGAGCTGAAAAAAGGCGCTGACTTCGGCAAACTGGCCGCCGAAAAGAGCACCTGTCCTTCCGGCAAGAGCGCACAGGGTTCGCTGGGCGCTTTCAGCACGGGACAGATGGTTCCTGAGTTTGAAAAAGCCGCTTTTGCGCTGAAAGCGGGCGAACTTTCGGCTCCGGTCAAAACTCAGTTCGGTTATCACATCATCCGCCGCGACGCCGCCCAGAGCGAACGCAAGATCGAATTGGCGGAAGTCAAGGACCGTCTGCAGGCAATGCTGCTTAATCAGAAGCGCAACGAGGCCGCTCAGAAGGTCTTTGCCCAGCTGATGAAAGATGCCAAAGTGCAGATTCTGGTCAAAGCTCCTGCCATGCCCGCAGCTCCCGCAGCTGCTCCTGCAGCTGCACCTGCGGCTCCTGCCCCGGCCAAGTGATATGACTGAGTTCTGAAAAAAGATTATCGGCCTGACTGAAACAAGTGTTTCAGCGGGCCTTTTTTAATTCAAGTTGTTGGAAACAGCAAATATTTTGATTTAATACGGGATGCTTATTTATGGACGGCAAAGGCAATTGGTTTGAACAGGCAGTTCAGATGCTGGCGGCGTGGAACGGCACAGCTGTAATTCAGGGCGATGATTCCTGGAGTGCGCTGGATGAGTTTGTGCAGCAGCACAACTGTCGGAAAGCGGCAGTTTTTACCGGCTGCACTTCGGCGGATAGATCCGGGGCGTGGAGCAAGCTCTTGAACTCGTTGCGCTATGCTGATTGCGCGGTGGTGCGCTTTAAGAATATTCCGCCTGAACCGGATATGGAAACGGTCAACGCCATGGCGGATTTTCTGCGGCGGGAAAACGCCGATACAGTTATTGCGCTGGGCGGCGGCAGCGTGTTGGACGCAGCCAAGGCGGCGCTTATTGTTCAACAAAGCACTCTGCCGCTGGAAGAGTGTTTCGGTACGGATTCGATCAGTAAAAAATTTCCCGATCGCAATTTCAAACGGATCATTGCCATTCCCACCACGTCCGGTACCGGCAGCGAAATAACTCATTACAGCAACATTGTCAACCGCAGCAAAGGGGTAAAGCAGTTGATAAGCGATCCGGTGCTGGCGCCTGAAATTGCGCTGCTGGACGGCGCATTGACTTGTTCGATGCCACAAGCAGTAACGCTGGCAACCGGCTGCGATGCGCTGGCACATCTGCTGGAGGGGTGGCTCAATGTCAATATGGACGAAAATAAAATGTGGGTCAACGAAGCGGCGGCGCTGGGTGTTTTGCTGCTGATGAATAATTTGCGTCAAGCATTGGTTGATCCTGCCGATCGGCGGGCGCGCAAAGCACTGCAGCTGGCTTCCGCCTTGGGCGGTTTGACGATCCGCAATAAATCTACGGGCTTGCCCCATCTGTTGAGTTTTTCATGGTTCGGCAGAATCGAACACGGTATCGCCGTTGCCCGCTTGCTGCCTGCCGCATGGCGATATTATATCTGCCGCAGCGAAGTGGAAGCGCGTACTTGCGAAATCGGTAAGGTATTAGGCGGCAATACCGCATCGGAAGTGATCGGTAATTACGAAAAACTGTTGGATTCATGGCAAGTGCCGCTCCTGACGGATTTCCCCGAATTGGATCGCGCCCTTTTGGAGCAAACCTGCCTGAGCGCAGGTGCCAACCGCATGAAACTTGAGTTGGCGCCGCGCCCGGTACCGCTTGCCAACAGCGCCGATGTGCTGCGGATGATTCTGAATGATGCATGGCAGAAATAACGAGGTGTTTTGTGCATACGCTGGAAGAACTTGTAAGGCTTATAAACTATCATAACGATCTTTACTGGAATCAGGCTGCTCCCGAAATTTCGGACGTTGAGTACGATAATCTGTTGCGCGAGCTGGAGCAGCTGCAGCCCGATCATGAGTTGCTGACTGCGATCCATGCTCAGAAAGTGGCAGCTGCGGGGAAAGTCAGACACCGCGAGCCGATGTTGTCGCTGGATAAGGCATACAGTTTGGAAAAAGTTATGGAGTGGGCAGATAAGTATGTCCGCAGCGGCGATGAAATGCTGCTGCTGCAGCCTAAATACGACGGTATTTCAGCATTGTGGGAAAATGGTGTGCTGGTAACCCGCGGCGATGGCAGCGTGGGCGAGGATATCTCCGATAAAGTGCCGTTGATCGAACTTGAAAGTATGGATTATACCGGCCCCTTGCTTAAAGATCAGTCGATTCGCGGGGAAATAATTATCCGCGATGACGATTTCCGCAATATTTACAGCCGGATCAAACGCAAAAACGGCGAGGTGTATAAAAATTCCCGCAACGCCGCCGCCGGAATCATGGGGCTTAAAGAAATAGACGATATCAAAGCTCAGGGTGCCAAACTCACTCTGGTGGATTACCGCAAGATCTCCTGTTGCTGCAGCCGTCGGGAGCTGGCAGAATATTTTGCCGGATTTCTTGAGCAGATCGCCGATATGCCTTATCCCACCGACGGCGTGGTGATAAAACTGGCGGACGAAGAGTACGCTGCCGGTCTGGGCAATACAGCGCATCACCCGCGGGGGGCGATCGCTTTTAAATTTACCAACATCCGCAAGCAGAGTGTGCTGCGCAAGGTGGAGTGGAGCTTCGGGAAAAATTGTCTGACTCCCGTTGCGGAGATCGACCCGGTGGAGATCGGCGGCGTGACCATAACTCACGCCACGCTGCACAATTTGCAGAATGTGATCGATCGGGATCTTTGTCTGAACGATATCATTGAAGTCGAGCGGGCAGGGGATGTTATACCTTACATTGTCAATTCGCTGCCCGGCGAGAACCGCCAAAGTGTGATCATAAGTTCCTGCCCCTGTTGCGGCAGCAAGCTGGAACAGCATGGACCTGAGCTTTGCTGCGTAAATAAAGATTGTTTTGAAATGCAGCTGCAGAATCTGCTGGCAGCGGTGCGCAATATCGGTATTGAACGGTTGGGCGAACCGACTTTGCGCAAGATGATGCAGACTTTGCAGGTGCGCTCGCTGCAGGATATTTTTGAATTGAGCAAAGCGGATATTATGCAGCTGGAGAGCTTCAAGGATAAATCGGCGGAAAATCTCTGCCGCGAAATTGCCAAAGCACGTAAGGTCAACGATTTTCAGCTGTTGGCTTCGCTGAATATTCCTCATGTGGGACTGAATGTTGCAAAAGCGGTTCTCGGTATAATGCCGCTGGAGGAACTGCGTTGCGCCGACGAAGCGAAACTTGCCGATATTGCCGGAATCGGCCCCGAACGCGCCAAAGCCATGCACCGCGTGCTGAAGGAACAAAGAGCCTTTATTGACGAATTGCTGGCAGCGGTGGAGCTGATCCGTTCGGATAACTCTGTGCAGGCGCTGCCCACGGTATGTTTTACGGGCAAGATGCCGGAAAAACGCTCCTATTATGAAAAATTGGCTGAAAGCAAGGGCTATAAGGCGGTGGACAGCGTTAATAAAGATTTAAGTTTGCTGGTCGCCGCCGATATAAATGAAAACAGCTCCAAACTGGTCAAGGCGCGGAAACTTGCTGTAAAGATCGTATCTGTCGATGAATTTATTGCTTTGACGCCGTCGGAAAAAGTTGTTGCTCCGGAAGAGAGTGCGCTAATGCAGACACAGGAAAATACTTTCAAGCAGGAAGCATTGGCATTGTTCGATTCGCCCGACAATAACGCTCAAGAGCAGGAAAGCAAGGATCCAGCGCAGGATATACCGCGTGAAGCCAAACAGCTTACGTTCGGGTTTTAAGAGAATTTACAGCATTATTTAGGTAAAAATCTGATAAAGGAGAAATCACATGGGATGGATCAAAAGTTGTTGGAGCCTTTTTACGTTGTTCGGGACAATGGGATTTATTTGCAGCGGAGGCGACTTTACTTTACAGGAAAAAAACGGTTCGTTTTCGGTCGGTTTCCGCGGAAAAGAATTGATAAGCTCCAGCAGCTTTACGTGCAATGACAAGGTTTTGCTTACCGCTGATAAGCTGCATATGGAAAAGAAAGTATTGCCCGATGGTTCAACTGCGTTCAACGTCTGGAGCAAAGATCCGCAGCACCGTTTCCGTCAGGAAGGGGTGATAAATGCTGATGGCAGCCGGGTGGAAATCAATATGCAGTTCGAGTATCAGGCGTACAGCTTCGGCGCGGGTAAAAACTTTGTTTTTGCCCTGAAAGTACCCTTTGAACAGCTCAAAAATGTTCCGTTTGAAGCTGTTCACGGTCGGAATATGCGCCCGATTTATCAGAAAGGCGTGATCGGCGGGAGCGTGTTCGGCAATATAACCGCAGCTCATGCGCGTATGTTCACTCCGCAGCTGGAACGCGGCAGCGTGTTGTTTGACTTTTCTCCCCACGGGGTTTGCACCTATGCGGGGGCTACACTCAATACCAATATCGGGATGTGGGGCGTAATGCGGATGAAAGATGATCCTGAATATCTGCAGCTGGTCGCCGCCAGAACCTTGCCGGACTGGGGCGGCGGTATTGCCGCCAAACTGGTGTTGACAGCCGGTGGATACAAAGAATTCAAGATTTATCACCCCCGCCAGAAATACTCTTATTACAATGCGTTGCCGGCGCAGAAACTCTACAGCTTCGGCGCTGATAAAGTCGGTTACCGCTATTGCAAACTGGATTTGAAAAAATCGGATTCCGGCGACGGCTGGAGCGATCCGGGCAACGCGGCGATCGAAAAAGGTAAACACGAAGGCGCATTTTATTCGGCGGTATATGGCAGCGGCAATGCCGGATTGACGGTCGGCGGTTTGCAGCCGGGATACTACTTTGTAACGTTGGGTGTCGGGAACTTTGAAGGAAAAGAGAATAAATTTTCCGTCAAGGTCAATGGTAAGACACTCCTTAAAGATATTGTTGTAAAAAACAGGACCGCCAGCTCCGTAACCAAAGTTTTCAAGCTGGAAAAAGGCGTTGCCGAAATCGAGTTTTCAGGCAATTGGCGGATCTCCACGCTGGGATTCCAGCAGCTGTTGAACTTTTACGAAGATTTCAGCTTCAGCCGCGGATTCTGGGTGACTGACGGTTTTGAACCCGGCGTGATGTACAACAATGCTCATTACGCCAAAGAACCCGACTTTGCCGTAGGACGGACCGATGTAATCATGCCCGATCCGGAGCAGGCTCCGCTGCCGGATAAACCATTGGTCTATACGGTGGCTTTGCCTGACGCGGAAACGCAAAAACTTATGGAATGGCGCTACAATGTCAATGTATCCGAACTGGGGATCAACAACAACGGTACGTTCCATGAATTCAATGCCCCCGGTCTGGTTGAACGGCGGATGGATGAGTTGAAGCGCGACAAGTGCAATATGGTGCTTATCAGCGGATTGCTCTCGCGCCACACTTACCCTGCGCATCTGGCGCGGGTGCGCAAGGTGCTGACCCGCATGGCGGATGCCGCCCATCAGCGGGGAATGAAAATTTACGACCATATCGACTACACGCTTCTGTGGAACATGGATTCAGGTTTCCGCGTGGCTGCCGAAAAACCTTACTGGCTTGCCCGCGAACTGGATACGCTGCTGCCGACTACAGACTTTTGTGTGAATAATCACGATCGCAATCAGGCTTTCCGCAAGTATCTTGTCAAGTGGGTACGCGATACAAATATTGATGGTATTATGATCGATGAAGCCTGTTTTACCGGCAGCAATTTCTGCGGATGCGGCGATTGCCGCAGCGACTTTACTGCCGATACCGATCAGCAATGGCCGCTTAATGAACTTGCCCCCGATCAGGTGAATAAAAAAGGCGTACAAGCCAATACCCCGCTGGCTAAACAGCATCGCACATGGCGCAAAAAACGGGTCGGCGACTGGTGGGTGGAGCTGCGCAAGAGTATAAGTGAGGAGAAAGCGGATTTTTCGTTTCAGTTTTATACAACTCACTACGGTTTGAGCAGTAATTATGCACCTAATCAACTGGGGGCTGATATGCTGCAGGTCGGTCGGGCGGTGGACTTCCTCGGTACGGAGATCATGCCGCGCAATATCTGGGCAACGGCGCGGGCGGGCTTTGCTTTCCGTAAAGCTATGAATATGTTCAAAATTGCTTTCGGCACTCCGATCTACGGGCAGATTTACGCGGTGGGCGGCTGGGATGTAGCTTATTTCGGCTGGGGCATGATGAATATGAACGGTCAGGTCTACTGGGCAGAACCGGCGATGGAATGTCCGCCGGGAAAAAGCAATTACTTCCTTTTCGGTGACCGCAATATGGATATAAAGAAAGCACTAAGCCATGCCGATGTGGCGCTGCTTTTTTCCAGTCAGGGCAGGGATAATGCGATAAGGATGAACTACCGCAACGAGTTGTTCGGGTTGGCTCAAACGCTGGGCGAAATGAATGTAAATTACGATATCATTGCCGATATGACTCTTTCGGAAAAACTTTTGCAAAACTATAAGGTGCTGTTTGTTGCCGCTTCCGGACCGCTTTCGGATGAGCAAATCAGCGTGATGCGTTCGTTTGCCGAAAAAGGCGGTACTGTAGTGTTGGGCCCCATTGCGGGAATCGCCGATCAATACGGCAATTTGCGGGAAAAATGGCCCTTTGAAGATATTTTCAAATTCAAACCTGCCGATTCGGTAAGCAAAGTCAGACAGCTGGATCTGGATAATGGTCAGGTGGTCAAACCGCAGGAAGTCATTACCGCATTTCTGCCGATTCCCCGCGATATGAAAATGCCTGAAAGTTCGCTGACTATGGTGTGGGGCAAAACCCGTATTCCCGCAGCTTTTGACGCCGCGCTGGGCAAAGGCAGAGTTATTTTTATGCCCTTGGCGATCGGCAGCGCAGTTATGCAGAACGAGGTGATGACCGGTCTTAAAGTAAACTTTGAGCTGGATGAAAATGTGGCGATGGCATATCGTCATCTCTTGAAAGATATATTGAAGAAAGCTCAGGCGGGAACCTGGCGATGCAATGCTCCTGCAAAAGTTTTCACCACCCTTTACAAGCAGGAAAATTGCTATTACGCCCACTTTTTGAATGCAACAGGGGTAAATCTGGGTAAAAATGACGTGGTTAGAAATGCGCTGCCGGAAAATGCTTTTCCGCCGCTTGAAGAGGATATTGAATTTGTTATCCCCGATAAAAATATTTCACGCGCTCAGGCTGCCAGTCCTGATTTTGAAGGCTGGAAAGAGCTGGCCGTCAGTAAGAATGCTGCGGGATTGCAAGTCAAATTGCCGAAAGAGCTGCTCAAAGTCTATACTCTGGTGCGTGTAGAGTGATCGGGAATTTGGGGGCGATTGGTCAAGCGGCTGATTATTGCTTTTTGATCAGAAACAGATGCACATTCTTACCTGTGATCACGGGAATAAAAACTTCGCTGTGAGCCTGCGCCCATTTCAATTCCAGATCGCGGTTGAACGGAAAATCCTGATAGCTGCTCAAATCCACCAGCAGCAGCGAAAAACCGCCTTTACGCAGCCGCTCCAGCCAGAGTCGGTAATCAACATACGCATCGCCCCGCAGCTCTTCGAGGTTTTTTACTTCGTGGGGATGGGTTGTGCCGGCTTTATTTACCGGAACACATTTTACCTGATTGCCCGGCATATCCAGCATTAAATTGTAGTTGAAGTAGCAACCGGCGGAAGCGATTCTAAGCGGCATAAAATTGTTTTCCGCATGGAAATAGTTGATAAATTTGATAGCCGCAGCCGTTTCCGGATCATAAAATTTATCTGCCAGCTCGTTGACAGCGTTGCGGCGCAAAAACCAGCAAAAGTAAAAGAGCATAAGGCTGAGTGTGATCGTACAGATAACTGTGATCTTGAATTGACGGCGGGTTTTCAACATCGGCAGCAGAACGAATATTATTGTCAGAATAATTACCGCCAGCTGGAATCTGCGCGGGTAATTCCAGCTGGTAAGCAAATAGCAGATCATAAATGCTGCCAACGCATAAACTGTTTCCCGCTGCGGCGTACTTATGATGCGGTGCAGGAGCCAATGCAGCAGCGGTGCAGTTAGTAATGATACTGCCATCAGAAAGGGGATGCCCGAGCGGGCTTGGGTCATTGCCGGATAAATACTTATCATAAACGCTTCGGCAATTATCAGCAATATTGCCAATGTCGGGATGATCTCTTTAAGAACCGGATCTTGTTCAGAACCATTTTTCCGGTTCAGAATACCGTAAAGCAGCGCCAGCAGCAGTATACTCAGGAAGAATACCGCCTGAACACCGTTCAAACTCCAGCTGCTTTCGTTGACAAAAAAACTCCAGAGTTGATTCAACTCGACCGGCGGGCGCTCAAAGTCGATGCCGTTGCTGAAAAGAAACGGTATCTTGACCGGGTAAAATAAATTACCCGTTTTCAGCAGGTTGGCAAGGTAGAAAATTCCCGCGCTGAATATTGCCGATGTCAGCAGCAGCAGGTGGTATTTCAGAATCTTTTTCAACTCTTTCCGTTGATAAAGTTTTACGCAGCTCCAAACGGTCAGCGCCAGCGTCAGGATCGGCGCCAGCACCAGTCCTGAATATTTTATTGCCGCGCAGAAGCCCATGGCTATGCCTGCTGCCGCTGCAAAGAACCAGCGTTGAGCGGTGTTCATATCTGCATTGCGGAAGGTCAGCTGCAGCAGGAAAATGATTCCGAGCGATAAAAATGCTCCGCACAAGGTATCGCTGTAACATATGGACGCATTTTCAAAGATTATCCCCACGCTGGCGATCCAGATGACGGCACCGGCGGTAAAGAGTCTGGATATCCTGTACTGCTGCCAGAATCCCGCCGCCGCACAAAGTGCCATTGCCAATGCCAGCGGCTGCAGCAGCGTGTAAAATGGTACATCCTCGCCTGTGAGCATCAGCCAGCCGTACATACACTCTCCGCAATAAGGAAAATACTCGTGGGGCAAACCCAGCAGCGTAATGGCTTCTATGCCGCCTTCCGAGATCCACATGGCGGGGTAGTACAGGTGATAAAGCGTTGCATCGGTTCCTGTTATGTAAACTGATCGATACAGGTAAAGACCGCCTGCCAAACAATAAACAAGTCCGAACAGCCGATGGGCGTAAGTGGTGTTTCCGTCAAAAATCAATGCCGGTTCCGCCGGTTGATCGGGCAGGCGTTTTGCCAGATATGCTGTAATAATGCCGCAGAGCATCGCGGCGGCAATTGCCCAGGGCAGCTGCAATATTTTCAGCGATCCAAGCAGCAGAAAAATCAGACCGCCTTGAGTCAGCACAATGAATATACTCAGCGCAATCTGCAGCATAAGGTTGCCGGCAAGTTTGTGCGCCAGCTGTACCGCTCCGAAAATCAGCGCGGCATTGGCGAGGGCAAAGACAATCGTGCCGATCAATATAACTGCCAGATAATCCATGATTTATTGCTTGAACAAAGATATTTCCGGTTTCCGGGAGAGCTTACTTGCTCTTTTCAGCGGCAGAAATTGTTGCCTTGACCATCTTGCCATCCGTGCCCGGCAGCTGCCACTCGGCATCTTTGAAATAGGCACGATACTGGCAAACCGCTTTTTTGCCGTTATCCAGCGTGCAGGCAGGTTCCTGCATATAAGTCAGCGGCGTAGTGAAGATCCTGACCGGGCCGTCGGCGCTGTAACTCCATCCCGCTGTGGAAACATTGTTGAATACGGTGTAATTGCCGTTGGCGGCAGCTGCTTCGGAAACAATAAACATATAGCCGCACAAACGATAGGCGCCCGCCCGCTGGGCAGTGAAGTCGAAGTTGCTGCGGCTCTGCACTTTATTTTCCTGAATCGCTTTGACCAGCGCTTCTGCCATGATTTGATGTCCTGCATCGTTGGGGTGTACTCCGTCGGGGAAAAGTTCCATGCGGTTGTGCAGCGCCATATGGCTTTGGGCAACAATGGTGTTTTCCAACGCGGCGATCTCCTGAATGGCGGCATTAGCCTGATTGATCCATTCGTCGTAGGCTTCATCATCTCTTTTCAGCGGGCCGGGAGTCATGCAGACGATCCTGCATTCAGGCAGGATCGTTTTGACCTGACGCACAAAGTTGCGGTATGCCCAAACATATTCCGCCAGCGAGTTGCAGCCGCCGTTATCGTTGACGCCATGCTGGATAACGACAATATCCGGCTTTATTGCTTTGATGTTTTCCAGCCGGTACGGATAGCCCGAAGCATTGGCCCGCGGCCACGGGTGATCGACCATGGTGGAACCCGATACGGAAGTATTTATTTCCTGATAAACAGTTTTGCCCGCAGCCTGATTGAGCATTTTTACCGCTACCGAGGAGTATCTTTTCTGCGGAGAAGATGCCCCGACCCCCACCGAAATACTGTCGCCTACAAACAGGATCTTCTTCGGCGGAACATCCGAAGCGCTGACGATCAACGGCAATCCGCAGCAGAGAACGGCGGTGTTCAAACGGGCAAAGCGGCAAGTCCGCCAGAAATTTTTAAGATTACTTTTCATGAGAATAACTCCCCGGTTGGCAGCCGGTTGAATGGCTGCTGATGTATTTGTTTATATATTTATTTAAAGAATATAGCATATTACAAATCAAATGCAACGTATTAAATTCTTTTTTTTGGGTAAACATCGGGCAAATAATCGTTATTTTGCATGGAAAACTGTTTTTTATTACAAAAAAATTGGTAATTTCTCCATAAAATGTTATTTTATGCATCATTCAGGAGTTAGAGTATGGAGAGTATGGAAAATCATAATATTCAGGAGTTGTTTCTGAACGACGATGTTCAGAAGCTGCTGGATAATTTTGCCGGAATGTTGGATCTGCGGGTCACTTTCTTTTCCCGCTTCGGTCTGCCGATCCGCCGCGGCAAAGAGATGCCCAACACCGGGTTTTGCAATTTTATTCAGCAGAAACTGGGGCTGTTGGATAAATGTATGGATGTTGACCGCATTATGCGGGAAAAAGTTATTGAGCACCATGCACCGATCTCTTACACCTGCCACGCCGGGTTGCGGGAAATAGTCGCCCCCGTGGTCATCGGTGGCCGTCTGGCGGGATTTCTGATGGTCGGGCAGTTCCGCAGCGGCGATACGATCCCTGCCTGCGCGCTGGCTTATTGCCGCAGCAGCGAAGAACGCAAGCTGCTGGAAAAATCTTTTGCCGCGCTGCCGATGCTGTCGGATGAAAAACTCGAAGCCATAATCGGTACATTGCAAATGTTGATCGACTACATCTCGGCACGGGAGCTGGCAATATTCCGCCCCGATCCGCTGAAATGCGCTATAGATAAGTATATAGAAGAAAATTATGCCAACGATATATATCTGGCGGATCTGGCCGCGTTGCTCGGTAAAAGCATATCGGCTGTGGCGCAGTTTCTCCGCAATAAATACCATACCTGTTTCAAGGAGCTTTTGATCGAACGGCGGCTTTGCGCTGCCGAAGAGTATTGGAAGCAGCATCCCAACGCTTCCATCCGGGAGTGCGCTGCTGCGGCGGGATTCAAAGATCAATTTTATTTTTCGCGTATCTTCCGTAAAAAACGTGCCATGAGTCCGCGGGAATTCAGAACCCGCTGGAACCATTGATCGGGTTGTCCGATAAACGGTTTGGCGCTGCATATTCATCACTTGCCCATCCTGCCATAAGAAGTGTCAAAAAAACACATTTCTTTACTGCAGGATTTGATTTTTTTATGATCTGATGCTATCGTATAGGCGATAGTATTATAGGATAATTGTGTACTTTTTATGTTTGTGTGTCGTAAAATTTATGCTAACTTATTGCTGCTGAGTGTGATGCTCTTTGTGTTGGCGGCTTCGCCAATGTCGCGTCATACGGTGGAAATAACCGAGGAATTTTGCTGGCAAAGCTCTTCTGCGGAGAGTTTTCAGTGGGAGGCTCCGGGCGGAACGATCGTCTACCGCGGCAGTCAGATGACTGCGGTCTGCGTCGGGTCGCTGGATTACCTGGTGCCAGAAAGTGTGGAACTCGGCGCTTGCTCAGGAGTTACGGAGCATCTTTTGCCGCGTTCGGAGCAAGTGCAGGAAAACAGATTGTGCTGCAGCGGCAATCCGCGGGGACCGCCCCATAGGTTTTTTGTCGGATAAAAGCGAACAGATCAGGCATTCAGGCAATCTTTCATAAATAATAAAAAAAGATACAAACAATAATGTATAAAGTAAAAAACAAAAAAATGGATTCGGCAAAACGATTCCGGGAGTGGATAGCATGAGCAATACTTCAAACTATCGCGCCGCAATTGACAATGCCGGGGTTATGACCAAATTATCTGTGGTGGGGACAATCCTCAGCGCGGTGTTTGCCATACTCCTGCTGGTGTTGGGCGTGATCAAATCCTCCTTCGCCAATTCCGATACATTTGCTGTGGTGGTCATACCCTATACCATTGCAGCGTTGTTCGGTTTGGCTGCCACCCTTTACGGTATGTTCGCCAAGGGCGCGGCAATCGAAAACGAAGAAAAAATGCTGCTGGCAAAACGGCACGACAACAATATGCTGGCGGTGGACGAAGATGCCCGCTTTACCCAGCAGCGCACCTTCGATAATTATACTCGTTATGTGCCTTATGTACTGAGTGTACTGGCAGCGGTACTGATCGCAGTGCTGGCAATGGCGTTCTTCAACCATTGGAGCGACCGCAGCGCTGAACTGCGCGAAGCCGTACTCCACAGCAGCCAGAACAATCCGATGTACATGGTGTTTCTGGCGGCGGTGATCGGGGTCATTTCGCTCTTTGCCGGAGCGTTCTACAACGGTCAGAGCCGGGAGGATATCTTCCGCTGGCTGCGTCCCTTCGGGGCGTGGCTGATTGCCGGCGCCATTGCTTCGGCGGCGGCGGTGGTGGCCGGGCTTTGCTTCAAGTCGGGCCATAAAGAGTATGATCCCATGATCGCCAGAATCCTGCTGGGGATCTATCTGGTGCTGGCGGCGGAACTGGTGCTGAGTTTTGTGGTGGAGTTTTACCGGCCCCGCACGCTGGAGGAATCCCGCCCCGTATTTGAAAGCCGTCTGCTGGCGCTCTTTACCGAACCCGGCGGCGTGATGCGTAACTTTGCCAATATGCTGGACTATCAGTTCGGCTTCAAGGTTTCTTCGACCTGGATGTACAGCTTTGTGGAGCGGGCGCTGTTCCCGCTGCTTTTGCTGTGGGCGCTGCTGTTGTGGGGTTCTACGTCGATCCATGAGGTCGATCCCAACGAGATCGGGCTGCGTTCCAATCTGGGCGCCAATGTGGAAGAACCGCTTAAACCGGGTATCTACTTTACCTTGCCGTGGCCGTTCGGTACGCTGGATAAATATTCCTGCGACCAGATCCATACGGTGATAATCGGTCACGATGAACATGAACATGAAGAGGAAGAAGAAGAATACGTCGATGACGGTCACGGTCACGCGCCGCCGCCCAAAAAAGAAAAAGAAGAAGACCATTCGGTGGTTCTCTGGACAGCTGAACATGGCGAAGGCAACAACAACTTTATCGTTGCCAACGATGTCTCTCACTCCAGCGGTCGCAAGTCCGATGATGTGCTGGGCGATTTCTACTTTGTGGGGCTTTCCATGCCCATTCAGTATCAGATCCGCCCCGAAGGTATTCTCAATTACGTATATGGCAGCGTTGACACCAAAAAAATGATCAGCAATATCGGGCATATGGTCGTGACCGAATATCTTGCCAGCGCGCCTTTCTACTATGTTATAACCAATGGCCGCCGTCAGGCGGAAGAAATAATCCGCAAGCGTATTCAAGAGCAATGCGATGCGCAAAAATTGGGCGTGGACATCATTGCCGCCAATCTGGTGGGGATCCATCCTCCGACTCAGGTGGGGATCGAATTCCAGAAGGTGCTGGGCGCTATGGAAGAATGCGAAAAAATGGTGCTGGCGGCGGAAACATACCGCGCCGAGGTGCTGCCGCAGGCCAAGGCAGATGCTTTGTCGATCATAGCCCGCGCCGAAGCACAGAGCAATCAGACTTCCACCGTTGCCAAGGCGGTCAGCGAACGTTTTGAAAAGCAGCTTCAGGCATACAACACCATGCCGCGGCTTTTCATGTTGCGCAATTATCTGGAATTTCTGGAAAAAGATTGCAAAGATGTCCGCAAATATATCCTCAGCTCCTCGCTGCAGGGCGATGTTTACGAGTTGAATCTGGAAGAAAAAGAGCGCTTGAATCTCTTTGATGCCAATTTGGGTGAATAAGATTAAGAAAAAATATATATAAAAGAAAGGCGTAAGCATAAATTATGTCAAGCAAGATTTTCAAACATTGGCCGACGCTCCTGCTGGGGGTGTTTGTATTTGCAGTGCTGCTGGTGGCAGTATTTACTTATCAGGTGAATATGACCGAAGTGGCGGTGATCGAACGGATGGGGCAGATGCTCAATGAACATCCTGAACCCGGGCTGCATTTCCGCTGGCCGTATCCTTTTGAAAAGATCACCAAATATGATAAGCGTATGCACTGCTTCGGCGGTCATGAAGGGCAGATCGAAGAAACTGCCACGGCGGATAAACAGAATATTCTCGTGGGGATCTATGTGGCGTACAAGATTCAGGACCCGCTGGTTTTTGCCAAGCGTATGACCACTTTCCAGAAGGCGGAAAGCGAACTGGATATCTGGATGCGCGGAGCCAAAAGCGCCGCTTTCGGCAAGTACAAGTTCGATGAGATCCTGACCACCGATGCCAAAAAAATGCGGCTCAATCAGATCGCCGATCAGATCAAAAAAGATATTGCGGAAAAAGCCAATCCCTACGGGTTGGATATTTGCGCAGTCGGCATCACTTCGCTGAATGTGCCCGAAGCGGTCAGCAGCAAGGTCTTTGAACGCATGAATCAGGATCGTATGCGCGCCGCGCAGGATTATCTGAGCAAGGGGAAACTCCGCGCCGAAGAGATCCGTATCGCTGCCGATAAGGAACGCGCCAATATCATTGCCATGGCGGAAGCTCAGGCCAAAGAGATCAGCGCCAAGGGCGATGTGGAAGCAGCCCAGTATCTGCGGGTCTTTGCCAAGAATCCCGAACTGGCGGCGTTCTTGCGCAAGCTCGACAGTCTGCGTACCATCATGAAGGGCAAGACCACGGTGGTGCTGGATACCAACACCGACCCCTTTACTCTGCTCAAGAGCAATGCTGACGTGTTGAATATTCCTGCCGATAATACCCCGGGTGCCAAATAACAAAGGCTGTTGAAGATGGATAACAAATACAATAAAAATACGACGCAGGATGGCGAGTTGTACGCGCAGTACAGCAGCGGTGTCCAGGCGTTTATGAAGGCCGGTCACTGGGTCTTTCTGGCGCTGGTGGGGCTGATTTTTGCAATGCTGGTTTACTTCTTTACGCTGGGCGGTTACTTTGCAGTTTCCCCGCAGGAAGCGGTGATCGTGCTGCGTTTCGGTAAATACGAAAAGACTTACACCAGCGATTGGCATTGGTTCCTGCCCGATCCGGTGACCAGCAAAGTGGTGGTACCCACCAGTCCGCAGACGCTGCAGGTTACTTTTAATGCCGGGATTCCGCTGGAGCAGCTGCCTCCGCCCGGTCCGAACGGGGAGCTGCCCGGTATGCAGCCGTCGCGGGATCGCTATTTGCTGACGGCGGATGCCAATATTATCCACGCCAGCTGGAGCGCACGGTTTCAGGTGAGCGATCCGGCGCGTTTTTATCAGACGCTGCGGGTGCCGGTCGATCCTGCCGGGCCGGATGAAGTGATTGTGGAAAACGGTCAGGAACTGGGACGCCGCGGACCGCGGGTCATGCTGGGCAGAATGTTGGAAAGCGCTGTCATAATCACCACCGCCGCCTGGACGGTGGACGATATCCTTTACTCCCGCCAGACTGAGTACCGCGATGCCGTGGAACGCTGCTACCGCAAGATGGTTGCCGATCTGGATATCGGGATCGTGATCGAAGAAGTGCGGATCAACGGCAAGGTGATGACTCCCGCAGTTACCCAGGGATTCTTCGATGCCCTTACTGCGGTGCGTTCCGAACAGGGCACGATGATCGAAAAAGCCGCTGAATACCGCGACAGCACTTTGGCGCGGGCCAAGGAAGAAAGTGCCAGAATCGTGGCAGCTGCCGAAAATTACCGCACGATGACGGTGGCGGATGTGAAAGCCGAAAGTCTTTATTTTGAAAGTTTTCTGAAAGAATACACCGCCAATCCGCGCACTGCGCTGATGTCGCGTTACAACGCGGTGCTGGGCGAAGTTCTCAGCAATATTGATCAGAAGTTTGTGCTGGGCGCTGCCAACGGCGGCAAAGTCTGGCTCAAGCTCAGTCCCGAAATCCCCAAGCCCCAGTCCGCTGACAACGGGGGCAACGCTTCGGCGCAGAGTGCTGCTCCTGAAGCGAATCAGACACAGGCAGGAGGCAAATAAGATGAGTCAGAATATAAATAATGAAGCAGCTGCAGTGGCTGTAAATTCAGGGGATAACCGCAAACGCAGTCTGACTCTGGTCGCTTTTGCGGTCATTGGCGGGATGCTGACTGCGGACTCGTTTATCCTCAGCTATTTTTTGCCGAATCAGGTTTTTGCGGCAACCTTCAGCGCTCTGCTGGGGGCGTTTGTGCTGGCAATGCCGATCATTTATACTGCGGTCAAAGACTTGCTTTCGGGCAAGGTTTATATGAATGAACTGGTGGCGCTGGCGATTTTAGCGGCGCTGGCAGGCGGCAATTACCAGACGGCAGGCGGTCATTTTCAGAACGCCGGGGTCATTGCATTCTTTCTGTTGATAACAATTATCATCGAAAGCCGTACCGCTTCAGGGGCGCAGCGCTCCATTGAAGAACTGGTCAAACTTACGCCGACTCAGGTACACCTGGTGAAAAACGGTTCCGAAGTGGAAGCTGATGTTATGAGTCTGGCGCTGGGCGATATCATCCGCGTGCGCCCCGGGGAAAACTTCCCGGTGGACGGTCAGGTGCTTGCCGGCGAATCCATTGTCAACCAGGCGTCGATCACCGGGGAATCAATGCCCGTGGATAAAGTTGTGGGCGACGATGTTTACGCCGGTACCCAGAACCTGACCGGTTTGGTTGAACTTAAAGTTACCCGTCTGGGCGAAGATACCACACTGGGTAAAGTCAAGAGTATGATCATGCAGGCGGAAAACACCCGCACACCCATTGTGCGGATCATCGACCGCTATGCAGGCTATTATACGCCGACGATCCTGATGCTGGCGGGTATCACCTGGTGGTTTACCGGAGATATATCCAAGGTCATCACGCTGCTGGTGATCGCCTGTCCCGGAGCTATTATGCTGGCATCGCCGACGGCAATCGTGGCAGCGGTGGCGGCAGCGGCACGTCTGGGGATCTTTATCAAGGATGTGAGCCATCTGGAGCTGGCGGCGCGGATCAGATCGTTTGTCTTTGACAAAACAGGTACACTGACCGACGGACTGCTTTCGGTGGTCAAACTGGTGCCGTTCGGTGAAGTTTCCCCTGCGGAAATGCTCAAATTGGCAGCTTCTGCCGAAGCCAACAGCAACCACCCGACTGCGGTGGCGCTGGTCAAGCTGGCGGAAGAGGCGCAGATGAGCTTGAGTCAGGTAAGCGACTTCAAGGAAATCCACGGTAAGGGGGTTACAGCTTCCATAGACGGTATGTCGGTGGCAGTAGGCCGCTCGGCGTGGCTGGAGCAGCAGGAAATTTATCTGCCCGAAGATTTCAAGATCGAAGATACCGAAGGACTCAGCGTGGTCTTTGTTGCCCGCAACGGCGAGATCATCGGCTGGATCGGATTGAGCGATAAAATCCGTAAGGAAGCGGCGCAGGCGCTGAAAGATCTGCGCAATCTGGGTATCCGCCAGGTGGCAATGGTGACCGGGGACCGTGAATCGGTTGCCGAAAAGGTTGCCGGCGTGCTGGATATTGATGAATTCCGCAGCGAGTGTCTGCCCGAAGCCAAGGTCGAATATGTGGAAAATGCCAAGAAGAGCTATCCGACTGCGGTGGTGGGCGACGGGGTCAACGATGCTCCGGCGCTGGCGGAAGGGGATCTGGGGATCGCCATGGGGGCGATCGGGAGCGACGTTGCGATCAACAGCGCTTCGATTGCATTGATGACTAACGATTTGCGTCGTATTCCCATGCTTATAGACCTTTCGCAGAAATCGCGGATGGTGATCTATCAGAATTTGTGTATCGGTATATTGTTTGTATTCGGCGGCATGGTGCTGCTGGTGTTTGATAAGATGACTCCCGTCGGGGCGGCGGTATTGTACACGCTCAGCACGCTGGTGGTGATCTTCAACAGCGCCAGATTGGTGCGTACCGGTGAAGAATTGACGCTGGAAGAAAACAAACGTAAAAAATAAAAATTACCTTATCGGCATGGCGGCAGAAGTTCAGTAATAAATGCCGTCATGCCGATGGATTCAACGCATTAATGATGAAAGGTTGAAAAATATGGCAGATGATGTGATACGCGCGGTAGGCTTGACCAAAGTGTTCCGCGATTTCTGGAACCGCCCCAAAGCACGGGCGGTGAACCAGATCGATTTTACGGTCAAGGAAGGTGAAGTTGTGGGGTTGCTGGGACCGAACGGTTCAGGTAAATCGACTACGGTCAAGATGATTCTGGGATTGCTTTATCCGACCTCCGGCCAGCTTTCGGTGCTGGGCAAGGCGCCGCGGGCGGTGGAAACCAAGCGCGAAATCGGTTATCTGCCGGAAGAAAGTTATCTTTACAAATATTTGACTGCGGAAGAAACGCTGGATTTCTTCGGGTCGCTGTTCAATCTTTCGGCGGCTGAACGGCGCAACCGTATTGATCAGCTGTTGGAAATGGTGGGGTTGTCCCATGCCCGTCACCGTCGGGTCGGAGAGTTTTCCAAAGGTATGGCGCGCCGCATCGGGTTGGCGCAGGCGATGATCAACGACCCGTCGCTGCTGATTTTTGACGAGCCGACTTCCGGGCTTGACCCGCTGGGCTGCCGCGAAGTCAAAGATTTGATCATGGAGCTGAAAAAGCGGGGCAAAACGGTGCTTATCACCAGCCATTTGCTCAGCGATGTGGAAGATATTTGCGACCGCGTGGTAATTCTCTACGGCGGCAAGATCCGTGCGCAGGGCAGTTTGAACGAGCTGCTCACGGTCAGCGATTCCACGCGCATTGTCACGCCGTCGCTGGCGCCTGAGGTAACTGAAAAGGTGCTGAACATCCTGCGCGAAAATCTCAAGGGCGAAGAGTTTGTAATGGATCATCCGCGCCGCACGCTGGAAGAATTCTTCTTGGATGTTATTGCCGAAGCCAAGAACGAAAGTGTGGAAACTTCGGGCGCTTTGGGGGGCGGTATTGCTGAATACCTTTCTGCCGGTAAGGATGAAGAAAGCGCCGTGCTGGAAAATCTGATCGCCGAACCGAAAGCCGAACATAAACGCGAAAGTGCCGAAGAAGCCGCCGCCCGTCAGGCCGAAGCTTTGCGCAAGGCTCAGGAAGCCAAAGTCGCCGAGTTGACGGCAAACGCTGAAAAGAAGAGTCCTGACAAGGCAGATCTGCAGGCGCAGGCTGATGCTGAAGCACTCAAGGCTGCCGATGAAAAACTTAACGATATATTGAAAAACCGCTAATAACACAGGTGAACGGAAGTAATTGATTATGAGAGCATTTTCTGCAATCGTAAAACTTACATTGCGCAGCGCGATGCGTTCACACATCTTTCAGCTTTTGCTGGGATTGCTGGTGTTGTGTGCGGTGATGCTGCCGATGACTGTTTCCGGTTCCGGCGAAGGGGCGCGTTCTTATATACAGATCGCGCTTATGTACAGTCTGGGGACGGTAGGGTTTATTCTGGCGCTTTCGACGGTGTGGATCTCCAGTTTGGTGATGACTCAGGATGTGGAGAGTTATCAGCTGCATATGGTGGTATCCAAACCCGTGTCGCGCATCAAGATTTTTTGTGCCAAATATGCCAGCGTAGTGCTGCTGCACGCGGTGCTGCTGGGCTTGGCTGGGATAACGATTTTCGGCGGCGTGATGTGGCGCTTTGCTCAGGATGATATTCCTGAAGAAGAAAAAGAGCGCATCCGCAACGAGGTACTGGTGGGCAGGCGTGTCTACTACCCGGAGCCGCCGGATATGGATAAACTTACCCGCGAAGCGCTGGCGCAACAGCTGGAAGAGATGCGTAAAGCAGGTAATCGGCAGGTGACGGCGCAGGCGGGGGAAATGGAAGCTGAACTCCGCAAGGGCTTGAGTCAGGAGATGCTGCGGCAGCGTTCGGAAGTTCTTTTCCAGAAATACGGCGAGTGGACTTTCAAAGATCTGCCTCAGGATAAGAGCAAGCCGATCTATCTGCGTTACCGCTGCTATGTGGGCAAGGTGGATTCGGAAGCGCAGCGTTACACCACCGGGTTGTGGGCAGGTTATATTGTTGAGCGCAAACAGGAGGCGATGAATAACCAGACTGTAGCTCAGGAAGATTACACCCGCAACTGGATGGCACTTTCGCAGATGCCCGAACAGAACTACGCCGGGGAATTTCACGAAAAAGTTATGCCGCCGCAGGTTATCGACCCCGACGGCAATGTGAATTTGCGCTATATAAATCTGGATAACGCTCAGGATAAGGTTTACTTTCAGACCGTTGACGGGCCTAAACTGTTGATCAGCGTAAGCAGCTTTGCGGGCAACTTTATCCGCGGTTTGCTGGTGATATTGCTGATGGTAATGGTTTATGCGGGGATCACTTGCGCGGTGGCAGCGGCATTTTCCATGCCGACGGCGATCTTTGCGGTTTTAAGCTATATGTTCCTCGGCAGTGTGGCTCCGTTGATCATGACCACAAGTCAGCTGGCAGATCCGAGCAAATATGCAGGTTACTGGATCGGCAAGGTGATCATGAAGATCGTTGCTCCGCTGCAGGAGTTTGAGATCTCGTACAAAATTGCCAGCGGCGAACTGGTGGAATTCAGCTATATCGGCGGGTTGTTCTGCGAGCATTTTCTGCTGCAGGCGCTGCCGTTTATCGTGCTGGGCGTCTTCCTGTACTGGCGGCGTGAACTGGGATTGGTGATTCGCAAATGATAAACATTCATAAATTTTTCAAATATTCTCTGGCGCTGATCGTGACATTGGTGCTGGTGTTCGGGATCAGTATGACCCAGCGGCGGCTGGATTCGATGATCCGTCAGCATGATCTTTTCTTTACCGGGCAGATCAACAACGCTCCGCCGGTGGTAACGTTTACCACCATGGCGCTGGGCAGTTTCCGCGGATTGATCGCCGACTTGCTCTGGCTGCGTGCTGCCAGTTTGCAGGAAGATAAGAACTACTTTGAAATGGTTCAGCTGGCCAGCTGGATAACTAAATTGCAGCCGCGTTTTGCCAGCGCAACGGCTTATCTGGCGTGGAACATGGCGTACAATATATCTGTAACCTGTTCGTTGTGGCAGGATCGCTGGTACTGGGTGTGGGAAGGGATCAAACTCATCCGCGATGAGGCGTTGGTCTACAACCCTGATGCACCGCGTCTGTACTGGGAGCTGGCGGTGATCTTTCAGCAGAAAATGGGTAACGTGCTGGACAATGCAAGTTACTACTACAAGGCGCGTCTGGCCACGGAAATGGAAGCAGTTATAACTGCCGAACCGAAGTGGGAACTCTGGAGTACAATGCCGATGGATGAAGCCGCTTTTATGAAGCTTTATCCGAAAGACGATCCCATGTGGAAAGCTGCCAACCGCTGCGGTATCGCCGATTACAAGGCGCTGAACGAAATATTCCGTCAGGAGTCGATGCTGCCGCAGAAATTTGTAACTGCGCTGAACGATCTCAAGCTGGCGGAAAATCTTGATGCAGCGCTGCGCACGATCTGGCTTTATGACAAATACCGTTTGCGGGCTGAATATATCAATACACTCAACAAGGAGTACGGTTCTATGGACTGGCGCCTTGCCGAAGCTCAGGCGATCTACTGGGCGTCGGAAGGGATCCGCGTTACCGGGCACGATATGCAATGCTCGCGTATCATTGCCACCTGTCTGCAGGAAATGGTGCGGGCGGGCCGGGTGTTGTGGACGCAGCAGGAGGGGTATCGCTATTTGATTCTGGCGCCGAATCTGGATATGGTAATGGCGGCGATCCGCACTTATGACTGGGCGCGGGAAGAAGCGGACAATCTGGAAAGTTTCCGTACCGGTAAGATCAATTTTATGAAGAATGCCTCGGTGCTGCTGTTCATTTTCGGCCGTTTTGATGAAACCAAAGAGGTTTATGAATTGCTGAAGAAAGAGGATAACACAGTCAAATATCCTCCCTTTAAAACATTTCTGGATCGGGAACTTAAAGAGATCGTGGCAACTGCTACCTTCAAACAGATCACCGATATTATCAATGCCTTCATTCAGAATGCGCTGACTGCTTCGGTCAACGATAAAGAAGAAGAGGCCGCCACTTACGAACTGATGGCAAAGAAGATTTACGCCGATTATCAGAGCGGTATTTCTTCGGATAAAGAACGGGGCCGCCGCGGTTTGGCGCCGTATAACGAGATCCGCAACCAGGTGGTGAAAGATTATCTGGAACACGCCGATCCCAGAGCCGCCGCAATCATCCGCGCCAAGATCAAGAGTCAGCGCGCGGGCCGGGAAGAAGATTCCCGCAAGGAAGACAAATAACCGATCAGCTCCCGTCGGCGTGGTAACTGACGGGAGCTGGAAAAAAATACCAGCCAAGAAAGGAAATTTGGTAGACCAACTTATGAATGGTGGAGTTTCTAACGCCAACGTGATGCTGACAAAAGTCGGCGAGGGGATGAGTGAAGCATCTGATGACCCTGGCAGTTGCGGGGACAAACGTTGCGGCCGCAATAAGATGCGGTCAGGCAGTCAGGCGGCAGCTGTGCCGGAAGGACGGTTGTCATGATGCAAATGTGGAATATTTTTACAGTTGCAGGAGTTTCCGCTCCGCAGTTAAGCGGCAGCAGCGAGTTTTTGCCGTGGGTGCTGCTGATTGCAAGTATGGCAATGGCAGTTACAGTATCGTTTCTCTGCTCGTTGCTGGAATCGGCGCTGTTGAGCCTTACTCCGAGCCAACTGGCGGATATAAGAACACAGAATCCGCGTCGCGGAGAGTTGTGTTCACGATTGAAAAAAGATATTGAGCCTTCGTTGGCGGTGATATTGATTTGTAATACCGCTGCGCATACGATCGGGGCGGCAATTGCGGGTGCGGAATTTTCCAAACTCTTCGGTGCCGCATGGTTGGGAGTGTTTACTTTGGCATTTACGCTGATAATGGTTCAATATACGGAGATATTGCCCAAGACGCTGGGCGTGCATTTCAACTGCCGTATCATTTCATTCAGCGCAGGCGCGCTGGTGGGCATGACAATCTTGATGCGGCCGTTGATTCGTCTGGTGCATTTGATAAATCGGCCATTTGAGGCTAAAATGACCGATAACGAGCCTTCGACCGCTGCCGAGATCGCTGCATTGGCAAGTCTGGCGCGGCGGGAGCAGAAGATCAGCAGTCAGCAGGAACATATTCTGTTGGCAACGCCGAAGCTGTCGGAACGGCGGGCGGATCAGGTGATGCTGCCGGTGGAAAATATATCGTTTATATCTTCCACTCAGACTCCATCGGAAGCGTTGAACACGGTGCCGGCGGATTTCCATACCCGCTATCCTGTGTGCGAAAACGGCGATAAAGATAAGGTTTTAGGGTATATCAACTTCAAAGAGCTGGTAGCCAGTTTCCGGGCGCATCCTGAACGGACGGCGCTGCGGGATATCGTGCGCCCCATTGCGTTTGTAGCGCCCGACGATACGGCGGCGAATCTGCTGGAGCGTTTTGCGTTGCAGCACGTTCACCTGGCGATCGTCAGGGATGTGCAGGGCAGAACCCGCGGGTTGATAACTATGGAAGATATTATAGAAGAGCTCATCGGCGATTTGGATGATGAATTCGATCCGCTGCCCAAGACATTCTATTCGCCCAGTGAAGGATTCTGGGTGATCGGCGGCGGTGTGCTGGTGTCTATGATGGCAACGGATACTCCGCTGAAGATGCCGCGGACGGCGTTGATGCTTTCGGATTGGTTCTGCCGCCAGTTGCGGCGGGGACCGAAAGTCGGTGATGTGCTGAAATACAACAATGCCGAGTTTTATGTGCGCAAGATCCGCCGCGGGCGGGTGTTGGAGTTCAACGTAAGACGGATCGGTATTTAACCTGAGGTGCGGAAACAGGCGATGAAAAAGTATGGCATAGGAATCAGAATTGCGGCATTGGCTGCGCTGACATTGAGCGCAGTCGGGTGTATGAATGTGGATTATGTGGGGCAGAGTTTTCCGCCGTTGGCGGAAGACAGCGCGGTGGCGGTCTATTCGCCATCGGCGCCGCCGCCTGAAAATATGCGTGCTATCGGCAGGGTTTATCTGACTGCACCGCAAGGTACCAGCGTGGAAGAGATCAGCGATGAACTGGTGGCTTTGGCGCGGGAAAAAGGTGCGGAAGCGGTCAATATTGTTGAGTCCAAACGGGTGAATATCGGCAGCGCGGCTCCGGGAATCGGCAGAGGCGATACGCCCAGTTGGAATCGGGATAACCGTAATGCCGGCGGAGCATATATTTACACCAACAGCTTCGGCGATGCGGTGACGATGGATGCACCCACGACCCCGATCATTGAATTGCAGGTAAAAGCGTTGCTGATGGTGTCGAGCGACCGGTTTGATTCGGTAAGAGCGCTTTATCAGGAAGAACGCAAAAAGCTGGAACAAGCTGCCGAAAAACTGCAGCCAGCGGCGGAAACTGCGGAAGATGCGTTGGATAAAAGTCAGGTGAAAGTTGAAGTTTCGCCGCTTGACAACGGCAGTAAAAAGGAAGATAAGGCAGAAAAAACACCCTTGCAGATGAATCTTACTAAAGAGAGCGATTCGCAGGTGACGTTATAAAAGTCTATACAGGAGTTTAGATATCATGGATGAAATGACAGTCAAACGTTTTGTGGCGCAAAAGCTGCACGAAGGAATAAAACTTACCGATATACAGAATATGCTGGTCGATGAGCTTGATTACAAGATGACATTTCTGGAACTGCGGCTGCTGGCGGCAGAACTGGAAGATGTGGATTGGGCGCAGTTTGACCCCAAGGAAAAGAAGTCCGAAGGTGAGGCTGCAGTTGCGACTGCAGAGGCTGCTGATAATGCACCGACTGCTGATAATGCCGCTGAAGACAATACTGATGGCGCAGAAGCTGCTCCTGCGGGCGGCAAAACGGTGGTGGAATTGAGCCGTTTGGCGCGTCCCGGGGCGATTGCCCACGGTACAGTTACATTTGCCTCGGGGGTTACGGCGGAATGGCTGGTCGATGACATGGGCCGTCTGGGACTGGATAAGGTGTCAGGTCAGCCCAATGAAAATGATATCGCCGAGTTTCAGACCGAGTTGCGTAAACTTTTTGAACGCCGCTGACCGCGGATAAGGAGGGGGGATATATGGCAGAAATTTCAATTATCAGTCGGCGTGATTGTGAGTTTATTGATATAACCGGCCAAATCAACGGGGTGATTCCTGCGGATTTGAAATGCGGGATCTGCCATATATTCTGTACCCATACAACTGCGGGATTGACGATCAATGAGAATGCGGACCCGGATGTGCGGCACGATCTGCTTAAAAAGCTCGATGCGCTTATTCCCGGAAATGAAGGTTATTACCGCCATTGCGAGGGCAACAGCGCGGCTCATTTGAAATCAAGTTTAATGGGAATATCGCTGAGTGTGCCCATCCGCAACGGAAAACTTTGGCTGGGCACCTGGCAAGGGGTATATTTCTGCGAATTTGACGGGCCGCGCAGCCGTTATGTAAAAGTGCTTTTCCAACCCGCTTCGGAGTAAATCAGTATATGCAGAACAGGGAGTATCGGCAAACAGTTTTTCTGGTGGATATGCCGGATGGCTCCAACCAGATTTTGAATACCTTTGAACTTTGCCGTGCTTTTCTGCGGCGCGAGGTGCATTGTTCAACGTTGATTGCGGATCCTGATAAAAAAGATTTTCATCGGCTGGATGAAGAAAGTTTGCTGCAGGATTCGCTGGCAAGTTTTTACCGTACCGTGGATTGCAATACTTCGCTTTGGACGGTGTGGGGGATACTGCCGGTAAATATGGCAATATTGATTGTTGGCGGTTGGCTGCTGGGGGTGAATCTGGACTGGCGGATCGGCTTGACGGCAATCTGCTTCTACTGTTATTGGTATTGGGATATATTGTCAAGTTTGCTTATATTCCGTGATCCGAAAACTTCTTTGCAATGGTGCGGCACGTTGCCGTTATTGCGCGATTATTATTATTTCAAACTTTATAAAGCGTTTGTAAATACTCTGCCCGCGGGTCGTCGGCGTTGGGCGGAGTTTTTTATTCTTACAATACTGCTGGGGGATGGAGCATTTTTTGTCGGAACAATATATTTTATGTTTGCCAATTACGGCGGAACCGCAGTATGGATAAGTTGGTGCATAAGTTTTGCGGGGATGATCGGATTCTATTTTTCCACTTTCCCCGAACGGGTGAAATTGCGTCGGGAGTGGAAGCAGCTTAATCCGCGCCCCGCAGCGTGGGGCAAATGGTTCAGGTTAAGTCGCCAAAAAACACCGCCGCCGAAACTGTTTCAGGCATACAACCGTTATGTGCTGAGTAAAAAGTGCGGAAAGTATGTGTTTTTGCAATCATTGGATATAACACTTAAATGCTTGGTTTTATTTCTGCTGCCGTTAGCAGTTACAATAACAACGGCATGGGCGGGAGGGTGTTGGCAGTTAAGCCGGATCGACGAACCGTTGCAGCTGGTGGCGTTGGATGTTCCGCAGTTGGAAAAATTGCCAAAGATACCCGATGCGGCGGTGAAATATCTCGGCTTCGCTCCCTGCCGGGAAAAGGTGGAGGAGGAATATATTGCTGCGCTGAAAGGCTTAAAAAATTCTTTGATAAATTATCGCAGCTGTTTACGGAAAATGGCAGCATTATATAATTGCAAATCGTCGGATATAATTCGTTATTCGCCGCTTGAATCGGAGGATTATCCTGATTACCGCAGCTACATACGCTGGCGGCAGCTGGAGATGAACGCTGCAGATAAAATCAATCGCAATAAACTGGTTAAGGAGCTTTATTCTGATTTGGCGGCGTTGACCGATTTGCAGCTTTCGGGGCAACGGCGGGATGTGGTGATGTTTTATTATGCCTCTGCCATGCGGGGCGCTTTGCTGCGGGACAATACAGCTGATTTCAGCGATGCCGAGTTGCAGCAGGAGCTGCTTTTTTATAAAAAAGTAATGCCCATAACCTTGCGAAATAATTTTTTGCGGGGGTTGAACTGGCAGTTTGAAGATTTTATCGGCTTTTTGGAGAATAAGGCGTGGATAAAATTTTTAACCCCCGGATTCAAGGCGGATTTTCTGCGTAATTTGAGTGTTTACGATGCAGTTGCCGATGGCAGACAACCCTATGAGAACGATAAAAAATTGCTGCTGCAGCAAAGTGCCTTCAGCTGCTATATTTATGAGCTTGAACAACTGGCACGCTGCCGCCTGATGCAGGATTATATCGAACTTGAGCTTTATTACCGCAAAAACCGCTCTTATCCGGAAAATCCGACCATGCAGCGCGATCCTTTCAGCGGAAACCCGTTGCGGTATAAACCCAACCAGACAATTTACAGCGTCGGCGCGGATGGCAGCGATGATAATGGCGATATCAGCGGAGACGACAGTCGGGATATCGGTTTTACGCTGCCGGAACATAAAGGGCTCGGCAAATGAAAGACGCTGCTCAGTTTGATACGGTTTTCAAACGAAAATATTTCTGGTGGCAGAAAAGCGGTGCGCTGGCAGTATTGCTCGGTGCGCTGGCAGTATTTTTTCCCATTTTTTTGTGCTGGTTTAATTACTGGACGTGGCAGTTGCTGTTTATCCCGATGGTAATTTTGATTTACGGAGCAATCTTTTCCAGCGGTTGGCTGCGGCGATTTGCGTTGATAATATTTTTTCAACTGGGGCTGCTTTTGATCTGCCGCAACTTATTTGTGACCGTAGTCGATGGGCTGCTGTTGCTTTTCAGCAGTTTTTACAGCATATTTCTGGCGCTGAATATACTGATTTGCGAGCCGTGGTTCACTTGGGAAGGTCAAAAAGTCCGACAGGAGGAAACTCCGGTGGAAAATGAAAATCCTTCCCCTGCTGAAGCTGACTGCAGTTTACAGACCAATGATCCCGCCGCCGAGGAGTGTGTTGCCGCGGTAGATGACCGCTGACTGTCCCGGAGTAACTGCCCGCTGCGGTTCGTTCAGCTCAACAACAAAGCTGCCATCGCCTTGCGGAATAACTCTGCCCGCTGCGGCGGGGGTGCGGTAACGGATCTGGATAAGCAGTTCTTCTGACGGATCGGGCAGGATCGGCGTTTGAAAGTTTACCTGATTTATATAAAATTTCTGACAGGCAAGTAAATTTTGATCGGTCACCAGCTCGATATCGCCGCTGGTATTATCAATACTTTTAACGTATGCCGGTACGCCCAGCGCCACGTTCAGCCCTTTGCGCTGACCAACGGTGCAGCGGTGCAAGCCGGCGTGACGGCCCACCACTTTACCCTGATAGATGAAATTACCTGAACGGCTTTTGCCGTTGAAGCGGCGGAACAGGGTTTCGGCAAAACTTTCGCCCGGAAAGACAAAACAGGCATCCTGACTGTCGGGGCGGTGCGCCACAGGCAATCCTGCTTCGGCGACCATTGCCCGCACCTGATTCTTTTGCAGAGAACCTACGGGGAACTGGATAAAGTCCAGCAGTTCACGGGGCAGACGGTAGAGAAAGTAACTTTGATCTTTTTTCGGATCATCCCCCCGCACGATCAGTTTTTCCGATGAAAATTTGGCGTAATGCCCCGTTAAAAGCGCTTCAGCACCGATGCTGCGGGCGTACTTGGCAAGCAAGCCGAATTTGATCGCAGGATTGCACAGTACACAGGGATTGGGGGTGCGGCCCGAACTGTAGACCTCGTAACAGTTTTTAAGCACCAGTTCTTCAAATTCTGCTGCTGCGTTGATAAAGGTGTGTTCGATCTCCAGCTTGTCAGCTACGGTACGGATGAGTTTTTCATCTTCGCTGCCGCAGCCCCAGGCGCATTTCCACTCCGGTTCTGCGGGAGCCAGATCCAATGTGGCTCCGATCACCTGACAACCGGCAGCTTTTGCCAGCAGCGCCGCTGCGGTCGAATCCACGCCGCCGGAGAGGGCGACTACAACTTTTTTACCCGCGTAATCCATCAAGCTATCTCAAGAAATGTATCAATAGAAGTTAAACATTCACAATCATTTTCCCGCACCGCCACCAAATCTTCCAATCTTATGCCGCCCCATTCCGGATAATATACCCCCGGTTCAACGGTTACGATTTCGTTGGGCAGCAGCAAGTGCTCCACATTGCGCGAAAGGCGCGGCGCTTCGTGGATTTCCAGCCCTACGCCGTGACCGAGGCCGTGGAAAAATCCGTAAAACCCTTTTTCGTTGCTGCCGGTGGGAAAGCCCAGTTCGGTCAGGCGCCGCAGGGCGTGATCGTAGGGTATTTTGCCCGGGATACCGGCGCGGATCAGCGCTTTGCACTCGTCGCGGACGGTTTTTACTGCATCAAAGGCTTTCTGTACGATCTCAGGCGCTTTGCCTTTGACCACCGTGCGGGTAAGGTCGCCGAAATACCCGCTGGAGTTCACCCGCGGAAAAATATCTATCACTATCGGAGTATGAGCAAAGATCACCCCTTCGCCGCGATTGTGCGGCATGGCACTTTGAACTCCGGCTGCGGCAATAGTTCCGGCTCCGACGGCGTCGTTGGCAGCCAGCGTACTGTCGATAATGCTGCGCAGGCGCTCGCTGGTAACGAGTTCGTTATCCAGCACCAGTTCGCCGCGGCGGTTGACCGAGGCTGCGGCGATGGCATCGAAGGCTTGCTGCATAGCTTTCTCGTTGATTTGCATTGCATGGCGGATAAAATCTATTTCAAACTGCTGCTTGACGCTGCGTTCAGGGAAAAAACTCTTTTCGCAAACCGTACAGCTAATTTTACGGCGCATCAGCCGTGCGGCAAGTCCAGCAGGAAAATCATAGGGGATGCGGAAGGTTTTGACTTTATACTCCCGTGCCGCACTCTCGATCAATTCTTCCAGCGAACTCAACTTGCCGAATTCAGCTTGATTGCGCACGGTAAGCCCGACAGGTGCGTTGGCTTTGGCACGGTCGTATTCAAGGTCGGATACAATGGCGACTCTGAGTTCAGAGTTGCCCATATAAACAAATGGATCGGGCAGGTTCAAGCGGGTTATATAGAGCATATCCGCCGAATGTTCGCCCGAAGCGTAAATCAGATCAAAAATAAAATCACTCATAAACTTCAAATCTCTTATTTGCAAAAATGCACAATGTGTAATATTGTAATACACTATTTTGTAAATGCAAACTTTTTGCGGAGTTTTATAATGAATATTGAACAGATCATTGTTTTTGCAGTTATATTTGCCGTCGGCTATCTGATCGGCTCGATACCTTTCGGTTTTATCATCGGTAAATGTCATGGTATTGATATACGCCAGGTCGGTTCCGGCAATATCGGAGCGACCAATGTGACCCGCGCGGTCGGCAAGTGGGCGGGGAAACTTTGCTTTGCGCTGGATTTCTGCAAAGGGCTGCTGCCGGTGCTGCTGCTCAAATATCTGGTTGCCAAAGGCTGGCTTGCCTGTGGCGTTTACGGCTTGGGCGAAGCGGCGATGATTCTGGCGGTGGTGCTGGGGCATATGTTCACTTGCTTTCTCGGATTCAAGGGCGGTAAAGGCATTGCCACTGCAGTCGGCGGAGTGGCGGCGGTAGCTCCGCTGGCGGCAATAAGTGCGTTTATTGTCTGGGTGGTGGTATTCAAGGTTTCGGGTTTTGTATCGCTGGGCAGCATTGTGGCGGCGTTGTCGCTGCCGATTCTGGCTTGGGCGCTGGGATTTTTCCGCATTACGGCGGCATTGCCGTTGAGTATATTGATCTTTTTTACTTTGTTGGCGCTGGTGGCGGTTTGGAGTCACCGCAGCAATATCAAACGGCTGCTTGAGGGCACCGAAAACAGCTTCAGGAAAAAGTCGGGCGAATGAGCAAAACAGATCTGCGTAAACTTGCCGGTATGCTGGATGATCCCAGCCAAAGCATAGCTGTAAGTGTGATGAGTGAATTGCTGCGGCACGAAGATGAACTTATGCCGCTGCTGGGTGAATTGCAGGAATCAGCCGATCCGTTGATGCGCAAGCGCGTACAGCAGCTGGAGGCGATTTTAAATTTGCGTCAGCGCCGTAAGCGCTTTTACGAATTGCTTACCGGTGAAACAATGAGCGTGGTTGAAGGGCTGGTGGAGCTGCATTTACTCTGGTTCGATCGGGATAACCCGGAAATGCTCAAACAGCAAATCTATGCTTTTGTTGCCGCTGCTGATGCTGCACGGATCGGCAATATTGCTGATTTGGGAGCATTTATGGCGCGCTGCCGTTTTACTCTCCCGGCGGAAGAAGATGCAGGAGATCCGGAAAACTTTTGCATCGGCCCGGTGCTGGAGGACCGCATCGGCGCAGATGTAATGCTTTGTATTCTGGGCATGATGGCAGGTATCGGCGGTGGCTTGCAAGTGGCGGTAGTGCGGGTCAACGGCAAATTTTCGCTGGTGAACGCCGCCGGCGTGATGATCTCGCCCGAAAATAACTGGCTGCCTGATCGTAATTGCCAGCTGCGCAACGGCGAATTCTGGTATGAACCTGCCAAATTGCTGGAATATGCTTCGTTGATGCTGTTTTTATTTGCCTGTTCTTACGATACATTCCGCTGCGTGCATACCATCGGTCACGCATTGTGCGGCAGTTCAGGCAACGAGGTGCTCGACTTTCTGCCATTTCCTTATAACGGCAGAAAAACCAGCTGAGTATTATGCAGAAAAACAATTTGAACATAAAAACACTTAATAAATCCAAACAGGAGGTAAAAGTATGAGTTATGCGTGGGTGATACCCGCCAGTGCCGGAATCCCGGCAGGAACGTTGTTTTTGATTATTGTGCTGCTGCTGGCGTGTTTACTGTTGGGGTTTATTGCGTATATGATCCCGATACGGCATTGGATCGCGGCGATGTTTTCGGGCGTGCCGATCGGAATTTTCAGTTTGATCGGGATGCGGTTGCGGCGGGTTCCGCCCACGGAGATCGTCGATGCGCTTATTCAGGTCCGCAAGGCGGGGATCGAAGTGGAAGCCGATATCCTTGAAGCGCACTATCTGGCAGGCGGCAATGTCGGGCGGGTAGTAGCTGCGCTGGTGGCGGCGGATAAAGCCAATATGAATCTTTCGGTACAGCGTGCCACCGCCATTGACCTGGCAGGGCGCGATGTGCTGGAAGCGGTCAAGATGAGCGTAAACCCTAAAGTTATTGAAACGCCCGAAGTTTCAGCTGTTGCCAAAGATGGTATCCAGCTTAAAGCGATTGCCCGCGTAACGGTACGTACCAACCTTGACCGTCTGATCGGCGGAGCAGGGGAAGAAACGATCCTTGCCCGTGTCGGCGAGGGGATCGTTACAACCATCGGTTCAACTGAACATCATAAAAAAGTATTGGAAAATCCCGACCTTATCTCCCGCGTGGTGCTTGCCAAGGGGTTGGATAACGGTACGGCTTTTGAAATTCTTTCCATTGATATTGCGGATGTGAACATCGGCAAAAATATCGGTGCGCAGCTGCAGACCGATCAGGCCAATGCCGATAAAAACATTGCTCAGGCCAAAGCGGAGGAACGCCGCGCCATGGCAGTAGCTTCCGAGCAGGAGATGAAGGCGCGGATCAGCGAGATGAAAGCCCAGCTTATCGCTATGGAAGCTCAGGTGCCGCTGGCACTGGCACAGGCTTTCCGCGAAGGCAGATTTGAAAATAAACAGGCGTAAGAGTTTGGAGCACTGAAGGAGAAAAATATGACGATGTTGCTGAATAATATGTTAATGGGCAATGCCGCCGTCGGGGTCGGATCGCTGGCGCTGCTGGTGGTGTTGTTGCTGGTGGTGATTGCCTGTCTGGTGCTGTTTGTGGTAATTATCCCGATCCCGCTGTGGATCGCAGCGGTCTTTTCGGGCGTGCGGATCTCTATATTCTCGCTGGTGGGTATGCGTTTGCGGCGGGTGCCCCCGGCGGTGATCCTCAACGCTATGATCCAGAGCAAGAAAGCCGGTTTGGAAATTGATTCGCAATCGCTGGAAGCTCACTTTCTGGCAGGCGGTAACGTCTTCCGGGTGGTCAATGCATTGGTGGCGGCGGATAAAGCTAATATACATCTGACTTTTCAGCGGGCAACCGCCATTGACCTGGCAGGACGCAATGTGCTGGAAGCGGTCAAGATGAGCGTCAACCCCAAGGTTATTGAAACACCTTGCGTAACGGCAATGGCAAAAAACGGTATTCAGCTGCAGGCAATCGCCCGCGTTACGCTGCGTGCCAATATTGACCGTCTGGTGGGCGGTGCGGGGGAAGAAACGATCCTTGCCCGCGTGGGAGAAGGAATCGTTACAACCATCGGTTCGGCTGCCAATCACACTGATATTCTGGAAAATCCCGACCTTATATCTAAAACCGTACTTGCCAAAGGGCTGGATTCGGGAACGGCTTTTGAGATCCTTTCCATTGACATTGCCGATGTGGATGTAGGCAAGAATATCGGTGCCGAGCTGCAGATGGCTCAGGCCAATGCCGATAAAGATATCGCTCAGGCCAAGGCGGAAGAACGCCGCGCCATGGCAATTGCCAATGAGCAGGAAATGAAGGCGCGTATCCGGGAAATGGAAGCCAATCTGGTGCAGGCCGAAGCCGAAGTTCCGATGGCGATTTCGGAAGCGCTGGCTTCGGGCAATCTGTCGATCCTTGACTATTACAAGATGAAGAACGTTATTGCCGATACCGATATGCGTCAGGCGATCGCCGGTGGCGATAAATCCCGCAAGTAAGCAGCAAAAAGGTTCTGATCTATGGATGATCTCATAGGTTTATTGATCGTCGTTGCGGTCGTGGTTATCAAAGCAGTCGGTGCAATCAAAAAGCACACGCCCTCATCTGACAGCGATACCGATGCGGGAAATGCCTGGAAAGTTTTGCTGGAGGGACTTACGGGTAAAGATGTTTCCGCAGAGGATATTGAGGTGTTTAACGGGGAAAACGCCGGTAAATATGCGGGAACGGAAGTTTCGATGCAAGTTGAAAACGCTGCCGATCACGCTTATGTGCAAAGTCAAAGCGATGCAGATATGCTGGCAGCGCAGCAGCGTTATGCGGCGATGGGCGCGGCGGCAGCCGAGGAAAATATCTCCCGCAGCGGGCAATGCAGCTGTATGGAGGAAGTTGCCGAAGAAGAGTCAGTTTCGATTTACAGGGCTGATGAGTGGGCGGAGCTTATCCGCAATAACCGCCTTGAGGCGGTGGCAATGAGCGAAATATTGAGCAAACCTGCTGCGTTGCGCTAAGCAGCATAAGTTGACAAATCATCTCCTTGTTTGAATAAACTCAAACCGGGAGATTTTTTTATGTATGACTTTGATGAAATCGCTGCCATGCAGCAGCAGGCAGTTGAACTTGAGTTGCAGTATCCGATCGATTTTTTGCAAAAAGATCCTGCCGAACTGCAGCCGGTCCTGAATGGATACGGTTCGGCGAACTGCCCCGAAATGCTGCGGCAGCTGCTCAGCAGGGCGTTTGGCTGTTACCCGACCGCGGCGGCGATCCACGATCTGCGTTACGAACAATCCGATGGAACCGAAGATTCCCGCCGCCGTGCCGATCGCGAGTTTGCATATAATCTTAGAACGCTCTGGCTGCATCGTTACGGAACTCGGATACAGGGAAATTGGCTGGCAATTTACGCTTTGATCAAACTTATTCTGGCGTATGCGGCAGTCAGTTGGTTCGGCAGAAATGCATGGCTGCGTAGTTATTCCAAGAATCAAATGGCAGCACCGGAGGCAGAATATGAATGAAAGCTGGATGCAGCTGGTCTGCGCCGCCGTTCTCGGCTGGGTGGCATGGGAATTACGGCAGCTGCGCAAAGAGATCAATTCGCGGGTGCATTACCACGATTGCGACCGCCGTATGAACGATATGAATCGCCGTATTGACCGTCTGGAAGACCTGACAGATTGAAAATAGTACTCTTTTTAGCCGTTTTCTGCAACAGAAACGGCTTTTTCGTTGGAAAATCAACGGTTGAAGTTTGCAAAAAAGTTACAGCAGCGATATATTTACTTCCACGCGATATTGAGCAAGAAACATGGCTGAACGGAGTTTGCTCCGCGCAGTTGAAACGAGGGCAGAATTTTTCATGGGTGGATTTTTTGGCGTAGCTGGCAAACAGGATTGTGTCGGAGATCTCTTTTACGGGATCGATTATCATTCGCATTTGGGGACCAAATATGGCGGTCTGGCGGTGATCGAGGAAGATGGCGCAATTTTCAAACGCGCCCACGGCATATCCAATACACAGTTCCGCAGCCGTTTTGATGATGAGATCGGATTGTTCAAAGGCAATATCGGGATCGGCTGCATCAGCGATTTTGAACGTCAGCCGATAACTGTTACCGGGCCGTTGGGGACTTATGCGATCGTGACTGTCGGCAAGATCACCAATTCCGCCAAGATCCTGCGGGCGGCGTTTGAAGATAATCGTACCCACTTTACTGAATGTAACGAAAACGAAGTAAGTCAGACCGAGCTGGCGGCGTTTCTTATCAATCAGAAAAACTCCATTGTTGCAGGGCTGGAATACGCTCAGGCGGCAATCGAAGGGTCGCTGTCGATCCTGGTGCTGAAAGATAATGCCATTTATGCTGCCCGCGACCGTTACGGACGCACTCCGGTCATTATCGGCGAAAAAGAGAATGCTTTTGCTGTGACTATGGAAACTACGGCGTTTCCCAATCTGGGTTACTCGGTGAAATATGATCTCGGTCCCGGTGAGATCGTGCGCATCACGCCGGAAGCGGTCATTCAGGAGCGCGGACCGGGCGAACGCAAACGCATTTGCGCTTTTCTCTGGGTTTACTACGGTTATCCTTCCAGCTGTTACGAAGGGGTGAATACCGAAGAAGTGCGCTACCGCAACGGCGATATCATGGCACACTACATCAAGCCCGACGTTGACTTTATTACCGGGATCCCGGATTCGGGTATTCCCCATGCGGTCGGATTTTCCAACGCTTCCAAAATTCCCTACAAACGGGCATTTGTCAAATATACTCCCACCTGGGCGCGGAGCTTTATGCCTCAGAATCAGAAGATGCGCAATTTAGTGGCGCAAATGAAGTTGATTCCTGTGGAATCGCAGCTCAAAGGTAAACGCATTCTCTTTTGCGATGACTCGATCGTGCGCGGCACTCAGATGCGGGAAACCGTTGTACAGCTGCGGAGTATGGGGGTAAAAGAGGTGCATATGTGTTCGGCATCGCCGCCGCTGCTGTTCGGTTGTAAATATCTGAACTTTTCGCGGTCGCGTACCGAATTGGATCTGGCGGCGCGGCGGGCGATCATGCGGCTGGAAAATGTTGATGAACTGACCATGGAGATCATCAAAAAGTATCTGGACAGCAGTTCGGAACCCTACAAGGCTATGGTTGAAGAGATCCGCAAGGAGCTGGATTTGAATTCGCTGCACTATCAGACTTTGCCGGGACTTATGGAAGCCATCGGACTGGATCGTAATGATATATGTACTTACTGCTGGGACGGCAGAGAATAAATAATATAAGAATTTTGATATAAGAGGTGTATTTATGGCAGAAATCAAAGTAAACTGCAAAGTTGTTTGCGAACTTGATCCCGGGTTTGTCCCCGCTTCGCTCTGGAACAAGGCTTACCGCGAAGCGGTGGCGGCATCGGCGGATAAACAGGATATCGTAATTGCGCTCAAGCGTACCAACGGGGCGGTTTCGACCTGCAAAACGTCGATTTTCAAGCACGAAGGCGAAAATGCGGCGCTGAACCTTAAATATGTGGAACGTATTGTCAAGTTCCTGCTGTGGATGAAGGGCGGTTATCAGGTGGTGATCGCCGGTTGCGATGCGCTGGCAGAAGAACTTAAAGCGATTTACAGCGCTGACGGCGAACGGGCATTCGATTTTGAATTTATGGGCGAACGGGTTTACGACCGCACCTTTGAAGTAATTGCCGTGCCGCTGAGTGAAGCGCCTGAATCCAAGGAAATATCGGTCAAGCTGGGCGGTCATCTGGACGGCTGCCGCATCGGTTTTGATTTGGGCGGTTCCGACCGCAAGTGCGCTGCCGTTATCGACGGCAAAGTGGTGCATACCGAAGAAGTGGTGTGGGATCCCTATTTCCAGAAAGATCCGGCTTATCACGCCGCCGGTATCCGCGACAGCATCCGCAGAGCGGCGGAAAAGATGCCCCGCGTAGATGCTATCGGCGGCAGCTCGGCAGGGGTTTTTGTAGATAACTCTCCGCGTATCGCGTCCCTGTTCCGCGGTCTTTCCAAAGAGGATTTCAAGGCGAACATCGTCAATTTGTTCCACGATATCCAGAAGGAATATAATGTGCCGCTGATCGTTGCCAACGATGGCGAAGTAACGGCGCTGGCAGGGGCAATGAGTATGGAAGCAACCGGTGTGCTGGGGCTTTCCATGGGCACCAGTACCGCAGTCGGCTATGTCAACACCAACGGCAATATTACCGATTGGCTCAACGAGCTGGCTTTTGCCCCCGTGGATTACCGCGAAGATGCCCCTGCCGATGAATGGTCGGGGGATTTGGGCTGCGGAGCGCAGTATTTCTCACAGCAGGGGGTGGCGCGGCTTGCCAAATGTGCCAAGATCGACTTCCCTGAAGATATGCCGTTCCCCAAACGACTGGAAGCGGTGCAGGCGATGATGAAAGAAAATGATCCGCGGGCGGCAGCTATCTACCGCTCCATCGGGGTTTGCTTCGGTTACGCCGTAGCGCATTACAGCGATTTTTACGATATAAATAAACTGCTGATTCTGGGCCGTGTTACTTCGGGTGAAGGCGGCGAAATCATTCTGGACGAAGCCCGCAAGGTTTTGCAGGCGGAATTCCCGGAACTGGCCGCCAAGATCGAATTCCGCACCCCCGACGAACAGTTCAAACGTCACGGACAGGCGGTGATCGCTGCCAGTCTGCCGGCGTTGAATTAAGATTTTTTTCTGAATTTGGATTGTATTGGAATTTTACAGGAGAAAAGAAAATGAGTATTTTTGAATTCGGTTTTGCCCGCGAAGATATCACCCCGAGATTGGGTGAGCCGCTGTGCGGATATTTCAATCCCCGTCCCAACAAGGGCGCTTACGACCGTCTGGCGCTGAAAGCGGCTGCGTTCCGCACCGGCAGCGAAGTGGCGGCGATCGTCTCCTACGATCTCTGCTTGCTGGATTCCGCTTTCTTGCGCAGGATAGATGAAAAACTCGCGTTAATCGGTTCGCCGCTGGCAGGCAAGACGCTTTACAGCGCGACCCATACCCATACCGGACCTTACACTTACGAGCTTTTCGGCTATACTCCTGCGCCTGAATATATGGAAAGTGTAGCGGAAAAGACGGTGCGCGCTTTGCAGGATGCTTATGCGTCGCTGGCTCCCGCCGAACTTTATACGGCAACCACCGAATGCAGCACGCTGGCGTTCAACCGCCGCTTTATTATGAAAAACGGCAAAACCCTGACCAACCCCGGCAAACTCAACGATCAGATCGACCACCCCGAAGGCGGGATCGATCCCCAAATCATTATGGTCGAAGTCCGTCAGAATGACCGTCCTGTATTGCTGATGAGCAATATTTCCAACCATACCGATACCATCGGCGGTGACTGGGTTTCTGCCGACTGGCCCGGGATCATGGAAAAAGAGATCCAGTACCAATTGGGCTTTGATTTGCCCGTAATGACGATCATTGCTCCTCAGGGCAATATCAACCATTTCGATGTTTCCACCGAAGGCAGCCAGACCGGTTACGAAGAAGCTGTCCGTATCGGCAAGGCTTATGCCGGAGTGCTGCTGTCGGCGCTTTATCGGCTCAAAAAGCAGGATAATTGCGATATTTATACGGCAATGCGGGATTTTGAAGCGCCGTATTTGCAGCTTTCGGATGCAGAATATGCCGAAGCCAAAGCTACTTACGAAGCCAATAAAGATGCAGTAATGGCTGACGGCCGCGACTTTACCAGCGAAGATATCGCCCGCGGGGTACCGTTTGTCAAGAAGTTTTTTGCCGAAATGGCGATTGGCTGCCGCGAAAATCCCATTACCGAAAAACGCATTGAGCGGCAGATCGTGATTGCGTTCGGTAAGGAGCTGGCGTTTGTGTCGCTGCCGGCGGAACCTTTTATCGAAATCGGTTGCGCTATCCGCGAAAAGTCGCCTTATCCGCTGACGGTGCTGGCGGCGCTGAGTATGGGCGAAGTCGGTTATGTGGGTTTGGAACAGCACTATGGCAACGGCGGTTACGAAACCAGTCCGTCGCGTACTCTCGCCGACCCGGCGGCAGGTAGAGCGATGATCGAAGGGGCGGTTGCGCTTTTGAATAAATGAGTATCCGTAACAGGATAATTTGAAAATCAGGCATTTATCTTTCGGTTGCCCAACGGAAGGATAAATGCCGTTTTTTATAACGGATTGATCCGGAGCAATAATATGATTTTTCGTTGGACTCACTCGCTGAATAAGATTTTTTTGACTTCGCAGATCGAAGAAATTGAAGAATATACACACGCTTCGGCGCTGCAGGGAGAAGTTTTTTCGCTGCAGTTGGCGTATCGGACGGATTTTCTGCTTAATCCGCTGTCGGTGAAGGTGATTTCGCCATTGCAGGACTTTATTCAGGTACGGCAGGTTTACAGTATGCCGGCGGTTTATTTCGGCGAAGAGCAGGATGATTATATTCTGGATAATAAGCCGGGGCTTTATCCCGACCGTTTGGGCAGTTGCGATTTCTACCGCTCAGGGCATATGTGCACCCATAGTTTGTGGCTGAGTGTAAAGCTGCCGCCGGAGGTAAAGGCCGGAAAATACCCTATACAGCTCGAGATCTCTCACTTTAATGCTTATAACAAAGCGCGTAATTTTACGGAAGTCACGCCCGCTTTTGAGCTGGAGGTGCTGCCGGTAAAATTGCCGCAGGCAGAGTTCAAGGTAACGCAATGGCTGCATTGCGATTGTCTGGCAAGTTACTACAAGGTCGAACCGTGGAGCGAAGAGTTTTTCCGTATATTGAAAAATTATCTGCTCAATATGCGGCAGCACGGACTGAATGTGGTTTATGTGCCAATGTTTACGCCGCCGTTGGATACTCATGTGGGAATGGAGCGGCCCACGATGCAGAGCGTGGAAGTCTTTGAGGATAACGACGGCAACTGGAGCTTTGATTTCAGCAAGCTGGTAAGATTTATCAATCTGGCGCTGGAGTGCGGCATGGATTATCTGGAATTTTCGCACCTTATGACACAATGGGGGGCGGAGTTTACGCCCAAGATCATGGTCAGGACTGCCGATGGCAAAACTGTCAGACGCTTCGGGTGGGATGTGCGGAGCAATTCGGAACTCTACCAGCGTTTTCTTACGGCGTTTACCCGGGAACTTAACGCGCTGCTGGAAAAATATCAATGGAACAAGATCGCGTATTTTCATATTTCCGACGAGCCTTACGAGGAGCATATCGAATCTTACTGTCGGGCATCGGAACTTTTCCACCGCAATCTGCCCGGGTGTAAATTTATTGACGCATTGAGCCGTCCCGAGTTTTATACCCGCGGTCTGGTGGATATTCCGATCCCTGCCAATAATCATATCGGCGAATTTACGGGATTGGATCTGCCCGAACGCTGGACATATTATTGCGTGAGTCAATGGGATCAGGTGCCGAATCAGTTTGCTCATCTGCCTTCGGCGCGCAACCGGATCATGGGGGTGTTGTCCTATGTGTATAATTTGGATGGATTTCTGCATTGGGGATACAATTTCTGGTTCAGTCAGCTTTCTGTTTTTGAACTTGATCCTTACAGCGAAACCTGTGCCGGCGGCGGGTTCCCGCCCGGAGATGCTTTCAAGGTATATCCGGGAAAGGACGGAATCCCGGAAGATTCGATTCGCCACGAGGTGTTTTATGAATCATTGCAGGATCTGGCGGCGCTGCAGCTGTTGGAAAAACAAATCAACAGAGATAAGGTTCTGGAATTTATCCAATCGCAGTGGAACGGCAAAACAATGTCCATGAGTGATTACCCGCGCGAAAGTGCATGGCTGCTGAGTTTCCGGCAGAAGCTCAATCAACTGCTGGCGCAGCAATAATAAATTCTGTGGCGACAAAATTGGGTCGGGATGGGGAGGTAAAGGGTGCCGCGCTGGTTTCACCGCAATTATTTATGGCTGGTTGGAGTGGTTTGCGGAATAATCATATCCCGCGATCTTGCCGCATTTTATCCAGCTGTAATAATTGCAGCCGGCTTGATTGTGGTTCTGAGCGTGAAGCACAGTTTCCGCAACCTGATCATATTGTCAGTCGCGCTGTTATCCGGTTTGATCAGCGGCTGGTATTGCTGTTGGCAGCAGAATAAAGTGCTGCATCGGGGATATTTTGAAAATATCCCGGTCAGGATCAACGACGCTTTTGCCATCGGACAGGCATTGAACAAGGGCGATATAGTTGCCAATTCGGTGCAGGCAATCAACTTGGACAACGGCTTGAAAATACAGCTGCGGCTGCCCCGTAAATTGTTGCCGCACAGTCTGGGCGATGGTGAAGTATGGCGCATCAGCGGCATTTTTGAACCCAATCCATTACCGACAGAGTATTTTATTGCCGATAAAAACGGCCAATGGCACGATGTGTCGGCAGAGTGGAATTCAAGCAGCTACGATAATTATCTTGCCATCCATGATATCGCAGGCCGCTTTTACGTCAGAAGTATGCAGAGAAGCGAGGAAAAATCATCGTTCAGTCTGATGAAACTGCGTCGTGCCGCCGCCGGCCGTTTGGACGAAGGTATAAGCGATCCCCGCTGTCGGGCGGTTATCGGAGCGCTTATTCTGGGGATGAGGTCGCGTTTGAGCAGCGATATCAAACATGAATACACCCGCGTCGGCGTGGCGCATTTATTCAGCGTCAGCGGTTTGCACGTCGGCGTTATGGCATTGCTGATACTGCTGGCGTTGCGTCCGATTCCGCTGACCTGGAGCTGGGTGTGTATTCTTACGCTGGGGATTTATGTGGCGCTGACTGGCGGCAATGCTCCTGCAATACGGGCATTTTGTATGGTAATGGTGATCGTGCTGTGCAAAGCGCACCTTTTGTGGATGCGTTCGTTGGAATTGCTGTCGCTGATTGCGGCAGTATTGCTGGTGATAAATCCATATTATATTACCGATGGCGGATTTCAGTACAGCTTTATTGTTACGGCAATGCTGATCAAAGCCAGTACTCCGGCAGGATATCTGGTTCGTGTGGCAGGCGGCGATGCGCTGGAGTGGGGAGAATTGCCCCGCTGGAAAATGTATCTGCTTAAATGGCGGGGCAGATTGGCTGGAACGGTATTTTATGCGGCGGTGGCGTTCTTCAGTTCAGGCGTGTTGGTATTGTATCATCAGCAAAACTTTTTCGGCGGCAGTATGCTGGTGAATTTGCTGGTGCTGCCGGTTTTGACTCCGCTGTTTCTGACCGGAATATTGAAGATGCTGCTGCCGTGGCTGGACAGTTTGTGGAATCTGCTGCTGGAAGGCATGATCGGTTATCTGGAGTTTGTGACCGGTCTTTTCGATTCTTTTACAGCTCCGTCACCGCTGATGGCTCCTCATTATTTATGGGTGATGGCAATATTGGTAATGTTGTGGCTGCTGTTGGAATTTCTGCATTGCCGGTATGTGCTTTATCCGGCAGCCGGATTGATTTTAGCCGGTTTATGGCTGTATATGATGCCGCATTGGTGCGCAGGAAACCTGGCGGTCGTGATTACCGGCGGCGATCTGGAAAATCCCCACGGAGCGATTCTGCTGCCGGTGGAACGCTCTATGTATGTGATGAATTGCGGCAGAAGCTCAAGTTATATAATCAGTGATCTTGCCCGCCGTTACGGTATCGGGCGGATCGCCCGGATCGACTTTACCCGGCCTGTTGCCGATTGTGTGGACGGATTGGATTATTTGCGCAATAATTTTACGGTGGAAAAATTCTGTTATACCGGGCAAAGCATCCGCAGCCGTGTATTCCGGAAATATGTTAAAGATATAAAATTGGAAAAATCTCCGCACATCGGCACACTCGAAGTGCCTGACGGGAGCAAGGGCGATCTTCAATTGCAGAAGATTTCCGGCGGGCGCTGCGTTCTGCGCTGCGGAGCGTTCAGTTGGCAGCTGGATCGTACCGCATTTACCCGTGTTTACCTGATTCCCTTGAAATATTGCAAATAAAAATAGCAGCAGATCGGATTAAATACTTGAATTTTTCAAAAAAGGTATTATATTATACTTTCTTGAGTTGAACAATTACAAAAATGTTTAAAAATAAGCCGTTACTGCGCTGAAATAAAGCACTTTGGCGGCTGCAAGGAGATGAGAAAATGGCTGTTCCGAAGAGAAAAACTTCCAAGATGAAGGTTCGCACCCGCAAGGCTGCCAACCGTTACGAAGGCGTTCAGGCTACTTTTTGCCAGAACTGCGGTGCTGCGGTGACTCCGCATCGTGCCTGCCTGAAATGCGGCACCTACAAAGGTCAGAGTGTTGTTGAAGCCGCCGAGTAAGCGATTTTTTCAGCTGCAAAACTGACCGGAATCGCCTGAATTTTCCAAGAGGGTTAATTCCCCTCGGCGGCGGAAGATTCAGGCGATTTGTGTAAAAAGGCAAGTAAGTTATACGTTGGAGTTGACAGATTATGGATCAAACCGGAAGTAAGATGAAAATAGCAGTAGACGCCATGGGCGGCGACTATGCACCCGGAGTGGTCGTGGAGGGTGTTGCTCAGGCGTTATATGACTACCCTGATTGTGAATTTACTCTGGTGGGGCATACTGCTAAACTGGGTTTTTATCTGTATAAATACGGTATTGCCAACCACCCTAATCTGAAGCTGCATCACGCCGAAACTGCGGTGGAAATGAGTGACCCGTCAGCGATTTCGCTGCGTTCCAAAAAGAATTCTTCGATTACTGAATGTGCCCGTTTGATGAAAGACGGCAGCGTGGAAGCGCTGGTGTCGCCGGGGCATACGGGTGCGCTGGTGGCAGCAACCAAGGTTTTGAATCGGACTTTGCCGGGAATTGACCGGCCTGCGCTGGCAGCGAGTCTGCCGCATCGTCATGGCAGATTTATCCTGATTGATGCAGGAGCCAATCCTGACTGCAAGCCCGGTAATCTGGTGCAATTTGCATTGATGGGCGAGATTTATGCCCGATTCATGCTCAAAAAAGAGCGGCCCGCAATCGGTCTGCTGAGTGTGGGCGGCGAAGATGGCAAGGGCAGCAGCCTGACCAAAACGGTGTTCAAAGCTCTGTCGGGTATGCCGGTAAATTTTGTGGGCAATGTGGAGAGCAACAGCGCCTTTGAAGGTGCTTGCGACGTATTGATAGCCGATGGGTTCAGCGGCAATGTAATGTTGAAGACCAGCGAAGGTTTGGCGCGTTTGTCGGTGAACTGGCTTAAATCGGCGATTCGTAAAAATGCGTTGCGTCTTACGGGGGCGCTGTTGGCAAAGAATGCGTTTGTGGAGCTTAAAAGTATGGGCGATGCCGATGAAATCGGCGGCGCACCGCTGCTGGGAATCAACGGTGTTTGTATTATCGGGCATGGTTCATCCAGCCCCAAAGCGGTTCGCAATGCCATCCGCACAGCTCGTGATGCGATCCGTTTTCGTATGAACGAGCGGATAAGTCAGCGGTTGGCAGAGTGTCGTGCTTCGGTAACGGATTTGGAGTCAATGTTTTAATAGATAAGGTTTTACGGAAAAATGGGTATTAAGATCAGAGGAACCGGCTCCTATGCGCCGGATAAAGTTTTGACCAATGCAGATCTTGAAAAGATGGTTGAAACTAATGATGAGTGGATCCGCACCCGTACAGGTATCTGTCAGCGGCATATATCCGCCCCGGAGCAGGCTTGCTCTGATTTGGCGGAACAGGCGGCGCGCAGAGCGTTGGATATGGCCGGGGTTGCGCCTGAAGAATTGAGTGCGATCATTGTAGCTACGATTACGCCTGACCATGTCTTCCCCAGTACTGCGTGTTTGCTGCAGCATCGTCTGGGAGCGACCAAGGCCTTTGGTTTTGACTTGGAAGCAGCCTGTTCGGGCTTGCTTTTTTCGCTGGAAACGGCGCGTGGTCTGATGAGTGCCAATGCCAAGTACCGTTATGTTCTGGTGATCGGCTCCGACAAGATGTCGGCAGTGGTCAACTGGGAAGATCGCAATACCTGCGTGCTGTTCGGCGATGGAGCTTCGGCGCTGCTGCTGGAAAATTGCCCCGGGGAAGAAGACAGCTTTCTGGCTTCCGATCTGGGCGTGGATGGCAACAGTTTGGAAATTCTGAGCCTGCCTGCGGGCGGCAGCCGTAATCCTGCTTCCATGGAAACTGTGGAAAACAAAATGCACTATGTGCATATGGCAGGGCGCGATGTGTTCAAACTGGCGGTAAACGCGATGGTCAGCAGCTGCCGCAAGGTGCTGGAAGAAGCGAATGTTTCGATCGATCAGGTGCGCTGGCTGGTTCCGCATCAGGCGAACGAGCGGATCATGAAAGCGGTGGCGCAGCGTCTGCCGCTGGAAGAAGAACGGGTTTTTATGAATATCGGCAAATACGGCAACACATCTGCTGCCAGTATCGGTATTTGTCTGGATGAAATGAAGCGTGCCGATCTGATAAATCCCGGCGACTACATACTTTTGACCGCATTCGGCGGTGGCTTGACCTGGGGCGCGATCCTGATTCGCTGGTAATATCAGCAAGAGATTTTTGATCTCGTCGGGGTGTAGCGCAGTGGCTAGCGCGCTTGCTTTGGGAGCAAGATGTCGCGGGTTCGACTCCCGCCACCCCGACCATTTTTTTGCCTTGAGGCAAAAAAAACATGAAGCCGTCAGGCTTCGTTTCATGCACCACAGGTGCGCTTCATATATTTTGATGCTTGACGAGCAAAGCTCGCAAGCACAAAATGTGCTTCATACGGCGAAGCCGTGCTTCATAAAAGCCTGACGATGAAGCATTGTTTCGCTAAAGCTCCACAATATGAAGCAGCTTCATTTCATTCAGCTATGAAGCATTCGCTTCGCTCATATGATGAGAAAATGAAAAATGAGAGTTTCCGCTTGCAATAAGTACCTTGCTCTGTTATATTAACTGTTGAAAGAAAAACTCTCATGGAAAAATCTTTGTCGGGAAATCAGAATAACTTTGATTGCATCTGTTAATACAGCGAAACCAAATATCAAGTAAGTACAATAAACATGAGCTCAGACTGGTCAAAATACCCACTATTACCAAAGCCGCCGCAATTGCCGCAATGGCGAGATACTCCGGAACGGGAAGCGTATTGGGCGGAAGTTTGTGCGATAGAAACTCCGGCAGAGAAAAAGAGCGGTTGTATCGCAGCTATTCTTCTTTGGATCGTATTTACTGCAGTTCTTCTATTTTCCATTCGTCAATATGATTTTTGGAACATTTGCGGTTCTGCGATTGCAACGTTGGTCTTTGTTTGGATCGTATGGTATCTGTTTTTCTGGGTATGGTTTTGCATATTAAAAAGAAAGATTTCAAAAAAATATGGTTTTTCCATCAGAAAATTGAATCGTCCGGATCTTTCATCTGAAATCGCCGCTGTTTTAATACCCCGTCCTGATTTTTCTGAAACAGAATTCCGGAAATATTGGCAAAATCCGGAACAAGCGGCTATTGCTGAAAAAATCTTAAAAATTGCTAATCAATCATGGTATCTGCATAAAAAAATGCTCTATCCCAATGATCCATTACTGCTTCTATTTTATGGGCGGGCATGGAGATGGGGCAAAGAAAAAATGATTGTAGCTCCTGAAGAATTTTTTATAGACGTTGAAGACAGTTTGAATTTTTTTGAAGAAAACTGGGATGCAATTTCAACAGGAACAACAACATTGTCCGAAATAGTCGAATATTGCCAACTCGACACCTCAAACAGGTAAAATTGTAAAAGTTGCTTTTTTGAATCTTTTTTCGAGTCATTTTGCAGTTGTTTCGGAGAAAAAGTCCTTTTGATTGAGCAGAAAATTTTTCTCTGTTGCTGTAGCAATAAAAATGTTTGATTTTTGTTGCTTTTAATATATAACTCTTTGAATAAAAGTCAAATTAGAAGCGTCTAATTTTTTGAATTTTTTATTTTCCGTATCGTTGAGCGGTGGATGATACGGTAAAAGCGGCATAAAAAGATTATTGGTGATTGGGAAAAATACATAGTTATTTGAAAATCTGTTGCGACGGGTGTATAGTAGAATAAAAAAAGACAGGAGAGAGCTATGAGCGTTGATTGGACGGATAAAGTTGTTGTGCTTACGGGGGCAGGGGGCGGTATCGGCCGCGCGATTGCCGAAAAATTGGCAAGCGAAAAAATGCAACTCGTTTTGCTGGGCGGCAATAATGTTGAAAAATTAAACACTACTGCCCGAATGGTGGAAAAATACAGCTCCTGTATGGTATTGCCGGGAGATTTGACTTCAATTGATTTTATAAAAAAGAGTATTCTGCTTATCGCCGAATTGTTTGGCGCGGTGGATGTATTGATAAACAATGCCGGTGTGGCGCAGAACACGCCTTTTGAAGCTGTTTCGTTGACGGAGTTTGACAAAATAATGGCGATCAATTTGCGGACTCCGTTTGTGTTGACACAAAAAACTTTGCCGCTGCTCAAAAAATCATCGCAGCCGACGATCATCAATATTGCTTCGGTAGTGAGTCACTCGGGGTATCCTTTCCAGAGTATTTACAGCGCTTCCAAACACGCGCTGCTGGGAATGACCAAAAGCCTTGCCCGGGAGTATTACAAAGAAAACATCCGGGTTCACGCCATTTCTCCCGGCGGAGTTTATACTGATATGGTCAAGGTCTCCCGCCCGGATCTTTCGCCGGAGGGTATGATCATGCCGGAGGATATTGCCGACGCGGTCCGGTTTCTCTTGTTCAGCCGCAGCAACGCGGTGATCGACGAAATTTGCCTGCACCGCGCCGCCAAGGAACCGTTCTGCTGAAAAAATGAAAATCATTCTGCTTATAAGTTTTGCCGGGGCCATCGGGACGTTGAGCCGATATTTTATGGTTAAAGCGATCAATGCGCTGCAGCCGGATTTTGCGTATGGAACATTGGCGGTGAACGTGCTTGGGGCTTTTGCGGCAGGATTCTGTTTTATCTGGTGCAAAACCAGATTTTCGGCATTTGAAAATTATTTTCCGATACTGTTTACCGGTTTTCTGGGGGCGTTTACCACGTTCAGCACTTTTGCTTTGGAAAGTGCCAGATTCATTGCTGAAGCCCAATACGGTAAATTTGCTCTGAACATATTCTTACAGAATTTCAGCGGTATCGGCGCCGCAATCGGCGGGCTTTATCTGGCAAAGATACTTTTCAAAGCCTGAAATATTTTGAGTTTGCAGAATATATTTTTTATACAGATTGAAGGGCGCTTGGCTTTGTATTCTGAGTAAAGCCAGACGCCCGATGTTTTTCCGCAAATCTTATTGCAAGTCGGGGCTAAATATTTTTCAATAATTTACAGGCGTTGCCGGCGTGGATCATTTCTTCGGCGCCGGTTCCGAGCTTGAGATCATGCAGCAGTTCCAGCGCGTGGGCCTGATCGCACCATGGACTGTCGGTGCCGAAAAGACAATTTTCCACGCCCAGCGCCGAAATCAACGCCTTGTATTGATCTTTTTCCAGCAGTTCACCTACAAAAGCCAGGTCAAAATAAACGTTACAGCCTGCCAGAAACTCCTGAACTTCGCTCCATTGTTTCCACGATCCGCCGTGGGCAAGCACCAGTTTCAGGCGGGGAAAACGGTCATGAAACCTGCGTAAGCTCATCGGATCGCTGTGATAAGGCGGGGCAAAGCCTGAATCTTCCCCGGCGTGAGTAATCAAGAACATATCCAGATCGCTGACCATTTGCCAAATCGGATCGAGAGCAGTTTCGTCAAAACTGAAACTCTGATATTCGGGGTGAACTTTTATGCCGGGAAAGTTTGCCGCTTGGGCCAACGTCAACGTTTCGGCAAATTCCGCATCCCGCGGGTGGACGCTGCCCAACATGGTGATTGCGCCTGTATCGTTCTCTTTTGCCCAGTTTATGATCCCTGCGCCTTTCCCCGGAGTTGTCACCAGCGGCAGTCCGACCGATCGGTCGATCCCTGCTTGCTGCATGGAAGCAAGCAAACTTGAACGTCTGCCATCCAGCGCAGGTTCAATATTCGCCTTTTCGCGGGCGGTGGCAAGGGCTCTTTCCACAATTTTTTCGGGATAAAAGTGAGTGTGAAAATCTATAATCATATTATATGTATAAACAATAACTATTTTTTACGCAGATAATCCGCGTACATGATCCGGGTGAAGACCGTTCCCGCATTGCCTGGATCTGCTGAGATATCTTCGGAGAAGGCACTTTCGGTCATTACCTGATCCGGAGCATCGGTGGCGGTGATGAAATTTTCGGCTTCGTCGTTGACCGCTTTGCCTGACGAAACGATTCGCGTACCCGTTATAACCAGCGCTTCTGCTCCGTGCTGCTGCCCCAGTTGGCAGAGTTTATTTTGCAAATCCCCGTCAGTAACGCCCGAAAATTCACCTGACGCCTGCCCCGTACCGATGATCCGGTAATTCTGCAAAACTGCTGAATTACGCGGCAATACCCTGATCGAATCGGTAGCAGGGTAGCTTTCGCCATGATAACTTGCGGCAATGCAGCCGCTTAACAGCAAACTTAAAAATGCCGCCGATGCAGCAAACAATTTTCCCGACAAGGTCAAACTCATAAAACGAATTCACTTTTGTTGGTTAAAAAAGGAGATGCGGCAATTTTGACCGTCATCTCCTTGATATTGTTCGCAGCTCAGGCCGCAGCCCGATCAGTAGGCGCGCTGTTTGCTCATGGCGCGCACCCGCAGACGCAGGGCGTTGAGCTTGATGAAGCCGGCGGCATCCTTGTGATCGTAGTTATCGGCACCTTCAAAGCTGGCGATATTGTCGTCGTAAAGACTGTATTCGCTGCGGCGGCCGGTAACATAGCAGGAGCCTTTGTAGAGTTTGACGCGGACATCGCCGGTGACAAACTTCTGGCTTTCGGTAATCATAACCTGCAGCATTTCGCGTTCGGGAGCAAACCAGAAACCGTTATAGATCATATCCGCATAACGGGGGATCAGGCTGTCGCGCAGGTGCATGACTTCGCGGTCAAGGGTGATTTCTTCCAGACCGCGGTGCGCCTTCTGGATAATGGTACCGGCGGGAGTTTCGTACACGCCGCGGCTCTTCATGCCCACAAAGCGGTTTTCCACGATATCGACTCTGCCGACTGCATGACGCTTACCCATTTCATTGAGTTTGCGCATGATGTTGGCGGGCGAATATTCCACGCCGTCGATCTTGACCGGAATACCTTTTTCAAAGGTGATGACCACATCTTCTGCTTCATCGGCAGCCTTGGACAAGGGTTCCGTCATAACCGCGATATCTTCGGGGAATTCCTGCCAGGGATCTTCCAGAATACCGCCTTCAAAGCTGATGTGCAGCAGATTGCGGTCCATGCTGTAAGGCTTTTTGGCAGAAACGCTTACAGGAATATTATGCTTCTTGGCATATTCGATCATATCCAAACGGCCGGTGAAGTGCCAGTTGGGATCGCGCCATGCGGCAATGATCTTGATGGAGGGATCGATCGCATTGGCATTGAGTTCAAAACGAACCTGGTCATTGCCTTTGCCCGTGGCACCGTGGCAGATGGCATCGGCGCCTTCAGCCTTGGCGACTTCAACCAGCCGCTTGGCAATAAGCGGACGTGCGATCGAGGTGCCCAGAAGATAGTTGTTTTCGTAAATAGCTTCGCCCTGGAGCATGGGGAAGATGAAGTCTTTGGCAAATTCTTCGTTAAGGTCATCAATGATGCACTTGCTGGCGCCGGTGGCGATGGCTTTGGCTTCAAGACCTTCCAATTCTTCCTGCTGACCGACGTCGGCGCAATAGCAGATGACTTCTGCATTATAAGTTTCTTTGACCCACTTTACGATTACGGAGGTATCAAGACCGCCCGAATACGCAACGACTACTTTCATGGTTTTTCTCCTGTTAAAAAAATTCCCGGTTATACCGTTTTTCTTTAATACTATATATATAAAATACCACCAATATGCGATTTTAGCAAGTATTTTTTGCTGATTCCGCTTGCGTCTGGGGTAAAAAAGGGTATATTATCCTGTGAAAGGAGCTTTTGATGGATTTTTTTGAAGAAATGAGCGCTGCATTGGTTCGTGATGCTGCCAAGCGCGGGATTCGCTGTTCCGGGCAGGATTGGGCGCAGTTCAACAGCGCTGTTCAGCCTTCGGCTCCGCCGGTTGCAGTTGCTGCGGTTGAAAAAACGGTGCTTCAAGCGGAAAGCAAACCATTTGCCGCGGCGATCGGGGAGGGGGAACGGGAAGTATCTCAAATGCCGGCTGTGAGTCCTGCTGTCGGGCGGGAGCTGCCGGATAATTTGACGGATTTGCAGAAAGTTGCGCTGAACTGCCGGAATTGTGTGCTGTGTCAGAAACGCAACAATGTGGTTTTCGGCGAAGGCAATCCGCGGGCAGAACTTATGTTTATCGGGGAAGGGCCGGGGGCGGATGAAGATGCTTCCGGACGGCCGTTTGTGGGGGCGGCAGGACAACTGCTGGATAAGATGATTGCGGCAATGCACTTGTCGCGCGAAGATGTTTATATTGCCAATATCGTCAAATGCCGTCCGCCGGGGAATCGGATGCCTGCGGAAGAGGAAGCTGCAGCGTGTATCGGTTATCTGGAGCGTCAGATCGAGCTGATCCGCCCCAAGGTTATTGTGCTGCTGGGCGGAACGGCGCTGCACTTTTTGCTGAAGACCGACGGTATCACTCGTTGCCGCGGTCGTTGGTACGAATATAAAGATATAGCCGTTATGCCGACCTTTCACCCTGCTTTTCTGCTGCGCAAGGCTGAATCCAAGCGCGAAGCGTGGCACGATCTCAAGCTGGTAATGGCAAAACTGGGCATCCCGGTTTGAGTTTTCAATTTCCGGAAAGAAAAAGCTCCATCGCCAATAGTATGAATTTAGCGCGTTTGCAGCCAAACACTTATGAGGAGACGATTTATGGAAATCGAGTACACCTATAAAGGGAAGATTTTGAATACAGCAGTGACATTGTGGCACTATTATATATACATATATGCGCCGCGAGTGATAAATAATCTTCTGAGTGCGGGTATATTTTTTCTGCTCTATCCTTGTCTGGGGACGGAAAAATACGGGAATATACTGTTTGGGTTTGCGATAATTCTATTTGGCGTATCCATAATGGAATTTCCGGCTTTCTGTTACCGGTATATAAAAATCGCACGCAGTTGTAGAGCATACGAAATTCCTACCAGAATAAAACTGAATGAAGAAAAGCTCGTAATTGAGCGCGGAAGCGACAGCGGCAATACCGGTTTGCAATCGCTGAGCGGTTATTTTATATACCGGAACAGACTGTTCCTTCTCGTAGGCGGCAAGTCGCTGATGTGTGCAATCAACCTTAAAGAAATTCCCAATGGAATGGAAACGGCCCGTGCAATAATGGTTAATAGTCCGGTTCGCCGGTGGAAATTCCTGCGTTTCCGGAATTGGTGCTTTACTTTGATTCTGCTTATTCTGACTGTGGCTATAATATTATTGCCGGCTATAGCTTGATCGTTCGGAGAAAGCTATATAGTAACCCTGCCGCCTGTTGCTTGCATGGAACAAATCTGATAATGGTGGCAAGAACTGCCACGCTGATTTCCGTACCGGTCAATTGGCGGTTCGAATTCGTCCGTATTCCGTTGTTCAGCTGCGGTGTCCTCCTGTAATATCCCGCTGCCAGCCGACCTGCCAGACTTTCGCAGACTGCATTAAAGTTCCCGAAATTCCCCTGCAAATAGCTCAAAAATAGAAAAAAGTTTAAAAAAGATTGGTTTTAAATTTGCAATTTTGCGAAAGCGTGGCAATTTAAAGCCCTGTTGCGAGTTGAACTCAAGCTCAAACCGCGACGATTTGGAATAAAAGTTCTGAAAAAGTTCAAAATAAAATTTGACAAGCTGAATTTTTATGCTAAATTAAACATCACGCTGCGAAACGCCGAACGGTGTTGAGCGTGGAGCTGACAAAAAAGTTTGAGAAAAAGTTCAAAATAAAATTTGACAAATCTCGAAACTGTGATATATTAAATCTCACGCCGCGAAATGCTGAAAAGTGTTACGGCGAGGTTGAAATAAAAAAAGTT
>SUWJ01000038.1 GCA_015061545.1 Lentisphaerota bacterium | reverse complement strand
CTTTCTCTGGCAGAAAGCACCAAATCAAAGCAATTATTTTCTAATTCCCGATCCAATTCATCCACGCCGGAAGCGAAATATAGTTTGCGGTTGAAAAAATCCCGTATATCAGCCTCTCTGCTGAATACACCAATATAAAGAAATGTCAAAATGACGGCAATGACCAACGCGGTCAGCGCAAAGTAAAAAAGTGCGACATATCCACAACCGTAGAGCAGGCAGTTCCAAATTATGACGCTGAAAAATTCAATCAGTATCACCGCAATGCAATTAACTTTTTTAAGCCCCGCAGCCAATCCGCCCATTACGAGCATTCCAGCTAACGCGAGCCAAGCCAACCCCATAACATTATTTTTATTGGCAATATAAGTAATTGTGCCGATCCACCACTCTATGTACAGCAGGAGAATTACTGCTGCCAACAATTTTTTACCGGTGATTTTCATATTTTTCCTTCTTGATAGAATAGGTGTTTCCTATCGAAAGAACAGAACCATCAAAACTGATGTTTCCGAATTTTTCTTTAGCTTCCTGCCAATTAAAAGCGATGCCGATTTTTCCGCAATCGTGATAATAAAATTTATCAACACCGCCGATGTGTATTCTTGCATATATTTCTATACGGTTTCCAGCATCTTTGCCGAAAACTTCCACACCGTAAAACGCTTTTCCGTATTTTCCGTCAATGTGTTTTACTGCGATCAAATCGGATTTATAATCATCTGTTCCGCAGTAAAAGCCGATAAAAAACGCGAGTACACCAAACAGCATAATTCCAAGATATTGTAAAATGCGTTTATTCTTCATTTTTTCCTCCCGTGGAATATTTCTTCCTGGAATTTTATTTTTTCTTTTCCGTTTCTGCCGGACGCATCCAAGGAAGAGTCCATTCGTCCGGAAATACCCGGACAAGATTGTGGCGGTTCGGATTTTGCAGAGAGCCGCCAACACCAATGTAATTTTCAAGCATAAAACAAAGTTTTCTTGCCACCCAGAAACAGGGCAGAAAAAGGATTCCGCCAATAATCCTGTTGCAATATTTTATAACGAGAAAAGGCAGTACGCCGCCAAGCAGTACGAGGATGATAATACTGCCGGTAAAGCATACGATATACCATTTTATCTTTGTCCAAGTGGAGTCTTTTTCTGATACGATCATTTTTCCTCCCAACGGCACCAATTTTTCCGGCAGAAAGCGATAAAATCATCAAGTGACTTTCTATCCTGCGTTTTTTGCCATAATGCTATAAAATTTACCAGATCTCGGCCTTCACCGGTGCTATTGCCATAATCCGGATCGGCTTTGATCCATAGCGTGAACTTTTCCATCAATTTACAGAAGATCGCCGGAGTGTTGAGTGCTTCACAAGCCATAAATACTCCGTCGCGGGCATCTTCGGGAACTGTATCCAGCAATTTGATGATTTCGGACTCATACTTTTGATCGCTGCCCAGAGCGGCAAGAAGCAGTTGATTGAAACCATAAAAAGAATTGGCAGCACAATCATCAATGGAAAATTTATCTTCTATCAAATGCCCATTTTCCGGCAGAAGTTTGGCAATTTCAAGCGCAATATCCCAATTCAGTGCTTTATTTTCAATCAAAGCAGAGAAAAGCAAAGTCAATTCATCCTCGGAACATTCCTTGAAAATTCTCTGTTGCTCCAAATTTTCATCATCACAAAAAACGACCTCCTGATTATCCTGATTGGGATCAAGGTCAATTTCGTATTCCAACTTATGCCGCTGCAACTGGCGGATAATGATTTTATTGATTTCACTTGTTGCTATCATTTTCCCCTCTTCCCAACAGCATCTTTTCTTAATAGCCATAACAAACATCCCCAGCCATAGCAAACCGGCGATGGTTTGAATACCAGCAAAGCGATACCAGATATTATTGCTGGCACGGGTGAAATCAGGGTAACTTACCAGATAGAAGTTCTCTTTCGGTTGATAGATCTGCGCATTGGCGGTCAGTAATTCAAGTTTGATCAAATCCACCGGCGAATAGTATAAGTAAGTGGATTTGCCCAGATCCCAGCAGAGAAAATTAGCGGTGAAAAATTTTCCGCTGCACAAAAGCGGGGCATCTATAATGGTTTTGGATTTGTCATTTTCCAGCAATGCTGTATCGTGTGCCAGCAACGCCGATAAAGTTGGCTGATTTTTCCCTTTGCTGATTTCGGCAAGTGCCGTTTGCACATCGCAGCGTTCATACTGCAATGCGGGGATATTGAGGCTCCACGCACGGAAATTCATTATATAAAGCGCAAGAACTACCAACCATAATCCACAGAAAAGCCATTTATTATGAGCCTTGTATGCCGCCGCCGCAAGCGGAAATATACAACAAAGCGCGAATAATAAACACATCAAATATAGTAATAAAATGTCAAATAAACCCCACTTCAAATTGCAATAACGGTACCAATCTTTTTTATCAATGCGAATACGCATATTGGGGTTCCAGAAACTTAATTTCGCCTCAAGGTATTCTTTGTTGAATTGTTCTTTTTCCGGCGATTTGATTGTCAAACTCAGTGGCAGATTAGAGTGACGAGCCTTGCTAAAGTAAAATAATATACTTTGCTCATCGGCAGATTGATCGTCTCTCAGATAACGCCATTCGGGGATTTCGCTTACGCTTGCATAACCATCTTTTTTTTGTTGTGTTTGAAGATTTTTTTGAGCGAGGTTGTAGAATTTTTCAATACCGTAAGTTTTTTCGGCGTAAAACATAAACCCTTCATGGGTGACACCGTAGGGTGGCAGGTCTTCATTGCCTCTGATCAGCAAAAAAGCACTTATTCCGAGATAGATCAACAGCAAAACGATCGCCGTAAAACAATCCACGGCATCGTGCGGTCTGTTTTTCTTCAAGATATTCCAGCCAACCAGAAGGGGAATACTGAAGATCATCAACGGAATAAGTATCCACAGAACCGCCTTTATTTGCTGATCGACTCCCAAATGGGCAAATATGATAAAGTCCACCATAATTTATTTTTCCATTTTCGTTCCGGCAATGTGTTATTTTTTCCGTTTTTGGTAAAAATATTTTATTGAAGCCAAGACCATGATTGCTCCAATTAGCCAGGGCAGACTTAAAAGGGCCGATATGGTTCGCTCTGTCTGGTGATTGGAATTATGACGTTGGATCTCGTAGCCGAAAAACTGTTCATCATTAAATGAACCAATTTTCCATTCCAAAAGCAATCCGCCGATAAGCAGCAGCAACCCGATACACAATACAAAAATCATACCTCCGCGTTCGGTTTTTTCGAGCGATGGGTCATCAGCAGTCCGCTTGGTGAAATTTTTCATATCAATGTTTTACCTTTTTCTGCCTCGCCCAACCATCCAGATAACTTCGATGATCAGAAGAACGATTAAACTTAAATTGAGAATACAAAGGATTTTTCCCGGCAGCCACTCGTAATATTGCTTCCACAAATCCAGATTGTACCAAAATACTTGTCCCGCTTTTGCCATGCTGAACGCAGAGTAGACGAAACGGTGCAGCACTCCTGTGATTATCAGGGATATCAAGGTTGCTGTAAGTATTTTAAAGCTCACGTCTGAAGTTTTCATTTATTTTTTCCGTTGGCTCATTAATTTGATGGCGTTGAACAGCATTATTACGCCGATAAAAATAAAAATTCCGAGGATTATTTTCGAGAACATATCCTGTTCGTGCCAAAATTTGGAAAGGGCAAAAAAACTTATCCCCAGCCATAAAAAACTGAAAATCAGCAGCACCGGCGCCCCCTTGACTTGAGCCGCGCGGATTTTTGCTTCCAGATCATCTTCCATCAGCGGCAGATCCAACTGTTTGCTGAGCAATCTTGCATCGCGCATAAATGCCTTCAGCGATCCGTGTTTCAGCAGAATAAACTCCCGGTTGCCGGTACATTGCAAACTCAGGGTGTAACTGCGGTAGCTGCTTTCGTTACCGCGGACTATGCGGGAGGAAATACAAATTTTTTCGATTTCCTTAATCGGTATTGCAAGCGTATTTTCCTGCTGTATGCTGCGGGGTCTGCCCTGCGGGTAAAAAATATTTTCGTTGAAGTCAAGCAGCGGATAGTTGCGGCGCCGGGCGGAAGCAATGCCCCTTTCGCCGATAATAAAAAATATGATTCCGAATATCAATATTGCCCATACAGCTTCATCAGAATCTTTTTGGGCAAAACATGGTACCAGCATGAAAAATAATCCGATAAGAGCAAATATGCCATAGAAAAAGAGCAGTTTTTTAGTCGGTTTAACTTGAATGATATTTCTTGAAAAATCCAGAAAATACGATTCAAAATTAGCATTGCCGGGGCGGTAATCTTTTTTGTTCAACAAGTTCATGCAGGTGTCTTTCCGGGGCTGCGGTTAAAATGATCCGAATAACAATTCTGTTGAATAATATAACCGGGCGCTGTAAATTTGCAAATCAACCAACACTCATAAATATTGATTTATATTGCCATAAGTATTTTTTTGCGTTCTATAGGCTGGCGCTCGGCGGCGCGATGCAGATTTTCAGCACAAGCCGAGGCAAATTCGCTGTTTAATGCCGTCATAACAGTACAATTTTCCGGACGGCTGCCCGGTAACTGGCTGGGATCCCACAGCCCGATAACTTTGATGGGAGGCGTCTGAGAACAACAAAGTTTGTACCAGCTGGAAGGTGTCCAGTTAAAAGGCACAATCAAGCCGTCGCAGGTGTTGAATATTGGGGCTTTTTCTGCCGCTGACAGTTCCTGCCAACTCAGGTACAGCTCCCGATTGCAGTTGTCTGTTGCAATCAATCCGGCGGGATTGTCACCCACGGCAGGAAGTACGGTCAGAATATTACTGCACCCCGATTGGCAGAGCTTTTGCCGCGATTCAGTCAGAAATTTTTTCCAATCGCGGGATATATCGCTGTTATTACAGCATTGAAAATAATTGGCGCTGATGGTGGGACAGAACAAATCCTGCCGCAACTGACTTACTTCGGATTCGGGCAGATCCAGCGTCAGAACTGCATCGCAGAAAAAATTCTTCAACAAGTGAGCTGCAGTGGATTCCAGGACGATCATTTTGCCCAGCGGAGAAACAGCGTATTGCAGAAACTCCATAATATCGCGGTAACTGTCGCAAAATTCCTCCAGCACTATTGCATAATAACGTTGGTGCCGCGGCGATTGATTGCTGTAATTAAGTTCCTGCGCCGCTGCCATTATCTTCTGGCGGGTGCTTTCGCTGACTCTGCCTTTACCGGTCAGCGCGCGGGATGCTTGCGATACTGAACAACCCGCCCGGGCTGCCAGCTGCTGCAAAGTTGTAAAATCTTTTTTTATCGGCATGGTGCAGTACTCTCCCCGGTCAGCAGGTGACTTGGTATCCGTTCATAAATGGTGTGGTTGTCGCCGCTGAGGCGCAATTCCAGCAAATCTACTGCCCGTTGAACCAGACGGTCGTAATCCAGCTGCATCGCGGTCAAGTGCGGGTGATAATTGTTGCGCGTGCCGTCACAATCGTAAACGATCACCGAGGCGTCCTGTGGGATTTTTATATTTCTCCGGCGGAATATATCAAAAATCCATTGATAATAGCGGTATTCATTGATGATAAAACCGGTTGTTCCGTCGTTGATGGCTTTTTCCAGATTTTTATGTTTTTCCTGAGTATCGGCAAATGTATATATGCTGACGGTTGATGCGATATTATACTTTTGAGCGGTATCGAAAAATCCGGCTTCTCCACGATTCCGGTATCTTATTCCGTAGTGTTCGGCAATCATTTCCTTGATCCAGACGATCCGCTGATGCCCCAGTTCCGCCAGATGCGAAACACTTTGACGCATTTCGTCATCGCAATCGGAAACTACACCGCTGATCGAACCGGACTGCAAGGCGTAATCGTGGACCTGAATCAGCGGTAAAGTAAAGTTTTTGTTCCAGATTTGCGGCAATGAGTCACCGCAACAGACGCTCAGCGCTCCGGAAAAATTTTTTTCGTTTGCCAGTTCCAGATTATTCAGAAAAAGCAGTACACCGTGCATCCCGCGTCTTTTCAGCTCGTTTAACACCCGCACGGGAAAATGAAAGTAACTCGGGGTGATAACCGCAATCGGTTTGACTGCTGTTTTGGTGGATTTATATCCCAGCGTGCGGGCAGTACGGCAGATCGCCTCGCGGGTTTCAGGTGATACTGCTGAATCACCGTTCAAAGCCCGCGAAACGTGCATGATTGAATAGCCGCTTGCCGCCGCTATATCGGATAATGTTATCTTGCCCATAAGATGGTGTTATTGCCTTCAATGGTCACGGATCAGGAAATGGTGAATTTACTGATCCCGCCGTATATAGTTGTATCGACTCCCGGCAGCAGCACTCGGGCGCTGCACGCTTCAGGCAATTCAAAGGTACATTCCACGCGGTTATTCTGCCGCTGCCATGAACTGCTGATTTTTCCGTAAGGCGATATATGACTCATGCGCACATAATTCAGGGCAGGGATCAAAGCCGGTTTGATCTCAAATTGCCTGAAGCCAGGATTTTCAGCAGAAGGTTTGACTCCGGCCAGATATTCGTACATCCATGCGGAAATATCTCCATACATAATGTGGTTGCGGGAGCCGATACCGTTCCACCACTCCCACAAAGTTGTGGCACCTTGGCGAACCTGCCATGCCCAGCCGGGGTATTCCTCCTGAGTAAAGAGTTTGTAAACATCTTCGGCATATCCGTAATTGCCCAATACTCTGGGGATAAATTTAGCGCCTATGGTGCCGAAATCAACTTTGTGTGCATTGGCGCGGACTTTTTCCGCCAGACGGTCGGCAATCACCTGACATTGTGCAGCATCGGCAAGTCCGCAAAAGACAGCTGTCGCCAGCGCAGTTTGCGAATCGTCGGCAACTTTGCCGTCGGAATAAATGTATCTTTCAACAAAAGCCTTCCGCACCAGCGCTGCTTGCTGTTCAAAACTGTCGGCATCTTCATAATTTTCCAGCAGCCGCGCAAAAAAAGCCATGCGGCAGAGATTCAGATGGTGGTAGCCGCTGCAAGTTACTTCCAGCGGTGCAGGTTGCATATTATCAGGCAGACACCAGTCGCCCAACCCGAAGTCCGTAAGATGGTCGCAACTCATGCTGTCGCAGTAATCAAGATAGCGCTTCATAGCTTCATAATGGCGCTTGATTGCAGTATCATCGGCATAATATACATAATTTTGCCACGCATATTCAAAAAGTACCGAATCCCATGCCGGACCATTGCCCCAATTGTATCCGTAACAACCGGTGGGGACGATGCCGGGCAGCTGACCGTTGGGTCGCTGACAATCGGTCAACACAGTTAAAAAGTGAAGATTGGCGCGACGGGTGTTGAAGTTCCAGATCCCTGTTTCGGTTGCCCAGTTGGCATCGCCGGTCCAGCCGTTTTTTTCCCGATGCGGGCAGTCGGTGGGGAGTCCCGTGTGATTGCAGAGAAAACTGCGTACAGTGTTTTCCTGCAGCGTATTGAGCATGGCATCGGAGGTTTCCAGATTTCCGGCCTGCTCAAAATCGGTATGAACGAAACACGCCTGCAGCTCTTCACACTCAGCTCCGTAATAGCAGCCCAGCTGGATATAACGGAATCCGTGATAGGTAAAAGCGGGGCTCCACTCTTCGCTTCTGCCGTTGCCGCGAAGGATGTAGCGATCGGTCTGAAAGCGGTTGTTGGTGATATATTTAGCTATTTCTGAGTTTTCGCCGAGGTGCGAAACGGGGTCGATTTTTTCGTAGTATTCCATTTCTACCAGCGCGCCTGCCGGCCCGTTGACTTTGATATTTCCCCAGCCGGTAATGTTGCAGCCGAAATCATACATACGGCGGTTTTTATCCACCTGCCAAACTGCCACCGGCTGCAGAATTTTTTTTACGCGGCAGGGGTCCGTCGTTTCTTCTTCGATTATGCCGCCGGGGGGATTGCAGTAAAAGGCGTTGCCCCAGTTTGAATCATCGAATCCGGCTTCGGCAAAGTGATCCATCGTCAGCCGTGCGTCATAATGTTCGCCGTTTTGCATAGAGTTGAAGATCACCGGAGAATCATGGAATTTCCAGCTGTTGTCGCTTTTAAGTATGATCTGCTGATCCACTTCCAGTTTACAACTTAATTTGGGGTAATCCCGCCACGGAGCGGTATCAAAATACCAATGATCTTTTTCAAAAGCGTTGTAAAGGCTGTTGCCCAGAATTACGGCAATGGCATTGGCGCCGGAGCGGAGCAGGGCAGTTACATCATATTTTATATAGGAAACGTGCTGATCGTATCGGCTTATAACGGGAGTCAGAACTCTTGAATCGACTTTTTTGCCGTTGATATAAAGCTCGTGCCACCCCAGTCCGCAGAGATAGAGTATTGCTGAATCCCAATGCTCAGGACAGTTGAACTCTTTGCGCAGACAAGGCGCCGGATCGGTTGTTTTGACCATGCGCAACATTGTTTTGCCGGTACTGATCCACCGGGCTCCCCATTTTTTTGACATTATTCAATCCCGATTTTTTATAGTTTAATTGAAAAAATTGATTTTGAACTAACTATACTGCGCTTTAAGAGATATGCAAGATCCGGGAAAATCATTTGCGCATTTTTAACATGAAAAACCTTTTGTCAACCCTTGAAATCATAACAAAAATCTGTTATCTTTTACAGTAGAGAAAAAAAGTATTCATCCAAAACTTAAAAACAAGGAGAACTTCTGATGAAGAAACAATTTACATTGATCGAACTGTTGGTGGTGATCGCCATCATCGCAATTCTTGCGGCAATGCTGCTGCCTGCGTTGAGTGCAGCCCGGGAACGCGCCCGCAATGCCAATTGTGTATCCAAACTCAAGCAAATCGGGTTGGCTGCTATCATGTATGCCGGAGATAATAAAGATATCCTGCCCACTTCCTCCGGTACTTACGGCGGCGTGGGGATCGACTATGTGGCAATGGCCAATGCGTCAGGTGCCAATACATTGCCGACCAATATGCTTATCGACGGCGGCTATTTGGGTGGTTCCGCGCCGACTACCGCTGCTGCTATGATCAAGGCGGCTGAAAACAGTTTCAAATGTCCCAGCGATTCCGCCAACGGCAAGTTTGAAGCCAACGGCAGCGGCGCCAAATCCACCAGCTATATTTACTGCATGACCGATACATCTTTTGCGCTGGCTTCCGCCTTCGGGATCACCGAAAGCAAACAGAACCGCAAGATCGTCGGCAGAGATAATCCCGGCAACGCCATCTGGTGCGATATGCTCAAGATGACGCTGCCCACCGGTACTGCCGTGGAAAGCAATCATGCCAAGATGATCAATGTGCTTTATCTCGGCGGCCACGTCAAGTCGATCGTTGTACCTTCCTCGGCGCCTTCGGGCGTACCCGCATTGCTGGATCTGATTGATGAAGATACTGATTGAGTTTTTGAGCCAAAACATAAATAAGAAAATTTAACGAACCAAGGAGATGCTATGAAAAAACAATTCACGTTGATCGAACTGTTGGTGGTTATCGCCATCATCGCTATTCTGGCTGCCATGCTGCTGCCTGCGTTGAGTGCAGCCCGTGAACGCGCCCGCACCAGCAACTGTCTGAGCAATGTCAAGCAGATCATGCTGGGGTACATACAGTATTCAGGCGACAATAAAGGCAGTCTTTGTCCCGGTGCAGTGGGGGCAACCGGCGGTTCGGCGGGTACTACTCTGGAATATTGGATCGGGCCGATCAGCCGTTATGTTTACGGTAACGATAAAGCCTTTTCTACCACTAATGAAGAAGGCAGCGAAAGCAAATTTGCCATTTTCCGCTGCCCCTCCGAAGCGGCGGGATTCGGTATGTACAATCAGGGGAAATATACTTACAGCCATTATTCTTTGAATACCCGCATTGCCGGTTACGGCGCTTCCAGCGGCGGCTCCTCCAGATATTGTGTAAAGGGCAATAACGAAAGTCAGCTGACTTCGCCTTCGCAGGCGGCGATGATTTTTGATAACGGCCAGCTGACCAGCTGCGAAGCCTTTTGGGCGGAAGAAGCATGGATCTCTTTCCGTCACGGCGGAACCGGATCGGTGACTTACGAAGCCTCCACGGCTTACAAGTACAAGGGTAAATCTTTCAACTGCGCCTTTTACGATGGTCATGCCGAGGCGGTCAACACCAAGGCGGTTTACGGCACCAACTGGTTGTACGAAGGCTACACCTACTCCAACGGTACCAAGATCAAGTAAACTTAAAGTTTTATCAGATAAAATGCCAACTTGCCGATGTATAAAAGTTGGCATTTTTTAATTAAAAGCATATTTTGTAGAGGTTTAAGTATGCGGAATAAACACTTTCTGCAGTTGCTTGCTGCAGTTTTGCCCCTGCTTGCCGCAGATGTGTTTGCTGCGGAAAATCTGGTGGTCAACGGCGGTTTTGAAAAATATACCGCAGGCAGTATGCCGGAAAAATGGAATATTACCCAATCCAATGCCGAAGGAGTTGTCGGCGTAACGGACCAGGACGCAGTCGATGGGGCGGCGTTATCAATTGAACTGAAAACCTTGAAAAAGAGTTCCGGATTTGTCGGTGCGGTACAGTCGATATTTTTTCCTGCGCTTAAAGAGAAGAAGCTGGTTCGGATCCGCGGCATGATCAGCGGCAGGGATCTGCAGGCTTCATCGCTGGTGGCGATTTGCGGTACCGCAGGAAAAAACGGTAAGATGACGCTGTGGAAAACGATCTATACCAAACATGGTAGTTTTGACTGGGAAAGTTTTTCCTGTGAAGTAGAAGTTCCTGCTGCTTCTCAGTATCTTTCACTTTCGTTCCGCAGTATGGGCCCCGGAGTGCTTAAACTTGATAATATTCAATGTTTCTGGCATGAAGCAGGTAAAAACAGCGAATTGCAGGCGCTCAACGGCTCATTCAAGGGCAGGGTGAATCCGGATAATGGGCTTTATCCCAACTGGCGCGCCAAATTGTATCACGGCAGGGAAACTATCGGCGACTACAGCAGCGCCAACGGCAAAACTGTTATGATCTGGAAGAGCGGTGCGCAGGGATTCGGTATTGAGCCGGAGTTGACCGGTATGCTGACTCCGGGAGTCTATCAGGCATCGGCATTTTTCAAAACAGCAGGAAAAGGGCGGATTGCCGCCGAATGTTTTGCCCGCAGCGGTCAGTCGCTGGGGGAACAGCAGTCGGAAGATTTTACCTCTGTACAGGGCAAACGCTGCAATTTTGTTTTTCAGGTGCCTGCCAATGCCGGAAAGGTGAATATTTATCTGCTCAATCAGGGTAAGCAGCCGGTCGAAGTTTCGGCTTTTGAGTTGAAAAAGATCTCCAATAAGCTGCAGCTCAGCAAGATACCATTTGAAACCGAAGTTTATCCGCCGGAACGAACCAAATTGCTTTACGGCAAACCCACCCTCAGTTTGATCGAAAACTTTCCGCTGCCGCTGGCATTTAATCTGAAGGGCGACCGATCCTTACTGAATAAGCCGACTCTGGTCGTTGATCTTCCCGAAAAAGTCAGACTGCGGGCGGCATTTACCAATCAGCCGTCGTTTTATCAGGAGGAACGCTGCAAGATAGAAAATATTGTCCGCAACGGGAAAAAATATTACCGTTACCGCATAGAAAATGCGGAGGTGTTCAAACATATATTGCCGGTTTTCCGGGCTGACCGCAAAATTACTCTGGCATTGGAAGCTGCTGCCGGAAGTACGGGCGCGAGTGATCCTGTATATTACCGTCTGGAAAATAATGGCATTGCCGATGATTGGGTGACGTTAAATTTGAATATTCTGCCTCCGTTAAAAAAGATCGATTTGCCCGATACTTTTCGGATCTACCGTTGGCAAGCTGCCGATTTTTATTACCCCGCAGGTAAGCTGCTGAACAGGACGTGGGATCAGTTGGCTCTTTGCGGAGTTACCAGCTCCAACGGTTTTTACGGTGATCGCCCCCAACGGGAAATCTACAAACAGGCTGTCCGCGCCCGGGGGATGCAGTTCTACAACAGCGCGGTAAACGATAACGCTTTAATAAATATGTATTCCAAAGAAGAGATCGCCAGTCTGGGCAAATATCAGGAAACAGTCAGTCACGGACGTTCCATCCATGTTAAACGCTTTTGCCCACAATATACCATTACCAGCGCAGCTTATAAGAAAATCCACCGCGCCCGGCTGGCCCGGGAGCTTAAAGATATGCGTGCCGGCGACATTGTGGCGATGGATTATGAACCGTGGGATATGCTTTACTGGTGTTACTGTCAGAATTGTTTGAGCGAATTTGCCAGAATAAACAATTTGAGCAAGACTCCGACTCCTGATCAGATCCGCGCCGGATATGAATCGCAATGGATAAAGTTCCGCAGCGAACAGGCGTTTCGCTTTATCCGGCAGGAAGCTGAATTTATCCGTGAAATCGTCCCCGGCGTTATTCTGGCAGATTACGATTACATTATGGACTTTGATAATCCTGAAGCTCTTTTGCGCCGCTGCTGCAAAGATCCGCGGCTGCTGGATGAAATTCTGGATATGCACATCCCCAGCTATTATCACCATATCGGGGTAACGGCATTCAATGCCATGCGCGACAGCGTGAGCAATTTGAAAAAGCCGATTATGCCGATTTGTGCCATCGACGGGCCGATTTCCGGTTATCTGGCGCCCGGAGAAGTGCTTAATGCAGCTCAAATCCGCTTGTTTACTCTGGCGGCGGCGGTCAACGGCTGCCCGGGGATTTGGATTTTCCCGGGTATCCATATTGACGCATCATACTTTGCTGCTTTCAATCAGGCAATGGGCGAAATTGCGGCGATCGAAAAATATTGTCTGCCTGTACTGCCGGAAAGTTCTGATATAAAGATCAAAGCCCGCAGTTTCTCCAGCCGCACGATCAATGCAGCCGATAAGTTGATAATCCAGTATTTCCCCGATTGGAACGAATCCGCCGCGTTCCGATCGGTCAAACCGTCAGGTGACCGCGCTTTTAGTGCCATGCTCAATTACAGCAATAAAGATGCACTTTTTGCGATTGTAAAAGTCAAACTTGATAAAGGTGATTACACGCTGTATGACATTGCTGCCGATAAAGTTGTACTCAGCAATATTTCAGCTGAAAATCTGGCCTCACAGGGTGTATTAATAAAGATAGCCCCCGAAGACGCCGCGCTGCTGGAAATCCGTCCTGCTGACAGCAACGATGCAAATTTGCCGTCAGCGGAAAAACAGGACGAACTGGAAAAACAATTTCAGCAAATCAAACAGCAGCAAACAGGCAAAAATAGTTTTAAAACAATTAAAAACGATAAATTTCAGATGCAGGTTTGTCAAAAGGATCAAATTGAAGTCAGAGGGGTAAATTTTTCGGCAATTATGCACGAAAAGTCAGCTTATGTTATTTCATTGACCGCCAACGGCAGAACCTGTAAAGGCGCTTTCGGCGAAGAGATGATCTGGGCGCCGCAGCAATACCGCCGCTTGACCGCCCAATGGCAGATTCCAAGCGGCAAACTGTCGGCAGACGGCAAGGCGCAGCTGAGCTATAAAGGCGTTATTGAAGGACTCAATGTGAAGTTGGAAAAAGTTTTTACCTTTGACCAGACTGGAACAGTAACAGTTGATTACCGTATTGACGGACAACTTCCTGCGGATTTGCTGGTCAAAACCAGGGTGTTCAAAGCGCCCGATACTAAGGGGATCGTTTTCGGTGATATGCCCATGCTGAAATTTGCCGCCGGGGAAAGGTCTTTTGCCGGCAGCGACAGTCAAGCGGGTGGATTGCCCGGAGATAGAGGCGGACAGTATAAGGTAAATAAGGTGCAGCTTCCCGGCAGCAATGGCACATTGGAAGTGACTTTTTCAGCATTTCCCGCCGGCTGGTACAGCTGGACTTCCAGCGATATGCGTACAGCAACGTTGGAATGGGCGGCCTCAGTCGGAGCCGTCACCCGCTATTGCGTGAAGTAAAAATTAATTATCCCCCCCTGAAAAACAAAAACGCAGTAAGCAGGGGGGCTGTTGTAAAACTGTTTTGAGGGGAAAGGATATCCGAAGATCATGGCCCCCAGGAAACAATGCCTGTTACCGGATGTTCTTTCCGCCACCGGATAAAATCAGGTGTAAATTCGACCTTTTTTAATTTTGTATTTTCGATTTTCTTCAATTTTCTTCAATTTTCTGCTCGTTGCACTCATAAGCTGCCGGGGAACTGTTTATTCTGCATTTAAAATCAAAATTTTATGTTCAATCGACTGTGCTGTGCATAAATGAGATTATTTTATAAATAAAATGCTACTATTTTCTATTTCTTTTTCCAATTTAGCTATTATATTATAAGAAGATACAGTTATTTATCGCATTCATCAAGGTGATTGAGTATGAAATTGCACAGCATTTGGTTTGAAGAAAAAGAACGTGCTGCCCTGCGGTGCGAAGATTTATCCGGAGATTTGTCCGGCAGACAGGTTCTGGTAAAAGCCGATTACAGTTTGATAAGTGCGGGAACCGAGCTTGCCAATTACCACGCCTTGCCAAATACCAGTATTGAAGGCTATCCGTGTACTTATCCGCGCAGCGTCGGCTACAGCGGCTCAGGGCACGTTATCGCCGTCGGACCCGAAGCGCAAACGCTGAAGGTCGGCGATCGCGTGGCGGTGGTCTGGAGCGGGCATAAGAGTTACTTCAAGCAGGATGAAGATTTTAATTTGTATAAATTGCCTGATGCGGTCGATCTGAAATCCGCCGCTTTTACCCATGTGGCATCTTTTCCGCTGCTGGGGGTGCGCAAGTTGCAGATCCAGCTGGGCGAAGCGGCAATGGTTGCCGGATTGGGGCTGTTGGGGTTGATTGCTGTTCAGGCCGCCAAACTTTCGGGCGCTTACCCGGTGCTGGCTTGTGATTTCTCCGAAGAACGGCGTAAACTGGCGCTGGAGCTGGGCGCGGATCATGTGCTTGATCCGCGGGATGAGGATTTTATTGAAAAAGTGCGCTTTCTTACTGATGGCAAAGGCCCTGTTGCTACGGTGGAAGTTACCGGTTCGCTGGCAGGGTTGCAGCAGGCGCTGGAATACACTGCTTTTATGGGGCGGATCTCCATATTGGGCTGCACGCGTATATCGGATCAGCCCATCAATGTTTATCGCTATATCCACGGTAAGGGCTTGCATATAATCGGGGCGCACACCCGCAGCCGTCCGCCGCATGATTCGCAAGTGGGTTCGTGGACGGCTGCAGATGATTATCAGACCTTTTTCAAGCTGGTTTCTGCAAGAGCAATGAATGTGCTGCTGCTGATCGGCAAAGAGGTTTCGCCCGAGGATGCCGAAGCGGTTTACCGCGAAATCGGATTCAGTAAAACTCCGCCGCTGGGAATGTTGTTCGATTGGCGGAATATAAATTGAATATGATCGTATTTTGAAACAAAGTGAAAGGTTTTTCTGTTATGAGTAAGAAAATTGCCGTATTGGGTGCTACCGGGGCCATGGGGCAGTATCTGGTTCCCAAGCTGGCGGCAAAAGGGTTTATGGTTGATGCCGTATCCATAGATGATGTTGCTCCGGGCAAGTCCGACAATATCCGCTATATCAAGCTTGATGCCAAAGATTGGTACGCACTGGGGGATTTGATGGACGAAAACCACTATGACGGCATGGTGGATTTTATGTGCTATCAGACCGATTATCTGACCCCGACGCTGCCGCGTATGCTGGATAAAGTGGGGCATTACATATATCTTTCCAGTTGTCGGGTATATGCTGATTCTGCTCAGCCGATCAAGGAAGAGGCGGATCGTATAATTGATGTGACGGATAATCAGCTGTTGCTGAATTCGGATGACTACTGTATTCATAAAGCCCGCGGCGAAAATATTCTGCATTTGCTGGGCAAAAACAATTTCACGATCATCCGCCCCGCCATAACCTATTCGCTGATGCGCTATCAGCTGGTTTCGCTGGAAGCTGCCAATACTCTGGGCAGAGCCCGCGCCGGGAAAAAAGTTCTGCTGCCGGAAGGAACCCGCTATAAGACTACTACTATGTCATGGGCAGGGGATGTGGCGGATATGATCGCCGGGATCGTCTGCAACTCCGATGCCATGGGCGAAACTTACAACGTCTGCTCCAGCGAGGTGCATACCTGGGAGGAAATCGCTGAATATTACCGCGATATCTGCGGTTTGGAGTCGGTCTGGATCCCCAACGAAGATTATCTGAAGGTCGTTGCCAGCGATCCATATTGGCCCAGCACCCGTTATATGCTGGAATACAGCCGTATGTTCGATCATCAACTGGACAACTCCAAGGTTTTGCAGCTGACGGGCATGAAGCAGGAAAATCTGATGAAACTTTACGACGGACTCAAATATGAGATCGGTCGCTGCCCGGCGGATGTGGTGTGGAAAAACAACGACAAGATGGATGAATATATCGCCAAACATAATTTGTGAGCAAATATATGAAAAAAGTTAATATTATACAGATCGGTACCACCCATGAACACGCCGAAGGGATTATGTACACCTTGCGGCGCATGGAAAACGAGTACAATATTCTGGGCGTGGTGGCTGATGATTTCTGCCATACGCCGACTTTGAAAAAAGAAGGCTGGCTGCAGGAAGGTTTTAAGGATATACCGCGTCTTTCGCTGGCAGAAGCGCTCAATCACCCCGAAGTGGATGCTTACTTTGTGGAAGTACCTAACGATGATTTGATCGACGTGGCGGAAATGTGCCTTGCCACCGGTAAACCTATGCACATGGATAAACCCGCCGGGCGGGATCTGGCGCGCTATAAAAAACTGCTGGATACTACTGTTCAGAAGAACATCCCTTTTCAGATGGGGTATATGTTCCGCGGCAATCCTGCGTTTATGAATTTGCTGGAACTGCACAAAAAAGGCTGCTTCGGCGAAATTGTGGAAGTCAAATCCAGCATGAGTCACAGCTACGGCGGCGAAGAGTATCAGCATTATGCAGGAAAATTCAAGGGTGGTATCATGTATATACTCGGCTGCCATATGTTTGACCTGATCGTTTCGCTGATGGGCGAACCTGATGATGTGGTGCCGTTTTTGAAAAGCGCTCCCGGTGACGCGGATCATATAGAAAATACCACGCTGGCGGTGTTGAGCTATCCTCATGCCACCGCCGTTGCTCACATGACCAGCCGCGACCCCGACGGTACGCCCCGCCGCCGTTTCCGTCTGGTGGGAACCAAAGGAACTTTTGAGCTTATGCCGATCGAACGGTTTGATAAAAAACCGTTGATCGCACGGCTTTTCTTTAACGAAGATAATGAATTTTACACCGCAGGTGAGCATATTGTCGATTACGGCATAATTACCGACCGCTACAGTTTGCAGTTAGCGGAATTTGCCGGAATGGTGCGTGGCAATACGGCTGATTCTTACAGCCGTGAACACGATTACCTTGTACATAAAATATCGCTTGCCGCCAGCGGCGTAATTAAATGGGAGAAATAAGGTTATGACAATGATGAAAGCAATGATTCTGGATGAACAGAATAATTTCAAATGGGCAGATGTACCCAAGTTTGAGCCCAAAGCGGATGAAGTTTTGATCAAGGTGGCGGCAGCGGCGGTCAACCGCGCTGATCTTATGCAGAAAGATGGTCAGTACCCGTCGCCGCCCGAATGGCCGCAATGGTGCGGTTTGGAAGTATCGGGATTGGTGGAATCCGCGCCGGAAGGCAGCCGATTCAAAGTCGGGGATAAAGTCTGTGCGCTGCTGGGCGGCGGCGGCTATTCCGAATATGTGGTCGTGCCGCAGGGCATGGTTATTCCGATTCCTGAAAATATGGATATAATCCACGCGGCAGGTTTGCCCGAAGTATGGTGCACGGTTTATCTGAATTTGATGTATGAAGCCGGCGGCATCAAACCCGGCGAAGTATTCTTTGTGCAGGCCGGAGCCAGCGGCATCGGTATTGCTGCTATCCAGCTGGCAAAAAATATGGGCGCCAAAGTTGTGACAACTGTCGGCAGCGATGAAAAGGCGGCGTTTGTTAAATCCGTGGGGGCAGATATTGCCGTAAACTATCGTCGGGAAAAGGTTAAAGACGTACTCAAAGATAATCCCCCGTCGGTGGCGCTGGACTGCGTTGGCGGTGCGGAAATGGGCAGTTATCTGGAAGATATGGCGTTCGGCGGCCGCTGGATAATCATTGCCACGCTGGCGGGCAAAGATACCACGGTGGATCTGCGCAATCTGTTCAAAAAACGGCTTAAACTGATCGGCAGCACGCTGCGCAGCCGCACTTCGGAAGAAAAGAGCCGCATTATGAGCTCACTGGAAAAAGAGTTGTGGCCCCTGTTCACGCAAGGCAAACTTGTCAACCACATCCACGCGGTTTATCCGATCAGCGAAGTGGAAGCCGCACACGGCGTACTGCGCCGCAGCGAAAATACCGGCAAAGTCATTCTGACATTTTAATGTTTGACGTTTTACCAAAGGATTTGAAAAATAATGCGTTTTACCGAAGAACAAGCCGCCGCATGGCAGGCTAAATACGGCTGGCTGACCGGGTGCAACTTTGTACCCAGCTACGCCGTGAATCAGATTGAAACCTGGCGCAAAGAAACCTACAATGCA
>SUWJ01000037.1 GCA_015061545.1 Lentisphaerota bacterium | reverse complement strand
TCAACTCCGTTCGGCTTCGCGGAACTTTTCCGCTCGGTTTGCCGGAATATATCCGGCAAACTGCCCTCTCATGCGTTCGCGGCGCTAACCGCGCTTTGCGGCGTTCCGCCGCATGAGCTGTTGGCGAACTTCATTGTGTTGCAAAACTCTGAATAGTTTTGCAACAGCCCCGTAAAACTTTCAGGATATGAATTTTGAACCGGTCACTTATTTAAGAATACCACAGTATAACTTTTCAGAAGTTCCTTTTTCAAGGTAACTGTGGTTAAATCTTTTTTGCGTTCCAGCGGCAGATCCAACCGTCCGGAGAAATCCGGGGATACGGCGTATGCCGATTTGATATTCCCGTCGGGCAGTACAAAGGTTATATCGCTTTTTATTGCGGGCCACGCATCGCCTTTAGGGGCACTTGTAACTTTGTCACCGTATGCCAATTCAGTTCCGGTGCCGTTAAGAAAGTGCGCTACATAGCCTTTACCGGACTTCCGGCGGTACAATTCAGTGTAAACCAATCGCGGTGCATTGACTTGCCATGCTGAACCCGGTGCGGCGATCTTATTGAGCAAGTTTGTCAGCAGCGCTTCCACTTTATGATCGAGCTGGAATCGCCAGGTGTTTTCTTTTTGCACTTCTCCGGCAAAGAATCCGGCAGCCAGATAACTTGCCAGATAGTAGCACTTGCCATTGCCGTAGGATTTGCCGATCAGCAGCGGAACTTTTTTGCCTTCGGAGGTAGTGCCTTCGAGCAGCACATCACCGGAAACCTTGCCCTGCAAGCGGTAATAATCGTAGTATTCGGATAATTTGTGATCCAATGTCAGCGGATCTTTGCCCGGCAGATTGATATTGGCAAGTTTAAATCCGTGCGGATAAGGTTCAAAACCGAATATCTCCTTAAACGCCCACTCTTTGCGGGTTTTGCCAAAATGATCGTTTACACCCGCCACGCTGGAAAGGTAAACAATGCCGCCTTTGCGGATAAAATCTTTGATGATTTTCACATCCTTATCCGACAGGCAGCTGGCGGCGCTTACCATCAGAACTTTGTAACGTTGCAGGATTTTTGCATCGTACAGCGCGCGGTGTTCGATAATATCGTAGGGTATATTGCAGTTTTCAAATATCTGGCACAAGCCGCCGAACTCGCGCTCGTAGGATATACCCGTGTTGTAATCGCGGCTGGATGCGTGATAATAAAACGCGGTTTTTGCCAGGTGATCCACCTGATTGATCTCCTGATTTTCTCCGCTTCCGGCAAAGGCGTTGTAATCGGCAGATGTTGCCGGACGCACCGAATTATCTTCCAGCATGGCACTCTGGCAGAGCATATTGCTTACCGCCCAGGTAAAGTACCCCACTTCCCAGTTGCTGCTGTAAAACCAGTTCCAGATCGGCGGGGCGTTGTAGCCGATACAGAGCATGTTGTACAGTTTGCGGTAAGGCAGCAGCGAACGGGCGTTGCTGTAAGAATTGCGCGGCATTACTTCGGTGCCGTACATATTGATACCGCGCGCCTGTTCAACCAGATCGATCGTCAGATTGAGTGATGGCAGGCTTTTGAGCATTTCCCAATGGCAGCCGTATAAAGAAAGTACCATATTCGGCGCTATATCTTTAACCTCGCGTCTGAAACTGACCCACCAGTTGCCGATATTGGCAAGTTTCCATGTAAACCAGAGCCGGAAAAGTTCGCTTTTTTTGTTATAAAGCCGTTCGTCCAGCTCGTTGAACGGCAGATGCCAGTTGGTATCGCGCGTGAAGGCTTCGCGGCAGGAAAAACATAAACAGCCGTGCTGGTAGTAGTACAATTCGTCGATCTGGAAGCCATCCACGCCGCTGGCGAGCAGCTTGCGCAGATATTGCCGGTAGGTGCGCGTAAAATCTTTGTTGCTCAAGCAAAATTGCGGTGTCGGCGCCATATCGGAAACATTTACCGCCAGTTCACCAATGCGTTCTGCCATTACACGGATACCCTGTTCCCAATTCTCCATATAAGTTGAATCGTGATGATCGAGCACCTTAAAGCCTTCGGCATGAATTTGTTTTACCAGATCGGTCAACGATTCTGCGTGTGCATCGAGCCGACCGGGGAAGCCGTGTCTGCCGTGCATACCGCTGACCATAAATACATTGCTGCCGCGTTTTTTGGCATCATCCAGAAATCTTTGCATACGCGCCGGATCGCGGTATTCGTTGAGCGTTGATCTTGTAGTGCCGAGCATCTGCATTTTTACATCGTTCATCCACGCCAACTCCGGCACATTGCGGTCGGGCAGTTCCACCGGACGCGGAATCGCTTTGAGCGGTACGGCAGTTTCTTTGCCGACCTCCACTAAAGGCAGCATTTTTACGGCGGCATTGAGCTTTAATGGCCGCTGATAATCTTTGCTGTGGAACGCGCTGGCGGGTTCATAGCCTTCGGTATACCAGAAAGCGCGGTTAAAGCTGAAATCTTCCAGATCGCTGATGATATATTGGCAGCTCATGGTCGAAATAAGAAAATCGCCCTTGAATTCAAAACGCGCTTCGTTCCCCTTCAGAAATATCGGAATATTGACCATGGCGATCTTTCCGGCGGGCACGGTAAAATCTTTAAGATATTCATGACCGTTCACCGACAGCGAAAAGTGGTTTTTCACATTATTGTTATTGCCGATGTAAAAGTTGAACAAAAACAATCCGCCGCCCGGAGTCTGATACAAAAAAGCTCCGTCTTTGCCCGCAACGTTGCTGTAAACTGCGCCTTCGGGACCTTGCACCACGCGCAGATTTTTCCCGGCTGTCCAGCCGCGTTTAGCTTGCGGGTCAAACTTTTTCAAATCCCAGTGATTATAGAATTTGCCGGTTTTGACGGCACCGAAACTGTCGATGGTTAAGGGTTTGATATGCGCGTTGTAGTTGAAATGGGGCAGAACGTGCCGTTTGTGAAAATCATTGAACACGCCCTCTTTGAGTATGAGTTTGGCGCCGGTCAGACCGCCGTCGTGCTTGAGCCGGTAGCCGCCGCTGAAAATAAGTTTGCCGTTGCGCTTTTCTATATCCCAGCAGCCGTTGATTACTCCACAGGGGTAAAACGGACTGGGATTGGTCGGTCCGAAAGGGTCAAAATCAAAGATCAGCTGATTGGATTTACCACCATCAACTGCCAGAAAACGCCAGACTTGGTTATGCATATATCCTTCGGGCAGTTGGTTATTGAACACTCCGGAAACAATATTGTGCTTGTGCCGCGAATGGCTGAATACGCCTTTGTAGGGCATATCTTTAAAAATGCTGTAATCCATTTCCATAATCAAGCGGCGGTTGGCATGCACCGGATATGCCGGAGCTTCGCCCAACAGCGAAATTTCCAGCTGGCTGCCATCGGCAGACTCCACGATTTCCCAGCGGAAACGCGTTTCGTACTCTTCGTTCCACAAGTTCCAGACCGTAGTGCCGTCCGGCAGGATCTGTTTGCTCTTCTGCATGGCAACGGGCGCATTATCGTCGCGGATCAGCACATGAATATTTTTCAACAGTTCTTTGCCGCGGTATTGAATCGAAAAAACGCCCTCTCCGGTTTCTGAAACAGTAAATATCTTTTCCGAAGCCATTACAGAACCAACAGCGGCATATATAAGCATCAACCAAAAAAACTTTTTCAACCTCGACCTCACTATATTTGTCCCGAAAAACTTCGGATTGCTGCATAATTTCATATTTTTACGCAGCAATCCGTAATTAATGTCACATTATAAATTTGACAGCACTATCAGTCCTTGTCGGCATCAAAGTTATCGGGTATCGTGTACCATCTGTAACCGAGATCGACCAGTTTCTGGGCATTGGCAGCAAAACCTTCCACATGACCGCCCATAAAAAGTATGTTCAAATTGGAGGTGTGGTTGGCAGTAGTACCAACACCGCCGGCGGGGTGGTCAGCGGCGATCACGCGACCGGGATTGTCACGACCGACGCGGACACGCTTACGCGCCTGAGTGGTCGAAGAGTCGCTGCTTTCGATCAATGCCGATCCGTTGGATTGACGGGTGGTGCCATAGGTCCAATAGATGTAACTGGTGGAAACGTCAGAGGTGCCGGTGGTAAAGTGCGTGGTATCGCTGGGGCACTTGAAGTGCTTGGCAACAATATCGCAAATATCCGTATCATCGCTGTCGATATTTGCGCCCATATAACCACCGCCCAGCAGTAAGTTGGCGATGGTGTAACTGCCATAAGTCTTATGATTGCCATGATACCAGTTGGCCCGTGCCGCCTGACTGGTACCGTTGGCACCGAGCAGCAGCTGGGCAACAAAGTCTTTGTTGTCGCCGGCATACATCTGCTGTGCCAGACCGATCTGCTTGAGCTGGCTGATGCAGCTGGCAACACGGGCACGTTCGCGCGCAGCGCTCAAAGCAGGCAGCAGCATAGCAGCCAGAATGGCAATAATGGCGATAACAACCAGCAATTCGATAAGAGTGAAGTGTTTTTTCATTTTCAAACCTTTCCTTTTTTGTTTTTTGGATTTAATGGTGGCTTCCGGGAGTAATTATACCATTTTTTTATGTTTCTGCCAAGAACTATCTGACAAAAAAATTATTATTATTTGACAAATATCATCATTTATACTATTTTATTCATCAAAAAGTATCAACAACAAAATTTTAAAGTGGTGATAAAATGTCTGATTGCCCCAATAATTTTTTCATAGTATATGCCGCCTGGCATGATTTCGGATTAGTCTGCCGCAAAACTTTACACCTTTCTCCAAACGATACTCCGGGGGATCATCAGCACTGCGATTTTTATGAATTAGTGCTGGTTGTTTCCGGTAACGGTCGACACCGCACCAACGATCGGGAATGTGAAATTCAGAGCGGAAATGTCTTTTTAGTGCCGCCAAATCAGGTGCATTGTTACACAAAATATGACAATCTGTTAATTTATAATCTGCTCTTTACGCAACAATTTCTTATGCTTATGCTGCAAGATTTATCGCAGTTGCCGGGATTCCAGCTGCTGTTCAATCTTTCCACGCAAACTGCGGCATTAGAAGGTGCCAACAACCTGCGCATTGATTCTGACGCTTTCCCGGATGTAGTCTGCCTGCTCGAAGAAATGGATAAACTCAAAGACAGTATGCAGCCCGGTGATAAAACATTGTTATTAAGTAAATTTGCCCGCGTAATGTATCTGCTGGCGCGTTATACGCACTGGGGCTGCTGCAACTGTCGCATCAACAGTATCGAACAACTCAGCAAACTGCTATGTGAACTACAGAAGAACTATTCAGCCAGTTGGTCTCTGGAGAAAATGGCGCGTTTTTGCAATATGGGGATTTCCAGTTTTCGTCAAAATTTCCGCAAATTCACCAAATCTTCACCAATCGAATATCTTTTGCGGCTGCGGATCAATCAGGCAGCGATTCTGCTGAAAACATCTTCTGACCTACTGACACGAATAGCTTTTGCCTGCGGATTTACCGATATAAATTATTTTTCGCGGCAATTCAAAAAGTATTACAATATTCTGCCTTCGCAATACCGCAAAATCAGCCGCAGCAGCAACCTTGATCAGCCAAACGGCAATACGGCGGAACTGTTGTATCTGCCCAAAGCCTAACTCAGCTCAATGGCCCCGGCGCCGGCAATGGGGCGGCAGGCCAGCAGATGACCGCGGCTGTTGCGCGGGACGTAGAAGTATTGCTCCAAAGCCTTTTCCAGCTCAGGAACTGCGGTGGTTTTTACCAGAATCATCATGCAGCCGCCCAATCCTGCGCCGGCCAGCTGAGCGCCCGCTACTCCGGGTACATTCAAAGCGATATCCACCATGCAGTCGATTTCGGGCAGACTGCATTGATAGCTGCCGCTCTGGCGCCACAGCTGCGCATTTTCTGCCCGCACCGGGTCGCCGCTGCGCAAGTCGGCGATCAGCTGCTGCAAATACTCATCGTCTGACAACGCCGAATAGCTGCCCAATGCCTTGCCCTGTTTATCGAACCGCATTACCCGGTCGCCGTTATGCGATATATTCATCATCAAACCAGCTTCCGCCATATTGCGCGCTTCAAGCAGATCCACAAAACGGCGGGAGCGCTCGCACTCCGCCAGTCCGAACAGCACCACCCCGCGGATCGGATAAATGCCGTTGTTCACCTTTTCGGAATGGTTGTTCCACAAAACTTCAAGTTCCGCCGCAGGAAGCAGCTTCTCCAATTCCTGACGGGTGGCGCGTTCCGGCAGCTGCAGCAAAAGTGTATAGAGCCAATCCAGCGGGATCCCCAGATTTTCGCAGTTGAAATCCCGCAGATGATGCAGTCTGGCAGCATATTGCGGATAAAACTTTTTCAGCAGCATAAAACCGATACGGTAACAGCTTACACGGTGGTTGAACTGATCTTTGGCATTGCCGCTTTTACGCGCCTGTATATTGGAATTAGCTACGATCAAGGTGTAATCTCCGGGAAAATCCACCATCTTTTCCACTTTGAAATCAAAAAATCCCACTTTGACTACCTTGTTGCGCTCGCCCAGCTTGACCGCCGCATGATCCGCCGCTCCGCCGCGGGTGCCGACAAACCACTCGCCCTCGCCGCAAAGTTCCACCAGTTTATCCGACTCCAGATCCAGCCGGTTAAGCTCCACCACCGCTTCGGCAGCTGCCACCACCAGCGTTGAAGATGAACTCAAGCCCGCCGCCATCGGTACATTGCCGCTGACGATCATATCCATACCGCACAAACGGTGATCGCAAAAATGTTTCTGAAACCGCAGAAAAACGGCTTTGATATAGTCTGACCAGTTCACTCCGTACTGTTTGAGCAAACGGGAAAGTTTTTTGCTGCCCACCAGAGTCCGCCAGTCATCCCACGGCAGATCCCGCACCAGTTCGCCGATGGAAAATTCTGCAGGGGCAAATTCGCGATTGAGATTTTGCAGCGTCACCACATCGTCGCTGCGGCGGCGCACCACCATAAGTGTTTCGCAGCCGATGGTCATAAGATTGCAGTTGCCCCCCTGATGATCGACGTGCCGCCCCATAATATTGACTCTGCCGGGAGATCGGATTATTGCTGCCGTACATTCCATGCCCCACTCCTGAACCGCCTTTTCCAGCAGTTCACGGATCCGTGCTATCTGATTTTGCAGCAATTCCCCTTCCGCACCGTAAAGTCGGGCAAGAGTTTGCACAAAAGAACCGTTTTTATCTGCCAGCGCCGCTATAAAATCACCCAGCTTACGGCAGCAGCCCGAAGCGTTTCCAACAGTATGGTCAAGCTCCCGACTGCGGAGCAACTCGGCAATTTCCACAAATTCGGCAGGGTTGTTGAATCCCGCCACCTCGGCAATATCGTCGATCACCACCACCGCATCGGCGGCGGCATTGCCGTTGATCAAAGCGGCAAGTTTTTCGATGGTAAACTCGCTGGCGCTGCTGCCGGGTGAATCTGTTGCGGTCGTTTCCGCAAAAAGCTGGAATCCTGCTTTTATATCTTTTAATTTGCCCAGCGCAATCGACAGCATCTGCCCCGGCCAGCTGCCCTGAGGTGCCAGTTCGGCAGTAATGAGTCTGCCGCCGTTGTTATTGTAGCATTCAAGCAGCTTTTCCACCGTTTTACTGCTGACGATCCGATGCCCGGGGGTCAACAGAATAAGTGTATCGGGCGACAAATTTTCCGGCAGCGATTCAATCCCGCAGCGGAAAGCATCCGCGGGGCCGTTCTGACCCGATTGGTAAGCAAAAGTAAGATTGCTGTATTTACCTTTGAGCGACTCTATGACTTCGGCGGCACAAGCTCCGATCACCACCGTGTGCGACGTGATCCCGTCTGACCGCAGCGCTTCGATCGCCCGGCAGATCACCGGCTTACCCAGCAGCTCCAGACAAACTTTGTTGGTGCGGCAGGACCCCATACGGCGGCTCAAACCTGCCGCCAGAATCACCGAGTGAATATTTTTCATCCGTCGGAAATATCCACCTTAGCGTTTGGCGTTTTCGGGAAAAATCAGCATCTTGTCCTCCCGACTGCCGCCGTTGAAAAAGCGATAGTTGTTATTGGCATATTTAACAATGTTGAGCGCCCGCACCTGATCCACATCCAGCGGCAATTCCACCCAGGTTTCGCTGCCGTTGGTCACCGTGACCGTGCGGAACTCCCCGAAGTAGATGCCGTCCAGCAAAATCGCAGCTGTTTCCTGCTGACATTGGGCAGTAAGCTGCATCCACATCATGCGCCCTTTCTGATCCGGCCGCAGGAAAAGCCGGTAAAAACCTTCTTTGCCGGGGACCGGCTGGGCGGTGATCTCTACGATATTATGCGAAGATGCTATGGGATAACGCTCAATGATCCTGGTGCGTCCGTCGGGCATACGCAGGGGCTGTTCCGCCTGTAAATTCCCCCGCGGATAGACTACATCGCGGTGAAACGAAAGCACAAACAACGCTTCTTTGGGTACATCCAGCCCCAGAAATTCCTCGATCTCTTCCAGAGTACACCCCGTCTGCAACAACGTAACTGCCGCAATGGCAAACAATACGATCCGCTTGAATATTTTCATTGATCTGTCCTTCTTTTTTCAAACCATTTTACCGGCGCATCTCTTTAAGGTTCTGCCAAAACAAAAGCGCCTCTCAAGGGAATATACACGCGTTGACGGCAAAAAACAACTTTCAAGCACCACAAAGCATAAAAATTCTTGCAAAATGTCTTAAAGGTTGTTCCGCATATTTGCAAATGCCCGCTTGGGGGTTTATATTTTGCAAACGGAGCATATCAAGGAAAAACGCTCCCTGCAATCAGAGAAATTTTTACCCGTCAAGGAGTCTTTATTATGAAAATAGTTCAGTTGTCGCTGTTTGTTGAGAACCGTCCGGGCGCATTGAAAGATATCTGCAATACGCTCAAAGAAAATAATATCAATATCAGCACCCTGTCACTTGCCGATACCCAGTCCTTCGGCATCTTGCGGCTGCTGGTCAAAGAACATGAACGCGCCAAAGCGGTGCTGGAACAGGCGGGCTTTGTTGTCAAAACCACCGAAGTTCTTGCCATACCCGTACCAAACTGCCCCGGCGGACTTGCCATTCTGCTGGATACGCTGCAGGATTGTCAGGTCGAATATATGTATGCCTTTGCCAGCGAATTACATACTCAGGCGGTAATGGTCTTCCGTTTTGCCGATCCGGATAAAGCGCTGGAAGTGTTGAAAGCTGCGCACAGCAACATCATCCGCGAAGCCGAGCTTTATACGCTGCAGTAAGTTTGAAAGGATGTGTCCGGTATGTACGAACTTGAGATAACCAAACAATTTTCCGGCGCCCACTCCCTGACCGGTTATCCCGGCGATTGCCGCAAACTCCACGGTCACAACTGGAACGCCACCGTAACGCTGCAGGCTGCCGAACTGGACAAAATCGGCATTGCGCTGGATTTCAAGATCCTCAAAAAAGAGCTTAATGAAGTGATCGACCGTTTTGATCACGCCTATCTCAACGAGCTTGAAGAATTTGCCGACTGCAATCCCACCAGCGAAAATCTGGCGCGGATCATCTATTGCGAACTGAGCAAAAGACTTAACGACGGACGGATCAAAGTCACCCGGGTCAGCGTGGAAGAATCCCCCGGTTCCAGAGCAACTTATTTTGAGTAAGCTATGAGCGGAAATACTCCCTCTTTCAAGGTGGTTGAAACCTTTTGCAGTATACAGGGCGAAAGCACCCACGCAGGACGGATCTGCTTTTTTATCCGCCTGGCAGGGTGCAATCTCCAATGCAGCTACTGCGATACAGTATATGCGCAAAGTCCTGACTGCGGTCAGCTTATGACGCTGGATGAAATCCTTGCTTCCGCCCAAGCAAGTCAATGCAGTCTGGTCGAGATCACCGGTGGAGAACCCGCGCTGGATCCCGCCGCGCCGCAACTGGCTCAAGCGCTGCTGGATGCTGATTTTGAAGTACTTATGGAAACCAACGGGTCAGTAAAACTGGACAGGTTCCCCCGCCGGCTCAAACGCATCATAGATGTAAAACTGCCTTCCAGCAATATGAGCCAATACAACGAAACAGCGAATTATCAGCTGCTGCACGAAGGCGACGAACTTAAATTTGTAACCGCCAATTACGAAGATTTCCGCTGGGCGCTGGAATGGATCGACTTGTGGCAGCTGGATAAAAAAAATGTCCCATTGATCTTCAGCTGCGTCTTCGGCTCAGTTACTCCGGAAGAACTGGTTAAATGGATCCTTGCCAGCCGCCGCCCCCAGCTGCGCTTTCAACTGCAAATGCACAAATTTATCTGGCCGCCCGACCAACGCGGCGTTTGATCGGACGCGTCAGCAAGTCGGACAAGTCGGACAAGTCGGACAAAGGTTCCGCCCAAATCCAGCCCATCCGATCTTAAATTCAGCTGAATTTTTTCTGGAAGAAGGCGATGGTTTTGCTCATGCCTTCGGCAAAGGTGTGTTTGGGTTTGAAGCCGGTGCTTTGGAGTTTATCTACAGCTGCCATGGAGTGTTTTACATCGCCGGGACGTTCGGGCAGATGCAGCACTTTGCTTTGGGAGTTGGTAACTGCGATAATCTCTTTTACCAGATCGTTGATCGTGATCTTTTTGCCGTAGGCTATGTTATAGACTCCTGTAAAGTCGTTCATTGCCATAAATACGTTGGCTTCAACAATATCTTTTACATAAATAAAGTCGCGGGTCTGTTCGCCGTCGCCGTAGATGGTGATATCTTCGTTGGTCACGGCTTTGGCGGTGAAGATGGGAATTGCGGCGGCGTAGGCGCTTTTGGGGTCCTGACGCGGTCCGAACACGTTAAAATAGCGCAGGCAGGCGGTTTGCAAGCGACCTTCGCGGGTGAACATATTGCAGTAATATTCGCCATCCAGCTTGGTTATGGCGTAAGGACTTTTGGGTTCGGGGATCATGGTTTCCACTTTGGGCACAACCGGATTATCGCCGTAGATGGCGGCGCTGGTGCTGAAACAGAGTTTTTTGACGCCTGCCGCGGCGGCTTCTTCCAGCACATTCAAAAGTCCGTGGATATTGATATCGACACATTCGGCGATCTTGAACATGGATTCAGGCACGCTGACCATTGCCGCCAGATGAAAAACGTAATCTACGCCCTGCATGGCGGCTTTGACTGCGGCGCGGTCGCAGATATCGCCTTCAATAAACTCCACATCCAGACCGTCCAGATTGCTTTTGTAGCCGCTGCGGAGGTTATCCAGCACACGGATTTCCGCTTTGCCGTTGAAATATTCTGCAATATGGCTGCCGATAAACCCGGCACCGCCGGTGATAAGGATTCTCATTTTCTGATCTCTTTCTTAACTTGGTTGAGCAAATTCATCATTTCGTTGTACTGGCTTTCGATGGAACGCACCAGCTGGAACTGGCTGCGGGCGCGGTCAAGATTGTGACCTTCGCGGTGGGTCTTGAAATAGACATCGCCTTCCAGATAGTCGGTCAGGAAACGGGTGCCGATCTCCAGAGTTATCAAGGCACCTGCAAAGGGCAGATTTTCCAGTTCGGCATCGTTGAGGACTTTACCTGCTTCGGAACAGTAACCGCGCAGCAGCGCTTCAAAATTTTCAAAACGCATAAAGATCTTGCCCAGATCGCGCTCATCTTCCGGGGCGGGCGAGGTGCCGGTGCGTACCATATCGCCAAAGTCGTAATGTACCAGACCGGGCATGACGGTATCGAGGTCGATCACGCAGATGCCCCGGCCGGTGGCGTTGTCGATCATAACGTTGTTGAGTTTGGTGTCGTTATGGGTGATCCGTTCGGGGATGATATTGGCTTTCTGCAGATCAATGAGTTTGCTGCAAATATCTTTGCGGGAAAGCACAAAATCAATTTCTTCTGCGACTTCTCGGACCCGGTTGCAGGCATCTTTCCGGATGGCATTTTCCAGATTCTGCACCCGTACCGGGGTGTTGTGGAAATCAGGAATGGTTTCCACCAGTCTGCCGCCGGTTATATCGGCAAGATCCGCCTGAAAACGGCCGAAGGCGCGGGCGGCTTCGTATGCCTGACGGGGAGTTTCAAGTATATCGTAGCTGGTGGCATTTTCGATAAACAAATAAGCTCTGAAGTAATTGCCTTCGGCATCGACGACATATTTTTTGCCGTCGTTGGCAGATACCAGCGTAAGGTATTGGCGGGAATCGGAACTTTTCAGCTTCTGGTGCGCGGTTACGCGGCTGATATTTTCCATCAGGCTCACCGGGTCGCGGAAAATATTGGTATTGATGCGCTGCAGGATATAACGGACTTGATTGCCGCTCTGATTGAAGACCAGCTCAAAGGTGTCGTTGATATGCCCGTTGCCGTAAGGTGCGGCGCTGACCAGATCGCCGTAAAGCATAAAAGAGCTGGCAATAGAGGAAAAGTCGAAATCTTTTTTCATAAAATAAAACTTTCTTTTCTGAATATTGCCTGATTGATCTCAGCAGGTTGTCGGAAATTACTTTACATCCTGAAAAAATATTTGCAAGATATTTTGCAAAAAAATGCAAATTATTCCGTTTTTTCACCTGTCGGACTCCTGATAACAGCAAGGGGGATCGCCGGATAATATCAGAAAAAATATTGATTATTCAACTTGTACTTAATACTTTTATCAGGATGTTTCTATATAAATACAATGCGGCACGGGATAAATTCATACCTGCACCGCATTGATTTTATATATTGTTGATTAGTCCATGTTTTTTGTCAGAATCCGACAAAATTCTCCGCCCGGTAAAGCACCGCCGCAGTCAACTCGTGAAAGAGCGGCGCCGGGTTGGTGATCTGGAACGATTTGAATCCTGCCTGCGTAAACTGTTCCAATGCGCGGTCAAAGTCGTAAGGATCGGAAAAATCATCGGTCATAATTACGATGCCGCGGGGAGCGAGCATATTCAGGATCACAGGGACTTCTTTGTGTTTGTCCGGACCGTCAAAGATCATCAGATCGAAACTGTGCTGGTGGTCGCTGCTGAATGCGGCAAGTTCTTCGGCGCTTACGGAACTGTTCCGCACAAAGTGGCGGTGCCCCGATGAGGATTTTTTCTTGAGTTTTACGCAGCAGCTGGCGGCGTGACCGCCGCGGTGCAGCGCCCAGCGGTAGGAGTAAATATCCCACCGCACAAAAATACTCATCTCTTTGTTGAGCTTGCTTTCCAGCAAATCAGTTACGGCGTAGGGTATGGCGGGCGCGCTGTGACCGTTGCGGCTGATGGGTTTGCGGTCTTCTTCCGACTTGTAGTAGCCGTGATTATCCAGATAGCTGTTGCGGATGGTTCTGCCGCTGTGACTGCGGCGCCGGAAAATCTCTGAGATCGAAAACATTTTATTTTCCCCCTTTGAATGTTTTGCCCGCGGCGGGAAACTCCAGCCGTATCGAGCGGGTTTGATCGTCGATGGACTCTATATACAAATTGATAATTTCAGGCGGCAGGATCTTTTCTATACGCACGGGCCATTCCAGCAGAGTCCACGCATCAGGATCGCTGAGGAACTCATCCACGCCAAAGCCCAACGCCGCATTTTCGTCGGCAATCCGGTAAAGATCCAGATGGTAAAAACGCTGCTGCGTACCAGGTATATCGTATTCCTGCACAATGGTATAAGTGGGGCTGGATACCGCTTCGGTAATGCCCAGACCGCGGGCAAAACCACGGGCGATAACCGTTTTGCCCGCGCCCAGATCGCCGTGCATTGCCACCACGCTGCCCGCCGGCAAAGCCCGTGCCAGCGCTTCGCCGAAGGCGGCGCTTTCTTCGCTGCTGTGCGATATTTGCGAATAATTTTCAAACGGTGAAATGTTCATAGCCTTTTACTCCCTTAAAATCTTTTTCCTGCCCGTTGGAACAATATTTCAAGCTGCCGCGTTCCGACGTGATTCTGCCGATGGGCGTAAACGCTTCGGCAAATTGCCATTGCTTTTGCAGCTGCTCCAGTACGGATTCTTTTACCGTAAAGAGCAATTCGTAGTCTTCGCCATCCGCCAGCGCATTTTCCAACGAACAGCCGTTGCGCCGCGGCAGCGTATCAAGGTCGATGATTGCGCCGCAGGCGGATTTTTCCAGCAGCCGCGGCAGGTCGGCAGCCAGCCCGTCAGAAAGATCCATCATACAGCGGGTAAAATGGTTCTGCGCCAGAAACCGCCCCTCCGCCAGACGGGGAGTGAAGTGCAGATGATGTTCTGACTTCAGCGAATCGCCCAGAACGCCTGTAACGCAGACGATTTCTCCCGGAACGGCATTGCTGCGCAAACAGATTTCATCCGACGGCGCTTCGCCCAGAATCGTCAGCGTGGATACCTGACCCGCCGCAGGAAGTTCTGCCAGATCTCCGCCGATAATCGACACGTTGAATTGTTTTGCGCACTCCTCCAGCCCGGCAAAAAACTCCTGCATCCACTTGGCGCTGCAATCTTTACACGCCAGCGTGCAGAGCGCCCAGCGGGGAACTCCGCCCATTGCGGCAATGTCGCTTAAATTGCGTTTCAGCAGTTTGGCGGCAGCCAGCCGGGGCGGAGTGTCGAGGTAATAATGGATTTGTCCGATCAACTGGTCAGCCGCCGCCAGCAGCGTGGTATTGCCCCGAGAGATAACTGCGCAATCATCGCCCGGACCGGTTTGAACATCCGCAGATTGATGAAACAAAGTTTCAAAACTTTTCAGCAGCGCATTTTCGTTCATCGTTCGGACTCCTTTTGCCGGAGCAGCAGAGCAGCGAAGGTGCCGTCGCAATATTCATCGGGCAGAAAAAGCTCGCTGGCAATTACTGTAAAATCGGCGTTACGCTGCACAAAATCCGCGATCAGGGAGCTGTTTTCCCCGGTTTCCAGCGAACAGGTGCTGTAGAGCAGCAACCCGCCCGCTGCGGTCATGGCAGCGGCATTGTTCAAGATTTTTTTCTGCAGCTGCACCACATCGTTCATCGATTGCTGACTCCAACGCCAGAGCGCATCGGGCCGATGGCGGAAAACTCCTGAGTTGGAACAGGGTACATCGCAAGTTACCAGCTCGAAACGCATATTACTCTGCGGCGTAAAAGTTGCCGCATCTGCGGCAAAAACCGAACACTCCAGCTGACAGCGCTGCAAATTTTCCCGTACCAGATCCAACCGCTTTCCCGAACGGTCAACAGCAAAGGTGCGATAATCTTTTTTATACCTTTTCAGCAGCTCCATATTCATTATCAGCTTTCCGCCGGGAGCGGCGCACAGGTCGATAAAACTGCCGCGTTCAGGCAGCTGAGTTATAGCTTTTTCCAGCAGCGCACAAACCTTGGCGGGGGCGGGGTCCTGAATATACATTGCCCCCGATCGGAAAAACTCCGAGGCTATCAAATCCCCGATTTCATCGGTACGGAAGAATTTCCACGGTGTATCCAGTTCCAATGCCGTGAGCTTATCAGCAAGTTCTGCTGGCAGCAGAAAATCATCGCGGAGCCGTACTGTGGCAGGAGCCGCCTGGACAAACAACGCTGACAAGCGGGCAAAATCTCCGGCGGAAAATTGTTTTTTCCAGCGTCCGGCCAACCCTTCGGGCAGCAGATCACAGTCGGTTTTATCCACGTTCAGCAGCGCTTTGCGCAATACAGCATTGACAAAGCGGCTTTTGAAATTGCCGAACTCTTTTTTGGCCAGCGCTACTGCAATATTGACTACGCTTTCAGGCGGCAGCGACTGCTGAAACGCTGCCATAGTCAAAGCAGCATACAAAAGATCGGCAAGTTTTTTTTCCGGTGCTTTGCTGCAGCACCGGTCAAGAGCCCGCTCCACCGCCCGTCTGCGGCGGAAAAAGGTAAACGCCAGATTGCTCAGGCGCCGCCGCATCAATGGATCGCTTATCCGCGAATCCAGATATTCATCCAGACTGCATTGCTGCGTGCGGCAACACTCCAACAGCTCCATCGCCGCGCGGAGAACCGCTTCGGGGGAACATGAGTTGGAGTATTGTCTGACCGTCGGAGCCTTGCTCATAAAAAATCGCCCTTATTTTATCCGTCGGAAGAGTCCGCTGGTCCACTCTTTTTCGGTAAAGCGGTCAAGCTCTTCCGCGCCTGCCGCTGTAAATGTGGCGCTGAGAGCATCAAAATCGCGGGTCAGGATCCCTGCCAGCGCCAGCAATCCGTCCTGCCGCACCCAGCCGATGATCCGCGGAGCGTGGGCGCAGAGTATGGGACTTAAAATATTTACACACGCCAGGTCAAAAAGCTGATCGGTCGCATAGGTGGTGGCATCGCCGACAAAGAGATCAATATCCTGCGGGGTCAGCGCATTGCACTGCATATTTTCTTTGGAAACAGTTATGCAGTCGGGGTCGTAGTCAAAAGCGGTCACCGATTCATACCCCAGCAGTTTGGCGGCAATCGCCAGAATACCCGATCCGCACCCGGCATCCAGCACCCGCTTGAACTGCTTGTTTCCCGCATTTTTTGCCAGCATCTTCAAACAGTACGCAGTGGTGGCGTGCTGACCGGTGCCGAAGCTCATACCCGGATCGATATTGACTACCGCCTGATGGGGCTGTGGATTATACTCCAGCCAGCTGGGACGGATCACCAGATTATCAGCAATATGGATGATATGGAAATACTTTTTCCACACTTCGCTCCACTCTTCGCGGGCAAGTTCAAACTCTTCAACATCGCTGAATACGGCGCCTGCCTCGCTCCAGAAAGGCATATTTTTTTCGATCTGCCTTCTGATTTCGGCAGCGCCTTCAGGCGTTTCGCTGTAAGCTACCAGGTACATGGCGCCGGATTCGCGGTCTTCGTAACTCATAAAATAAGTTTCCAGCGAACTTAACAATTCAAAAGTCAAATCAGGGTTGGCGGTGTAATCGATCAGTTTGACACAGTATAATTTATCGTTGATCTTGGTCATAAAAATATCCTTTTTGCCGTTTTTTCTTAATATACATTCAAAAAGCAGATTGTAAAATCTTTATAATGCGTGCTATATTATAAAAAAGAATATTTTTTCAGTTTTTTGCGATCAGGAACCATTTATGGCATTGAAAATCATTTCAGGTGCGGGGCGCGGAATCATGCTTGACACGCCGCCCGACCGTTCCATGCGGCCGACTTCAGGGCGATCCCGCGAGGCGTTGTTCAGCAGTCTGGGCGATTTGACGGGGAAACGCTTTGCTGATATCTTTGCCGGTTCGGGCGCGATGGCGCTGGAAGCACTCAGCCGGGGAGCTGATTCCGCGGTCATGCTGGAAGGCAATTTGCGGCATATACCGTTTATCGAGCGGAATATTGCCAAATTGCGCAAGGCGGGAGTAACGGCGGATGCTGAGGTGCTTCGGCGTAAATTTTCCGTTGGTGCGATACGCTCTATTGGTTACTGCGATGTATGGTTTTTTGATCCGCCTTACGCTGAATCGGCAGATTTTCTGCGGAAACTGCTGGAAGATGAAAGCACAACTGCACTCTGGAAAGGGGCGCTGCTGATCTGGGAATTGCCCGATACGGCAGAAGCGCGGGCGCTGTTTCAGCAGATAGATAAACTTTATGAATTGTTCGATTGCCGGATCAAAAATCTCGGCGGCTGCGATTTCCTCTTTTTTCAGCTCAAGGCAGAGTAAATAATTATGAGCATCCACCCGAAGCATTTTGATTTTACTCAGCGGAAGTGGCGCTGGCATCCTGCCATTCCCGAATTGGCGGAAAAACTTGCTGAATCAGCCTCTCCGGAGGAACTTATCTGCGTAAAAGCCACCGATACACGGGCGGTTTACCGTTTTGAAAATTATTTTATCAAAGTTTCAGGCAGTTTGCGCCCCAAAGCTCAGCTGGCACCGGCGGCACGGGAAGAATACAACAATTACTGCAAACTGCAAAAATATAATATTCCTGCGGTCAGACATCTTGCCTGGGGGCGGATGGGGCGCTATACGGCGCTGATAACCGAAGCGTGGACAAATGATGCCTGCGATGCACTTTACTACTGGTATTCGCTGGCATATGCGGTAAAAAATACGGATGACTTTTTAGCCGATCTGGTCAAATTTCTGCAAGTTCTGGTCAATTCTCCGCTGAAACACGGCGATTTTCATTTAGGCAATCTGCTCTATTCGCCGTCGAGGCGGGAATTTACGCTGGTGGATCTGCACAATGTTTCCATCGGCAGCGAACACACGCTGGCGGAAAAAGCATCAATGCTGCAAATATTAGTCGAACTGCGCTCGGCGCTGACGCCGCAGAAAATGCTGGATATGTTCTGGCAGATCGCAGCCATAGATGCAGATACCGCCAGTAAAGTGATCCGGAAAAAACTGATCCGCGACAGCGAACGCAATCTGCACGATTGGCCGCGGCGGGTGCGGCAGTTTCTCAGCGGATACAATAAATTTTCGGATTTTGTACAATACAAAGATCAGGTACTGCTGGTCAAGCGCGACCGTTTGCGGCACAATCTTTTTGATCCGGCGCTGGCGGATCAGGGCAAATACAAGGTCATGCGCCTTGCGTTTGAAGACGCGCTTGAGCAAATGCTGTTTTCTCACTACCTTACCATGCTGCAAGTGCCGCACAATCCTGCGGTGGCGCTTTCGCCGGATGGGGATATTTACTACCCGGATATGAAGGAGTTTCAGGAAGTTCCCACCGATCTGGAATTGGTCAACAGTTACAGCGAATATCTGCTGTGCATGGATCTGCATTTATCCGACTATCATCAATGGCGCCATTGCAACTCGGGCAATCAGCTGTTGCTGGCAGACTTCAACGCCACGCTGGGAACAATGCCTGACCGCACGATATTCCGCCCGCGGGGAGTCAATCCGCGTAACTGGAAAGTCCGCCGCGAACGGTAATTCACGCAAAATAAACACGCCGCAGCAGGGAATGAACGCAACGACAGAGTGTGGCAACACCGCTATTGCAAGGCTGCGCTGTTTTGTCGGACAGGTCGGACAGGTCGGACAGGTCGGACAGGTCGGACAAAGGTTCCGCTCAACCGAGCGGGTGTTGCCCTGTACCGCCTTCAACCCTTTGCTCAGCCGAGCGCCGGTTGCATTACACCGCCCTCCCTTTAAAACCAAGAGGGCGCTATTTTTTTGCTGTGCAAAAAAATAGCGCCGCGAAAAGGTTTGGCAAAAGGGGGTGGAGTTTGAGGAGGGGGAAAAGATCCTTTCCTGAAAAGGGCTTTTCCCC
>SUWJ01000036.1 GCA_015061545.1 Lentisphaerota bacterium | reverse complement strand
TGTATCCAATGGCGGAATGTTTTACCGGAAGAAAAAAAGCAAATCCTGCTGGCGCATCACCCGCAATGGGCAGAAAACCGTGAGGAGTTGGAAAAACTGTCAGCTTTGCATTGGGTGAAACTTCTTACTTTACATCCGGAGTACGGATTTCTTGCCCCGTGGCAAAAGTTTTCCGGGCGGGATTGGCAAAAATTATTAAGTGAACACCCTGAATTTGCTCAACATTGCGATTTCAACTTGCTTGAGGTCGAAGATTGGGAAGTTTTGCTGATAAATCAAATCCGCTTCTTCCCGTTCTGTCCGGCAGAGTTACGCAAAAAATTTTCTCCGGAAACGCTGCATGAACTGTTTGCCTGTTACCCTGAAATCAAAAATCTCTGGGAGAAATAATTATGAAAATACTTTTTACGATTGCACTCTCTTTATTGACTGTTATGTTGTCAGCTGAAAATATTATTACTTTTTCTGACTTCATCGCCGAAGATGGCAGCGGCATTGAAAAACTGCTGAAACTGCAAAACGCAAGAGCTGATAAAAAAGAGGTTTATACTACTTTTGATACAGCTGAAGACGCCTTTGAACAGGTTGCTTTGGTAACTACTTTGCTCAATGAAGCAGCAATGAAAAAAGTTCGGAAACTTCCGACAGAACAGGGAATGATCGTATTGAAAAGTCATCAGCTGTGGTGGAAATATTTTGATTCTACTCCATCGTTGCCGAATGTCAATGGTTCGGCAAGAGGTATATTCATTCAAATGGGTAATTTTCTGCGAATCAAAAATAGATGGGAAGCTGTAAAACTGCCGTATGAACAGTATCTTGTCTATGCAAAAATCGCCAATTTTTGCCAAGTTCGTCTTAATTGCGGAACCTATAAAATGCGGTTCGGAGAAGTCTGTCTGAAAAGAGAAGCCGGCTGGACTTATGATGCCGATGCTGTAAAAACTTTCGGTAAATATTATCACGATTTTCCGATCAGCATTTTGCCTGAAACCTGCCGGAATAACGAGAACGGATATATTGCTGTACTGCAAAGCGCAAAAACGCTCTACTTATGCATCTGGGATCAAACTGGTTCTCCGCTTGCCGTACATCCATTGAAAGATGTCAAAAAAATCGTTTCAACAGTGCCAGATTCAGAAAAAGTAGAAGTAACTTGTATTGATAAGCAGGAAAAGCAATGCAAATTTATTTTTAATTTGAATGAAAGAAATCAAACAAAAATTTCCACCGGAGAAAAATAAATAATGAAAATCATACTTACTTGCCTTGCCGTATGTTGCAGCCTCGGTCTTTGTGCTGCCAAGCCCGTCAATAAAACTTTTACCTGGTCAACGGAGTTGAAATATCCGTTTATGCCCAAGCAGAAAATGACATTTATCAACGGAGTAGTGAAAAATCCCGGACGCAGTGCTTTGCCGGATGCTGACGCAAAATACAGCCGTAAAGTAAAAGTGAATAACCTGATTTTCACTTTGCCCGGAGAACTTTGCGAAACGATGTCTGCTTGTTACAAAGCCGACCTCAACGGTGATAAAGTGCCTGATTATATTTTTGTCAGCATAAAAGTCTGGAACGGGAGATTTGCCGGACAATCCGATGTGGACATATTTGTTTCCAATCCGCAGAAAAAATACACCTTCAATGCCTTTGAAACCCGCCACTTGGAAGCAGAAGTTATCAACGGCAAAGTCATGCTGGTAAAATACGCCTACTCCGATGATAACGAAAATCTCATCCGTCAGGTATATACTTTTAACAAAGATGGGCAGATTCAGCTTTATCAGGCAGACGCGTTGAAATAAAGAGTTTGCGCAAGTTTTATAGTAGAGTATGCGACTTGACCCGTTGGCGGAAGTTGAGCAGGGAAATGGCAAGTTACGGAGTTTGAGTGTTGGCAAATGCCCGAAAAGTTAGAAGGAGTTTGTTTTTAGCGTCTATGCTCCACCATGATTTTCCAAGCCGCTTTTCAAGCGGCTTTTTTTGTGCCTTGAAAAGGCACAAAAACTGCTCCGCAGGGAAAATCATGCCCTCCATAGCTTTAGCGACGGAGGGCTATACGGCACAGAACAGGAGAAAAACATGTTCTACACATACATTTTACGCAGCATCTCCCACCCGGAACAACGTTATATCGGCAGTACCAGCGATTTACGCAAACGGTTAGCCAAACATAATGCAGGCGAAGTTCCCCATACCTCAAAGTTCAAACTTGCAGATAACTTCGTAAAAATTTTTTAGCTTCTGAGTAATCAGATGTGCCAGTATTTATTGTTGTTCGTTTGTTTCCGACAACTCTGCGGAAACAATAACTGCCATGATCTGAACGTTTGAACAATGTCGGCATTGCGGCGGCTTGTCTTGCCATAATCTGGTTCCCTTTTGTGTTAAAATCATTTGCGGGAACAACAGACTCAACAGAATTATGGCTACAATTGTGGCTACATGCCGGTATCTATTGAGAATTTTTTATAAAGACAAAAAAAATAACACCAGCTGCAACTCATTGAGTTTACTGATGTTATAAAGGCAAAAAAAATGGTACGCCCACGGGGACTCGAACCCAGGACCCAATGATTAAGAGTCATTTGCTCTACCAACTGAGCTATGGGCGCACATTTGCGCGCAATCCGCAATTCGGATTACTCTTTTAATTTACCACAAAATTGTGATTTGTCAAATTTTTAAGCAAAAAAATACCGTTTTTCATAGCGATATATTATCAGCAGATAATTTTATTTATCCGTCTGTATTGAATTTACTGATTGGCGGGTTCGTTGTCGGGTTCTTTTATCTGCAGCGGCTCGGCGGCTTCCTGCATGGCAAAGAAGGTAAGCTCCACGTTGTTGCTGCGGCAGAATTCCTGCAGAATATCGTAGTTTTCGCGCAAGGGGCGGGGGGTTATAACGATTATCCGCCGGAACTTATACTGTGCGTAAAGATCGTGCAGCATACTTATATCGCCCAGGATTCGATAGCCGTAAACATACTTGCCCTGCAGCGCCAGATCGTTGTCGATGATCCCCGCGATCCGCATTCCCGATTTGCCCAGATAAATGCTCGAATAAACCTGAAATGCCGATAAATACATCGATGCACCGTAAAGCATAACCGGCATATTGTCGCCGCTGAACTCCGAATCATGGAAATAGCGCGGCATCATCATCTGCAAACAGCGCAAGTGGATACGCTCGCCCAGAATCATTACCACCGACAGCAGATAAACCGGCAGCAGCACAATCAGATTCAGCGGCCGTTCGCTGCGCAGATTCAACAGTGCATTGATTATCAGAATAAAGATAAAGCTGAAACTTATGCTGTAGACCAGATTCAAATAGTCTGGTGTCCCTGCCCGCAGCCAGTATATCTTATATATCCTGCGGAAAAACATCACCGCCAGCACCACCAACCCCACAATCGCCGTCCGATAGAGAAAGTCCTGTTCCGTACCCATATTGCCGAAAAGGATGATTGCCAGCAGAAATGATCCGCAAACCACAAAAATATCGTACATCGGATGCAGAATATCCACCAGCACTCCGCGCCGCGGCATTGCCAAACCTTTGAAAACGATCTCCGTGGAGTTATATATTTCCACCACTGCAAATTTTCTCAGCACCAGCACCATCGTACAGGCAATCACCAGCAGCGCCAGCATCGGCAGTTTATCGACCATCAAACTGGTGACGATCCCCACCAGCCCCAGCACCAACGCCAAAATATAAATCCTGACCGCAGTACGGCTTTGATTCCCATGCTGAGCATCAAGTATGCGGTGATGCAAATGCGACCGGTCCGCCGAAAAAATTTCCCGCCACGACCGCTTGCTCAGGATCTTGAACGTGGAACGCCGCCACACTGCCAATGCCGTGTCGATCAGCGGCACCCCGCACGCCATCACCGGAATTATCAGCGCAAAAACCGACGTGTTGTGCTGCGATGTCTTCAGCCCCAGCGCCGCCAGCACAAACCCGAGGAACATACTCCCGGTATCGCCCATAAAAACTCTTGCCGGGTGAAAGTTATAACGCAGAAATCCCATACACACCGCCGACAGCGTAAACGCCATCATCGCTTCGGTCCAATGATGCCCGATCAAAAAAACTACTGCCATAGTCAAACTTGCCAGCAGCGCCAGCCCCGCCGCCAAACCATCCAGACCATCGATCAGATTAAACGCATTTATATAAAGCAGAAACCAGAAGACTGTAAAAGCACAATTCAAATAAACCGGCAGTTCAAAACCCAGAAAAGAGTTGAACCGTATCCCGATATACCATGCCGCAAATCCTGCAGCAATCTGAAAAAAAAGTTTGACCACGGGGCGCATTCCCCAGCGATCATCTACCACTCCGGTCAGAAAAAGCACTCCCACCGGAATAAAAAAACGGAAGTCAATATTATCCAGCCCCATAGGCTTATATATTGCCACCAGTAAATCATAAAACAATATACACAGCGTAAAAGCGGCAATCATTCCCATGCCGCCGGCTGTAGGTGTGACCTCTGCGTGAATATGTCTGCCGCCAACTTCAGCGGCAAAGCCCCAGCGGCGCAAATGCCGCAGCAGGATCGCTGTAAACACCATCGACAATATCGCCCCCGCGCATGGTGTCAGCATCAATTTTACAAGAAACAGTATCTTGGCTTCGATACTCATTTGTATGTACCCGTTTCCCCTTCAACTTGTAAGCAAAATTATTTTTTGCAGAAATGCAACAATAGCCGGGAATAACTCTACTCCCGGCTATTGCCAAACATTAATTATCAGTAAACGTCACCGATCCCTGCCGAACTCGGACGGCCGCGGGAATCCACGTCAAAGTACGGGGACCCGTCGGGCTTGAGCATTCTGGCAGTCACAAAAATCAGCAGATTGGTCTTCTTGACCTGGCTGGATTTGGACTTGAACAGATTACCCACCAGCGGAATATCGCCCAGCACCGGAACCTTGTCATCCACCGTAACGGTGTAATCCTTGATGATACCGCCGATGACGATGGTTTCGTTATCGTAGATCACAACGTTGGTGTTGGTGGTGCGTTCTGCCACGATAGGACGTTTCATCGTTTCGGTAGTGCTGACGTTGCCGCCGTCGCCGCCTTCATCGGAGGAAACGTTGTACTGGTACTCGGTCCAGCCGACCAGCGTCTTCACCCACGGATGCACATCCAGACGGATCAGACGTTTTTCCACATCCGCTTTGGGAGTGATATCCATCGTTATCCCCAGTTCCTGCTTTTCAAATTCAGGCCACGGAGGCGTGTAGCTGTAGGTGGTCACACCTTCATCGGAGCTGATTTCAAATTCACCTTCTTCGTAATCCCATTCAAAGTAGCGTTCGCTGGTCATCTTGATCGACACGGGTTTGCCCGAATCGGTCAGGACTTTCGGCGACGACAACACATCTTTGCTGTCCAGCTGATTGATGGCATTGATCGTCAGGTTATAGTTGTAACCGCTGCCCAGATCGCGGGAGAAGGTAAAGGTATTGTTGCCGGAATTGTACAGCACGTTTTCGTTCTTATCGAACTGCAGACGGCCGCGGGTGGCACCATTGTCGCCGCCGGAGCGGTCCAGCGACTGGATAAAGCCCAATTCCTTCAAATCGCTCTGTTCGATTTCCACAAACTTGACCTGAACCTGAACCATGGGTTCGGGATGCTGTTTGCGCAGATCCAGCAAAGCATCTTCGATCTTCTGCAGGTTTTCCTGCGTGTTCAGCACGATCAGCGAACGGAACTTGGCGTCATACATAACCTTGGAACCCACGGGGAACTCAATGTTGTTGCGCAAGCTCAGACCGCGTTTCAGATCATCCGGATCGGGAGCGCAGCCCAGCGCATCGACCATGCTGTCGTCAAACATGAACACCTTAAGTTCCATGTCATCCAGCGAAACGTGTTTGGGAGCCAGCACCACGGCGTTCTTTTCGATCTTGAACTTCAACCCGTCAGGAGCATACATATCGTGCTTGGCGGACTGAGCCAGAGAGTCGATGATTTCCAACAGCGACTTATTCTGCAGCATCATGTTGATCACAGGATAATCTTTGTTGACATCTTCCTTGGGTTCGGCTTCTTCTTCTTCGTAATCTTCTTCGTCTTCAAAATCTTCATCATCATCGCTGTTGTTGCGGCGATTATTGGGATTCATCAGCGGATCCATCATCATCGGATCGGCTGCGGGAGCAGGAGCCGCCGCAGGAGCCGGCGCCATCGGATCCATGCCCATACCGTCCATACCTTCGGCGTTTTCCGCCACCGGCAGCTGTTTGGGATAGTGCAGGAAAATGTTCACCCCTTCGCCTTCGGGGTCGTGAGCCTTCGAGCGCATACGCAGCCAATCCAGCGCCACCAGCAACGGGGTACCAGCATTCTGCGCATCACCGGTAAAGTTCACCACCGGGATAATGATGTTCTTGAGCTTGTCGCGCAGCAGCTTGGTTTCATCGGTAGCAACCTGCGCCTTTTTCTTGGTATCAACATCCTGACGGGCTGCCGCTTCCAATTCGGCACGGACATCCACACCATCGGCCTTGACGATCGGCATTGCGCCTTCCCATGCAGCTTCCGCCGCCGCCTTCTTGTGGGTCAGGCGGTAACGGTTACGGCCGCTTTTCTTGAGCTGGACGTCAATTGCCCGCAAACCCTGCACCGCATCCACCGAAATCGGATCCAGCAGCTGTACTTCCTGATAACGCTTGCGCGCCGCTTCGTACTGACGGGTGTAGTACAGCAGTTTGGCCTGCTTGAGCAGCACCGCGATCTTGTAGCTCTTATCGGTCAAATCAGGAATCACCTGATCGTCCTTCATCGCGGCACGGCGAACCGCACCCTGACGCATCTTTTCGTATCCGGCAATGCGTTTGTTCATTTCTTCGCTGCTGGCAGGATAGATGGCAATGGCTTCTTTGCAAAGCGCAATAGCATTTTCCAATTCGCTGTAGTTGGCTTCTTCGTGAGCCTTGAGCGCCGTTTCCTGTGCCAGATAGTAGTAGCTCTTGGCGATCAATTCACGCGCCTTGTCCTGTTCTTCGGCAAAGTGGGCGCTGGTCGGCTTGAGCGATTCAAAAATATAAACCGCCTGCGCATAGTTCCGCGCCGCTTCTTTGTAGTTACCTGCCACAAAACATTCGTTACCTTTTTTGATGAACGAATTGGCTGCAGCTTCCTGATGCTGCTTATCCACGCTGAATGCGTCAACGGTGGTGTTCACACTGCGCTGCAGCGGGCTTTCTTCTTCTGCCAGCACCAGCACACCCGCGGTGCAAACCGCTGTCAGAAGCAAAGATTTAACATATTTATTATTCATTTGCTGAAACTCCTTTGCTTATTAGCGGTTGAAATCTATCAAACCCTGATCGCGCGCGCTGCGCACCGGCAAACCATTGGGGCGAACCAGACGCGCCGTGATGAAGATAAGCATCGTACGATTGGTAACGTTGGTCATTTCATCGCGGAACAATCTGCCCAGCAGCGGAATATCGCCCAGAATCGGCCACTTGTCATCGCGGGTGGTCGATTCGTTATCCGCCATACCGCCGATCAGCACCGTTTCGCCATCGTACAGCGTAATGCTGGTGGTCATTTCACGACGGGCGATTTCAGGCATACGCAAGTTGAAGGTCTGCGAGTTCACCGGCTGACGCGAACCATCCGGACCGATGATCCCTGCTTCGTAAGTCACAATAAAGTCATAATCGTTGATGTGACTCAGGAAGATCGGGTGGATATCGTTAAGCGTGATCGTGTAGTTATCCGCCTTGACCGTGGGCTTGACCGAGAAAGTCACCCCCAGATCGTAAGCATCGTCCCATTCCGGGTCGGTGGATTCAATGGAGATATTGAAGCCGTCGGTTTCAACATCCGGTTCATCCCATTCGGTAATGAAGTAGGTCTTTTCGATCATCTTGATCATGGCGGGGTCCTTGGCACCGCTTTCGGTCAGAATACGCGGCGAAGCCAGCACTTCCGAACGGCGGTTCTGCGCCACCGCGTTGATGGAAAGACTCAGGTCGATGTGAGTATCGTGACCGAAGATCTTGTTGCCGAAGTTCGGGAAGATCTTGAAATTGTTCAGCACGCGGAACATTTCGCCATTGGCACCGTGACGGGTGGGATCGACCACGCCAACCGACCACTTGTTGCCGCTGTTGGGACCGGCGGAGAACATCCACTCAAAGCCCAATTCGTTCAAATTGGTATCCGTAAGTTCGATCAATTTGGCTTCCACCATCACCATGGGCTGTTCCACGGCATCCAGCTGACGCAGCAGCGCGTCGATACGGCGCAGATTTTCCGGCGTATTGCGCACCAGCAGCTGCTGACCGCGGGGGCTGTAGATGATATCCGCACCGTTGTCAAAAGTGATCCAGCGTTCGGCAAAATACGCTTTAAGCGCTGCCGAGTCCGCCTTCAACGTCGCCGCATTGGCAGTTGTTGCCGCACCTTCTTCGCCGGGCATCATGCCGGGATCTTCCGCCATCATCGTCGGATCAACCGGCGGAGCATCCGCAGGAGCATTATCACCGCCGCCGCCATCTTCTTCCGGACCGGTCATACCCGAATCAGTCGAGCGGACGGTCTTGGAGTCGATGATCTGCGCAATAATATCGCCATGCACCGGGAAGATTTCCGTACTCATGTTATCCACAGTACCAAAGATGACTTTGTCGCCGCGGAAGCTGTAGGAAACGCCCGACGCCATGCTCAGATAACGGATGATATCCAGCAGCGGCACCCGACCCAGTTCCAGCGAAACCTTGCGTTCCTTATCCGCGCGGGAGAGATTATCCAGAATAGTCACGCCCTGCTTGTCCTGATCGTAGGTGCGGCTCTTTTCGTTCAGATAGCTGATGATCTGCGACAGAGTCGTATCCTTCAGCGGAACCGTGGGGAACACAATGCGTTCCAAACGGTTATACAGATCCGAATCCGACTGTTTGCGCACCGTGCCGCTGCGGTCGGTCGTGTAGTCAACCTGCACGGCGGTCAGGGGATCGACCCATTCCCACACGCTGCGGGCATTCTGCAATGCTTCAGTTTCCTGACTGCGGGCCTTGCCGTAGTTGAACAGACGGTCGTAGCAATGCGCCAGCATATCCACCGCTTCCACATTGAAAGGATCGTCGATCAACACCCGTTCCAAACGCTGTGCAGCCGTTTCGTAACGCTTGTTGCGGAAGAAAATCTTGGCTTCGCGCAGCGCCACATCCAGTTCCTTCTGACGTTTTTCGTAATCCGGAACCACCTTGGCAAGCGAAGTATCTTCTTTGAACGGACGCGCCGATTCGTACTTCTGACACTCGCTGATGAATTTGCCGATCGACTCGCGGGCAGGAGTCAGTTTCTGTGCCTGCTGCGCTTTGTCGATAGCTTCCACATATTTCTTTTCTTTGGCAAATTTCTGCGCTTCCTGCATAATTTCGCTGCTCCAGACCCGCTGGATACGCGTAATATTGCCGTTGATCTCCTCGCTCATGCTTCTGGCAAGATCGCCGGGGCGCTTGTCCACCTTTTTAAGCAACGCATTAAGCTCGTTCAACGCTTCAAGATATTTGCCTTCACCAGCTTTGCTCATCGCATCACGACGCTGGTTTTCAAAATCTCCGAACAACTTCTGCATTGCATCTTTGTTGGCTTCATAAACAGTTTTGACATCGGCTTCGCCTTTGGCGGAAGCTCCTTCAGAACCGTTTACCGCTGCGGGCAGAACTAACGCTCCTGCCAAACTCAGCGGACCAACCCGGCGCAGCCATATCGACTTAGCTATTCTACTCATGCACGGATTCCCTTTTTATATTTATACCTATTATTGATAATGTTTTTCTGCATATCTTTTTCAGTTACGGCGCGGACGCGACTTCTTGCGGCGGGGCTGATCATCCATGCCCGGCATCATCATCGGATCCATCATTTCACCACCGCCGGCACCGCCGCGGCCCACATAAGCGTTGCGGGGAATCCGGGAATGACGTTCCAACAGGAACTCTTCCTGCGTTTCCATATTCAACAAACGCACGCTTTCTTTGACCGCATCCGTGGCGATGACCTGGAAAGACAACTTGGCATCGTCTTCGGTCTTGATCTCAAATGTTTCGCCCACGCCCTTGCGGATCGTCTTGCGGGGATTGCTTTCGCGCACATCGCGGATCACCGCCAGATGATTCGGCTCGTAAACCTTCTGCTTGACCACCATCGTGATCTTGTGGGTTTCATCGGCTTTGCCGTTGACCACAGGGGCAATCACCACCTCGGACTTATCGTTGTCGAGCACCACCGAAACCGACTGGGCATCGCCCGTACGGTAAATTGCATCCAGCACGCGGTAGCGCACCTTATTGACCTCAAACTCGCCGCCGATCGTCAGCGATTCACGCATATTGTTGACCGATACAGAGATATCCCAATTCTTCTTGCTCTTGGGATTGGCCTTGTCCGGAATCGGAGTGACCCCCAACAGCTGCACCGGCATCGTCTTTTTCTGCAAACGCACCAGGAACAGGCATTTTTCCAGCGCCGGGAAGCTCTTGGCATTCAACGGGTCGGTCTTGACCATAAATTCATACAAGTTGGAGAAACCATCTCCGTCCTTATCCTGATCGGCATCGGAACTTTCAGCCGGATTGAAGCCCATCTTCAACTCGTAACGGTCAGGCATACCGTCGCCGTCGCTGTCCAGCTTGGCAACTGTGCTTTCGTAGTCGGGCGCATCCTGAGGGTCGGTAAGTTTTTCGCCGCAATGCGGACACACCTTCTTGGTCTGCGCCACCACCCACGGCAGGATCTTGCTGCAGGAGGTGTTTTCGCAACGCAGCGACTTCATCGGCACCGAAAGTTCCGCATTGAACCCCAGTTTGCTCGAATCTCCGCGCACTTCCCAGACTGCCGCTGTACCCAGCTTGGCATCAATGTTATGATCCGCCTGCGAAAAGTCCTGCTTTTCGTAGAGCTGATTCTGCTTGCTGAACTGCAAATCTTCCAGCGTCACGTTCCGCGCAGATTCCACCATCTGCAGCAGGTAAACCAACGCCAGCACAAACCCCAGCAGCAATGCGCCGAGTACCACTTTTTCGTAATGTTGTTTCAGAATATCCACTTTTGTCACCACTCCTTATTTGAGCGTATCGCCGTTATAAACAACATAATCCACCACAAACGATGCCGTAATTATATTGCTGCGGCCTGCAACGCATTCAGGATATTTGCCTTCTTCTTTGAAGTAGCTGGCTTGAGCCGCAATCTGCTTGGCATCCATGCCGCCTTCCATGCCCATACCCATACCGCCGTTGAAATTCACGGGACTATCGTTCTGAACCTTCAGCGTAGTGTTTTCTTCGCCCTTCTTGCCGAGAATACCCTGCGCTACATCAATAATATCCTGCACCTGATCCTCCTGCTTGGCAATGGAGAGATTTCTGATCAGGTAAACACGATGCTGCTTATATGCGTCGCTCAGCGAGTTGAACAAATTACGCACATCGCTTTCGCTGCCGACGACCGACACGGAGTAAGTGTAGAGCTTGCAGCCCTTGTCTTCACGACCGGTCATATCCTTGTAGGAAAGTTCTTCCACCGAGTCGATCTTGGCTTTGACAAAGTGCCGCGCCAAGTCGCTGATAATATTCCAATGCAGAATCACATCCGCAGGTTCGATGGTCTTTTCTTCGGACTGACCTTCCCCGGGAGCGCCGCCTGCCATGGCGCTCATATCTGCCACACCGCTGTTGCGGGAAGGAGCTGCGCCGGGTTCATCGCCTTCTTTGCCCTTGCGCCCGTCGGGAAGATCCACAAAATCAAGATTGGTGCGGACTTCCGGAATATCACGCTGAGTGAAGTATACCCCCATCATAGTAATTTCGTTCTTACCCGTCAGCAGATCAATTACCTTGTTCTGCATATCGCGGGCAAACGCATCCAGACGCGCCTGAGATTTACCCATGTTGCGGGGCAGCCCCAGACTGGAGAGGAAGATCTCTTCGCGGTTCAGCGGACCGATCTCTTCGATCGTGGTTTTCTGGGCATCTGCCACAAAATCTTCCATAGCCTCTTCCCACGCTTCGGCGGTCCAAAGCTGTTTGCCCTGCAGATCCTTGCCTTTGCCCAGCGTTGCCACATAGTGACGGTAGCTCAATTCGCGGGGACTCTGGGATTCCTTTTCCTTTTCCCAGAATTCCTTGAAGTTTTCCTTCAGCTGCTCAGGAGTAAGGTTCAGCTTGGCGGCAAACTTCTGCAGCGCCGGATAAAGCGGATGACCGAAATAGTTCTTCAGTCTGACCATCGCTTTGTCGTAACCGGCAATATCTTCCTGAACCAGAGGAATATTTCTTTCATCTGCGGGCGGTTTCTGCCGCTGCAGCTTGTCGATGTCAGATTTCATATCTTCGGTATTGTGGATATACGCGCTCATAACGATGTACTGCCAGATGGAAAGTACAAGCAGCACCAAAACTCCCAGCGCAGAGATCCCCAGCACCCCGACGAGAAACATATTCTTTTTAATAAAACGATTCATATTATTCCGCCTTCGCTCTTACTGCTTGATCGTGTTCTTGAGCTTGACGTAGATCACAAAGCTTGTGATGTTGTTCTTGCCCATGGTAACAGTCAGTGCCGGACTCTTGAAGTTCGCCGGGTCGCTCATATCAAACAACTCGGAATTCTTCAGATTTTCCTTGAACTTGTCTTCCACACCCACATGGCTCTGGCCATCCATCACCAGCGAGTGCCCCTTCAAACGCAGCCAGGCAACCTCGTTGGGTACCGGCGGCGGTCCATACATATCCATCATCATCGGATCCATCATGCCGGGATCCATCATACCCGGATCCATAGGCGCCCCGGGTGCACCGGGTACACCGGGAGCCATCGGCGCGCCCGCACCGGGCATGGGACCGACTGCACCCGGAGGCATCATTCCCGGATCCATCATCCCCGGATCCATGCCGGGCATCATGCCGTCCTGATTCTTGTTGTCGCTTTCAAGTTTATACTCTTTGATACCGTCGATCTGAGTAAACCACATATTCGACGGGGTATACTTCTGCAGTTCGTTCAGCACATCCATCCAGCCGGTACGCGCTTTGGCAAGATCCATCAAACCGTTGTATTGATCCTGAATCTCGTTCAAATTGCGCATCTGCTTTTTGATCCGGTCGGCAATTTCTTTCTTGCTGTCCAGCTCGCCCTTGGCCAACGCTTCGAGGCGCTTATCGTACTGAGTACGGGCACTCACCCCGCCGAAGAACACCAGCAAGCAGAGCAGCGCGCAAATGGCACTCATGTAGAAATAAGGTTTCTTCTGCTGCAGATCGCGGGTGGTGCGGATGATCTTGGGGATCAGCGCAATTTCCACCGGACAGGTGCGGATGTGGCGGATCGCCAGACCCACCATCGGCGGGAACAGGTGTGCGATTTCCAGCAGTTGCTGCTTGTCGATCGTTTCGCTGATATTCACCACCGGGAATGTATTCAAAAAGCTGACTTCCAACCCCAGCTTTTCATTCAGGAAGTGCGGCACATAAGGAATAATCGAACTGCCGCCGGTAATAAACAGCGCTTCAGGGCGGTTGCCGCCGTGCATGGAACGCCATGCGTTGATCGAACGGTTGACTTCCCCGTGCAGACGGGTCATCACGTTACGGGCGATCTTGGAAATCGTGGCAGCCACTTCCGAATCAGAATCTTCGTAGGCACCGCCCAGTGCCACAAAACCGTGTTTGCGCTTCATTTCTTCAGCATCATCAAAACCGATGCTGAACTCTTTGGCGATCTGCTGAGTGATCGTATGACCGCCGATGGGGATGGAACGGACAAACATCCGGTTGCCATCCATAATAATAAGATTCGACCCGCGACCGCCCAAATCCAGGATCATATCGCAGGTTTCTTCGCCAAACATATTCGCTTTGGCTGCGTTGTACATGGCAGTAGGAGCCACTTCCACGGAAAGCACTTCCATATCCGCATCCAGCAAAGTGGTGCAGATCGCAGTTGCCAGATCATCCTTGATCGCTACAAACAGCGCTTCAAGTTCTTCCACCGTATCGGTAAGTACTTCGCCTGATTCGCTGCCTTCTTCGGACTCGATTTCAAACACCTTGGTATGTTTGATGAGCTGATAATCCCACAAAACTTCTTCCAGCGGATACGGCACCGTCAGCTTGGCTTCCCCCTCCACTACCTGAGCAGTACGGGAGCGGTTGCCCAGCAACGGAGGCAGCTTGCTCAAACGCTGAAATGCGTACAAACTGCTGATTGAAACTCGAACCTGATGCGAAACGAAATCGTTTTCCCGCATCAAGTCGTTGAACGCCACCGCAAACGCTGCCGCAAAATTGTTTTCAGCCAACTCCGTCGACAGCTCTTTTACTGCGTAACGTTCAAGCGTGATATTATCACCGTTCGGACCGATGGAAAACTCCGCCATCTTAAGACAGGCGCCACCGACATCAATAGTAAGGATGGTATTTTCTTTGATCATATCTACTGCGCTTTGTTTCCCTGATTCACTCTTTGCGCGGCGCTCCCGCACCACACGCCGCCTTTCATTGTTACCTGATCGCACCAAGAATCATCTTTGCACGACCACTTTCCAACCTGATGTACCCCGCTTCAGCACCTGCATTAAATCAAACAGGTATCGAAGTGAACAAGGTTACAATATTCCTACTTTTTGATTATTGCAACTAATTTTGGCAATAAAACACCAAAAAACCGCAATAAAATATGATTTTCCCTGCCGGAAAACCGATTTTTTCCATTTATTGTCGTTTTTTCAGGAACAAAAACGACAACTGGCAAATCATTTTTCAACAATTTGCCAATCAACTGCAATTACTTCTGTGCGGCTGCCGGAGCCGCAGGTGCCGCCGGAGCTTCCACCCCGACTTTTTCCAGATCCAGACCCGATGACTCGCTGCTCTTGGTATGACCGATCAGCGACGCCAGAGTCAGCGCCAACACAAAGAATACCACTGTCATAATAACAGTCGCTTTGGTCAGATGACTGCCCGCACGCGCACCGAACACCGATTCACCGACCCCGCCGAACACGCCGCCGAAGCCGCCGGACTTGGAAGGCTGGATCAAAATCAGCACCGACAGAAGCAACGCCACTACGATCACCAGCGAATACAAAATTTTAACAACTATTTCCATATATTTACCCGTGATTTGATGCTCCGATAATTTTTACCGACGGAGCTTTTGGCATTTGCAGCAGCCTCAGCAGCCAGCGCCTTTGATCGCATTTTTGACCAGCGCGGCAAAGCTGTCCGCCTTGAGTGCGGCACCGCCGATCAGACCGCCGTCGATATCAGCCTGACGAACCAGTTCTTCGGCATTTTCGGGCTTCATGCTGCCGCCGTACTGAATCCGGACGTTTTCGGCAGCTTCCTTGCCGAAAAGTTCAGCCACCTTGCTGCGGATGAACGCGTGAGTGGCCTGCGCCATTTCGGGAGTGGCAGTCTTGCCGGTACCGATCGCCCACACGGGTTCGTAAGCCAGAACCATGCTGCCGACGGTGGCGGCATCCAGATCTTTCAGACCATCTTCCAGCTGCTTGCCCAGCACTTTTTCGGTCAGATCGCCTTCGCGTTCTTCCAGAGTTTCGCCAATGCAAACGATCGGCTTGAGTCCGGCGCCGAGGGCAGCCTTCAAACGGCTGTTGACCGTGGCATCGGTTTCGCCGAAGTACTGGCGGCGTTCGCTGTGACCGATAATGACATATTCAACACCGGCTTCTTTGAGCATAGCAGCAGAGATTTCGCCGGTGAATGCGCCGGATTCAGCCCAATGCACATTCTGCGCACCGACTTTGACATTGCTGCCTTTGCAGGCTTCGACCACTGCGGAAAGCGTGGTGAAGGTCGGGCAGACCACCACTTCGGCGCAACATTCGCAAACATCGGCAACCAGAGGTTTCAGCGCATTGACCAGCGCCACACCTTCGGAAGCGGTTTTGTTCATTTTCCAGTTACCGGCAACGATTACTTTACGAGCCATTTTCCTGTCTCCTTTATATAATATGTTAATGGTTGATTATGATTTTTCCGCGCCGCCCCGTCAGAATATCCGGGGATAATCAGCGTCTTACAAAATAGCACTACAGAACGATTTTTGCAATATTCTGATGCAAAATTTTTATAAATTCATTGATTTTTCCCTTTTTACACGCCCTGAATTGACAAAGATCGTTTAAAAAATTTGATTTTATTTGATTTTAACCGACTTCTGTGTTAAATTTCCTGAGTATGCAGTTTTCTGATGTAATTATTATTTAAGGAAGGATGTTTTACCATGCAGCATTTGAATGTACCGCCTGAAAATCATGTTAAAGTGCTTGACGGTCAGGGCTGGGTCGGTCTGATCGACCATCTGGGCAGCGAAGCGACCATCGTCAACGCCGCGCGGGTCAGCTTCGGCAAGATCAAAACCGAAATCGATGCCCGCGACGAAGCGCTTATGGAGTATCTGATCGCCAACCGCCACACCAGTCCGCTGGAACATCTGGTCTTTACCTTCAGCATCCATTGTCCGCTGTTTGTCCGCGGTCAATGGCACCGTCACCGCACATGGAGCTACAACGAGATCTCCCGCCGCTATACGGAAATCGATCTGGAGTGCTTTGCGCCCACTCAGCTCCGCCGCCAGAGTCAGAACAACCGTCAGGCATCTTTTGTGGACGAAGATTTCAATTCGCCGGAATTGCTGGAAGCTATCCGCAAACACAACGAAGCGAGTCTGGAGCTTTACAACCAACTGCTGGAAGGCGGGGTCTGCCGCGAACAGGCCCGCGGCGTGCTGCCCCAGAATATGATGGTGACATTCTGGGGAACGGTAGACCTTTCCAATCTGCTGCACTTCCTTGAATTGCGCGACAGCGAACACGCCCAGGCGGAAATCCGCGAGTACGCCCGGGCCATCAAAAAACTCATCAAGCCCATCGTGCCCCACGTTGCCGCTTACTTTGAAAAACAGGGGCAGATCTGGTAACGGGTCACCGCTGCAAAAGCTCCGTCACTTTCTTCGGGAAGTGACGGTTTTTTTATATTTACACCCTGATTCAAGCTCAAAAACACATCCGTCACTTGTCCGTCACTTATCTGTCAGTTATCTGGATCCCGGCTTGGACGGTCTTCGGACAGGCTGCATCGGCAAACGGCAGCTGCACAAATCAGCAACCGTCTTTCTGCCATAAAAAAAGGAGCCGGGGCAAAGGATTTTCTGGCGAAGCTCCGCAAAAGTAAGGTTGGTTGGATCATTCGAGGATGCAGGAAAATATATCGTCTGAACTTATCGCCAGATCCGCCGGAACGCAAACACATCCGGGCAAAATCAGCGCAAACCCCCACGCAGTCCGCCAAACTCCCCCCCCAGACAACACTATTCAGCTGTATTTTTTTCTCAATAACCGCCGTGAATTTGATACTATATTACAAGTTTTTGCAAATATAATCCTTGCATTAACAGCAGATTTGTTGTATATTCTATTGTAAACATTCAACTAAACAAAAAGGTAAACATTTATGATTGGAAGCAAAACTCTTCTTTTCGGCAGCTGTCTGGCGGCGGCGCTGATCGCGTTACCGGCATCAGGTGCAAAGGTCAATATGAACGACTGGAATGTGCGCCCCCACGAAATTATTTCGGGGCAGCTCACTCCCCGCTGCCCGACCTTGTGGCAGTACAAAGCCGGCGCGGAAAAAGATTTTGAATTGCCCGAAGGCGTAAGCATCACTTCCGGCAGCGAACGGCCGCTGTGGAGCGAAGCCACCGCCAAGCTGGTCGGCGCGCCCAAAGGCAAAAGCACCTTTGTCAAGTTCAAAGAACCCATCTCTGTAGCCAGGGCCGACGGGGTCGAGTTGTGGGTATTCGGCCCTAAAGGCGCCCGCAGCAAAGTGGAATTCCGCTGTATCGACGGCAACGGCAAGGAGTTTGTCATGCGCACCAACAGCGGTTCGAGCAACTGGGCAAACAATCCCTGGTGGGGCGCGGCAGTAGCCCGTTTCCCCTATAAGACGGTTTTTCCGGTCAAAGTGGCTGGTTTTGCGATAACTATTGCCGACAGCGCCAAAGACAATACCATGTATTTTGATATGCTGGGTGCCTTTACGCTGGAAGATCTGCCGATACCTGATACATCCAAAGATAAACTGCCTTTCCCCACCTCGCCTGAAGGTATCCGCCCGTATGGCGGCGCGGCGGATGGCAAATGCAGCGTTACAGAAGAAAAAGAGCGCTATGTCTTTAAATACGCAGGCAGCGACGGCACTCTGGAATACATCTACACCCCCAAGAGCGGTACTTTGAGCGACATAACCTGCGTGGTCGATGGCCGCTACACCTTCCAGCCCGCCAAAGACGGCGGTATGGCGGTGCGGCTCAAGGGTGCCAGATTTATCGCATCGGATGCGGCGCACTTCAAGACCGAACTGGTGAAAAAAGAGTTCAAGGACAACGAACTGACCACATTCTGGCGCTGGAGCCGCGGCAAGCGGAGCTTTGAATTCACGCTCAAATTCAGTATGTACAAGCGGGTGCTGACCGTTACTGCCGAAAGCAATGACCCCGCAGTTGAAAAGTTCGACACCGGCTATGCCGTCGGCAGCGGAGTGCAGAATCCGCGTTTGTTTACAGTTTCTTACCTCAACAACCGCTGGGATGCACCGCAGATGATGGTTACCGATAATTTCTTTGTATCGGTCTTTCTGGATTGGTACTGCACAAATTCTTCGGAATACACCGAAGGCAAAAGCAAGCTGGGTCTTAAAGGCGCAGCGGTAATGGGTAAAGATTCTGCCAGAATCATGGGCGGATCGGTCTATCTGCCCAAAACTGACGGTCAGCGCAATACGCTGCATGAATGTATGTATATAACAGTTGCGCCGCAGCTGGCAGATATTCTGCCGGTGATCCGCAATCCCAAATCGCCGTACTATAAAGATATGAGTCAGGTGGTCGCCTGTACGCGCCAGTATGCGCTGCAGGGCAAGGGCGATATTGAACGCGAATTGGAATTCTGGCGCAATATGCACGCCTACGGTGCCGGTGACGTTTTCCTGCGTTTCCACGGCGGCAAGTTCCGTATGCCCATGGCCAGTCAGCGGCTCAACCGTTCGCTGGAGTTCAACAAAAATATCGGCAGCAACGAAGATATGCGCGATATGGTCACCGAGCTTAAGACCCTCGTAAAATATGTCGGTCCCTACGAAGACAACCGTATCATGTCGCCGCTGAATCTGGAATTCAAATACGCCTATGTGCCGCTGTGGCGCGATGGAACGTGCTTCCCCGGATACGACAACGGTCTGTCCTGTGCGCCCTCGACGATCGACCTTCTGCAGAAGGAGTTTTCGCCCAAGTTTGTCGCCAAATACGGCTGGAACGCCTGCTATATGGACGAAGTTACCAATACTCCGCCCTGGGGACTGGTCAACTACGATTACCGCGACCCCGGTGCCGCCATGCACCGGTCGGTACTCCGCGACTATGCGCTTTCGAGTATGAATATGCGCAAATACTACAACGGTCCGATCTGGAGCGAAGGCAACGCCATGTATTTCTGGGCGGGCACGCTGGATTTGGACTACGGTCAGAGCAACGAACCCAAAGCGGTTCCGCTGGTTGACTTCAAACTCACCCGCATCAATCCGCTGCAATGCGTTACCGGTTACGACCTGCCGATGTACAAAGCCGATATCGACTTTCTGCTGGC
>SUWJ01000006.1 GCA_015061545.1 Lentisphaerota bacterium | reverse complement strand
TGTGTTGGGGGCAAGAGATGAAGATACTCTGACCTCGCTTGCAAACCGGATCATCCGGCTCAATTCGCAAATGAGTAAAGGCGAAAAGAAAACCTTTGAAACGCAAGTCGGTCTTTCTGCCGGAAAACTGGCAGAGAATCTTTTGAATGCCTTTGATGAAGATTTTTTGACTGCAAAAGTACAAGAGAAATTTTCGGTAAGTGAACCGACCGCAGAACAGATTGCCGAAGTAAAATCCGAAGAGATCAAAAATGCGGTGCAGCCGATATTGAATCCGGAAGGCAGAGAGTGCATTGAAAACATCCGCCGCAGTCACGAGCAAATCATTGACAATGTAAATCTTGACACCGTGACCTTTGCCGGATTTGATACTCAGCAGACTGCCAATGCCGAACGGGTGATATCCACATTCAAACAATTCATCGAAGAAAACAAAGATGAGTTGCTTGCTTTGCGGATCATTTATAGCCAGCCGTACAAAGACCGTCCAATGGTCATGGCCAAGTTGAAAGAACTCTATGCTAAATTGACCGCCAAAGGCGTAACAGTGGAACGGCTCTGGGATTGCTACGGTATTCTCCAGCCGGAAAAGGTCAAACGCGGGACGATGGCGCAGCTGACCGATCTGATTTCTCTTGTCCGTTTTGAGCTGGGATATGCCGACAAACTGGAACCCTTTGCCGACCGGGTGAATTATAACTTTATGCAGTGGACTCTCAAACGCAATGCCGGAGCTGTCCACTTTACCGAAGAACAGATGGAGTGGCTGCGTTTGATCAAAGATCACATCGTTTCCTCTTTGAGCATTGTTCCTGATGACCTTGACTACACCCCCTTTGATCACAAAGGCGGTCTGGGGCGTTTCTATCAGGTCTTCGGTGAGCAGTACGAAGCTATCCTCAATGAAATGAATAAAGTACTGGTGGCGTAAAATGTTTTATTACAGATATCGTTCAGGTAGCGAATTGTCAATAAAAGAACTTATTTATGATGAGTTATATTTTGCATCCAGAGCAGAATGTAACGATCCATACGAAGGAAAGATTTTTGCCATTTTTGAAAAGGATGAAGATGCGTGGAACAATTTGATTCGGCTTGCATTAAAAGACAATCCTATTTTAAGTAAAGCGACAGAATATTTAGTTAAAAAAATAGTCTCCTTTTACATAGAAAAATCCCCCATTCTTTTTGAAGAATTTATCAATACTTCAGAGGATGATTTTTTATCTATCGGCAAAGATTTGTCTGAAAAGACAATATTAAAAAACATGCTTGCCGTAATTACTCGGTATGCCCTTGCGTATATGCCAGGGGAACGATATTTTGCCTCTTTTTCAAGAAAACGGGACATTAACCTTATGTGGGCTCATTATGCCAATAATCATCGGGGGTTCTGTCTGATTTTCAGACCTATTAATGGAAAAATATACCAAAATAAGTATTGGAAAAAAAATCAATTTGTATATTCAACGCCCTGTTCATTCTCTCCTCAAATGTCTTTTGCAATACCAGACAGTTTTGAAATAAAGGATATCGAATATGTAACAACCCCAAAATACTCCAATGGATTTGCATATTTTCCACCATACGTTTTAAGCACCATGAGTGCAAAAGAAAAAGAAAAAATAGCAAATGATCGGGAAAAAATATATTTGCAAAAGCATTCTGCTTGGGAGTATGAAGAAGAATCAAGAGTAGTTTTGCAAAGTGGAATATCTTGGTTGGCAATGGAACAATTATCCTTGTCACCGCATCAGCGGCTTTTTCATTATGATCCGATTCATCTGGCTGGAATCATTGTCGGAGTAAATATGCCGCAAGAGCAACGTCGCAAAATAGAGGAAATTATGGCGGAAAAAGCAAGGCGGCAATACGAGAGTCTTGATAAAGAATTTATTATTTCTGATTTAGTCATGTTTGAAGAAAAACTGTCTGAAACCAATCGAGTCCCGAAGATTGATCCTTGTAAAATATATGGCTCTGGGACGATCATAGATAGAAAAGACAAGGGTTTTTCTTATCGTTTCAAGAGATGGAATGATGGATATGCACTTAAGTATAATGACAAGATCGAAGAAATTCAGTTGGTATAAAGATTCAATGCAAATAGATATGGTAATTTGATTGAAATGCAGATGATGGAATGGACAGAATATAAATTGGAAGAGTTATTGGCTTATGAACAGCCAACGGCATATATTGTAAACTCGACCGATTATCACGAGAGTTATAAAACGCCTGTATTGACCGCAGGAAAGTCATTCATCATTGGTTATACGAATGAAAAAACAGGAATTTACGACAAATTACCAGTGATCATATTTGATGATTTTACCACTGCTTCACAATATGTAAATTTTCAATTTAAAGTAAAATCTTCCGCAATGAAGATATTGACTGCTAATTCTGAATTAGTGTTGCCAAAATTCATTTTTTACAGAATGCAGACAATTCAGTTTAATCACGACACTCATAAACGATATTGGATTCAGCAATATTCTCAAATCAAGGTAAAAGTTCCCCCGCTGCCGGAACAGGAGCGGATCGTTGCCAAGATCGAGGAACTTTTTTCGCAGCTGGATGCCGCCGTCGCCGAATTGAAATCCATCAAAGGAAAGCTCGCCATCTACCGACAAGCCGTGATGCAAAATGTGATTGTACAATACACACAAGATGTTCCAAATGTTTTTATAAAAGATGTTTGTAATGAGATAAAGGTCGGTATTGTAATAAAACCATCGCAGTATTATACGACTCCTGAAAGTGGAATTAAGGCGTTTCGTTCGGCAAATGTTCGGGAATTTTATATTGATGACAAAGATTGGGTTTTCCTTTCAAAAGATGGACATCTAAAAAATAAACGGAGTGAAGTTCATATTGGGGATATTTTGATAGTTCGATCTGGCTATCCCGGAACAGCATGTGTGGTAACCGAAAAATTTGATGGATCCAATGCGATAGACGTTTTAATAGCAGTACCAAATCGAGAAAAAATCACTCCTGAGTATCTGTGTGCATATACTAATTCTCCTCTGGGTAAAAAATTAGTAGCAGATAAAAAACGTGGGGTTGCTCAAGCTCATTTAAACGTTGGAGGGTATTCGAAAATATCAATACCAATCCCTGAAATTTTAGTACAAAACATAATTGTTGAAGAAATACATCAAAAAGTTTCAATTTGCAACAATATAGAGCAAACCGTTGACACCGCTTTGCAGCAGGCGGCTGCACTTCGCCAGAGTATTTTGAAACAAGCCTTTGAAGGAAATTTGTAATATGCCGAATGAACAAACTTCATCCATTATCTCCAAGGTCTGGGGAATGTGTAATCCCTTGCGGGATGACGGAGTCTCTTACGGGGATTACCTTGAGCAGTTGACCTATCTCATCTTTTTGAAAATGTCTTATGAATACTCCAAGCCGCCGTACAATCGTGCCAGCGGCATTCCTGCCGGTTATACTTGGGAGGATATGAATACTCTCAAAGGTGCCGAGTTGCAGGATAAATACGAAGAAATCCTCGACCGTCTCGGCGATGAGGGCGGTATTCTTGGACGCATTTTTGCCGATGCTTCCTGCAAGATCACCAAAGCTGCCATTTTGTACCGCATTGTCCAGATGATCGACTCTGAAAACTGGGTTGCCATGTCCAGCGATGTCAAAGGCGATATTTATGAAGGCTTGCTGCAGAAAAACGCCGAAGATACCAAAAGCGGTGCCGGACAGTATTTTACTCCCCGCTCCGTCATTCAGGCGATGGTTGCCTGTGTCCGCCCGGAACCGAATAAAACCGTTATGGACCCTTGCTGCGGCAGCGGAGGTTTCCTGTTGGCGGCTCAAAAGTTCATCACCGAAAACTTTTCTCTTGACCGGGATGCCAAAGAGTTCCTCAAAAAAGAGGCTTTCCACGGCGGTGAATTGGTGCGCACCACCTACAAACTTGCTTTGATGAACCTTTATTTGCACAACATCGGCGATATTTATGGAGAAGTCCCCATTACCCGGGGCGATGCTCTGATCGCCGATCCCGGCGATCGTTACGACTATGTTTTGACCAACCCGCCCTTCGGTACAAAATCTTCCATTTCTTTCACCAACGAGGAAGGCGAAGAGGAGGACGAAGAACTGGTTTACAATCGTCAGGACTTCTGGGTTTCCGGCTGTTCCAACAAACAGCTCAACTTCATTCAGCACATCAACACCATTTTGAAAGCCACCGGCAAAGCTGCCGTAGTTGTTCCCGATAATGTCTTGTTTGAAGGCGGTGCCGGTGAAACCATCCGTAAGAAATTACTGCAAACCTGCGATCTGCACACTATTCTGCGGCTGCCCACCGGAATCTTTTACAAGCCCGGTGTTAAAGCAAACGTTCTTTTTTACGACAAACGCCCGGCAAGTCCCGATTGCCAAACCAAAGAGGTATGGTTCTATGATTTGCGGACAAACAAGCACTTTACGCTGAAAAAATCTCCGATGACCTTTGAAGATCTGCAGGAGTTCATCGAGTGTTATAATCCGGAAAACCGCCACGACCGCAAAGAGACCTGGAGCGAAAGCAATCCCGATGGACGCTTCCGCCGTTTCACCATTGATGAAATTCTTTCCCGTGACAAAACCAGTCTGGACATCTTCTGGATCAAAGACCGTTCTCTGGCAGATTTAGACAATCTCCCCAGCCCGGACGAACTCGCCACCGATATCATGGAAAGTCTGCAAAGTGCCCTCGAAAGCTTCCAACAGCTCACCGCAAAACTGGGAAAGTGAGTTATATGGAAATCGAATGGAAAGAGCCAGAAGAACTTGAAATATTGGCATTGAAAATAATTGGCAAACACCAACCCAAAGCTTTGGAAAAACCACAAGCAATAAATATATTGGACTTTATGACGTTAGCTTGCGATAAATTTGGATATGAATTCAAAGTTTGGCCGTTGCCAAAAATTGGGAATCAAAAAGCTTTGGGGTGTGTTGATAATAAAAATAAGGAATTAGTTTTAGATCAGGATTTAGTTTCAGGAGCAGCAACTAATCATTCATGGCGGTTTGTCGCGGCTCACGAATTAGGTCATTTAGTCTTGCATCAACACTATTTTGAAAATAATCAAACTCCTTATGATTACATTGAAATAGAAAATGGTTTTCCAACTAATAAACGCTTGGAGTGGCAAGCAAATCGATTTGCTTCTGAATTGCTATTACCACGAAAAATGGTTGAACAAGTTGTTTATTCAGCGTCTTTAGAACACGGAATCACCAGAAATATCGGGCAAATTTATATTGATGGCAAGGATTATAATTACGAAACATTAAATTATATTAGCAATGCTATAGCTAATGAATTTACTGTTTCCAAAACCGTTGCCAAGATTCGCCTTAAAGAATTGAATATAATTATTGATAAAAGAACTTAAATGATCTGTAACTGGACATAGTTTGAGATTTGTCTTTCAAAAAAATTGAGTTATATATCACTTTTGTGAGATAAGCTCACGATCAATGTAAGCCTCGTTGGTTCTTCGGAATCGGCGGGGCTTTTTCGTTTTTAAATTTTCAACCAAAACTCATGGAGGTAAAAATGAGAATTGAGAAGAAAACTTTGAATGATGCCTTGCGGGTGCTGGGCAAGGTGGTCTCGCAAACTTCACCGGTGGAACAGTATCGTTCTATCCGGTTTGTTGGTGGGCATGGTGTTGTCCGGGCTATGGCAACTGATGGCGTTGAAGTTGTTTCGCTTTTGCTTGCAGCAGAGGGCTTTGATCCGGTGGACTTTTGTGTGGAGTTTCGCGAACTTCGGGAACTTGTACGCATTGCCCGTAATGATGTGGAGCTTTTCGGAACATTCATTGAATTTCCGGAGCTTGAAGCGGTTCCGGTGGAGGCTCTTGAAACGCCTTTGCCGGATAACTTCTGCGATCTGGTTTCGCAAGCGGCGGCGGTGATTGACCGCTCCAACTATCGGCAAATTTTACAAGGCGTGAATCTTTCTGCTGCTGGCATTACGGCTACCGACGGCAAACAGCTTTTGAACTTGCCTTGTCCGCTTAATCTGGCAGAAAACATTACTCTGCCGTTTCCGCTGGCATTGCTTGCTGCCAAGCTTAACGAACCGGGACATTTATGGACTTGGAAGAGCGGCAACAATAAAATATTCAAGCTGGAAATCGGTTCTTTTATGTGGCAGGGCAAAGCATTGGTCGGGATGTATCCGGAATGGAAAAATATTATTCCTGAAACTAATGCATTGGATTATCACATCAAGTTCACCGAGCCGGAACAGGTCTTGGCTTGGCTGAAAAATATTCCGCCGCAGAAAGGCTCCAACGGCGTTGAAGTTATTCCATCCGATAATGCTGTTACGCTCAAATCCTGTATCCTGCCACATAATACAATCAATACAGTTGCTGAGTATTCCGGAGTATTGCCGCAAATCGGTTTAACGCTGGATCGGGAAGTGTTACTTCGTATGTTCTTGCAGGGCAACACTACTTTGCACGCTCATTCAGCTGGCTTGCTGCCGATTCTGGCGACAGGCGGTGCCGGTCAGTATATTGCAATGCCTATGCGTACAATTAAAACAAATTCCATTCAAACCCAACAGGAGGAAAAAACTATGGAAAACACTCAAACTGTCGGATCTGCCCCGGTGCAGATGGTCGCCCCCGTTTCTATCAATCCCCCCGAAACTGAACTCAATCCGCTGGAAGAATTGGGCAACAGCATTGAAACTTTTAAGCTCAAACTGAAAGTCGCTTTTGATGATCTGGCTATGCTTTCCCGCAAAGTCAAAGAAGTGCAAATTCAGCAGCGTCAGAAAGAACGTGACTTCATTCAAGCCCGCCGTGCCATCGAGCGAATCCGCATGGCGATTTAGGATTTCTGCTGATTCTGCTTTTTTATGGTCAAAAAGAGTATATCGTCAGCATCCTTGTCCCGGGCAACTGCCTGTTTGCTGCTGAGTAAATCATCCAAACAGAGGTATTTGACCGGGACACCGCAAAACTCATGGATCACTGCCCGTTCTTCTACAACAGCAAATTTAGGCAGTCCGGGCGGAGCTAAATGGAACTGGATAACACCGGCGGTGGTTTGAAACGTTTGCACAAAACCTTCGCCGGTTTGTACATCCATCGGTTCCAGATCCATATCCAGTTCGTCAGCAAGTGCGGCATTTATCTTATCAAAATTCTCTTGATCAAATGGCGGCACAAAAATATCCCAATCGAAGGGTAAATCTGGGCATACCTTCCTGCATCATAGCTTGTCCGCCGATAACAACATACCGGACATTGGCAGCGTGAGTTTGCTTAAAATTGCTTCCATTTGATACCGCCTTGTGCTGCGATTTCTTTAAGGTATTCGCGTTTCCAAGCGTTCATTTCGTCATAATTGCGGAATGATTTTTTAGAAAATTTGGGCAGATTGGTCGGCACCGGGAATTTCATTACTGGTGGATTAGTCAGCCAAAGTCTGATTTTTTCTTCGCGTATATCCATAAAAATCGCTCCTCTAAATACTAATATAACAAAGTTTTTCCAAAAAAACAAATTATTGAAAGGATTTTATTATGCTTAAATTGAACGCTGCCTGATTTTACAGATATTTGCAGAAAAGGTGAGTTTTTTGTTTGCAATAATCTGATTGCCGTGATAAGTTATCAAAGCAGTAGAAAAAATGGAAGTTTTTTTGCTGTGTAAAAATCAGAGAATATTTTTGCAAATGCTCAGTAAACACCGCCAAGTAAAGAAGTATTTGCACTTTGACAGAGAAATGTATTCTGGCAAGCGAAAGAGTGCCGGACGTCTTTGTTGTGTCAAAGTGCGGGTTCTTGGCGGGACCTACTGAGCAATACAAGAAAGCGTCCCGGCTTTTTTGTTTTCAAGGGATGAAGTAAAAAAATTAAAAATAAAGCGGGGGGAATGTAAGAAATCCACACTTCTTGGCAGTAAGTTACAGATATATAAATTTTTTAATATTTTTACGGGAGCTAAAAATGGTTAAATGGAAAAAGTTGTTGGCGGCAGTTTTAATAGTCAGCTGTGGAGTTTTGTGTGCTGAAAGTTTGTTGGAAGTTACAGAGCAGGTTTCAATGTGGATAGATAAAAACTGGACACACGCCCGTACACGACAACTTGCCAATAAGCAATGCGATGCTATTGTTTTGGGACAAGGAACTGATGAGGAAAAAATAGCCAAACTGAAAAAAGAATTTTCCGGAGCTTTTCAAAAAGAGGAAAAGCCTTTGATTTTTACTACCCCGGTAGTTTGGAATATCCATTCGCTGTCTTTGGGCTATGACATTCAGGAAAGCGCTTCTCAAACGCTTAAAGCTGTCGATATAAGCAAAGAGATCGCCAGCAGAAAATCGTCTCAAACAACAACTTCGCAAAACAATACAACCAGTACGCATGATCTTAAATCCAACATCTCAGCCGGGAATGATTTTTCGTTGAATCCATTTTCCTGGCTTGCTAAATTACTTACCACCAAAGTCAAACTTTCCGGTTCTTATGCTTACGGACGGAATTCAGTAAAACAGACCCAGGAATTGTGGAGCAAGTCCCAGCAGGAAATATTTTCGCAGGAAAGCGAATATATTTCTCAAATGATTCACCAGACCAATATTAAAAATTTCCATTTAACTTTTACGGTTACAGTATTTAATACCGGTAATGAAACAATCTTTTGTGATTTGAGCGATGCGTATATTCCAGTTTACGGTGGAGAACGGGCATACAATATCACCGCTAAACCATACAGTATGCAATCGAAGATTTTGGAAATACCGCCACAACGCAACAAGGATATAACTTTTCGGATGGAATTGGATAATACCAATGGGCGGACATTGGCTGTATACATGCAAAATAATGCTCCTGTGATTGACATTCTTAAAGGTGGCAATTTGCGAATAAAAACCCAAAGCGGCAAAGATGCTATTGCCGAAGCCACGCAACCAGTTGCAACTATACCGTTCAATCTAAATCTTCCGGATTTTTCCGGCACATGGAATATCCGGGTAAATCACACCGCCACCGGCAAATTCACGACTATTTGGGAAGCATTGGCCGCCATTGGCAAAGACTTTGATACAGCTATTGGCAAAAGTGATATATTCCAGTACAAAGATGGCGTTTTAGATGTAGTATCACATATTCATTTTGGCAAATTTGCTGAAAGCGATAAGGATTTGCGTTATATCGCGTTTCTGCAAATCGGCAATAATGTGTATGATCAGGTAGATACCACATTGCTGAACACCAATCTCCCAGAAGATGGCTGCACTATCTGGGTAATAGATTTGGATGATTGGGAGGCGTGTAAAAATCTTCCTTCTGCCATGCAAAAGCTGATTTACGAAAAAATAAGCCAAGCAGCGTCAGATGGATTTCTCGGATTTGAGAAAGGTAATCCAGCCGCACAATACCGTTTGGTAAGAATGTATCAAGATGGCTTTTATGTAAAAAAAGATATTAAAGAAGCTGTAAAATGGCTTCGTAAATCAGCAGAACAAGGTAACCCGCTCAGTCAGGCTGCTCTTGGGACGTGTTATATGTATGGCATTGGCGTAGAAAAAGACTATTCCGAAGCTGTAAAATGGCTTCGTAAATCAGCAGAACAAGGTAACCCACTCGGTCAGGCTGTTCTTGGAGCGTGTTATATGGATGGCATTGGCGTGGAAAAAGACTATTACAAAGCTGTGGAATGGTATCGCAGAGCGGCGGAACAAGGGGATGCGTGGGCACAATGTCGACTCGGGTTCTGTTACTATTTTGGCGATGGCGTAGAAGAAGACTATTACAAAGCTGTGGAATGGTATCAAAAAGCCGCGGAACAGGGGAATGCTGGGGCTCTGTACCTGCTGGGACTGTGTTATCATAGAGGTCTCGGGGTGGAAAAAAATATAGAAACTGCTAAATACTACTATCGGCAAGCAGCAGAGAAAGGCGACAAGCAAGCTAAAGAAGAATTGGATGATTTAGAATAATTATTTAAATAGGTGATGATATGGGTGGTTATATCAAACGTTGTTTTTATCCAGTTGGACATGGCGGTTTTGCTGCAGAGTTTTTCAGTAATGGATTTGTTATGGTTTATGACTGCGGAACTTTAAGAAAACTTCCCGAGACACAGGAAAATTACATCTTACATGCTTTTTCTCGTCAATGTAAAAAAACTAGAAGGGAAAAAATCATCGATGTGCTTTTTATATCACATTTTGATGAAGACCATATTAGTTGGCTTGATAGGCTTAACAAAGGATTTGAAATTAAAGATGTTTATATGCCTTTTTTGACAAACTGTCAACAAAAAATTCACCAGGCGTTTTACGCTGAAGGAAGTACTTCTTATAAGCTTGTATCAGGGGAATTTAAATTTTCAAAAAACACCCAAATTCATTTAGTAAAACCGATTGACGATGACCTTGTTATAACTGATGATGTATTGATGTATCCTAATGCAAAAGTCATAAATAGTTTTGATAGGATTGGAATCGATAGTTCATGCTGTTTGGTGCAATGGTATTATATCCCATTTATGGCAAGATGTGAGTTGGCAGAAAATTTTTGGGAAGCGTGTCGCAATAATTCAGAATTGGATGTGAAGTTATTACAAAAAGCATATAATCATCCGTTATCGCAATCAGAAGTCAAAGACGCTTTAAACTATATCGAAAAAAATCGCAAGGCGTTAAACAAAGTATATAAATCAATGACCGGAAATAGCAATGGAAATTCATTGATGCTATTTTCAGGTTGTATAAGAACAACAGAACATCCTTTTGGCCATTGTCAAGCTGGATGTTTATATACTGGTGATGCCGATGGCAAACTCGGAATCAGAAGCGGAAAAGATATTTTTAGTTTGTTTTGCAATAAAATAAACAGCAAGGGGTACATTCATACGTTACAGGTTCCCCACCATGGTTCTAAAAATTCTTGGGGCAAAAATATGGAACAATTCAACTGCAAAGTTGCAGTTGTTCAATGTCGTGAAAATGATCCTGATAGACCATATTCAGCTATAGTTAGCTATTGCAAACGCAATGGTATAGAACTATTCAAGGCTACAGAAAACAAAAAAGTTTTCAGGCAACAATATGATTTGACCAGCACTTCAATATGTAAAGATTGTGCAGAATGTATACTTGTGGATTTATAAAATTAATTTATGCAAAGCGATGAATTTCATGGTTTGAGGATTGTTTGCCGGTGCGGGGCTGGCGGGTTTGGTGAGGTCTTTTTTTGTGAGGATATTTCCGGCAAGAAGATGGCCCTTAAAGTCGTGCCTAAATCCGCTCTCGGCGAGGCTTGGGAGCGGGAGCTTCGGGGCGTTATCAACTATCGCAAGATCACTGAAGATCATCCTGAACTTTTGCAGATTTTTCATGTTCAGGAAGATCCGGACTCTTTCTTTTACACTATGGAAGCGGCTGACCTGGCGGCTTCTGTCGGAGATGGGGCTTCGGCTGATTCTTCTTATCTACCTGACACCCTTGCACAGCGGTTGCAGTCGGGGGCTTTGCCCCTTGCTGAGCTTTTTCCCGTCCTTTATGGCGTTTTTTCCGGCATCAAAGCCATTCATTCGGCGGGTTTCACTCATCGGGACATCAAGCCTGACAACATCCTTTTTGTTAAAGGCGCGCCCAAGCTTGCCGATATTGGTTTGGTCTCGAGCTTATCGGCCACTGTGACTCAGCTTGCCGGAACTCTGGAATTTATTCCGCCGGAAGAACGCTCCGCTGATTCGTTGGATTCTTCCGACCGCCGTGCCCGCCAGCGCAACGACCTTTATGCTTTCGGCAAGGTGGTTTATTGTGCGGCGACCGGCTGCAGCCCCCACGAATTTCCGTCGCTGCCTAAAGATATATCGCTTACTCCGCAGCTTAAATACTTTGTGCAGCTGGCGTTCCAACTTTGCTGCAAAGATCCCTTGCGGCGGATCAACTCCATTGCCGAGCTGGAAAATGAGCTGCTGTCGATCCAGCACAAGCTGCAGTTCGGCGAAAGCTGGCGTGACCGCTGGGCGTACCGTTTGCGGAACATCTGGCGGTATCTGAAAAGTTTGCCCCGCAACAGCTGGCGGTTCCTGAAAAACTATTGGCTGATCGTTTTGTCGCCCTCGCTGGTGATCGGCGGCACGGCGTGGTGGATGCTCAAGCCAGAAAAACCCTTTGCCGATATGCCGTCAAAAATTTACAAAAACGAACTGCACAAATTTTCAATGACCATTCCTGCTTTATGGGAAGTTACCACTCTTGATACTATGGGCAAGGTGTTGGAGGCGGTGCAGGTTGATGAATCGGCACGCAAAAAGATTTCGCCGGAACTGCTGGCGGTGATTACTAAAAGTTTTGCGCAAAAACGGGAAATCATTACCTGCGATTCAGTTGTTGAGTTTGCAGACAACATTTCATTGGGAATGCACCCCTACGACGGTGGAAATATCACCAAGCTGTCTGACGATGAACTCCGCTGGATGGTCAAGTCGGTTATCGGGCGGGCAGGCAGTCAGCAGGCGGAGATTTTCAAAATCCGGCGGGTGAACATCCTCAAACTCCCCGGAGTGATGATTGAGTACCGTTTTTTGCCGCCGAAAACCAAGTCATGCCAACTCTGGCTTATCAAAGATAAGGAAATCCTGATAATTAAAATGTCCGCCAAAGAGCGAACATACGAGGAGCGGATAAAAGAATTTGAAGCAATGATTTCAACGCTGAAATTTGAAAAATAGGTGGGAAAGAAGTTAGGGAGAGGAAAAAAACTTTTAAGGAAAGTTTCTTTTCCTCCCCCCTAAAACCCCCTCCTTTTTACAAACCTTTTCGTGCCGTTACTGTTTTTGTTACCAAAAACAGTAACGGCTCCTGAAGAAGTTTATAAAGCAGTGTAAGAAAATTAAAAAAAGTGGAAGTAGATAATAAAAGAAATAAGTTTTTAAAACTTTAAGGGCACTTTTCTTTTTGCAAAGCCAAAAAGAAAAGTGCCAATAAAAGGTTTGGAAAAGGGAGTTGGGGTTCCGTCTTCGCCACGGGGGCTACGCCGTGACAAGTTGGGAAGCGGGAAAGAACCAATCCAGCAAAAGGTTTTTTTCTCTTCCCCAAGCAACTATTCCTTGGAGAAAAAATGGCATTTACTACTAGAAAATCTTTGTTGGCACGGGTTCGTGGCGGTGATGAGGTTTCGTGGAGTGAGTTTTATGCGGCGTATAAGCCGTTGATCTTGCTTTGCGGGGGCGATTGCGGTTTGACGGCGGATGAGAAGGAAGAGTTGGTTCAGCAGGTGATGTGCGAGATATTCCGGAAAGATATTGTTGGAAAATATGATCCTGACAATATTCCGGAGGGTGTCACCTTTGTTTACGATCCAGGAAAGGGGCGGTTCCGGCATTTCTTGCGGAAAATCATCCGGAATCAGGCGTTGAAGATCGTCCGGAAGCGTAAGGATACGAGTTCGCTCAACGATGAAAACAATCCGATCGAACTTGGCAGTGAAGATGCGTGGAACGCGGTCTGGGATGAAGAGTGGTACAAACATTTGTTGAATATGGCACTGGTGGAGCTGAAAGAGCGGGTTCAGCCGGAAACTTATGCGGCGTTTGAGATGTACGCATTGCACGAGCGGAACGCCGAAGAAGTGGCAAAGTTTCTGAATATATCTGTATCAAATATATACACCGCTAAAAGCCGCTGTATAAGCACTTTGCGTGAAATAATCAAAACTCTGGACGAAAGATGATTTTATGAAACACTACACCAAAGAAGAATTGGATCTGTACCGCCACGGCAAGCTCTCTGTTTTAAGCCGGATAAGCTGCGCCGCGCACTTGAAAGAGTGCCAAGAGTGTGCTGAATTATTGGAAGAATTGAAAGAAGACGATCAGCTGCTGGAACACCTCCGTTCCAGCATACAAATCTACAAAGATTTAACCGAAATAAAACCAACCGCCAGCACGGTGTGAGGATTTGCATAAGAGATACATTATGAAACGTTATGCTTTACTTATAGGAATCGATCAATATCCTGACGCTCCATTGAATTGTTGCTGTTGTGACGCCAAAGCGATGAGAGCTGTTTTAAATAATGATTTTGATGAAATTATATTGTTGACAAATCAAGATGCTACTGCCAGTGCTATTGCTTCAGCTTGGAATAATTTAAGAGAAAAAATGTGCCATGGTGATTTGTTTTTATTTTATTTTTCGGGGCACGGAGAAGAACAAAATGACATACCAGGTTTTTGGGCTTGGGACGGTTTTATCAGTAATAAAGATATCGAGCGATTAACTAATAAAATTTATATCAATCGTTTATTTATTTTTGATTGTTGTCGGGTAAGTTTCTATACTGCTGGAAAAATAGAATACAATCCTCTTCCGGCGATAGTGCCTACCAGTTTACCAACGGTCATAGCTCCGGTTATTTTATCAGCTTGTTGTTCTGATCGTGTAGCAATAGAATCAGGCAAGCTATTACATGGCGTGTTTACAGACAAGATATTGTCTGCGTTAAAAGATAAAAATATTACATGTTTTAAAGATTTTTTAGAAAAATTACGCAAAGCTAATATAAATCCGCCTCCGCAATTTACAGGAAGTGCCAATGCGTATATCTCTATACTTAAAAAGTGGCGTGAAAAAGAAAATTTACCTATGATACTGCCGGATGATTATCCGGATAATCCGGCGCTGTATGAACATTTGCTTAACCATAGTAACGATGACGATGCGTTTGAAGCACTTGGGGACGCTGCAAATAATGGACAAAATGTGTATGCACAATTATATTTGGCTCTATATTACTATGAAGCTGAGGATGATCGTTATCGGGAATGGTTGCAAAAAACAACAGGCAAAGGTATTCCAGGAGCAGATTATTGGTATGCGTGTACAATACAGGCGGCGGGAGAGCACAAGAAATCGGCAGAGATATTTTTAAAACTTGCACGGAATGATCATATAGATGCTCAATATCAGTTTGGTCTATGTTGTAGGGATGGAAAAGGAACAAACTTAAACAAGCAAGACAGCTTTTTCTGGATAAAAAAGGCTGCAGATTCGGGACATGCAGAGGCTATCAACACAATAAGCCGTTTTTATCAAGAAGGCATAGGACATCCCAAAGATATATTTAAATCCAAACAATATTTGATGAAATATAAAATGCTACAGGCAAAAAAGTGTGCTGATGATATGATAAATTCGCCTCGCGATTTTTTTGAAGATGCGATATCACATGCAAAAACTGTTGCCCAAACTACATTTAACAACACAATAAAACAAGCTGACAGTATTGCAAAAAATACACAAGAGTTAGTAAAAAAGAAAATATGTCAGACGAAAAAATTGATCGACAAAAAATTAAATAAGTAAGATAACCAAAACGAGGATGGGAAAAAATGCAGAAAAACGAGATTGGGAACCGTATTGAAGAAATAACCAGTACAGTTGATCGCATTGTAGGGGAATTTAAAGTTATTCCAGAAAAAGATGTTTTTAAAGATATAACTAACAACGATTTTCATAACGAAATCATTAAACTTGTCAGCGATTTAACTTCTGCTCGAAAAAAGTTTGATGCAAAAAAATACTTCATCGTATGTTTAGGAGCAGTAAAAGCAGGCAAATCAACTTTGCTCAACGCTCTTACAGAAAAATTTGTCAGTCCGTATGGAGCCGGAATTGAAACAACAAAACGCAGTTCAATTATTTTAAGTGCAGAAAAAGATCATCCGGCAGGTATTACACTTTACAGAACCAAAGTAGAAAGTACGGACTATATTAAAGATTTATTGTCTTATTTTCAAGAAACAAAAAGTTGGGATGAGTTAAAAAAATCTTTCCATAAAAGCTCTCCACCTCTTGCCTTAAATGAAGAAAATTTAAAAGAAACTCTTACTGAAACAAATTTAAAATCACTGTCTAATTTCAACGATGCCTGTCTTGTTGAAATTCGGGTAAATGTTCAGGAAGACAGTATTCTGAACAATAAAGTTGCATTTATTGATATGCCAGGGATTGATGGCTATTTGGCTGGAATTGAAAAAAATCCAACTATCAAGGAAATTCCTCAAGAATGCCATCACTTACTGTGGGTACAAAGTTCTGTTTCTGCATTGAACAATACTACTTACGAGAGATTGCGTGAATTTTTTAAAAACAAGAGTTATAAAATCCCTGTTTACGGCATACTTAATATTATGAATGCTAAAGCGGGATGGTATACTGAAAAAGCTATTGCTGAAGAATTGGAAGAGCAGGAAACAGATATTGAAAAGCGTTGGAACAAACTATTACAAGCAGGGGATAGAAAAATAGAAAAGTTCCGCATCAATGCGGCAAAAGCATGGGATGCTTTTAACTTCGATAAAATCAAAGATAAAATCAATCCGTCTTTAAAAAAAGAAAATTTGATAAAAGAATCATATATTGAATATCTTAAATCTGAAATTTCTAAAAAAGTCGGTGAAAACAAAGAAGATATTTTGCGGCATGATGCATTAAAGTCATTGATAGAGTTGTGCAAGAAATTGTCTGATAAAACATCACCTCATAGTATTATAGAGTATAAAAAACAGATAGAAGCTAAGCTGCAAAAAGACAGTGATACAAAAGGTGAATTGGGAAGACAACGGGAAAAGTATCACGAAAAATTTGATAGCAAATCACAAATGCACAGTAACTCTCTGAAACATAATCTGGCAGAGTTACTTAAGCAACTTGATGGATTGCTTACTGCCGTTAATAGGGTAGAATGTGGAGATGCTGTTCCCGGCAACTGCCATAACGATAAGCAAATAACCAAAGATGAATATGTAAAGATGCTGCGTGATTGGATGATTCAAAAAGATAAAACTTTTGAAGATAAAATCAAAGAATATTCCAACAAAAGTTTTGATGATATTGCAAAAAAATTAGCTGAGCAATTTACATCTTTAAGAACTGAAATTCTTGACTATATAAGTGATAGCGAAAACGAAATAGTAAAATCAATAAAAAATGATATACAAAACTGTACAATTGATAAAGATGAGATTATAGAGCGTTTGAAAGGAAGAATTTTCTATGATAAAAATGATGGAGAAAAGTTACTTCCAAGTATGCTGGAGTTTTATCAAGATGAAAAGAGTTTTGATGTTGAATTAGGTAGTTGGAGGTTGGGACAAAAATTTCGTCTAAAAAACTTTAACCGCAACAAAAATGAGGTAAATAAGCATGCTGATAACTTATTTACCAACTATGTTAAAAAACTGTCTGATAGATTAAATGAACAGGGTGATTTCATAAGAGCAATAAAAAAAACAAGCAGCAAACTGTTTGAAGAAGAAGTTACGAATCTGCGTACACAGATAACTAATCTCTTTAAGAAAGAAATTACAAAATTAGAAAAACACATTGGAGAGTACACTACCATCATAAACGAAATAGAAAATATTCAAAAAATTGTAAAAAAAGACATTCAAGACAAGTGTGAAGTATTTGCTTGCAAATTGGAAAGGTGATGGGATGAAAAGCACAGAAATAAAAAAGTTAATTTGGGGGTTGTTGCTGCCTCTTTTGTTCTTTGCTGTTATTACCTATGTCGGCAATGTTTTGATTATTGGCGAAAAAATTGGAAAAATTACCTGTTCTCTGGTAGAAATACTGGTTGATATTCTGCTTATTTTCGGACCGCTTGCAATAGTGATCTGGAAAGTTAAAAAAGATGTTTTAAAATACAAGTTTGTCTGCTTTGATAAACTCAAAGATGATAGGGTATCTGCGGAACAGTTGGATGACCTTTTAAGAGATACAGCAAAAAACTATTCCAAAGAAAATATGCCAGCAAGTCTGAATTTAGCATTAATGACAAATGTAAAAAAAGATAAAATAATTCATCTTGGAAAATATATTGAGGATTGCGAGAAGAAATCTTCAGCTGTTGGTCGGGAACTCGCCCTGCTGGCGGCATTGTCGGTTGTTGTTTCTCCTAAAAAAATGACTGATACATTGGGAATGTTATTTTGGAATTTCCGTATTATCAGTAAAGTGTTGGAAATTTATGGTGTGCGTCCCTCCTTGTCGGCATTAGTAAAACTTTATTGCAATGTACTGTTTTCCTCGCTGCTGGTTGGTTCCATTGAGGAAGTAATGGAAAATTTCGACACCCCGGTAACTGGCAGAATCCCGTTTTTGAGCCCAATTACTCAAGCCGTTGCAACCATATATGCATGTTCGAAAACAGTAAAACTTACCCAATATTATCTGAATCATGGTGTAAATGCTGATAAAACAATCCCTTTGAAAGAAGCCAGGACATACGCATTTAACAACTTAAAGGAAGTTTGGCATGATAAAACATTCCAGGAAACAATGGAAATGGCATTTAACTGTGGCATGGATTTTCTGAAAGATAAATTTTATAGTTTCTGGAAAGATTTGTTTAGTGGCAAAAATAAAGATTTTGACAAAAATGAAAGAAAAATTCTGTCAGCCTCTTAATTAAAAGGTGTAATTATGTTTAAGAAAATTAAAAATTTATTGATTGGTGTGCTTCTTATCTTGGCTGCTCTCTGGCTTTTGCTGGGGGGACGGGCTACCAGCGATATTTCGGTGCTTGACCGCTTGCCCGATCATGATTATATTGCTGAAATCAATGACCTTATGAAACAGCAGCGCTGGGGCGAAGCTAAAACCCTTTGCGAAGATGTTATTGCTTTGGATTTGCCTTGTGCCAATGCTGCCAAAGCACTTAAAGAAAAAAGCGAAACCGAGTCGAAAAAAATCTTCAACCGTCTTTATAAAGTCGGTAAAGGTTTTATCACCGGCGATCCAGACAAATCTTTGGAGGAACTGGGCGGCAGTGTGGCTTCGGATATGTTCATGTATGGTGATATTCGGGATCTTGCCAAACAGGGCTACTATAAAATCACTGGCAAAGAAACTGATGCTGTGGTTGCCGCTTTGGCGGCTTTAGGTTTGGCTACTGAATTTTTTGATGTGGCCGATTGGGCTCCGGCGGCTTTGAAAGCTTTCCGCAAGATCGGAGCCATTACGGATTCCATGGGTAAATATATCATAAAGTTATCTGCTGATATTGTTAAGACCAAAAAAATCAACTCCTCTTGCAAAACTTTTTTCAAAAATCTGAACGCCTTGCTTAATAAAGCAGGCTTCATCCGTTCCGGCAGTATTGTCAAACATGCAAAAAATGCTGATGATATTGCTCTGCTGGCAAAGAACGTAAAACAATCTCCTCACGCAACCCATCTGGTCGCCCGGGCGGCGGATAAACGTACTTGCGAAGTTATAGAAGCGGTAAATAAACACAAAGATTCTCCCGCTTTAATGAAAAAACTTGCTCAAAAAGGTGCTGATTCTGTAAAGTTGATCACCAGAAGCGGCAAGATTATGTATAAAGGTCATCTTGCTCAATTTTTGCGGCAGCTCTTGGGCGGATACTTTTATTTGCTGTGTTTGATACTGTTCGGATTGGGAGGATTTTTGATTTACCGCTCAATAAAGAATATAAAAAATATTTTTCCGTTCAAAAATAAAAAAACAAAAGCATAATTTAAAAAAGGAGTTTTTCATGCTTGAAATTTTATCCAATCCATTTGTTATCGGCATCTTGAGTTTTATAGCCGGGGCATTGTTTGTTTATATAAAATCTTTTATAAAGCAAAGAGAGCTTAAAAATGAAATCAAAAGCCTCAAAAATAATATTGTAACCACGATGGATGAACATCGGGTCAATGTTGAAAAAATCAAAGCACTTGAAGAACAGGTAAACAATCAAAAGGTAACTATTCAAATATTGAAGGAAAAGCCTTTCCAGCGGGATTTGCGGGAGCTGCGCCAGTATGCCGAGGCTTGTGCAATGATGACTAAAAAAGCACCCGGTTTTGCTCAAGCCTGGCAGAATTGTTTGGAAGAAATTGCAAAAAAGGAAGAAGATGAATCTTGGGGGCGGATAATTTTCACCAAACCGGTACAAAAAGTGATAAATTTTTTCAAACGCCCAACCGCATTGGTGGAAACAAAAGAAGTTTCTGATATTGCTGCAGCTGAATGTGATGTTTGCAAACTGCCGGAGGAGCAAAGAATAGATAAATAATTGAAAATCAAATTTTTCGTCCGCAATTTGGAAATTTTGCCAAGTTGCGGACTTTTTTTGTAAGATTTGGCTTTTTTCGATAGTATGTTGGGTAAAGGCGATTTTTGTTTGGGAGAGTTGATTATGTTGTTTGAAGAAAAAAATACCGGACGTACTAACAGTTGTGGTTGTTTGGTTCTTATTATTCTCATTGTATTGATAAATACATTGTCCAGCTGCTGAAAATTTTTTCAACTTTTTTGGGGCTTGGACGCAAGATGTCTTACCCTTGGTGGTAGATTGTTAGTGTTGAATTTGTAAATGGAGGTTTTTATGAGATGTTTGGCTTTGGAAGACGCTTTCCAGTCCAACGGAATTGTGTTTAACTATTCGGAAGAATATCAGTGGTATTCGTTTGGTCTGCCTTTTTTGCCGCCGCAAGAGGCCGGCAAATACGATTACTTTATTGCGCAGTATCATGAGCTGCCTTATATGGCTAAAATCGAATTCTCGTACAATTTTCTGGTAGTTGCCAACGAGGAAAATATTCCTTGGGTAATTTACAAGACTTTGCTGAACGATGTTGACGCAAAACTATGGGAAGTACATTTTAAAGAACATGATAATAATATTGTATTTTCTTCGTCTTGCTTTTTCAGTAAAAATGATCAGGCGTTTTCCGATATTTGCCGACAACTGATGATGGAATTCGTGATAAAATGTTTGATTAAAAGTGATTATATCTACAGGACTTTTTCTCCTGGATTTAGACTTGTATACGGTCAGGAAATTGCAAAGCATATACAATGCCGAGATGAAAAATCAATCAATGAAGTTTGAATATGAAAAATATCAAAAAGTTCACAGAAATCCCATAAATTCTGTGAAAATAAATAGTTTTGATTTATAAATAAATAAAAATGAGTGCTTTATGAAGATCGTTGAAAAAATTGTTGCCGTTTTTTAAGCAAAGGTTGTATTGCTCAAGGGTCCCGCCAAGAACCTCTTGATATTTGAAAGGATGTGATAATTTATGGAAAATGATGTATCGGCTGCAGTTGATCGTATTCATGCTCGGGAATGTCGGGGCGTGACTTCGATTTCGGATGAAACTTTCCGGCAGCTTATGGAAAACCCGCAGACCGTTGATGTTAATTCGGTAAATTGGGATGCCGGCGATCCTTGGACTTGGACCGATCTGCTGATCAAGCAGCCGCAGTTTGCCGACAAGTGTGATCGGAAAGTTTGGAACAAGTTTAGTGCTGACAACTGGGTGGTTTTGCTGTCAGAAGTTCCGCAGTTGGCTGACAAGTGCAACTGGCGGAAACTCAATAAGGATAATTGGCTCGAATTACTGCAAAAACATCCGCAGTTGGCTGACAAATGCAATAAGTGGAATGAGTTTTCTACTGCGGATTGGCGCGATCTCTTGTGCAGTCATTGGCAATTTGCTGATAAATTTGATAAATGGAATGAGTTTTCCCAAGAGGATTGGCGGAATTTGCTGATTTCTCAACCGCAGTCGGCAGATAAATATACTTGGTCTACACTCTCTGATATTGATTGGCGTTTCTTATTGTATTTTCAGCCGCAGTTTGCTGATAAATGCGATAAATGGGATGAGTTTTCCTGTGCGGATTGGCGGGATTTATTGTGCTGCCACCCGCAGTTTGCCGATAAATGCGGTAAATGGAATGAGTTTTCCACTACAGATTGGCTTACATTATTGTCTTGCCAGCCGCAGTTGGTGGATAAATATAATAACTGGAACTCCTTTTCCGGAGAGGCGTGGGCTGTCTGGCTGACTGAATATCCGCAGTTTGCCAATATGTGCGATTGGAACAAACTTTCCGGTAATGATTGGCAATATCTGTTGAGCTGTCAGCCGCAGTTTGCCGATAAATGCGATAAATGGAATGAGATGGAGCGTTCTGTTGTATTGGATTTTATCTGTAAAAATCCTCAAATAACCATTAAATATGATAAGTGGGATGAGATCGACAGTTCCACCTGGATAGAATTGTTAAGATATCCGCATTTGGCTGCATATTGCACTTGGAGCAAGTTTTCCGGGCACGACTGGTTTTTGCTGCTGTATGTATATCCACAGTTTGCCGACAAGTGCGATTGGAGCAAACTTGATATGAGTGATTGGCGGGAATTGCTGATTTATCAACCGCAGTTTGCCAATATGTGCGATTGGGATAAATTTTCCTGGTCGGATCAAGTTACTATAGCACGCCGGCATGATCGATTTACGAACAAATGCGCTTGGAAAAAGTTAGATGCAAAGGATTGGCTGTATTTGCTCGCTTTTAATCCGCAGTTTGCCGATAAATGCGATAAATGGCATAAGTTTTCTGTTTACGATTGGCGATATCTGTTGGGCTATCAGTCGAGGTTTGCCAATAAATGCGATAAATGGCATAAGTTTTCTGTTTACGATTGGCAATATCTGTTGAGCGAACAACCGCAGTTGGCCGATAAGTGCGATTGGGACAAGTTCTGTTCATTTGACTGGGCAATATTGTTGAGCGAACAACCGCAGTTGGCCGATAAGTGCGATTGGGACAAGTTGGATATGTTTGATTGGTGTCTGCTCTATGCCAAACAGCCGGAGCTGGTGAAAAAACATTGCCGCAGTAAGATCAAGTTGTGGAGAATAAAATTCCGCACAGCTGTATCATCGGATTTGAAAAAAAATTTCCGGTGATGCTTGATAAGTATAATAATTTTGCGTAAAGAGGTATTCTATTACTATAGAATAAGATCGTGCAAAAAGTTTGAAATTTTTATTTACGAAAGGTATTTAACGATGTTCAAAAACCAAATCCTCACTCTTGCGGCTTGCTCTTTATTATGCACTGGCAGTTTGTCGGCTGCTCCGGCAGAAAAGGGCAAATCGCCCCAGCCGGCAGTGCCTGTTGCTGAACAAATGCTTAAATTCGTGGCAAACGGCACCCGCTTTACTGAACCGAGTCTTAAAGCAGTTAAAATATCACTCAAGCAACTTCCGCCGATCTGTAAAAAAGATTGTGAAACTGCAATAGATATTTATGGCGCAGACGCCCACGCCACCGCTTATTATGTCGATCTTGACAATGACGGCAAAAGTGAAGTTCTTTTGACCTATCGCCATTATCGGGGCAACGGCGGCACCCAGTACGATCTTCTTGCCAAGCGCAATAGCGAGTGGAAAAAGATCAACGAACTTTTTGTTGTTTTCTGGGATGTAAAAAAAATCAACGGCCGTACCGGATTATTGATAGAAAGCAAAAACGGCTGGCAGCATCGGGAATACGCTTTTCTGGAATTGCAAAAAGATAAACTTGTGGCAACCGGGCTCATCACGCTGGAACGTGGAGCCAACAAGCAAGATCCCGAACTGACCATAAAAGTTTATTCCTGCGAAGAATGTGATTTCAATTATATGTTTTAGGTATTGCTCAAAGGTCCCGCCAAGAACCTCTTGATATTTGAAAGGATGTGATAATTTATGGAATGTGATATTAATGAGCATACTGACTCTTTATTCACCCCGCCGATCAAGCCGGGTATTTGGGTAACATATATGCTAAATGATTCCACAAGCTGGTCGAAAGCAAAGCGTATCTTGCCGTCGGGTTATTGTGAGTTTACTCAACCCGGGCGAATGTTCATTGGAACTATGCCAATAAAACAATATTTTAAAACGCATAAAATAATTCTGGCGTGGTGGGGCGGCTCGCAGATTGAAGACTTGCAAAAGTGGGGTTCTGATGCTGTCATAGAATTTTATCCCTGGCGTGTTGCTTCATTTTCGGAGTATTGCCGGAAAAAATTTTCTGGCTTGCCTAATGAATACAATATATATTTATCTTGTAAGTTCGACGAGATTGACGGGAGACAATATTATTTTGAAATTATGCCCGTCGGCAGTGAAACGGTTTGCGATTCAGGTATAATCAACTCCGAGAAAGTCAGTAAGGTAAAAAAGGGTAAAAGACAACTTTCGGAGTTAAAAAAAGAAAATACCGAAGATACTCCGCTGCCTCCGGAGCTGGCTTATCAGCTGGCAGTGGGAACTATACCGCATCGGGCTGGAAAGCTGTACCGGGCAAAAGTCCTGCTGAACTGGTGTGCATCTGCTTTGCTGTTGGTATCGGCTTTGTGGGGAACAGTATCACTGTGGGGATCTCCATACGGTTATGCCGGATCTTCATTCGTTTGCGGTAAACAGGTTTTTTATTTGGATTGGCTGATTGAATACCCAGTCCCCGCAGATATCATTCATTGGGCGGCATCGGCTTTTTTCCTGATTCCTGCATTGGTTATTATGTGGGGTAGGAAATGTTTTTGGCGGACTTTTTTAAGAAACTACTCCCTGTTGGCAAGCATCGTTTGCTGGCTGGAGGTGTTTTATTGGCGGTATATGGAAGTTGCGTTTCCATACAACTCAACCATCGTGCAGCCGGAAAAACTTTTGTTGGCAAGCGGCGTGATTTTCTGTGGAATTTTTTATGCCGCCCGCCATCGGGAGCTTTGGGGTGCAAATAGTTGTACTTTATCGCAGCTAAAACTGCTGGCGGCACATTATCAGAAATTGACAACTGTTACGCAAGAAAAATTTTGGCAGAGCGGCAGGCAATCGTTCCGCAAACGCTGGTTTTCTGTTACTATGGTTTTGTTTTACTGTGTGTGCGCGTTTGGCTTAGGCGGTGGGTATCATATTATCAAAAAGATAAACTATTGGCAAAACGCATCAGGAGAATGGCTTTACACAGAAGCCCAGCGGTATCGGCTGGATAATGCACTTTGCAATGCCCACAAAATTCATCTGTTGAAAAAAAGTGCTGAAAAAAATTATTTACCGGCAATGCTTGATTTATCATACCAATATTTGTGGAGCCGGGTGGATGAAAATGTGGAAATGAATCCCAATTATGACTTGGAAAAAGGTATTTATTGGATGAAAAGAGCCATTGCAGTAAGAATAAGTACCCTTGAAACAGCTGAAGTTATAGCAAGTTATCGGAATAACATTTTTTTCGGAACCGCATTTGTCGGAGAACAGGCAGCGGTTCTTGAAAAATTAAAAGCCGAATTGGCTAATCATCTGAAAAATATACGGAAAAATCAATCCGGAAATTAAAAACAATGTAGAGTAAAGGTTATAGAAAAATGAAAGACGCATTTGAAAATAATATATTGGTTTTCCGCAAATGTAAAGAATTAAACTCACGCTATTTGTTGTTTCAGAAAATATTTCTGTTGATCACCGGCGGCAGCAGTCTGATCGGGGGAATGGCGATGTTTGTATATACGGGTAATATAAAATCGCTGCCTCTGCTGCTAATCTTGTGGGGATTGCTGCTGCTGTTTCATGCTGATTTTTCGCAAACGGCATATCAGATTTGTCTGGCGTTTATGCTGGTTGCAACGTTGTTTGCCAAATCGACTGATAACATATTTTTCAATGAAGAAATTTTTGGCTTTCTTTCTGAATATCTGGTCAGTGGCAGTTTGATTAACTTTTCAATAATGTTTTTCATTGTTTACAACATAATAAAAACCGCCTGCAATCCTGATTTGTTCGGCTTGTTTTCGCCCGGATTAAGACATCTGTTGCGGTACAGAAATCAAGTCCGCAAAAAATAAAGATGAGTATTTAACCGACTTACAGGAGTCAGTTTACAATGTTTTTAGTAGAGCTTTTGGAAGTGTTTTTTGCTCCGTTTGTGCTGATTTATAAACTTTTTATGCCGGATTCTGAAACCGGCAAGGCGACGATCCCGGGATATGTTTTTGTTCCGCTGGGGCTTGTTTTCGGTAGTGTGCTTTTGCTTGGCTTATTATGGTCTTTAGCGGTGGCATTTTTTCCGAAACTTGCTTCTGCCCCCGCTCCCCAACCGGAAAAACCGAAATCTGTCATTGTTCAAAAAGCAGATCAAGTTGCAATTTATTCGGGAAAAGTTACCGGAAAAGCCGATGAGTATTTAAGCGAAACGCCCGAAGCCGCCCAAAAACGCCATGCTTTGAACGATCAGATAAAATCGCTCAAACAAACTCTTGACGATTGGAAAACAACTCCCGAAGCCGCCGCAGAAACTCCCGGAGGACCGGTTGAAGCGTCTTTAAAAGACAAGCTCGCAAACAAAGCCGGAGCCTATTCCGGAAAACTTGCCAATAAAGCCGATGAGTATTTAGGCGAAACGCCCGAAGCCGCTCAAAAGCGAGCCACGCTGCAAAACAAACTGAAAAAAGCCAACAGCTTTCTGAAAAGTGTGCAAAAATTAACAAGCGACATTGCAAAATAAGTTGAAGCATTTATATTACCATCGAAAGGGGATTATTGATTTATGAATAAAAAAATTCTGTGTTTGTCGGCGGCTCTGCTCGCCGGAAGTGTCGTTTTTGCCGCTCCGGCAAAGTCTGCAAAAGAGGAAAAACAGGCGACTTATGTTGCAAAGCCTTCTCTGGCAGAAGAGGTCTTGAAGGTTGTTGTCAGCGGTAAATATCGCAAGGAGTATGACAAATTTCATAAAGTACCATTTGAAAAATTGCCGGATGTATGCAAAGAGGCGTGCGAAGGGGCTAAAGATATATATGGCAAAGAAGAAAATACTGCCTCGGTAGCTTATATTGATCTTGATTGTGATGGAAGCAGCGAAATGATCGTTACTTACCGCCATTATTGGGGCAATGGCGGAACAATGTATGATATCTTGACCAAACGCAACGGCAAGTGGATCAAAAGCGATGAATTCCATGCGGTTTTCTGGCAGCCATTGAAAATCAACGGCCGGGTCGGGCTTTTTCTGGATAACAAATGCGGTTGGGATCAGAGAGAATACTCATTTTGTGAATTTAAGAATGGGAAAGTTACTCCGGCGGTGGTCATAGATCTGCAACGCTATGCCGATAAAAATAAGCCCCGCCTTACCATAACTGTAAACGCTGCCGAAGAAGATGGCGATATGAATTATTTATTTTAAAAGAAATGTTGGTAAAAATGAAAAAATCGTTGCGTATTTTTATTACGGCTGCAATCTGTATATTCAGCGTGACAGCGGCTGCAGCAGACGACTGGAAAGTAGTTTTTTTGAAACATGATGGTTCCAATACCCATAAAGGAGTGGCGTTTTATAAAAACGGCAAAAAAGCATTTGCTTTAACTGATTGGGAAATGCCTCGCACCATGGTTTTTGTTAAACAAGATCGTAAAAATCCATCTCACTTTGCGCCTGTACATATTTATTCGGATATGGAAAAAAGCTTCAAATATCAGGATTATTTGCTTGATATAAAGGGCGATGGCGATTATCGCTATTTGATAGTTTATAATTATCACGGCGGCAACTCGCCTCTCTGTGAAGATGGATATTTGATCGATACCAAAGATAACTTTGCCATTATCGGAAGAGTTGGTGCTGGCAGTGAAAGCTGCAGTTACTCATACCCTAATCCAGAGTTTACTTTCTATTATTGTGATGAAATTGCATACTTTGGTGCTAGCGGTGCAGCATGGATTGGGGTTGCCTTAAAAATCCAAAAGGGTAAAGAGCCGGTTTTAGTTTCAACTGTTGCCAGGGAAGATTCGGATGAATTTAAATATATGTTTCAAAATTGCCGGGAAATATTGGCGGATAAAGACAGACCTCAAAACAGAGAAATTGCTTTCGCCAATTTGTATTGCGATCTTGCCAGTTATGGCTTGCTTAAAGATTTGAATAAATATGCCAAACAACTGGGATTCGCCGATGATGAAATCAAAGAATACCGCAACTATTATCTGGAAAGAATAAAGGAAAGCCGTTTTTATAAATACATTTATAAACTCAATCGCCCGGAGGATTTTGCCGATGATTGGGAAGTGGTGTTTTTAACTGATAAAGAATCCAATAAATATAATGGAGTGGAGTTTCATAAAAACGGGAAAAAAGCGTTTGGGCTCAAATTCAACAACACCGATTCTTTCATGAGCAGTATCGGGTTTATGGTTCCGCTGGATGATTACAAAAACGGGTTCTCACAAAGATTTATTTATAAAGGTATTGATAAGAGCAATGAAAAATCCTTTAACTACAAAGATTATTTGATCGACCTGAAAGGTAACGGCGATAAGCGTTATCTGCTTATTGGCAGCTATGGCGGCGGAAATCGCGGGCCTTATGATTATGGCTATTTGATCGATACCAAAGATAACTTTGCCGTTATCGGGCGTGTTTCAACTGGTGAGGTTATGGATTATCCGATGCCTAATCATGAACTGATTTTCAAATATTATGATACCATTGAACATTTTTCCAGAGGGGCAGAAGCAAGTGTTTTTATAAAATATAAATTACAGAAAGGCAAGATGCCGCTGCTAGTTGAACAAGCTGGCGATATTAAGAGTTTTGCTCTTGAAAGTTATGAAAAAATATTGGAAGATAAAAATTGGAGTGACGCAAGAAATTACGCTTTGGCAACTCTGTACTGTGATCTTGCCAGCGAAGGCTTGCTCAAACATTTTTGCACATCTGCACAAAGTTTAGGATTCAGCAATGAGGAAATCGCCGATACTAGCGAATATTACGGAGAAAAACTCAGAAAAAGCAAGCTGTATAAATATATAAAAAAACTGAACGGCAATCTGCAGATCAGGCAGCTTATTTCAGACGACGAAGCTTTTTTACAGGATTGGCTTTCTTTAATTGCAGATTCCGACATGGCCGGTTCCGCAATTATGAATTGGAGCAGAGATTTCAGCTATAATGTTGAGTATGTCGGAAATGGCTTTGTCAGTTATTATTGCAGGGCAGATTATTATACTGGAGGTGCTCACGAGAATCATGATATAAAGGTCGGAACATTGTATCGCGGTAAAGAATTGCGTCTTGCTGATTTGCCGGAGTTGGATAAAATAGAGAAACTTTTTCAACAGGCATTGAGATCACGCAAAGATTTTGAAGGAATAAAAACCTATAATTGCGGCAAGGAAGTGAAGATGACGGAAAATTTCTACATTGACGAGAAAGGTATTCATTTTGTCTACGAACCATATGAAATTCACTGGTATGGTGCTGGAATTATAGATATCTTTGTGCCATATAAAGTCGATTTCAGTGCCAAATAAATACTTTATTTATCAAGCGGAAACACTCAATGCCACGCATTAAATAACACAAATATAAAAACATCATCCTGTCAGCAGAAAATTGTTGGCTGGATGGTTTTTTTGCCGCTGCCCGGTTGTCTTGAGGACTTTATTTTTTGTGTGGTGACCGTATGAATGGGAACGTGCGATTAAAAATTTTTCAATTTTTTTTGATGTGGCAGATGAATGAGTTTGTGTGGCAGAAATGTGGCATTTCCTGTTCGGGAAGGCAGGATTTTGATAGAATCCGAAAGAATGGTAAAAAAAGCCGGTGAATTGAGTTTGAGCTCAAAACACCGGAAAAAGGCAAAAAAATGGTATGCCCGTCGCGATTCGAACGCGAGACCTTCTACTCCGGAGGCAGACGCTCTATCCAGCTGAGCTACGGGCACACACTTCCTGAGATAATAATATAGCCTGATTTGACGTTTTTGCAACAGAACAAGCCATAAAAATACAAAAAAAATAATTTCAGGAGCAAATTTTTTTGGCAATAGTCTGAATCTTGTGTTATATTGCCTCAGAAAAGTTTGTCTGAAAAAAAGGACGGTCTTATATGAAAAATCTCGCTTCTGCTGTCGGTATATTAGCGTTGATGATTTCTGCTGCAATGGTCTGCGGTGATGATTTACGGCTGAAAAATGGTAAGGTATATAAGAATTACCGGATAAAATCTATTCAAAACGGGGTGGCTGAGGTTTTATTCCTTTCGGACGATAATAAGCCTGACAGCGTCAGGGTTTCGCAAACGGTATTGCCTGATGAGGTCCTGAAAAAATATTCTGCCTTGATCAAAGATCAATCTCTGGACAGGCAAATGGCAGGATGGGTAAAAGGTCTTGAAAAGTCGTTGTCAGCGCTGGATGAAAAAGAGCGTGCCAAACGTTCGCTGCTGCTGACCGGATTCCGCAAGCAGCTGGCAGAGGCGATCGCTAAGGAAGCCGATATGGCTGACTTTACGGTGGTTGCCAACGATAAAAATGGCGCGGTGGCGCAAGTCGTCGGCAGTTATCCTGATTCCAAATTTAAAAGCGGGCAGTATGTTTTTATTGCCGGAAAATATCCTGAAGTAAAAAGTTTCAAGCTCAAGGTTTACCCCGTCGGATTTTCCGGACAGTACGGAAAATATGGAACTTTATGGATTTATGCTGCCAGTCAGGAAAAAGCCAACAAGACTGCGTTGCAGCTGGTGGCGGCATCGCTGGGAGATATGGATCTCTTTGAAGCTGACAGTGATGATGATGATGACAGCAAAGAAAACTTTAGTCGGAATGAGGCTGCCGGTCAGGTCGTGAACAATTACTTCTACTATGAGGATGATAACGATTTGGATGGCTGGTATTGGGTGGTTCCGCGCCGGCCCCACGGACCCAAACCGCACGGACCGCGTCCCCACGGCCCCAGACCGCACAGACCCAAACCTCATGGTCCCAAGCCTCATGGACCCAAACCGCTGCCGCCTTTGCCGCCCCGTCCCGGAGTCGGCAGCAGATATGAACAGCTCAAAGGACCTACGGTGGTGAAAAATAACGGACACAGCGGAAACTACGGTTTGTTGCCCAAACATCTGATTCCCGGCTCCACAGGCCCTGCAAAACGCTGAAAAAAGTGCGGTTTTCGGAAAAAAAGTCAAAAAAAACAGTTTGCGTTGTTGTTTTTATTGTAAAACAGATATACATTATGCTGAATATAGATTGTTATTTAATGTAAAAAGGATATGGAGTTTCGGTTAGGTTATGTTTAATTCGCAATTATCCAAATTTTTTCAGGCGGATATTGGTATAGACTTGGGGACAGCCAACTGTCTGGTATTTGTGCGGGATCATGGAATTGTACTTAACGAGCCTTCAGTCGTGGCAATCAACGAGAATACCAAAGAGGTTCTGGAAGTAGGCAGCGCCGCTAAACGGATGGTCGGGCTTACTCCTAAAAATATCCGCGCCGTGCGGCCGATGAAAGATGGCGTTATTGCTAATTTTGAAGTTACCGAAGAGATGCTGCGCTTCTTTATCAACGAAGCACGCAAAGCGGTGCCGTGGCGTCAGCGGCTGCTCAATCCGCGGGTGATGATCGCGGTGCCGTCGGGAATTACAGAAGTTGAAAACCGTGCGGTGAAAGACAGTGCCAAACGCGCCGGGGCAGGGATGGTCTATATTGTGGAAGAACCGATGGCGGCGGCGGTCGGAGTCGGCTTGCCGGTAGATGATGCCTGCGGTAATATGATCGTGGATATCGGCGGTGGTACTACGGAAGTGGCGGTCATTTCGCTGGATGGCATTGTGGCTGCTCACAGCGTCCGTGTCGGCGGCGATGAGTTTGATAACGCAATTATCAACCATATGAAAAAGGTTTACAATTTGACTATCGGGGAACGTACTGCGGAGCGGATCAAGATCGAGATCGGCAGCGCGTTCCAGATTCCTGATCTGGATGAGCGGGAAATGGATGTCAAAGGTCGGGATCTTTTTGCCGGACTGCCCAAAACAGTTCGCATTTCGGCACACGAAATCCGCAATGCTTTGCAGGAACCGATCGCGTCGATTGTGGAAACGGTGCTGCTTACGCTGGATGGATGTCCGCCCGAACTTTCGGCGGAATTGATCGACCGCGGGATCATGCTCGCCGGCGGCGGCGCTTTGATTGCCGGTATGGATCGGCTGCTGATGCAGGAAACCGGTTTGCCGGTGTCGGTGGCGGAAGACCCGCTGCTGGCGGTCGCCAAAGGTACCGGGGTTATGCTGCACGAGCTGGATAAACTTGCCGGCAGCGAGTAAGCTGAATAGAGTGTACATAGTCAAGCCGGATTATTCCCGGCTTTTTTTTGATATTTTACAAGCAAGAAACAGGAGGTTTTTATGGATAAAAACTGGAAGCAGGCAACATTGGCAGTGCAGGGCGGTTATACCCCCGCAGACGGTGAATCGCGGGTGGCGCCGATTGTGCAGAGTACCACTTACCGTTACGATACAACTCAGAGTGTAGCGGATCTTTTTGACTTGAAGCGCGATGGCTTTTTCTACAGCCGTCTTGCCAATCCCACGGTGGATGTTATGGAAAAGAAAATCGCCGCGCTGGAAGGCGGTGTGGCGGCGGTGGCGTTGAGTTCGGGACAGACTGCCAATACGCTGGCGATCATGAATATTGCCAAAGCCGGCGATCATGTGGTGGCTTCGGCGGCGCTCTACGGCGGAACGGTGAATCTGTTTACAGTTACGCTTCCCAAGATGGGGGTCAAGGTTACGCTGGTGGATGCCGATGCCTCCGAAGCGGAAATCGCCGCTGCGGTCAGACCTAATACCCGGGCAATCTTTGCGGAAACTATTGCCAATCCTGCGCTTACGGTGTTGGATTTTGAAAAGTTTTCCAGCGTTGCCAAGCGGTTTGATCTGCCGTTTATTGTCGATAATACTTTCCCGACGCCCATGCTCTGCAATCCTTTTGAATTCGGAGCCAACATTGTGACACACTCTACGACCAAGTATCTGGATGGTCATGCCACCAGCGTTGGCGGAGTGGTCGTGGAAGGCGGCAACTACAACTGGGCAAACGGCAAATATCCTGAATTGAGTGAACCCGACCCCAGCTATCACGGTCTGGTATACACTGAAGCGTTTCCTGCTGCGCCTTATTCGGTAAAAATGCGCGTGCAGCTGGTGCGCGATCTGGGCTGTATTCAGGCGCCGATGAATGCCTGGCTGACTAATCTGGGGATGGAAACGCTGGCGCTTCGTATGGAACGGCACAGCTCCAACGCGTTGGCGATGGCGGAATTTCTGAAGAATCATCCTAAAGTCGAATGGGTGAGCTATCCCATGCTGCCGGGTGATTCACAATACGAAAAAGCCAAAAAATATCTGCGCGGAGGTTCAGGCGTATTGAGTTTCGGGGTAAAAGGCGGTAAAGCGGCTGCGGCGGCATTGCTGGATTCGCTGAAACTCGCGGCGTTGGTCGTACACGTTGCGGATGTGCGCACTTGCGTGCTGCATCCTGCCAGCATGACCCATCGTCAGCTTACCGATGAGCAGTTGGCGGCAGCAGGAGTCAAGCCCGAATTGGTACGTCTTTCGGTAGGGATCGAGGATGTGGAAGATTTGAAGGCAGACTTTGATCAGGCGTTGAACAGATTGTAAGTTCAAACGTTAAAATTATTGTTCTGTAGAAAGAGAAAACGTTGCGTATGTTTTCTCTTTCTATGTAAAAAAAGCAGGGGGTAAATATGCCGAATGAAGTTCTGTTAAACATGATTATGCGGCTGGCGATGGCTGGTTTTTTAGGTACTTTGATTGGATTGGAGCGGGAGTATCGGGCTAAAGATGCCGGGATGCGAACTCACTTTCTGGTGGCATTGGGCAGCGCTTTGATTATGATCGTTTCGCAATACGGTTTCGGGGAGGGCGGCGATCCCAGCCGGGTGGCGGCGCAAATCGTCAGCGGTATCGGTTTTATCGGGGCAGGGACGATTATGATGCACAAGCAGTTCGTGCGTGGATTGACTACCGCTGCCGGATTGTGGGTGGCGGCAGGAATCGGCATGGCGATCGGCGGCGGAATGTATCTGATCGGCATAGTTACCACAGTGTTTACGCTGATCGGACTGGAATTTTTTCAGATATTGTTTCAGCGTTTTCACTCTAAAAATACCCAGTTGGTGTTTACGACCCGCCGCCACAGCGATCTGGTCAGAATAACCGAAAAGCTTAACGAAAGCGGCTGCAAGATCATGAATTGTTCTGTCACCAGCTGCGCTGAAGGCAAACACGATCGTATTCGGGTTAAAATGCTGCTGTTCGGTCATTCTCATAATAGTGACGAAACTTCATTAGTTAAATTGCTGGAAGAATTCAGCAGCGTAAGCATAGAAAAGATCGAGTGAGCCCTGATTTGTCTCGGAAAAAGTTTTCTTTGCAGATAAAAGATATATTATGATTGCTTTTTCGGGAATTTGAGTTATAGTAAAGTGATTCAGCCCGGGTAGCTCAGTGGATAGAGCAGAAGTTTCCTAAACTTTTGGTCGGAGGTTCGATTCCTCTCCCGGGTACCAAAATAAACTTGCGTTTCTTTTGTTCCTCCGTGAGAGTAATCTTTATGTTGCTTTGCAACATAAGGCGGCTTTCGCCTCCTGAACCTTCGGTTCATATTGCCGCGTTGCGGCTCGCTTCGCGTCCTCTCCCGGGTACCATTTTTACGCTCAAAATTTACTTTTGTTCCCCATTTGTTCCCCGTGACGCTTGAATTCGGGACTTTTATGTGCTGTATTGTGCCATAATCTGTAAATTGCAGGTTATGTATTAATGAAAGCAAATAACAATCTTAAAAGTCGTATGAAGAAACTCCGTGGAACAATTCGCAGCAAAGTTAAAAACGGTAATCTCTATTACCGGCTGACTATCGCATCCTCCTTGCGTAAGGAATTTCCATTAAAAACCAAAGATGAAGCCGAAGCTAAAGAAGGACAAGCAAAAGAGGCTGCTGCAAAATATTGGTTTGCAACAGCCTCGGTATTGGTTTGAACAATCAGCTTTTCAGGCGTCTTTGCTCAGAATGCCCCGGCTGTGTTTAAGCACATAGGCGTCTTCCCAATCCAGCCCGAAGTGGATCCACTTTTTGCCCGCGGCAAGGCTGTCGAGAATTTGATCGGTGTAACTCATAAAACGATCTGTCACCACCACATTGCCCTTGGAGCAAATCTTTTCCACCCATTTGCGGAAGGCTTTAAGCTCTTTGATCCCGGCTTTGCCCGCGTGGTAATCGTCGAAGAAACTCTTGAACCGCACCATGTATTCGGTCCACAGCACCAAATCGCGGCGGAAGTCGTCCCGGGGCAGTTTTTCATAGAGTTTAACTGCCAGCTTGTGCATTTGTTTGTAATCCTTAAGCTCGGTTCGATTGAAGAGCGAGTAGGGATAAGGTATGTGGCATTTGCCGGCTGAGTGAACCAGCTTATCCATCTTATTGAGGAAGCGTTTGCCTTCGGCGGCATCGTCGTTGAAAAGCGCTTTATACATCTTTTTCAGGACATTGCTGCGTTTTTTACCGTACATGGCGTTGGCCATCGTGTAGTAATTTATGCCGTAAACGCTCCAATGGGGCAAATGGAACTGGGTCAGAATACCGTCAACGCCGGTATTTTTGTAGTAATCTACTTCATCAAAGATCTTTTCGGTATGGATCATGGGCAGCGAAAGGTAGAAATTGATACCCATAAAGTATTCATAGATCACCACTTTGCCGCCGCGCTTGGCTTTGACCCATGCTTCGATATCCTGCGCATAACGGCTGTTGACGGGGCAAGCGGAATCGTTGATCGTATGGTTGATGCAGCGCCAATAGTTCGCCATTTCTACTGTCATACCCTTTTCCAGATAGAAATCTTTGGTGGGATAACAGTAATTGATGTAAGCGCACATGGTAACATTCAGCGGACAGTTTTCTTCCCGCAGACGGCGGCAGACGTAACGCACCAGATCATGATAAATTTCGCCCGCCAGATAGACGTGTTCGGCAAGACTGTAAAGTTCTCCCTTGCGGTTTTTATCGTAAAATTTGCTGCATTCGTCACATTCGCACCAGCCGAATCCGTCGTTGGGGATCAGCGCAATGTTGGTCACTTCGGGGTGCTGCTTGCCGTATTCGATAATGTTTTTGACCAATTCTTCACGCAGCTGCGGATTGGTTGTGCAAAGCTGTTCGCTCAGCAGAAGTTCGCTCTTGCTGCTGGAGGGGTTGATCCGCTTGCCGCCGATTTCGGCAAAAAATTCCGGATTGCTTGCTGCATATTTTTCCGCAGGGATCAGGTAGCTGAAATTGTGGTGACCGCTTTCGATAGTAATGCCGCGGACACGGTAAAAATCAATCAGATCCTGGTCGATAAAATCGTAGAATTTCATCCAGGTTTCAACGTAATTGAGTTTGTTTTTCACCATCCAGTCGCCGATGACGTAGTTATCTTCGCTGAAGGGAAATTCCTGAATAAATCCGCGAACTTCCAGCGCGGGAACCCGATTGCGGATCAGCCAGCCCGTAGTTTTAAGCTCAACTTTGCCGCCGAACTCGTCAAGATTGTCCACGCCGGGTTCAAAGAAGGTGTAGCCCAGAAATTCTTCGGCAAAATCATACACGCTGTAGATGATTTCCAAGGCGGTCGGCGCCGAAAAGATCAACGCATCTTCTGCTGCTTTTACTGAAAAACCTCTGGCGTTTTCGCAGATATCAAAGTAGACTTTGACCGTTTGATCCGGTTCGGTTTTGCCGCTGAATCTGGTCTGCACCAGGCGATCAAGCTCGTTGGCCGCCAATTCCAACTGTTCGCAATCGGGCAGATTGACGAATTCAAGATTTGTCCGCTTGGACAATATCAGAGATTTGTTTTTCTTAACCATAATTTTACCTTCTTACTTATACAACAGAAAACGGCGTGGTTATCCGCCGTTTTCTGCAAGTTGTTTATTGGAACAATAAGATTATTCGTCTTCAGCTTCCGCCTGATGGGCGGCAATAATATCGCCTGCCACATTGCCGGGAACCTGCTCGTAACGGGCAAATTCCATTTCAAAGGAGCCGCGTCCGCCGGTCATGCTGCGGATTTCGGTGGCGTATTTTGCCATTTCCGCCAGCGGTACTTCGGCGTTGACCACCTGCATACCTTCTTCGCTGGTCAGCCCGAGGATACGACCGCGTTTGTGGTTGAGGTCGCCGGAAATATCGCCAGTGTAGGATTCAGGAATAATGATCTTGACCGCCATGATCGGTTCCAGCAGCACAGGTTTTGCCATCTTCATAGCATCTTTGAACGCCGCACGGCTGGCGATTTTAAACGCCATTTCGTTGGAGTCTACGGGGTGATATTTGCCGTCGTAAACCGTAACTTTAACGTTCTGCACGGGACAGCCGACCAGCGGACCTTTGGCGAGCATTTCCATAACACCTTTTTCCACGGCGGGAATAAAGTTTTTGGGAATGTTGCCGCCGACTACTTCGTTGGCGAATTCGTAACCATCTTCGTAGGGCGCGATCCGCAGATGAACTTCGGCAAACTGTCCTGAACCACCGGTCTGCTTCTTATGACGGTAGCTGGCATCGCCGTTGCCGGTGATCGTTTCGCGGTAAGGCACCTGAGGTGTGGCAAAGTTGGCTTCCACTTTGTACTGTTCGCGCAATTTTTTGCCCACTACTGCCAAATGCTGGTCGCCCATGCCCGAGAGCAGCAATTCATGAGTTTCTTCGCTGCGGGCAAGCGTAACCGTAGGATCACATTCGGCAATACGGGTCAATCCGGCGGCGATCTTTTCGTCTTCGCCCGGCTTGACCGCAGTAATTGCGTAGGACATAACCGGTTTGGGGAAGTTGATCGGCGCCAGCGCCTTGGCATCTGCCGAAGTTGACAGCGTCTGGTTGGTTTTGGTGGCTTTAAGTTTGGCAACCGCAACAATGCTGCCGGGACCGGCTTCCGCAGTTTGAGTGGAGTTTTTGCCGTTCATAAAAAGCAGCTGACCGATGCGTTCCTTGCCCTGGGTGGAAACGTTGTAAACGTCGCTGTCGGCTTTGAATACGCCTGAGAATACCCGCATAAATGCCAGCTGGCCGATAAAGGAATCGTTGATCGACTTGAAGATCTGACCGATCGCCGTCCCGCTTTCGCTGATTTCCAGCGCATTGCCGTCAACATCTTTGATATCTTTACGCAGCAGCGGATTGGGGAAAAGCTGGATAATGCCATCCATAAGTTCATCAATACCGATATCTTTGGCGACGCTGCCGACAAAGATCGGAATCGCTTTGCAGTTGTGTACCGCTGCAACCAGACCCTGGGCGATTTCTTCATCGGTGAGTTCTTCGCCGTCAAGATAGCGCATCATAAGTTCTTCGTCGGTTTCCGCAATAACATCCATCCACAGCGCGCGACATTCGGCGACCTGATCGGCGATTTCAGCGGGGATATCTTTATCGAAAAGTACGTTGACTACTTTGCTGAAGTTTGCTTCGCTGCCAACGGGATAATAGAGCGGAATGATCACATTTTTGCCGTGATTGCCGCGCATGGCTTCCAGCGTGGTGGCAAAGTCGGCACGATCGCGGTCGAGGCGGTTGACAAATGCGGCGCGGGGTTTACCCGCCAGACGGGCAAATTTCCATGCACGGGCGGTACCTACCTGCGGACCGTCCACGCAGTCGATAACTACCAATGCGGCATCCGCGGCGGCGTAAGAACTGGTCACTTCGCCCAGAAATTCACCGTAACCGGGGGTGTCGGCAAAGAAGAACTGATGGTCTTTCCACGAAGTGTTCATTTCGGCTGCGTAGATAGATCCGCCGCGTTCCTGTTCTTCGGCGGTAAAGTCAGAAATGGTATTTTTGCTTTCAACGGTACCGCGGCGGGTAATACCTTTACCCTTGAACACCAGCATTTCAGCGAGAGTGGTTTTACCGCTGCCGGCGTGACCGGCGATGGCAAAGTTGCGGATTTCAGCAGCCTTCTTCATGTTCTTCCTTTCTTATAAGAGCATTAGGAAAACTCCGCCGGGCGCCAGATGTACTTTTCCGGTTCCCGACACAGTTTTCGGGTTTGAAAAATTACCACACAGCTTCCGGTATCACCGCCTGCAGCAGACCAGATCCGAAAAACCGGTCTGAAACTCCGGAAAATACCGGACAAAACCTGCCGGAAAACCCATTGTGCAGGTTTTGCTTTATGACACAATAGCAGAGTATTTTAAAAAATCAAAGAAAAAATATGGACTTATTGCAAAATAAGTGCTATTTTATTATGAAAAAGAGCGAAAATGACCATTTTCAGCCGATAAAAGAGTGTTTTTACAACATATATAAAGATAAAATGGCAGAAATGAACGCTAATTTGGAATTTAATATTGCAGGAGAAAGTCACAAAGGTTGTGTCCGCGAGGCCAACGAAGACAACTTCTGTTATGTATCGCTTTATCCGGGGTATTTGCTGGCGGCGGTTGCCGACGGCGTTGGCGGACATACGGGCGGTGATATTGCCAGTTATCTTTGCTGCCATCGGCTTATATTGGATTGGAAGGAGCTTTTCCGCGAGCAGAAGAATCCGCCTGATGCGTTCCTTGCCCGATTTCTTGCCGAAAGTATTCAGCGAGCCAACTGGGATATTTGCAGCGCCAACTACGAAAAGAAAAACCGTCTGCCCATGTGTACAACACTGGCAGCTGCCGTATTCACGCCCGATATGGTCATTGCCGCGCACGTGGGCGACAGCCGTATATATTGCTGCCGCAACGGAGTCTGCCGGCAGATAACCGTGGATCACACGGTACAAAATGAGTTGATGGAACAAGGCGTAACTAATCCCTCGCTGGTGCCAGGTGCGCACGTTATATCGCAGGCTTTGGGGGCCAGCGGGCGGGTCAAGCCTGAAATCCATACTTATTTCCGCAATCCGTCGGATCGTTATTTGCTTTGTACCGACGGCTTGACTTACTGCTGGAGCGAGCAGGAGATCGGGCGCAATCTCATGCAGAGTCCGACGCCCCGTGCTGCTAACGATAAATTTATCTGCAATACGCTCTTCCGTGGCGCGGGCGATAATATTACGGTAATTTCCATATTCTGAACTTTTCAGAAGCTCATGACGGCATTTTTTTGTCTGCTGTCGGGCGGTAAGTTTCGGAAAAAATTATTTACAGTATTTGCATTTTGAGAAAAACAGTTGTATAGTATTTTTTAGTAAATGATATGTATAGTAAATAACATTTATTAAAATCTCAATCGGCAGCCTACGGTTTGACGGAAGCAGCCGAGCGTACCTTAAATAATAAACAACAAAGAGAAAGAGAGTGTGAGCATGGCTGAAAAGTTGGCGATTAATGGTGGCGCAGCATTGAATACGGAGCCGTTTCCGCTGTGGCCTGTGTATTCCGAAAAGACTTACCAGATGCTGGCGGAACCTCTGAAGACTGCCAAGTTGAATTACTGGAGCGGTCCTTACGGTAAGAAGTTTGAGCAGGAACTTGCCGCGTGGCACAATGCCAAGTATTGCGTCAGCACGGTCAACGAATATGGCGCTGTGCATATGGCGCTGTCGGCGCTGGGTGTGATCCCCGGTGACGAAGTTATCGTGCCCTGCTACATTTATTTCCCGCCTGTTTTTGCGATTCTGCAGCTGGGGGCGCTGCCGGTGTTCTCCGACGTGGACTACTCGCACACGCTTGACCCCAAACACATCGAAGAAAAAATCACCGACCGCACCAGAGCGATCGTGGTTTCCCATATGTACGGTATTGTTACGGATATGGGCCCGATTATGGATATTGCCAAAAAGCATGGTCTGCGCGTGCTGGAAGATTGTACCGAATGTTTCGGCGGTGTTTACAACGGCAAAAAGACCGGTACGGTGGCGGATGTCGGCTGCTACAACCTCTGCCATACCAAGCACCTGACCACCGGCGGCGAAGGCGGTGCGATCATTACCAACGATAAGGATATCTTTGAAACCTGCTTCTCGCTGCGCGATTTCGGTTTTGACACCAGCAACGGTCTGGATATGATCTCCGAAGAACATCGCCGTCTGTACGTTCACAACCGCATCGGCTGCAACTACCGCATGACGGAAATCCAGTCTTTGATCGGTTCCTGCGAATTGGAACGGATGGATTCCTGGAACCTTCCGCTGCGCAGAAGAAACGGTGAATATCTGATCAATGCTTTGAAAGATCACCCCGTGGTCAAGATTTGCCCCTTCGACAGCGAAGAACGCAAAAACTCCTTCTGGTGGGTGCCGTTCTCTCTGGATATGAGCAAGCTGACCGTGACGATCAAAGAATTTATCGCGGCGATGGCTGCCGAAGGCGTGCCGGTTTTCAGCGCGTTGTGGCCTGAATTGTACAAGGAAGATACACTGCAGCAGAAGAACGGGATCGGTCCGGATAACTATCCGTTCAACACTCCCGCTGCCAAGGCTATGGATTACAGCAAAGTCGATTGCCCGGTCGCCAAAGAACTGGCGGAAAGCACCATCTCGTTCTTTGCGCATCCGAACTACGATATCTGCCATCTGGAAAAATATGTGGCAGCGTTCAACAAGGTTGCCGATGCTTATATGAAGTAAGGAATAACCCTTATACTGAATAAATTACTAAACGCAAGTCTGCAAGGCGCCCGTAAATTGCGGGTGCCCGGCAAAAACAATATAAATCATTTATAAAAATGGTGAGAAAAATGAATTTCACAGATGCAGAAAAAGCCCGCCTGAAGGTCAGTGCCCGCAAACACGTTCTCGGTCATTGGATGGACAATGCCGACCTTGATAAAGGGGTAAAGATCTTTACCCGCGGTAAAGGCTGCCGCATTACGGATATCGACGGCAACGAATTTATTGATACTTTTTCCAACCTGGTGACTTGTGCGATCGGTCATGGCCGCGAAGAAATCCGTCTGGCAATCGACGAACAGCTCAAAGATCTGGAATTCTTCCCGAACTACCACGACGGATTCTCCGCTCCGCTGGTTCGTTTGGCGGAAAAACTTGCTGAAATCGCCCCCGGCGATCTGGAAGTTACCTTCTTTTTGAACTCCGGCAGCGAAGCCAACGAAACTGCGGTCAAGATGGCGCGTCAGTATTTCTGGCAGACCGGGCAGAAGGGCCGTTACAAGGTCATCAGCCGCCGCTGCAGCTATCACGGCACCACTCTGGCTGCCACCAGCTGGACCGGTTTCAGCGCGCTGCGCGAACCTGTTGAACCGCTGATGCCCGGCAGCATCTATGCTCCGCAGGTCAAATGCAGCGAATGCGAAATGGGTCTGAAACTGCCCGAATGTAACATGGCTTGCTTGCGCGAACTCGAACGCATTGTAGTTTCCGAAGGTCCTGATACCGTTGCGGCGATTATTATGGACCCGCTTCCCGGCAGCAACAGCGGTTACCCCGTGCCGCCCAAGGGCTATCTGCAGGGTGTCCGCGAACTGTGCGATAAATACGGCATCCTGCTGATCTTCGACGAAGTTCAGACCGGTTTCGCCAAGACCGGTAAGTGGTTTGCTTGCGAACACTTCGGCGTTGTGCCGGATATTCTGGATGTCAGTAAGTCCATCACCAGCGGCTATGCTCCGCTGGGTGCCTGTATCACCACCCAGAAGATCGCTTCCGCCTTCAGCGCTCCCGGTAACGAATTCCGCAGCGGCAGCACCTACGGCGGTCACGGCATCAGCTGCGCCGCTGCTTTGGCCAACATCGAAATCATGGAACGCGAACACCTGGTGGAACGCGCTGCTGAACTCGGCAAGAAGATCCGTGAAAAGCTGACCGAACTCATGGAATTTGACGTGGTCGGCGATATTCAGGGTATGGGTACCTTGTGGGCGATCGAACTTATGGATGACCGCGAAAAGCGCACCAAGCTGGCTGAACCCTATGGTGTATTCATCCGTGACTGGTGCTATGAACATGGCATGATTCTCCGTAACAACGGCAACATGCTCGTGATCGCTCCGCCGATCGTCATCACCGATGAAGAACTTGAGTTGGTTATGAGCAATCTGCGTCAGGCGATCAAGGCTGCTATGGAGCATTTTAACCGCTGAAAAAGGAAAAATCCGATTTTTCAGTAAATAAATTTGCATAATAGCATAAACGCGTCCATATTATGATATTTGTCATAATATGGACGCTTATTATTGGAGTTCAAAAACAGATCATGGCTGCAGCCTCAAAAAAACAAACTCAATGGCTCAAAGAGTGCTTTTCGGCGTGGAAACAGACCGATGTGGCATACTCGCGCCTTGCGCACAGCCGCAATTTGTCGCTGAATATGGTCTGGACATTTGAGTGTCTTTCTGAACACCCCGAAGGGGTGGAACCCGCAGTTTTGGCCGATGAAGCCAATCTGCTGCGTCAAACGATGACGGTGGTGCTTAATGATCTGGAAGAACAGCGTTTGGTAATCAGAGAGTTTCATCCTACCGACCGCCGTAAAAAGATGATCAAACTTACCGACAAGGGGCAACAGGTCTGCCGTGAAATACTTGATACGATTGCCCAATGCGAGCTGGAGGCGCTTTCAGAATTGAGCGAAGAGGATCAGCGGATGCTTTTTCAGTTGACTTCCCGCTTCTGGAACGGTCTGGTCAGCAAACTTCTTGCCAGTGCCAACGGGAGTGATAAGTAAGATTGCCCGGCAATTGAGTTCGCAGCTCAAGAGTGCCTGCGCGGGCGGCTGAATCAAACAGTGCCGGAAATAAAGTAAGCAATACAAATAGAGTTGCAATACGACTCTTTTTTTTTTGTATATAAATACAGATTGATAAAACATAAGTAAAAATCGAAGGAGTGTTATGCTTTTTGGTATTATTGCCATGATTCTGGACGGTGTAAGCTGGACGGTATGGGGCTATGTGGCGGGAGTCGTTCCGCAGCGTAAACTTAATTATGGACTGATTGTGGCAGCAAGTGCAGTTCTGGCGGTGATTTTCAGCGCCTGCTGTATCGGGGTGTTGCTGCTTTTGGAAAGCTATGGGGTTGTTTTAAATTCGGCGGTGGCGCCTGCGATTCCTGACTTTTCCAATATAAACGTAATAATTATTATGGCGTTGGTGGTTATTGCCGGGATTTTTAACTTTTCTCAGGCATATTTTATGGGTAAGGCGATGAAGTTCGGACCTAACGGGATCATCTGGAGTATTGTTCAGTCGGGCTTTATTGTGCCTTTTGCTATCGGGATCATCTGCTTCAGGGAACCGCTCACGCTGGCGTTCGGGTTGTCGATGCTGCTGGTATTAAGTTCGCTGGTGATCTTTGCGATTACTGCGGATAATGCCGCTAAAGGGCATTGGCTGCTGATGACTATTCTGGCATTCGGGGCAACTTGTATATGCCAGAGTCTGCAATATATACCCAGCAATATTGACGGGGTGGATACAGTTTCCAGCGTATGGCGCACGCTCTGTTATTTCAGCGGGCTGCTGTTGGGGTTTTTGATCAGTCTTATTGTAAATAAACAAAATCGGATCGATACCGTAAGATTGATCGGCAATAAATACACATGGATCTATGGGCTGCTGATCGTCGGGGTAAGCGGTATTTCCTGCTATTTATTGTTCTATCCCGGGATCGATGCTATGGTGGAAGCCAATGCGGGAGCCATTGCCAATCAGGTGATGACGGCGGCGGCGATCGTGGCGTTTGAAATTTATTCGCTGGTATTTCTTAAAGAAAAGCGCAAACCGATGCAGGTGGTGGCGCTGCTGCTGTGTCTGGCATCGCTGGCGGTGCTGGGGATGCTTTGAGCCGACTTCAGAGCAGCTGAGCAATGAGCTTTTTACGGAAGCGCAATGAATTTGCCATTGCGCTTTTTTGCTATCATTTCCATATCTTTATTTTTTCTTCCACCCAGTCTTATACAATGCACCACAGGTTTTGTATGTGAAATTTCTTTCAGCTCATCCAACAGCCATTTACTGCTGAACCCATCGCCCGCCTCGCCATCGGTCAGAAAGAAAACCGTATCTATTTTCTGCTTTTTTATCAACTCAAAGGAGCGCTGCCAGGCATCGCGCATCATAGTTCCGCCGTTGGCTTGCAAACTGTCGATAAATTCTTCCGTCTTTTTCATATCGCTGTGATTGCTGTTGCGGCACGAACCATTATCGGGAAAGAATGTAGTGGAGGAGTTGAAGGCGGCTATTACAAAACTTCCGCCGCGTTTGTAGCTGGCTGGGGTGAGTTTCTGACCGCCGAAGATATACTTTTTCAGTTCCATTTTCAATACATCAATACGGCTCTTGCCGGGAAATTCCCCCGAAGGTCCTGCCATGGAACCTGAAGTATCAATGATAAACAATACTCTGCCTTTGCTGTGCGAGGCTATGCCGTAAAACCCTTTGCGACCGGCGCTGTTGCTGTTGTAATCCGCCGGCGGCAAATCATTGGAGGCGCTTTGCTGCCGGGGCGAAGTCAGCGATTCAATCGCCTGCAGCTTTACTGTTTGCGCAGTACCATTGGTATTGGCAGATGATTGAGCTGCCATTGAGGATGAATTACTTTCAGCAGTCGGGGGCGCGTTGGTGTTTGCCGCAACTTTTACCGTGCCTGATTGAGCGGCGGATTTACCGCCGGAACCATCGCCCTTGCCATCAATCCCGGCGCCCGGACCATCGCCGGAATCGCTGTTGCCGCTGCCTTTTTTATCGACTGAGCTGCCGCCGGTGCTGACCATGCCTGCGCCGGGCAGAGAATCATTTTTACGGCAGCCTTCGCTGATTCCAGCCCAGATCAGGAGCAGGAAAAGGCAAATAATCAAGTATCCGAATGGACGAAACCAATGTTTGTCAGGTTCAATATTCATATTTAACTTCCGAATAATACTGATAACTCAGCGGTGTGCTGTCATCCGGTGCCAGCGTCAAACCATGCTGAATATTCTGTTTTTTCAATATTTCCCGCATTTTGAACGCCGTTTCAGCGCTGGCAGGCGGAATAAAAAATTTAGGTACCCGATCGGCGGGGATCTTTTTCAGCAATTTGACAAACTGACTTGATAAGTCATCGCCCGCCAAAACTTCGATTCCCGTGTCAGGTTTTACCTTGAAGCGGTAGATTTGGATATTATCCTGCGCGATTTTCTCCGTTATTACAGCTGCATCGGGCGTGTCCCCATCGGGCGTTTTCCACGGCCCGACCGGCCAGACCTTGCCGTTTTGCATGACGATAAAAAACGGATGTTTTTCGCTGCTCTGCATCACCTTGAAGACCATTTGCTGAGCGGGAATTTGCTGATACTGCAAATTTTTCAACTTTTGGGTAAGTTCCATAAGCTGAATTTCTTCTGCAGAGTTTTCGGCGGCAAGTGCTTTCAGCTGCTCCTGCAATTTCAACTGCTGTGCAGTTGCCTGCTGCAGACTTTTGTCGGCACCAGTCACCGCCAGAAGGGTGGATTGTTTTTTCAAATCCAATTCTTTAAGCAGTTGTTCCAGCTGAACGGTTTCCTGCATCAGCGGTGAGTCGGATTCCTTTTGCCGTATTTTCAACTCCTCAGTTTGGATATCCAGCTGGTGCATTGCCTGTTGCAGCACACTTTGCAGTTCGGTAATGTTCCGCCGCAGTTCTTCCGGATCGGTGTTCTGCTGCTCCAAGGCATTGTCGATCTGTGTCATGCCCGAGATTATAACAAATATGGAAATGGCAATAAACATAACCCCGCCAAAGGTGTTGCACATGGTATCCAGCAGCAGTTCCAGGCTGGACTCATCTTCGGATTTACGATAACTTCTTTTGCTCATGGCGTGTTGCCTCCCATAATACTGATCTGATCGTTGGGCAGCAGTTCAATGCCTCGCTCGAAGAGATTTTTCTGCAAAAGCGCAGCCACGTTTGCTGCATAGCGGAAGGCTTCCGGTTTAACAGTTATACAAAAGTAATATTGTTCAGGCGGTATTGGGGCAATAAAAGATTCAAATTGCGATTGTGATTCAGCAAAATCGCCTTTGCTGCTGCGCATATCGTGCAGTTGATTTTTATCTGGATAGAACAGTTGGATGCCGCTTTTGCTCAACTCCAGCAAAATTGGCGATTTACTGCTGGAACTTTGAATCGTAAACTGCATAAGTTTTTCCTGCTGGCGGAGTATTTTTTCAAGTTGAGCGATTTCCCGTTTGATTTCAACTTGACGCGCCTTGAATTTAATGCTTTCTTCCTGCTGAAAGGTCAATTGTTTCTGCTGATTTTCCAATGTTTGTTGAATCAGTGAGAGTTTATCCTGCTGGATTTTCAACTGCTGTATAAGGTTTTTCAGCTCAAGTGTCCGGCTGTGAATTGCCTGCTGCAGCTCCATTTTTCTGGCGGCAAGTTCTGCCGGGGTAAGTTTTTTTAATTTGGCAAGTTGCTCTGCCAGCTCCGTTTGATTGTTTTGCAGCGATTGCAGCTTTTTCTTGAGTTCAGATAATTCCTGCGTCAAACGACAAGTTTCCACCGCGACTGGATCGGAAGTGTTTTTTTCAAAACTGCTCAGCATTATCATCACCAGCAGCAGCACCACCAGAAACATGATCCCGGTGATGGAGGTGATTATATCCTGAAAACTGAACAGGGAAATCGGTGATTCGTCTTCGTTGCTGCGGGGCATATCAAATATTTTCGCTGTTAGCCAGATAAATATTTTTCATCTTGGCGACAATGTTGCGGTTGCAGTAAGCGGCACATTCATCCAGAAACGCTTCCTCTTCGCTGAGGACAAACTTGGCGGTCAGCTGCACGATCAACGCCAGCACCAGCGCGATAAGCGTGGTTTCAAAAGCGATGGCAAGCCCGCCGGTAACACCCGAAAGAGCAGTTTTCAGCTCCGCAATATCCGCTCCTTGCGACACTACATTGCCGAAGCCGCCGACTGCTTCTGACAGCCCCACCACAGTCCCGATAAAACCCAGTACCGGAATTGCCCAGATAAAGCCTTTAAGAATGGTGTAGCTGCTGGCAAGATATCCTTCATCATTACCCGCCTGACAGTTCAAACACTCCGAAACCGCGTTGACATTGCCCAGATTTTTCAAATTGCCCAGCGCCAGGTCGATTCTGTCCAGCAGCACATAGCAGCCGGGTTGATCCACCGATTCATAGATCCGGTCAAGTATTTCCCGTGCGGTGCGGGGCGAGAGTACAAAGTTCGGATCTTCCGGCAGAATCGACAACTCAAAGGCTTTGCGCTGATTTTTCAATTTGCAGAGTTTGATAAACAATATTGCCATTGACCAGCAGCTGAGAAATACTGTGTAATAGGGAATACTTGACCGATCTTTGGCTCCGCCGTGAAAAAACATATCGATCCACTCCAGACCTTTGCCGTAAAACGGCAGCAGCAGCAGATAAATGATCAAGGTCAAAAGCAGTCCCAGAATAAAAGTAAAAACATAGTTGACCATGGTGAACTTTTTGCTGCGGAAGCCGCACATCCGTTCAATATCGTTTTTAGCATAAGAGAGTTTCATGATTGCAAACCTTTTTATTGTTTATAATATATTACGGTAAATCGGGTGCAGAAGCGCGTAAGATAACAGCACTATTGCCCACATTTCTGCTGCCGCCAGCACCGCCGACGTAAAGCGCCGCAGCTGCGCATTTTTGCGCAGATTGATCCGCAGCAGCAGAAACGTGTTGCCCAGAACGTACATTGCCATAAACAGCACTGCTGCCGCCAGCAGAATGCTCTGAATCCGGTTCATCTGATACAAATTTCTGTTCCACATAAAAAGTGTGGCATTAAATATCATCACCAGCAGCGAGATATTCATATTGCCAAGCATGGCAGATAGAAAATCGGTTTCCATCTGATAATATTTCTGCTTTTTGCCTGATTTGCTGAACTCATTTATCATAAGATTGAACAGCCACAGCAATATCCCTGAAGCAATACATTGAACAAAACTGCGGATGAAGAATAATGCCGTTCCTGTTTCGTACCTTCCGGCAAAAAGCACTCCGCCCAGCAGCGTTATCATTACGCTGCCGGATATTGCCAGCAAACCGGCAGTCAGCATGGCGCTGGGGCCTTTGACCGCCAGACGGTAGAAATAACTCTGACTGTTAAAGAGTACAGCCACGGTATCGCCTGCCAGCCGTTTGAATGTGCGGTCAGCATGACAAATATTTTCGGCAACAGGTTCTTTTTCTGCTTGCGTATCCGCATTTTCAAGCGGCTGGGGGGCTTCCGCCCCGGCATCGGCTTCGGCGTCGGAGTTATCGGTTGCCGCGGGCGGCGGCTCCGGGGTGAATTCTGCAACATTATCCGGATTTTCAGGAATCAATTCCGATAACAGTGTTTCGGGCGGAAGCCATGTTGACTTATCGTCGGAAAGCACAACTTCGTTTACCGACAGTTTGGCAGAGTTGAATTGCTCCAGCAAATGCTGCCGGGTAAACGGCCCGGTTATTATATTATCTGTGTCGCGGATGAAAAATCGGTCTTGCATAGTACTCTTACCTGCGGTTCAACGGCCACGAATCGGGCCACAACGGATGGGCTGAAAACATTTTTTTATAGAGTTCCACCGCTTCAGCAGTCATTTTTGCCGTACTTATGCCATCGGCAGGGGCAAAAAAGATCATGCCGTTTTTGAATTTAAGTCCCTGACTGTTTTTTATGATATTTTCCTGAAGCGAGCTTTGGAGCAATATACTGAATTTGTTGCTGTTCCAATCATAAAACCACAATTCATCGGGTTTGTTTTGTGCGTCAAAGTAATGAACCTGCCAGTTTTGGCGGTCATTTTGTTGAATTATTCCGCAGGGATAGAGTCCGCGGGAGAGCGCCGAACGATGGAGTTGACGCGATATTTGGCAATACTGTTCCATACGGGCCGGGTCGAACTCATTGAAAAACTTTTTCAGCGCCCGGGTTTGATCGGGCTTGAGCTGTTCCAGTTCCGGCTGCATGAAACTGCCGTAGAGCGACCCGGCAACACTATCCAGAGTAATAGTGTATTTGTTGACCGTTTCGGTGTAAAATCCGGAGAGCGCCGGCAGCATATTCAACAATTCTCTGGTCAGCGCCGCCCGGGCAAAAATATTCATATCATCCTGACTTTTCAAATCTTTAAGCAAAACGATCAGCACGCTTTCCTTTTCGGCAAGCGTTTGAGCTGCTTTGAGCGATTTCAAGGCTTTCTGCTGAAAAGTGTAGTGCTGCGCTTGGGGAATTTCGGGACGGGTGAGCTTGAAATTGTTTACTTTGGTAAAGCGACCAGGGAGCTGCAGCGGTGTATTTTCCGGCAGCACTGGCATAATAAAATATTTATCATTGCTGCGCCGTATGCGGAACGTTATCATGCCGTCGGCAGCATTGTTGCCGGTTTCCAGTTTGAGTGAGATACTTTTGGGATTGCGCGTGGACATGGAGCGTTCGGCGGGCGGCGGTTCTTCCCGCGCATAAAAGTTGAAGCGTCTGCCCTCTGCATCGCTGAGCGATATTTCGTAACAGTTGTAAAATCCTGAGAAATCGCGGTCGAATTTCTTTATTTGCATATCAATACTTTCGGCAGCTCCCGGCAGCGGCATTTGCTTTAATGCATCCTGTACCATCGGCAGATCCTTATCGGTGATATGCAGCTGGTTAAGTGCATCAATAAAATCGCTGTGGCTGTTGCTGACGGCGGGCAAACTGGCGCCGGCGGACAACTGGCGGATTTCTGTTACATTGCTTACCGCTTCCTGCCAGCTGCCTGCAGCCATTTGCGGCAGAAATAATGGCATTTGTTCCAATGCACGGCAATATTCGTCCGCATTGGCAGGCTTCTGCAATTTTTTCAGCAGCTGACTGCCCCGTTCGGCACTTTGCATATGTAAAGCGAGCTGTTTATTCTTTTCTGCCAGAATAGCTTTGCTGCTTTGATAGAGTTCAGTTGAGATATTGCCGGATTGTTTTTGCAGCGCTTCGGAGGTTTTGAGCAGTGTCAGCGCCTGTTTTACGGTTTGCTCATCGTATTTGCCGTTGGGTTTGAAACTGTTGATAAGTTTATCCAGCTGCTTTACAGTATCGGCAAATTTCTTTTGGAAAGCCTGATCTGCTTTCTGCTGTTTATCCAATTCAAATTTGCGGACGGCAAGCTCCAGATTGCGTATCCTGCCTGCGGATTCGGAGGAAATAAAATCCTTTTTTTGAGTGCTGAGTTCCTTAATGATATAGTTCAGCGTTTCCAGCGACGGTTCCGCTTTTGCCAATTCCGCATTGCCCCGTCGGCAGAGATCATCCAGCTGACTGGTTTGACTTGCCTGTTCCTGCAGATAGTGTTCCGCTTCCAGCTTGAGCGCCGTCAGTTGACCGTATTTGAGTAAGCTGGGAGTATGCTCGTTGATTTTATTGTAATGGGCGATCACTTCGCTGTAACACTTTTGCTGCAACAGTTCCTGCATGGCTGCGCGGTGATGGCGGTAGCTCTGATATGATTGGGCAAAATGAAATATTGCCGCCGCTCCTGCAGCCAGCAGCAAGACCGACAACACCCCCAGAATACATTTGCGGATATGTTTGCGGTTGTTTTCCGCCAGATACTCCTGATGCAGATTTTCCACCCGGCTGCTCAAATTCTTTTCCAGCGGCATATCCATCTGCCGCAGCGCTTCCCACATATTTTCCACTACGGTATAACTTTTGCGCTGATCCAGCGCCTGCAGCAGTTCAGCTTTCTTCTGGTTGAATTCCGCTTGGATCTGCATATCGTGCTGATGAGTCTGCAGAAAAGTTCTGACTTCGGCGATTGCCTTCTCCATATCGGCATCGCTGACAAAGTATTCGCTGGCGGTCAGCTGATCGTATTCCTGCAGATGGGCGGCACAGGAAGCGTGATCCAACTTGCTGTAAGCGGCAAAGATTTCGTCGCTTTTATTTTTCAGCTGCTGACGGAGCAGTTTTTGATTGGCGGCAATTATTTCGGGTTGGTATTTGCTCAGTTCATATTCAGGCAAACGGCTTATGAGGCGTTTGTCAATAAGCGTATTATATATTGCCACAATCTTTTCGGTATCAGCAAGGGCAATGGCTTTTTCCAGATTGTTGCGTTGTTCTGCCAGGTATTCCTGTTCCACGGTGCGCAGGTTGTTGATCCAGATTTGAGGATTCTGCGGCGATTTATCCACAATTTCCCGCAGCAGATTTATTTTTGCCTGAGTATCGTGACCGCGGGCGATCTGCCGCCAATGCAGCACCAGACTGTTCAGAGTCATATCCGAGCTGGCTGCCTGCAGACGTTTCAGAATAGTATCATCAGGCAGTTCAGCAGATTCATAATTGTAAAGCGAGCATACCTTGCGGTAGCGCTCCTGCAATTCGCGGCTCAAAAGCAGCATATTTACCCGCTCCGACAGCGAAGGCTTAAGGTCGGAACAAAAACGCTGCGCATCAATATACAAACCTTTATCGAACATATTGCGGCACTCGCGCAGCAGGTCGTTTACTTCGCGGCAGGCGGCGCTGTATATGGCAAAGTTCTGACGCATCTGCGGTGTGTCGCTCAAATCATTGCCCGATAAATATCGGATCATCTCCTGTACGGTATTTTCTATCTTGCTCATAACAACTGCTTACTTATTTTGATACGTTTTCCACATTTTTTATCGTTATATATTCCGCCATTTTCCCAATGATTGTTTTGATTCCGTCGCTATTGATTTTTTTCGGCGGCGACAATGGGGTCAGACTTATTATAGCACTTTTAAGTTCAGGCGCGATCCGCTCGGCGGTGTGCAGCATCTTTTGCTGACAATTCCCCAAGGCATTATTTTGTTTATCCAACCTTTTCCGGGCGTCTTCCCAATTTTTTTTTAGAGTGTGAAAATTTCTCAGCTCTTCTTTGCGTTTACGCCAGTTTTGGGCTGCAACTTTGAGATAATCTTTGCTGTCGTCCACTTCTTCCAGAATATCGTCAGGAAATTTTTGCAGAATCTTTTTCATTATCGAACTGTCATCGCCGGTCGAGCTGGCGGTGGTGAACAACGATTCCATAAAAGTTGTGATATTATTTTTGAAAATTCTCAGCGCTTCTTCGGCATCTTCCACGTCATCAATATCATCTGCCCGTTCCAGTAATTCCTGATACTGCTGCTGAACTTCGGAAAATTTGCATTTTTCGTCGGTAACTTTCTGTTTTTCAAGTTTTTTCTGCAAATTGGCAACGTTTTTATTTATCGATATCCATTCATCTGTCAGCTTGTTCCAGTTGGCGGTGTACAGCGACAATGAGTTGAAATCGCCCATACCCAGCTTGCCGATGCGGATATCGAATTTGTCAAGTTGATTTTTGATACTTTCTGGCGGCGTATAGCGCAGCTGCCCGTTATCTGCAATTGCAATCGAACCTTTATCCGCCGTCCTGGACGGAGCTGACTGCTTTTTCTGCGCGGCAGGAACTTGTTTTGACTGCGTTGCAGTTTGAACTGGCGGCTGCTTGGAAACTTTAACTGCCGCAGCGTTGCCGCCGGTTTTTCCTGCCGGAACTGTTGTCGGCTTGGGCTGAGTTGTTTTTTCAACTTTCGGATCAGTTTCTGCCGGTATTTTTACTGAAGACGGGGGCGTTTTGCCCGACGGTGTCGGCTCGATGGTATCAGGAATACTGAAAAAATAGAGTATCACTCCCAGAATCAGCAATATTACCAATCCTGCCAACCCCATAAATATAAGTTTGCTTCGGCTGTTGGTGTATTCGCAAGAGAGAAGCACCGCCGAGCCTCCGTCAGACTCCGGCTTATCGGGCTGCTGATTTCCATCGGCTGCAGTATCGGACGATTTTTTCATTCTCAGCCGCATTTTCTGCTGGGATTCAGGTATATATAGCGGCTTGGGCGGTACGGCAGCTGCAGCGGTATCGGTTATTTCAGGCGCATCAAGCATGATGGCCTCTTCTTCCTCTTCCTGCCAGAAACCACCGCTGCGCGCCAGCTGGCAAAGCGGATCGTCTTCCCACTCGGCAGGCAGCTGAAATTTGCCGTCAAGCTCGATGAGTATATTGCCATGGAATCTGCGCAAATTGTTCAGTAGTGGCGAAAAATCCGGTATGAAGCGCAGAAAACATTCGCTTGATGCACTGTCTTCCTGAAAATATGTACTGAATGTAAAATCACTTTTTTCGGCTTGATCGTCCAGTAAACGGCAGATTTCGGCAGCCATATTCAACAGATCTTCCACCGCAGTTCCTGCCGGATATACGACATAGAATACAGATTTTTTATCCTGTTGGAATTTTCTGGCAAGCAATGCCGCTGCACCGGCATCTCCTGCCAGTCTTGCCCATGTATTGCTCTGCAATGTTACAGGCGGCGTACCTTCAGGAATGATCCGATAAGGCAGTTCATAAGGCTCCTGATCGAAATGTTGGACGAACATATTGCCCGACTGCAAGAAACAGTCTGCTGCGCCGCCGCAGAAACTTTTGATTTCAGCTGTATCTTCCAGCAATATGTGATGGGCAATTTTGTTATTGCGGCGGGTGTAATCCAATCCGTTTGGCGCCACCCTGCCTGCAATCGGATAAAGACAGTTGCCGTAACGCAGTTTTATATAATAACAGCAAATCGGGTTCAACTCATCGGGCAGCAGACCATTATGGTAGGTAAAATTATATCCGCTGAGATTTTCCAGCGGTACGATCAAATTCGGCGGCATACCTTTGGTCATTGCCACGGTACTGAATCCTGATCGTCCCGGCAGCAGTCCGCGCGGGGCTGAAGTGTAAATAAGTTCAAACATTGTTCCGCCCGATTTTTATGGCTTGTCAGTTCCAGAGATCGTTGTTCATTTTGCCCAGCATAGTGACTTTATCCTGAATTTGCTGATTGCTTCTGGGGTGATGCGGCAGTTTGTACTGTTTGCCGTTGACTGTAATTACCACCCCGGAATAGTTCCACGGCAGACGGATCAGCCGCCCGTTTTCAGGATGTTTCAGAATAATGAAATCTTCCGCGATTTGAGCATTGGCAGGAGAAATATTGCCTTCCGGCAGCGGCGCTTGGGCAATAAGCGAATTTTCCGCCAGCAATGCCATCAACGGCTCGGTCACCCATAAAGGATTGATCTTTTCCGGAATCACCCCCAAGCCGCCGTCGGCATCGGCAGGCGAGGAGAAGCAGCCAAAGTTGCTGAACGGGATAAAGATGACCTTTTCAAAGAAACTTTCCGCCGTATTTACCAGCGCGGGCGCATATTTGAACAGTAATTCCCGCAGTTCAAAAGATACATCCATAATTGTATTCTGCACCCATTGCATGGCAAGTTCGCCTTCGCAGCTCTGCCGCACGGGCAGTTGGCTGATATCGCGTTCGAGCAAATGCTGCCACGCATCGTGTTTGCAAACGCCGATCACCAGCGGGATCTGGCACTTTTCTTCCACATTCAAATTGCGGTGGCGGCGGATACGGCTGATCATTTCCGAAAGCAGTTTAAGCTGGTCGTAAACAAACTTATCGCTTTGCAGCTGCGGTTCTTCCTGAGCGCATTGAGTCCGCATTACCGCATCGTTCAGCGGGTCAAAGAGAAAGATTATGCCGTCTGAACACGCCAGATGACGGGTGCCCGGATTGGCAAGGTTGTCGGCTCCGGGCATAAAAAGTTCGCCTGAGTTATCGTAAAAAACTATATTGCAGTCTTTTATTGTCTGATTGCTTATAAAGTGTTTAAGCTCGTATATAAACGGTTTGGGCAGATTCACGCTTATATTGTTCAGCGTTACCTGCGTAACGTGACCGCCGCCTGCCGCCTGAGTTTTTGGCAGCACCGCCACTTCGCTGCGGCGGGTACTGCGGAACAGTGTTTCTTCGTAGCCATCCAGCAGGGCGTTCATTTCCGGATCCACATCCAACAGCGTACAGGCAAAATCGCTGCTCATGTTTTTGCGCACCTGATTTAGCAGCGTTGCCAGATAATAGGATTTACCCGTTCCTGACGCACCAACCAGCGAAAAATAGCAGGATTTTTCGTCGATGATCGTAGCCGGGATCTTCAAGTGACAGCGCGGACACGCCAGATCGTTGGTGGCTTGGGACATTTCGTCCAGCGCCTGACCGCGGGCATTGAAAATCGTCGGCAGAAAACGCTTTTGCGCCATGGAGCCGAGTACAGGATCCCCGGTCAATGCCGGGTGGCTGGCAATGTAAAGCAGCTGGTCGCTGTTGAATTTGACCCAGCAATGGGGGCAGATAAGTTCGCCTGTGGAATTTTCCCAATCGAAAAATTCCATACTGTTTTTACCCGCCGATGTTGCAGAACTGACTTTATTTTCTGTACTGTTGGCATTGGGTACTGACTGGGCTGCTTGAGCAGCTGAACTTTGACTTGGTGTTCTATCCGCCTTGGTGGGGGCATTTTCGATGGCAGTAAAACTTTTGCTGCAGCGGATACAATTTATATCGCGCCCCAGCCAGCTTTCGCTGCCTGAATACTTTTGCGAACAATGGGGACAGTAGAATACCACCTCTCTGCGGGACTGAGTAGATGCAGCTGTATTGGCGGATTCCGCAACGCTTTCCGGTGACGGGGGATTTCCCGCAGCAGGGTGATTGGCATTGGTCGGATAAAGCACTTGAGTCGGCTTGGGCGCTTGGGCGGTATTTTTGATTTTTTCCAGCTCTTCGATAACGACTCCTACATCCGCAGCCTTGATCCAGGGCTGACCTTTGCCCGAACAGAGCAAGGTCTGCATATCGATCCGCCCGTCCGCCAGCATCATAGCGACTGTTTCGGGCGGGAAAGGGCCGCGCACATTGCCATCGGTAAAAATGTAAAAATTCTTCATTATAAAATCTCTGCAATATTTTATTTTATCTGGAGGATGAACTTTCCAGTTTTCTTATTTCCGCGTCAAATTCCTTTTCCAGCACCGCCGCTTCGGGAGTACCTTCGCACATCAGCAAGACATCCAGCATGGCGCTGCCCCAATCCTGCGGTTCGGTAACTTTGGAGAGTTCGTCCAGGGTAAAAAACGCATTCATGCTTTTAAGGTAAAATTTCCAAAGTCCCGCATAAGTGGCCGGGGGCGACATGGTCCACAAACCTTTGGCGTTGGGATAGTGTTTTCTGAAGAGTTTGCGGCGGGTGTTGTCCAGCTTCATATAATTGGAAAAATCCTCCAGCAGACTCTTTTCCCGTTCGCTGAGTTTTTCCTGAACAACCGCCTTCAGCTCGGCGGCGTTCAGCTTGTTCGGCAATGCGAGCATATATTCTCTGAAACGGTGGAAAAGCGCCGTTGCCAGCAGCCAGTCGCCCGCCACTGTGGCTGCTTGAACTTGCTTATCGGGCAGGTCGGAGTCAAGCTGGGCAATATATGCGTCCAGCTGATCTTCAGGATATCCGGCGTAATCAGGGGATTTTTTTATGGTGAGCATTGCCTGATCGAAACTCCTGATCGCTGCTTCCTGCAAGGCGATTTTCTCGCTTCTGCCGTTGGGGTCGCCGCAAATCTTTGCCAGCATCGAGGCAAAGCCGTTCTGCCGCTTGGCAGTATAATCCTGCAAAGCGTACTGGGTTATCATCAAAGAAGGGCTTGATTCGTAGAAACGTGTCGGTATACTGTCAGCAAATTTGACCTTGTATTTGCTGGTTTTGCCGTAAGTGTGACAGAGCAGATGAGTTTGCCTGATTTCATCAATTACCAGAAAATTATTGGGGCGGCAGTAGATGATTCTGCCGATATCATCGTCGCTGTAAACATGGCCGGCTGCTGTTGCCCATGTCCCCCACGTTATCAGCAAAAGCAGAATCGCGCACAATTTTTTCATAAAACAGCTTCCCCGTCAAGTTTCTGATTTTATAACCTATTCCGGATAATATAATACTGTAACTTGAATATACAAGTTTTTTTTTATAGCAAGAAAATTTATTTTAGCGTTTTTTCCACAACGATTTAAGCATATCGCGGCCGCCTTGCTGCATAGTGCGGTTGGCAGGTGCAGCCATGCTGCGATAGGAGAAAATTATTGAGCCGCGTACATTGGGCAGATTGCGGTTGTAAAGCATCTGGTAGTAGAGTTCGTTGATGTTCCACCCGGGATCGCCCAGCTTATACGCCGCCTGACCGATATAAAGGTCTACGCGGCTGTTTTTCACTGTATCGTTCCACCAGTCAGCTACTGCTGCATAGGCGGCGCTGTTGTGGCCGAACTGCCAGTAGATCTGCGGCACGATGTAGTCGATCATATTCTGCCTGACCCAGAGCCGGGTATCAGCGTAATGGGCGGAATAACTCTCCAAGCCGTCAGTCAGGGAGCCATTTGGTGAATTTTTCCGATTGCGCCATATACCGAAAGGACTGATCCCGAAGCGTACCCGCCGCCCTGTGCGGCGATTGTGGGCGGTAATTTGGTCGTGAATATCCTTCATTAGCATGGTCACATTGTTCCGCCGCCATTCCGCCAGCGGGAGTTTTCGCGGATTATTCCGCCTGTAAGTTGCCGCATCCACCGAAGCGGGGGCATTATCGGGGTAAAAATAATCGTCAAAGTGGATGCTGGCGATATTGTAATTTTGCACGATTTCCATAACGCTTGCTATGATAAAATCCCGCGCTTTCTTTTCGCCCGGATTCAGCACCAGACGGCGCATACCCTTCGGCAGGGGCGATTCCAACACCAATTCGGGGTGTTGACGGGCAAAATTACCTGCAGATAAGGTGTTGAGATATTTTTGTTTGCTTAATTTAGTCGATCCTGTCACCCGATACGGATTCAGCCAGGCGTGGAACTCCAAATTGTGTTTCCCGGCTTCGGCGATCATAAATGCCAGCGGATCAAAGTTTTTTGCTCCTGGTAGCGGTACGCCTTCGCGCCCGGAAAGAAATTGGGACCACGGATTGAGTTTTGATTTATAAAATGCGTCATTAGCGGGCCGTACCTGAAAAAATATGGCGTTGAAGCCGTGATTTTTCAGATTGACGCACATATTGCTGAAAAATTTCTTGAATTCCTCCACATTTTTCGGTCGCTGATAATCCATGTTAAAAATGGTGGCCACCCAGATCCCCCGCATTTCTCCTGTGCGGGCAGGGCGCTTGGCGGGAATTTTTACCGGGCGTTTATCCAGTAATCCGGCATATTTGCTGCCGGGGATATTCTGTCCGTGCAAAAAAGTCAATCCGGCAGCGGCGGTTAAAAGTATGGAAATAATTTTTAACATGAGTAATTATCTTTCGTTGGCATTGCCGCTGTCGTTTGCGCCGCTGTCGTCAATAATGCTTGCCGCCAGATAAATTACCGCTCCGGTTTCATTTTCCAGCGGAGTTATTGACAACTGTTGATTTTCCCCCAGACGGGCACGGCGGCAGATAAATCTTGAATGATGTTCCAGCGCACCGCAGGCGGCACACTCAGCTTTATCGGTTATATTGCAAGCGCAAATTTCACGGCAGACAGGCGTACTTTCCAGTTCCCGCTGCAAAATGATATCCTGTAACGGCGGGGTGGCACAGACCAGATTCAACTCCGTATCCAGCAGCATCGAGGCGTGGGGCTGTTGACTCAGCAGCAGCCGCAGCTCCTTATTGCGCCGCCGCAGCTTGCCTGCAATCTGTTCCTGACGGGTTACATCCACCCCGAAGCCCAGAATTGATTCGCTGCCATCGGAGTGTTTCAGCAGACGGGAGATAAAACGCATGGCGTGTTCCTTGCCGTCTGGCGTGGTGAAAAACCAGCGGTTGTCGGCAATATTTCTGGTCCTTGCCACCCCCAGATCGCAATTGCGTATGCGGCTGGCAAGCGGACGTTCAAAAAGCTCAAAGTCATTTTTACCCACCAGATCGGCAGGATTCTTCTGCAGCAGTCCGCTGTAGGCAGGGTTGCAGCGCTCGTATTTGAACTCGCTGGATACACTTTTAAGAAAAATCGGCCCCGGCAGGTTTTCAAAAATCGCTGAAAGCAGCGATTCCGCGTAAGCTATTTCGTTATTCTGCTGCTCCCAATCGGTTACATCCATGACTGTAAGTATAAACTTTTTCTGCCCGCTGTGCTGGTTACGGAAAATTCTGCCCGAACGCAGATGGGTACAGCGCTTGCCGTTGATCAGCAGAGAGAAGCGGTCGTGAAAATAGTTTTTTTCGCCGCTCAAAAGCATATGGCATTGCCGGAGAAAACGCTCCCGGTCTTCCGGCAGCAGATTTACCGAATCGCCGTTGTTGAAATTTGAGTTGGGAAAGTTGCTGTACAGAAGCTGCATATTTTCCAGCGAACTTGAAATATAGCTGATCCTGCCGATTTGCGCCATGCTGCTGATAATTTCATTCTGTTCGGCAATACGCTCTTCCAGCTGTTGAATATTGTTGAGGCTCCGGCGGTAAAGTTTGCGGTATTTCAGGTATCGGGCAAATATTATCAGCAAGATTATTGTCAAAATGGATACGATTGCACCGTTTGCCAGCCAATCTTTAAAATTCAGCTGGGCAGTGATACTCAATCCAAGCAACTTATCCATGATAAAATGCATCTTGACTCTGAATTTTACAGCTGTTTACTATTTGCCGCATCAATTATTCACCCTGTCTGCACCGTTTGCTTACCGACGGCTCTGACGGGTGTTTTCCAGCAGCACCGGATCAAATTCGGGCAAATTAAATTCTTCGGGCAGAAAAGCCGCGTTAAGCTGATAGCCCACCACCCGCGTGGTATATTCCCGCGAGCCGTCTTTGACCCTGGTCAATACAGGTATGTTAAGCGTGCCGAACTTCTGATATTGCTCCACATCGCTTACCGAAGTGATTTTGCCCTGAGGAGTATTGATCGTTATTTCCATGCGTTTAGGCAGCATGGTTGCTTTATCCACATACACAATAATCGGGTTGGAACCCGTAAGTATCGGTTGACAGATCATTTTGTAATACCAGCGGTCATCCTCCAGCTGCAGCATGGACAAGGTTATATTGCTGAAGAGTTTGCCGTAATCGGTATCAGGATGCCCCAGCGCCTGCATGAGTTTGAGTTTATCATGGGCTTCGCCGCTGATGGCAGTTACTTTGCCGTGGCGGTGATCCACCAGCCACGCCTGATCGCCGCTGCTGATGATTTCGGTAGCGACTTTGTTTTTATGATAGTAGCTTAATTTGAATTTATCCGGACGCTGAAAACGCACTTCCAGCAGCTGATGACTGGTCGAGAAAAATCCGCTTTCAGTAATATTCTGCCGTTGATAATAGGCGCTCGCCCGCCGATATTCACCGGCGGGATCCATAGCTTGCGCCATTTGCGATTTGAGTTCATCAAGCGAGATGTCGGCAGGACGTTCCGTTGCGCATCCTGCCATGATCAATATAAAACAGAGTATTGCCGTTGAATCAAACAGCTTTCTGAATACATTTTTCATCTTTTCTGACATCCCGCCTGAAAACTCCTGAACGCAGCAGCTTACGCGATGTAAGTGGTGCTGGTGGTGTTGCCCGAGTGTTCGGTCCACGCCGTGTGGAAGAATTCGCCGCGGGCGCGGTCAACACGTTCGTAGGTATGGGCGCCAAAGTAGTCGCGCTGAGCCTGCAGCAAGTTGGCAGGCAGCACCGCCGAACGGTAGGCGTCGTAGTAGTTCAGCGCGCTGCTGAAGGCGGGAACCGGCACGCCGGAGAGCGCTGCCTGAGCCACGACTTTGCGCCAGGAAGCCTGACAATCGTCGATGACCTTCTTGAAGAAGTCGTCCATCAGCAGATTGGCCAGGGCAGGGTTCTTGTCGAAAGCCTTCTTGATGTCGCCGAGGAAGCGGGCACGGATGATGCAGCCGCCGCGCCACATCAGCGCGATTTCGCCGTAATTCAGATCCCAGTTATATTCTTTGGCCGCCAGCTTCATGAGCTGATAGCCCTGAGCATAGCTGCAGATCTTGGAGGCGTAGAGAGCCTTGCGGATATCTTCGATAAATTCCTTTTTATCGCCGTTGAATTCAATAGCAGGACCGGTCAGCACTTTGCTGGCGGCAACGCGTTCTTCCTTGATGGCGGAGAGGCAGCGGGCGAACACCGCTTCGGCAATGGTCGGGGCGGGAGCGCCCAGATCCAGCGCACTTTCGCTGGTCCATTTGCCGGTACCCTTCTGGCCGGCGGTATCGAGGATCACATCCACCACGGGCTTGCCGGTTTCGGGGTCAACGGTCTTGAGGATCGCCTGAGTGATTTCGATCAGGTAGCTGTCCAGTTCGCCGGCGTTCCATTCTTTGAACACTTCGTGCATTTCTGTTGCGCTCATGCCCAGAACATTCTTCATCATGTTGTAGGCTTCGCAGATCATTTCCATATCGCCGTATTCGATGCCGTTATGCACCATCTTGACAAAGTGGCCCGCGCCGTCGGCACCGACCCATTCGCAGCAGGGGCTGCCGTCTTCGACTTTGGCGCAGATCGCCTGGAAGATCGGTTTGACTTCCGGCCAGGCAGAGGTGGAGCCGCCGGGCATCATCGAGGGGCCGAGCAGGGCGCCTTCTTCGCCGCCGGAAACACCGGTGCCGATGTAGCGCAGACCCATTTCTTCCAGCTTCTTGGTGCGGCGCACGGTATCAGGAAAGTGGCTGTTGCCGCCGTCGATAAGAATATCGCCGGCTTCCAGTTTGGGCGCGATCATATCAATAAAATCGTCCACGGGCTTACCGGCTTTGACCATCAGCATGATCTTGCGGGGAGCCGCCACATTTTCGATGAGTTCATCAATGCTCTTGCAGCCGATGAAGTTTTTACCGGCGCCGCGACCGTTCATGAAGTTGTCAACTTTTTCCACAGTACGGTTGTAAACGGCAACGGTGAAACCTTTGCTTTCCATGTTAAGCACCAGATTTTCACCCATTACTGCCAGACCGACCAGACCGATATCAGCTTTCTTAGCCATATTGGAACCAATCCTTTCTTTTTTTGTTTTGTTGGTTATCCAAATTAAAGTTGTGTTTACACAATCAACGGTTATTACTATAGTCACCAAACGGGGCAATTTCAAGGGCGGACGGCTTAAAAACTCCTTTTTTTCATAAAAAGTGCAATTTTTTTGTATTTTTATTTGACAAACCCCCGGTTTGGGCGTTAAGGTATTTTATATATATGTATGCGAGAAAAATCAAGAATTGCAATATTCAGGTGATATATGGTGAAAAAAGGTAAAAAACTTTTGATCGTGGAATCTCCGACCAAGGCGCGTACCATAACGCGGATGGTGGGGAGCGATTTTAATATTATGGCTTCCATGGGGCATATACGGGATTTGCCTGAGCGGGAGCTGGGGGTGGATATCGAGCATGGTTTTGCTCCGCAGTATGTGGCTTCGGGCCGCGGCAACAAAGTGGTGAGCGAACTCAAAGCCGCTGCCCGCAATGCCGACGAAATTTATCTGGCTCCTGACCCGGACCGGGAAGGAGAGGCGATTGCCTGGCATTTGCAGGAGGTGCTCGGCAGCGACTTCAAAGGCGATTTCAAACGGGTGACTTTTCACGAAATCACCCGCAGCGCCATCTTGAAAGCGCTGGAAAATTACGGCTCGGTAAATATGGATCTGGTAGATGCTCAGCAGGCTCGACGGGTTCTGGACCGGATCGTGGGCTACCGCATCAGTCCTTTGCTCTGGAGCCGTGTAGCCAAAGGCTCAAGCGCCGGACGGGTGCAGAGTGTTGCTTTGCGGCTGATCGTGGAACGCGAACGGGAGATCGAAGCGTTCAAGCCCGTTGAATACTGGGTGTTCAAGCTGAAACTTATGTCGGAATCAGGCGTGGAGTTTTATGCCAAATTTGCAAAAATAGATGGTAAAACGATCAAGGTCGGCGACGAAAAATCTGCTGCTGAATTGTTGGACGCAGTGTTGAATCACCGCAGCTGCAAAGTGGGCGATATCGAAAAGAGCAAGCGTTACCGCAACGCGCCTCCGCCCTTTACCACCAGTACTTTGCAGCAGACTGCCAACCAGATGTTGCGGTTTTCGGCATCGGGTACTATGCGGGTGGCGCAGTCCCTTTATGAAGGAATTGAACTGGGCAGCCGCGGCGCCGTCGGTTTGATTACCTATATGCGTACCGACTCGGTAAATATTGCTGCCGAAGCCAGAAGTGCCGCAGCGGAGTTTATCCGCAGTAACTACGGAGCGGAATTTGTACCTGCCAAACCGAATTTTTTCAAGAGCAAAAACGGCGCTCAGGAAGCTCACGAAGCGATTCGGCCTACTGATGTTACCCGCACGCCTGAATCGGTCAAGGAGTTCCTGGATGCCCAGCAGTATAAACTCTATTCGCTGATCTGGAAACGGTTTGTGGCAAGTCAGATGACCCGCGCCGAGTTTGCCCAGCTGAACGTGCAGGTGAATATTGAAGGCGCCGATTCCCGCCGCTACGATTTCAGAGCGGCCGCCAGCAGCGTGGTGTTTCCGGGGTTTATGAAGGTTATGGGCGCAGCTCAAACTGTGGAAAATGAGGACGAAAATACTGCAGTTGATCTTTCAGGAGCGCTTGCCAAGCTCAAAGATAATGAGGCGTGCCGGATCATCGAAGCGTTGAAAGAGCAGAAGTTTACTGAACCTCCGCCCCGTTTTACCGAAGCAACTCTGATCAAGGAACTGGAAGAAAACGGCATCGGACGGCCGTCCACTTACGCTACGATCCTGCAAACCATCCAGAGCCGCAAATATACTTCGCGGCTGCAGAATAAGCTGATTCCTACGGAGTTGGGCTGCAAGGTTACAGACTTTCTTGTGCAGATGCTGCCGGAACTTTTTGATGTAAAATTCACCTCGCGCATGGAAGGTGAGCTGGATGCAGTAGAAGGCGGCGAACGCAAGTGGACGGAAATGATGGAAGAGTTTTACGGCAATTTCCAGCAATGGTTGGCTGCCGCCCGCGATTTCGGTTCGGTGGAAGGCAGTAAACTCAGTATACTGACCGATGCCATGCAGAATATTGAATTTGCTCCCGCTGAGAAAACCGGCCGTTTTGTCCGCGACGACAAAAAGTTTTTCAAATCCATTGCCGGAAAGCTGGTTAAACAATCCAAACTGAGCGAAAAACAATTCAATGCGCTGCTGGATCTGGCGCTGCAATATGCCGATCAGCTGCCCGATTTGCAGAAACTGGCTGCGGAGGGCGGATTTACTCAGGAACTTGCTGCTGCATTTGAACGGGCGGAAGTTAAGAAAATCAAGGATGCCGAAGCCGTTTCCCGTGGTGTTGATCCGGCGGCGATGAGTAAACTTTTTGCCGCATTCGATCAGGTCAAATTTGCTGAACCCACGGTGCGGCGAGGTCGGACTTATGATGACAAAAAGTTCTTTGATTCGCTCCGCCAGCAGGCGGAATCAGGCAAGATTTTAAGTGATAAACAGCTGGAAGCCCTGGGCAAAATAGCGCTGCGTTACCGGGATGATATTACCGACTATGCAGCGGTGGCAACAGCATTGAATCTGCCGGATGAAAACGAATTGGCGGCGGAAGAAAAGAGCAGTTCCGCTGCGCACGACGAAGCCGGTAAATTGATCAGTATGCTGGCCAATGTAACCGAATGGGCGCCCGCCGAACGCAAGGGCCGCCGTACCTACGACGATAAATCGTTCTATACATCTTTGGCTGAACAGTTCAACAACGGTAAGAATTTATCCGAAAAGCAGTTGGCAGCATTGAAAAAACTGGCTGCCAAGTACGCGGATAAATGACTTTTATAAAGGAATATTTTATGAGCAAGAAGAGTTTTTTCAGACAGCGCGTGGGCAATATGGAGCAGTTGGCAGGCTTGCGCGAAGTGGTAGTCAACAGCGGCCGCGGAAGAGATGTCCGCCTGGTGGAAGTGGATAATGGTTCGGGTTTGACCTTTACGGTAATGGCTGACCGCTGCTGCGATATTTACTCTGCCAAATATATGAATAAATCGCTGGCGTGGCTGACGCCCAACGGAATAATCAATCCCAATGCTTATGAGCCCGAAGGCGCCATGTGGCTGCGCAGCTGGGCGGGGGGCTTGCTGACCACGGCCGGTTTACTGAACGTGGGAACGCCCGATGCTGGACACGGTCTGCACGGCAGAGCCTCTTCGCTGGCGGCGGAAGATTTGAAGTTGGAACGCCTTTGGCAGGATGATGAGTATATCCTGAGTGTCGGCGGGGTGATGCGTCACACGATGGCATTCGGAGAAAAGCTGGAGGTTCGCCGCACTATCAGCACGGCTTACGGCAAAAATATTATCAAAGTCAGCGATACGGTGGAAAATCAGGGCTTTGCACCTGCGCCGCTGATGATGCTTTATCATTGCAATTTCGGCTATCCGACGGTGGACGAAAATGGTTATCTGGAAGCTGTGGAGCATAAGCTGGAACCCAAAGATGAAGCTGCGGCAGCAGGTATCGACAGCTGGAATAAACTCAGCGCACCGATCCACGATTACGCCGAAGAAGTGTTTTTCCATACGATCCCTGCCGATGCAGATGGCTTGTCGCGTATTTCGATTGTCAATCCTGATGCCAATCTGCGGGTGACGATGGCTTACAATTCTGCCACGCTGCCTTATCTGAATCAATGGAAGCAGATGGGCGAGGGCGAGTATGTGATCGGGCTGGAACCGGGTAACTGTGTGCCGATCGGTCAAAGCGGTAACGCCGCTCGGGGAGATTTGAAAATGATCGAACCCGGGGAAACGGTCAAGTTTGATTTCCAGATCGAAATCAGCGAGATCAAGTAAAAATATTGCTGTGCCGCCGTTCGGACAAGGCAGAGTAAAGGCGCCAGCTTCAACAGCACGGCGCTTTTTTTATTGACGGGAATTTCTGCATCAGCAGAAAGAATTTATACGCATAACGTTATCGGGAGTCGAAGAGATGAAGAAAATATATTGGGCAGGAGTGCTGGCGGGCATTTTGATCGGTTTTACCTGCAGCGCAGCTGAAAAGGCAAATGCTTCGGTCAATCCGGCAGATCTGTTTCCAGGTGAAGATACCATCCCCATTCTTTCGTGGCATTGCATCATGCCGGGACATATCAGCGTTGAGCATTATCAGGAGCTGAAGGATTGCGGTTTTAATCTGAGCTTTCCGCATACTTACAGCCTGAAAGATGCGCTCAAAGCGCTGGATTGCGCAGCGGAGGTGGGGATCCGCACTTTGTTTATGTGTAATGAGTTGAATCAAAATCCCGAACAGGTTGTCCCTATGGTAAAAAATCATCCCGGGTTGGCAGGTTATCACTTGCAAGATGAGCCGCATCGGGATCATATTCCTGCTTTGAAAGCACTTAATATAAAGATCCGCGCACTGGATGACAAACACTTTACTTATCTGAATTTGCTGCCGATCGGAGCAACCGACTCTTTTATGCCCTATGTGGATTATATCAACTATTGCAGCAAAGAAGTGGATACACCTTTCATCTCTTACGACCATTACGGAATCGTTCACAACACTGTGCGCAACACTTATTATATGAATTTGGAAGTATTTTCGCAGGAGGCGCGTAAACTCAATAAGCCGTTCTGGGCATTTGCGCTGACCACCGCCCACGGACCTTATCCGATTCCGACGGTGGCGCAGTTGAAATTCCAGATGTACAGCAATCTGGCTTACGGCGCTCAGGGATTGCAATATTTCACCTATTGGAATCCGGGGACGGAAACTTGGAATTTCCACGATGCACCGATTTTGCAGAACGGCAAACGCTCCGCCGTTTACGATATGGTGCGCGAGGTCAATGCCGAATTGCAGAAACGTAACTTTGTATTTATGCGTTCGCGGGTATTGCAGGTGTATCATACCGGCAAACAGCTGCCGCCGGGCACCCGGCGTTTGCAGAAATTGCCGTTTATGGTAACCAAGCTGGATACTCATGGCGACGATGCAGTAGTTTCGCTGCTGCAGAAAGCGGATATGTTTTATCTGGTGATCGTCAATGCCAACATTGACCGCACTATGAATCTGGATATAAAATGCATTGAAGGCGTTGAGCGTATACGCAAAGACGGCAGCAGCGTTCCTGCATCGGAGTACAGCGAAAGAATGATTCTCGGACCCGGGGAGTGTGAAGTTTTTGCTGCTCCTGCAAATTTGGCGCCAGCTGCGGCAGGTCGGTGATCCTGACAGAAAAAAACGTTATAAAGTTATACTTTTTGCAGGTCAACAGGAACAGGTTTTTTCGCAGAGGGAATCTTTTTTTAATTTTTCTGATCCGCAGCCATGCCGGGGATTGAAAAATTGGTAAATATATGCTACTGTATGTACAAAATGAGTTTGTCGGACAGTTGGAAATAAACCGCTCTTTTCAGGAGTTTACAGGAGAATAGAATGGCTTGGAACAGCAGAAAATGGCAGGGGCGTTGGATCGGTCCTGCTGAATTGGTACATAACGAAAACGAAGCTCCCGCCCCGTTGCTGCGGCGTGATTTTACCCTTGATTCCGTATCGGACAATGCGGTGATCTATCTTGCCAGCGGCGGTTATCACGAGCTCTATGTAAACGGCATCCGCCCTGACGACCGGGTGTTGGCTCCTACGCCTTCCCAGTTCGATAAACACGTCTTTTATGTGGCATACAAGGTAGCGGATCTTTTGAAAAAAGGTCAGAATTATATTGAAATCATATTGGGCAACGGCTGGTACGATTGCGGAACCGCCACCGTCTGGCGGACTGAACACTCGCCGTGGCGCGATACGGTCAAACTTTGCTGCGATCTTGAAATCGACGGCAAGGTGGTTATGCACAGCGATAAACTCTGGCAATGGCGCAAAACGCCGATCGTGTTCAACGAACTGCGTAACGGCGAAACTTATGATGCCCGTCTGGAAAATAATCCCCCGGTATGGCAGAATGTGAATATCGTGCCGTCACCGGGCGGTTTGGTCGTCGAACAGATTGCACCGCCTTGCCGTATAACCCGCTGGGTGGAGGCATTTTCCTGCCATAAAATAGCCTCTTATGCAAGGGTTTATGATTTTAATATCAACCTGAGCGGCGTTTGTTCTATCAGCGTTTCAGGTCCTGCGGGGGCGGAAGTATGGATCGATTACGCGGATGTGCTGCGGGATAACGGCGATATAGATATTTATGACTTCGGCCGTTTTGTCAAAACCGGTAATTTTCAGCGCGACCGCTTTATCCTTAAAGGCGAGGGGGTGGAAACTTTTCAGGCCCGCTTCACCTATCACGGATTCCGTTATGCCAAAGTGCAGACCCTTTCGCCGGAAGTAAAGTTTCATCAGGTCAGGGCGGCATTTATTCACAGCGATTTTGAACAGCGCGGCAACTGGAGCTGCTCCAATCAGACGTTGAACAAGCTCCAGCAGATGACGCTGCAAAGCTATAAATGCAATTTTGTCGGAATTCCCACCGATTGTCCGCATCGGGAAAAAAATGGCTGGACGGGCGATGCTTTGCTGGCTATGGAGTGCGGTTTGTGGAACTTTGACTGCGCGGATGGCTGCCGCGAGTTTTTGCAGACGGTGCTGGATACCCAACGCCCGTCGGGGCAGCTGCCGGCGATTGCTCCCACTGGAATATTCGGCTATAATTACTGGTCGGGCCCCGGCTGGGACAGCGTAATTTTTGAATATGTTTACCGCATCTGGCAATACGAAGGCGATACCGGGATAATCGAACAGCATTATGAAGGGCTGAAGCGTTATATGGATTATTGCCGCAGTATGGAAGACAGCGACAATCTGATTGATTTCGGTCTGGGTGACTGGTGTCACTTTGAATTATTCAAGATTGCTCCGGTAAGATTCACTTCGTCGGCGTACTATTTTTATGATTTGACTTTGCTGGCTGAATTTGCTGAATTGCTGGGCAAGCAAGAGGATGCCGCAGAATTCAAGGCGCGTGCCGAAGTTTTGCGCTGTGCCATAAATAAAGCGTTCCCCGCACGGGATTTCAACGATGAAACGGAATTGACAATGCGTGCTGCAATGCTTTATTTCAGGATTGCCGATGCCGACGACCGTCAACGTCAGGCTTCTGAGTTGGTTGCCGCAGTCAGAAAACTTCAGCATCGGGCGCAGTTCGGCATTTTCGGCGCCAAGTGGGTGCCGCGGGCGCTGGCTGAATATGGTTATATTGATGACGTTATAAAACTCTTTACTCAGGAAGAGATCCCCGGTTGGGGGTATTGGGTCAAAAAAGGCGAATCGACCTTGTGCGAATGCTGGAATACGACCAATTCGCACAATCACATTATGTTCGGGGATATTTCGGCTTGGGCGTATGAATTTCTGGGCGGGGTCAAACCGCTTACTGCGGGGGGTGGCTTCAGAAAATTTGCCTATGCTCCGCAAATTCCTGCCGATATGGATTCTTTTGAAATGTCCTGCAAGACTCCTGCCGGAACGATCCGCAGCTCGTGGCAGCGTTGCGGCGAAACGGTCGAACTTACTCTGGAAATTCCTGAAAATGCCACGGCCGAAGTTAAACTGCCTGACTTCGCTGGCGAATATACCGGCGGCGTGTACAAATTCACTTTGCCTGTCAGTCAAAAATAATGCAAGGAATTCGGGCGGTTGCTGCGGAACAAAAAAAGGCTCTGTTCATAAAATTTTGAATATGAACAGAGCCTGAAAATAACCCCCTGCCGTATAGCAATCGGTTTATTGCTGAAAGGGCAAATTGGCATGACGGGTGGTTATTTTTTTACGATACCGCTATTTTGATCGGTTTTACGTGTTCAGCTTTGGGCAATACTAAAGTAAGTACGCCGTCGGCACTTTTGGCAGTTATTTTGTTTACATCGACCGCCCGGGAAAGGCGGAATATGCGTTTGAACAGCACCGGCCGTTTGCCGCGGCGCAGAGTGCTGGCACATTCAAGGGAGAGTATACCGTTTTCCACTTCCAGCTTTACTGAAGAAGCATTGCTGCCGGGAACTTCAAAATGCATGGTAAAGGCTTCGTTATCTTCCAGAATATCTACCGGCGGCATGATTTCAATATTTTCGATCGCCGATTGATTCGATGTTATCTTGTTGGCTGAATCTGTCATAATAAACCTCATTTAACTTCGATTTTACGCAGCTGATTGCAATTGCAGTTTTCGCGGGGGATACTTACGGTCAGTACTCCATCGGCGCAGACTGCCGTGGCTTGCTGGCTTTGAATATTACCCGGCAAGCGCAAACTTTGACTGTATTCGTTGTGGATTCTTTCGCTGCGCAGAATTTTTTTGCTTTTTCCGCTGCACGGAACTTCACAATTACGTTCACCGCGGATGTGCAGCATATCATTTTCGATTTCGACAGTAATATCTTTCCGGGTGAATCCGGGCATCGCCAGATGAATTGTAACTGCCTTATCGGTCAGTTCAATATCAGGGTGGAGCGTATCTTCCAGTTCCGAGCGCAATTCTTCGCCGGGGAACAGGTCAAATTTGCCCATTACCGTGTCAAACATAGTGTCCCACCGACGGGTCGCCGGCAGCAAAGCGTGTCTTTTGAGGGGGCCTAACATAAAAAAACTCCTTTTTTCCGCAAGGCAATTGAGTTTGCATTGCAGAAAATTGGAGTTTCAAAAAACAGTTTTTGTTCGATTTATGGCAAGTTTAATTATCAATTCAGCATTTTTACTTCCGCCGCATCGGGAATACCAGATATTTGCGCAGCAGATAATTACCGAAAAATCCCACGATTGATGCCAGCAATTTACCCGTCAGCGGCGCTTTCAATGCTCCGATCAGGAAAAGCGTCAGCAAATAATCCACTCCGCCCATTATCAGCAGCGTAATGATGTATGCCAAAAGTTCTCCGGTTGTTGTCCAGCGCGCTTTGTGGCGGAAAAGTATGGCTATGCACAAAAGATAGTTTGCTGCCGCACTGGCTGCATAAGAAATAACAATCGCCCAGTTGGCAGTAAGGTTGCTGCAGTTGAGCAGCAGCGCAAACACGCCCAGATTGACCAGCGCGGCGGCAGCTCCGATAAAAAAGTAAAGCAGCAGCTGCATAGGTACCGGCGCATTGCACGCCCCGTAATGCATAATGCAGTAAAGGGCATGAACGCCATCGCGCCAGCCGATTTTCTTGCCTTCTTCGTAAGAGCGCGGATTGTATTTGATTGCGCACTCATAGACTCTGACTTTGGCTTCGGCTACATAGGCTGTGACTTCCGGCTCAAAACCAAAGCGGTTTTCTTTGAGCCGGGGGGCGATTTGCTGAATAACCTCGCGTCGGAAGAGCTTGTAGCAGGTTTCCATATCGCTGATATCCAGATTGGTGAACATATTGGAGGCAAAAGTCAGAAATTTGTTCATCCAGCTGTGCCAGAAGTAGAGCACGCGACGGCTGTCAGGCCGCAGATAACGGGAACCGAACACCACATCGGCGCGATCTTCCAGCATGGGCTGGAGCATTTTCAAATAATCCTGCGGATCGTATTCCATATCCGCATCCTGAATACCGACATAATCCCCGGAGGCTTTCAGAAAACCGGTTCTCAGCGCGGCGCCTTTGCCCTGATTGACTTGATGATTGGCCAGCACGATTTCAGGATGGATCTGCGCCAGCTGGGCAGCGATCTGCCGACTGTTATCGCTCGAACAATCGTCAACAATAATAATTTCCAGCTCCAGCGAATCACTTTTCAGTTTCAGAATTTGATCCACAATTCCAGCCAGGGTCTTTTCTTCGTTATAGCAGGGAACGACCAGACTCAGTTTTGTCGCCATAAATACCTCATAATACACTTATACTGCACAAATATGCGATAATATAGCGCATTTTAAGCAAACTTGCAATCATTTATTGTTTTTTTATCATTTTTTAAGATTTTGACAAAATTTTGGGAATATACGACAATAAAACTGACCAGTCAGTCGTTAATATGAGTGAAATCCGACAATGCAAACTTAAAAACATAAAACCCGGCGGAATAAGCCGGATAGGAAAGGAAGGTTGTTATGAAAGCAAAAGTGATGATTCTGGGCGCGTTGGCAATGACAATGGCGTTTACCGAAGCGATGGCGGCACCTGCGAATCGGGATAAAGCCCCCCGCAAGGAGGCTCCCCGGCACGAAAAAGCAGAGAAATTTGTGAAAGCAAAACCCAAGGAAAGGAAAACCGACAAGAAATTTGAAAAGAAACCTGAAAAAAAGATCAGGAATGTGAAGCACGGCAAAAAGCCTGAACGCAACGAAGGTCTGGCATTGGCAGCAGGTATCGTGCATCTGGTCAAGGAAATCATTACTCCGGAACCTCCGGAAATAATTGTTCCCACCGCTCCGACGGTGGTGGTGAATCCGGTGACACCGCCTCCTCCGACGGTGATAATTCATCCGATCGCCGGACACCATCGGGCAGGGCCGCCGCATCATGGCCGCCGCTTCTGAAGCAAAGGGGCGTTGCAAAACTCAAACCGAGTGCAACGCCCCTTGTTATTTTTGTTTAAATTACGCCAGGAAACCTTTGTTTTTATCTTCAAAAATCTTTTCGCTGGCGGCATCGTCAAAAGATCCATTAGCGGCAAGTTTGTCGTAAAGTGCTGATTGGTCATCGCCAAACTTGAGGGTGATTTTATCGGCAGTTACGCCGCTGACTTTGACGCTGTTGTTACCGTCAGAGTAAGTGAGGGTTGAAGCGTTCCAGTTGCTTTCTGAGCCGGATTCAAACCACAGAATCACTTTGCCATCAGCGAGTTGTTCAACAGTATCTTTACCGAAGTTGTCGCCGAAGCAGAAAATGTCATTTCCGCCGCCGCCGTGCAGAGAATCATTGCCGATGCCGCCGACAATCAGATCGTTGGCAGAACCGCCCACGATCCGGTCATTTCCGGCATCGCCGAAGAGAATATTTTCGCCTTCATTGGCCCAGATCGTGTCGTTGCCCAAGCCGCCGTAAACTTTCACTCCGGAGCCATTATAGGCAAACTTCTGACTGGTCAAATCGACCACGTCGTCGCCCGCACCGGCGCGGATCTCATCAATTTGCGCAATGCGTGCGGAATCTTTGCCGAAGGCAGTAAAAACATCTTCCACAAAGAGGGCATCGCCATTGGCAGAATCGGTCAAGACCAGCACATTGGCGTCACTCGACCCGGCAAATACATCGGCAATAATATTTTTCCCCGCTAACTTGACTTGCTCGCCGGAACCCTTCCAGCCATCCTTAATACCTTGATGTTGAGCAGAATAGTTACTGCTCCAAGTACCTTTATTTTCAGCAAAGAACACATCCATATTGCCATCCGCATCAGAAATCAATTTCTCCGGGGTGTGCAATCCAGTTACGGTAAAATTATTACCCTGTGTAGTTTCTGCAAAATCTTTCAAACCAACGCGCCACTGATATGTACCAGGGGAAATTCCCAAAAGGTCAACGTTGCTCCCTGCAGTTTCCAGGGCAAAAACATGAGCAAAGGTATCTTGGGAAATTTCCACACGGAAATCGGTCGCCAGCGGATGACTCCAACTCAATTCTTTTGTTGTTACCTGCAGATTTTCCGGAACGGTGGAAATTATACTGGTTACCTTACAGTATGCTGAGTTGTTTTCCTCATTTGTTTCAGTAATATTGCTTTTCCCGTCTGCAACCAGTTTCAGTATATGGCTGCCAATATCAGGTAAGCCTGCACTTACCGAGTAAATCTTCGTAACTCTGTCCCCAGCCGCAATTGGCTCGACGATAATTTCACCTATTTTTACATTACCGTCATACAAATATAGAGTGGATGCAGCTGCATCTTTTTTGCCGTAATTACTTATCTGGAATGTCAGATTAAACGCAACATTGTTTTCGACAGTCCCCGGTGCTGAAAAAGATGATATTGTCAGATCGGGGTATTTTTCATTTACCACGGAAACCGACATTGCATCAGGCACACAAACGGTCCAGTATTCTCCGGAATCAAGGCCATTTATTTTTAAGGTTTGTGTGTAATTGCCTATTTGCAGGCTGTATCCGTTCAACGTTGCAGCAGTGTTGTTTTTAATTAGAATTTGATCAAATCCTTCATAAAGATCTGCAATTCTGTAAACTGCAATATTGTTCTGTTTTTGTTCTGGATTCAATGCCGAAATCATAGACAGGACAGGATTGTCTATGGCACAAATGCCATATTCTCCTGCCCTGATGTCTTCAAGTCCGCCAACAACTGGGATATACAAATTCGGAGCATAAGACGCCTGCACCTTTAAATAACTGTCAAATGTTATGGTGCCGACAGTGATATTGTCATTTGAATCTGCCTGATTTCCTTGCAGCGAAGACGTTGTCATATTTGTTATATAGGTGACAACTCCGTTACGATTTGCTGCGGTATCTCCATTTCCATTTGAAGCACTGATTGTGCCATCTCCGGCAATGATGAGAGAGGCGCAGAGTTTTATCATGCCGGGAGTGCCATTTCCGCCGTTCCCACCGGCACCGCCATTCCCACCGGCACCGCCATTCCCACCGGCACCGCCATTCCCACCGGCACCGCCGTTACCGCCATCGTATCCGGCGGTGGCACTGCCTGGACCACCTTGGACACCAGAGGTTCCGCTGTTGCCTGCTGTTCCGGATTTGCCGGATTGTCCGGATGTGCCTTGTTCCGCAGAGGAGGCTGAAATATCAAGTTCTGATTTTATTATGAGATTTCCGCGCGCAGAAAGCGAAAGTATTCCGCCGCCGTTTCCACCGCCGCCGCCATTTCCGCCATTTCCGCCATTTCCGCCATTTCCGCCGTCACCTCCCATACCGCCATACCCGGCATCTCCACCTTTTCCTCCGAAAATAATACCGGTTCCGTAACTGGTTTCCTTGGAGCCGCCGTTTCCACCGCCGCCGCCAGCACCACCGCCGCCGCCACCACCGCCGCCGTTTCCACCGGCACCACCGCCGCCGCCAGCGCCACCGGCACCACCATTGCCGCCGACCATAACCAAAGAGTTAGCATCCCGGTTGCATGTTGCATCTGTTGCTGCGCCTCCGGTAGTTCCGCTGTTACCTCGTGTGCCGTTGTCGCCATTGCTGCCATCGCTGCCATCTGAACCATCTCTGCCATTACCGTAGGCATTTATGGTGCCAGCTCTTCCATATGCACCGCCGCTTCCTCCGTCTGCATAAGAATAATTTGTTTTTCCGCCTGTTCCGGCAACGGGATCCTGAACAAGCGTTTGCTGTGCAAGAAAGCCTGCATTGCCAGCAGCCCCCGCACTGCCTGCGCCGCCAGCAGCCCCCAGACCACCATTGCTTCCATTGTTTCCGCTTGTTCCAATGGTTCCATTACCCTGATAACCGCCTGCACCGCCGTATCCTCTGTAGCCGCCATCTCCTCCATACCCCCCATTGCCGCCTGTACCTCCATTGCCACCGGCACCACCAATTCCACCGCCGGCACGCCCCGCAAGTTCTCCGGAAACATCAAGTTCAGCATTAATGACCATATCCGTGAGAGAATTGAGAGCAACAGGTCTTGTACCTATTATCTGGACATCTGTATTTGCACCGATATTCAGATACTTAAAGTCAAAAACAGCGACATTGTTAATGACCGTTCCTGTTTCCACAATGCCTCCATTCAGTGTTATAACAGGAACCTCCGCACCCGTATCAATGATCAATGTTCCGGAATTGACAATCAATTCTTTGACGGAATCTTCTGATATATATATATCCTGCCAATTTATGTTTTCCGGATTTATAAATTCATACAAAACACTGCTGTTGCCGTTAGTGTCATAGGCAGATACATATATTTTCTGCGTGGAAGATACTCCCGTCAGCGTGAATTTTTCTGTCTGAACCTCATAAGTCTGCGAGCCGACATGAACCCGATATCCGGCAATTGCGACGTTATCGTATGCTCTGTTCCATGAAAGTTCCGCCGTTCCGGAGCGAAAACTTATTGTAGGCTGTCCTGAAATAACGGGTGCTATTAAATCCTGAACCGTGAATGTTTGAGCCGAGCTCCAAGTTGTGTTTCCTGCTGCATCCGTTACGCCAACCTGATAATAATAAGTATTCCCCACTGTATCGGGCGAAAGAGTAAAACTTTTTCCTGATATTACCTGAGCTGAGGAGAGAGCAGCGGAACTCGAAGCATATCTGATTTCATACGTAAGACTTCTTGAAGCTGTTTTATTATCCTGGGCAGTAATTGAGGCTGTAAATGTGCAGCTCTTTGCATTCTGTGTCAGAGAAACACTGGATATTGAAGGTGATGTTGTATCTTTGACCGTAAATGCCTGTGCCTTGCTCCAGGTTGTATTGCCGGATTCATCGGTGACCCCAAATGAATAGTAATATAGCTTTCCTGCATCAGCTTCTGTCAGAGAAAATGATTTGCCGGTAACTGCAATTGCACTGTTCAATGCAATTGCAGTTGCAGCATATTTTATCTGCCAGGTAAGTTTTGATTCCGGAGTCTTGTTATCTGAAACAGTCGCAGCTAAAGTAAAAGTATAACTGTTGTCTTGGCTCAATGCGGCGTTTTGGATTTCCGGAGCCGTTACATCGTAGTCTTTTACCTGTAAAGAAAGATTCCCTGAACTGTCCTTCTCCAGAAGGTACTGCACTTCTCCGTACTGTAGCATATTTCCAACAGTCAGCGTGCCGTATGATCTCCCCTCTGAATTTTGCAGTTTTACAGATGTATTGAAATTTGATGCATTGGCCGCAAGTTTATATGTTCCAGTATTCTGTTCAGCTGAAACTGTTATTGTAAACATCGGATTGCCTGTAATCAGAGAAAGATCGTTTATGATATAGGTGTCGGACGTTTTACGCTGCTCAACATTGAATACAAGCGTTGCACCTGTTGCCTTTACTGTACCGGAGACATTTACAGTCCCGCCGAGAGTTAAAACACCCTTTGCAACAGCGTCCTGATAGAGATAAACAACTGCGCCAGAATTTATATTGCCATCCCGCACCGTTCCACCGTTGGAAACATACAGCGAACTGAAATTCGTGAATTGTGCAAGAGTTGCTCCGTTGCTGATGTGTAAATTTTTGAAGTTGGAAACATTTTTTGCAACTCCGTAAACCTGTAAAACCATATATCCGGAATTGTTGACATTGCTTGCGCTGCCTCCAATAATCAGAGATGACTCATTGTAGGTATTGATTGCCTGTCCGCCGCTGCTGACATACAAATAGTCGTAATTGCTTGTATTTTGTATTGTACCACCAATAAACGCGGACTCAAAATTAGACAGGTAACTAACAGTTCCTCCTGCATATACGTTCATGCTTCCGTTATTATAAACGGATGTTGCTGAAGCACCGCTGTAAATAAATATTTCACCGTGGTAGTATTCTGTGAGATTACTGACAAAGCCGCCATTAGAAACGAAAACGCTGCAGTTACTGCCATGAATATTGTGAGCACTTCCACCGCTGGATATGATTGCAGACGCCCCGGTAATAAATGTATTTGCTGAAAGCGTAACTCTTCCGGTTACAGTAGACCATGATCTGGTTTCATAGAGCATGAAGCCCCCCAGGCTGCCTCCGGAAGAAATGGTTAAATTTTTCACGGTTGCACCGCTGATGATCGTAAGAGCCCCGCCTTGTTTGACTGTAACCGCGCTTGCTGTTCCTCCGGAAAATATACAACAGCTGCCTATAGATAGGATGCTGACATTATTCATCTTGCCGCTTCCTCTAAGTGATCCGGCATAATCTACAATGATGTTGTTTGCAGTTCCCCCGCTTACTGTGATATATCCGTAAGATACAGTTATACTGTTTGCTATCCCCGTCGGATAAATATTAACCGCAGCAGCAGTATTGATTGTTGCGCGGTTCAAGGTCCCAGATACATTAAGAGTATCTCCCAGGCCAAGGGAAACATTGGTTGAAGTTACACCTTTTTTAATTGTAGAGGTTGTATAAAATGTGTAAGCCTCAAGTCCTTCGCCGCCGTGGTTGAGCGTGCCGAGGAGGTGGTCGGTTTCGTGGGAAATGGTGGAAATTATTGTTTCGTTACTGGCGGTGGAATCCAGCATTACAAAGGCGTTGTCGGTTTTGTTTTTGTTTCCGGAATCAATGGTTTCAGCAAGTCCGGCAAAGTTGCCGTAGGGAGAAAAGGCTTCGGTTTTGCCGATGAAAATGGTGGAGTAGTCGTAATCAGCAGGCTTTTCGGTCACAAAAATTACGTTTTGATCGGCATATTTGGCGTTGAGTTCCGCCAGAATATTATCTATGCGTGCTTTGGTAATCTTTGAATCCTCGACATTCACCTCTTCAATGGTCAGAATTTCTCCGTTATACGAAGTCAACTCACCATCAAAATCCAAATAGACGTACTGAACTGCAATCTGCGGAACATATTGCACTCCGCCATTGGCAATCATCGGCTGTTCCATTATTTTCTCCCCGGCTTTGGCTTATAAATTTTGCTGTTATTTTTCTTCGTTGCCGCGGAAGGTTGGGATCTTTTTGATCGTTGTAATAACCTGTTCCGCAGAAATAAGTTTAGTGCATTCAAAATGACGGTCGGTTCCCTTATGGCGCGGGCACCACAAAAAGTCGAAATGGTCAAAATCCAGCCGCATATCGTTCCAGCAGCTGTGGCAGGTGTGGTAGTTGATCACCCGGTACGGAGTTTCAAACTCGTTGGTGGGGTGGGTAAAGCCCGAAATCATCACCACCGGTACTTTGCAGCACCACGCCAGCCAGCTCAACCCGCTGGAAAGTCCCACAAAAAAGTCCGCGTCTTTAATCAGATCGATCCGTTCCTGCAAGGGCAGGTCGCCGGTAAAATCTTCCGCGCCGTAAGGAATAAAGTTCCAGTTCAAACCCGTTCCGTGAACCTTTTCTTTGTCGATGCACAGTACCCGGTAGCCGTTGTCTTTCAAAAACTTGACCACCGTCAGCCAACCGAAGGGATTGTTCCAGTATTTCGCCTGACTGGAGCTTTGCGCCGCAATACAAACGTACTTTTCTTTGATCTTGCGCGGCGCACTCAGATTCACCCGCGGCGGAATGTCGGCAGGATCAACCCCCAGAATGTATCCGGCGGTACGGTGCAAGCCAATGTACCGGAAGTCGATGGGCTGGTTGTCCACATTGCCCCGGAAAAACAATCCCATATAGTAACAGGCGTAGGGCTTGTAGTTTTTGGTTTCTTCCGGCGCAATAAAGGTGATATCCGGATACTGATCTTTGACGATCGCCGCGATCCACGGCGTCATTACGCAGATAACTTTGCACCCGTGTTTCTGCTGAAAACGTTCCACATAGCTGAACCAGCCGATGCTGTCGCCCAGCGTGCCCACCGGCAGCTGGATCATGACTTCTTTGTCGCGGCAGTCGTAATCGTGGGTGAAAATCGGTTCCTTGCCGCCCTTTTCGTGAATGATCAAACGGAAACGGATGTAGAACTTTTTAACGCTGGTAACATAAGCTCCGGGCACGGTGTCGGCGCTGTAAAGAATGATCCCCGTATCAATATCTGTAAAAGTAACATGGTACTCTTTGCCGTTATGGGGAAAGAGAATACGGATACCTTCGTTGAAGTCAAATTTGATCCCTTCCACCGCATCCATAGTCGGAATCTTGGGCACTTCGCCATAGATACTCGGCTGTTTGGGCGGAGCAGGTTTGGCTGCCGCCGGAGCCGCTGCCGGTGCCCCGATGGAAAAATTACTGTTCTGACTGTTGTTGGCGTTGATCGTGAAATCGCTCATAATACCCGCTCCGTATCCCTTAAATACATTTGTTAAACTGCGGTGAATGACTATCCCGAACATTACGAATATATTATTCCCCGCTCTGTAAATTTATTACAAAACATAACATAACACAAAAAAACACTTTTGCAACTATTGTTGGCAATTTTCAATGTATTACGCTATCTCGTGGGGCAGACAGTTATTACCCGGTGATTTCATCCTTGTTGGAGTTGCAAAAGCTGATATATTGGTGTATAATAACTTGAAACAATTTTATGCTTTATTAAAATTCATCAAAACAAGGTGTTTTTTTATGCGTAGAATATTGGCTGTAATATTTTTGTCGGCTTGTTTTTGCGGGGCTGTTTATGCGCAGGAGAGTGAAAAATTCGCAAAGCCAATGGTCAGTATCGCTCCCCAAAGGGTGGGCAAATCATCGGGCGGGCAAAAGGCGGCAAACAAAGTTTTTCCCACCTTCAGAGTGGTTGATAAAAATAAAACTCAAGTAGTTTCTCCGCCCCAAAACTCCTCCGCCAAGCAGTCTGAACCCGGCAGCTCAAAAACTCCCGGCCGGCAGCCCGATGACAAAAGACTGGTAAAAGTTTACGGTGATTGGGAGGCCTATATGCTGGGAATCGATACCCCCGAAAAAGCCGCTTTACTTAAATTGCATTTCAAACGCATACCGCGAATCGCTCTGGTCGGCAGTTCCGGATTGAATGCTGGCAAGCTGGCTGAGCGGCTTAAAAATAACAGCTCCATAAAATATATTGTCGGTTCCGAAAAAAGCTGCCGGAGTATGCACGATGTTTTTCAAATCTCCGAATTACTGCTGGTGGCAGAAAAACTTTTTTGTCCGCTTGAGATCCAAGTCTATCAAGCAGCGGGAAGTGCCAATCTTGCCCAAGCGTTCGATCAGGCGGGGAAAAGTGCGGATATTGTCATAACTTATCACTCTTTCTGGCACAATGTCGAACCGCTGCTGAAAAGTGTTGAAGCTAATCCTGATACTTTGTACATTGCTCCTTATGGGGAAGTCGGTCCGCAATATTTCAGCGGACAGGCATTTCAGGGGCATGGACGGCATCCTGACGGCAGCGGCGTGCGTAATTTAATAACCACCATTCCGTTGGCGCGGGATGGGAAAGGGCGGCTTTTGACAGTTTCCAAACGCAATGGTAAGGATTCGCAAACGATCAACTTTATCGCTCCAAGTTCCTATGCCCACACTCCCGGAACAACCTGTCCTTCGGTGGGAGTTACTGCCGCAGTTGCCGCGTGGATTGTCAGTTGTGCGGGAAATGCGGATATTACGGCTGAAGAAATAATCACCCTGATGAAAGATAATGTTTCCATCCCTGAAGAACGAATGCTGAATATTATAAATTACAATCAAGCTTGTGTAAATACTCTCCGCAGCGAAATCCGGCGTTTTGCCGATATTGATGATACCAATATCCGCCGTTTGGAAGCTGAAGGTGTGCTTGATCTTTGGAAAATCTGTCAGGCTATGAGCAGTCAGGGATTGTTCGAGTCTGACCGCGAATGAGTTTTACCAGACCAGCGTAAGCGCCATAACCAGCATACCTGCCACCAAGCCGAGAATGGCCAGATGGTGTTCGCCGTATTCTTCCGCCAGCGGCAGAAGTTCGTCAAAAGAGATGAATACCATGATTCCTGCCACCGCTGCAAATATCATTGCCATCAATGCCGCGGTAAGGAACGGCAGCAAAAATATCCATGCCGCCAATGCCCCCAGCGGTTCTGCCAGCCCTGAGCAGAATGAGTACAAAAATGCCTTTTTACGGCTGCCCGTAGCGTGATAGATCGGTACCGAAATCGTGATCCCTTCCGGCACGTTATGTATGGCAATAGCTGCGGCAATGGATATGCCGGTAACCGGATCGGTTAAAGCCGAAGTAAATACCGCCATACCTTCGGGAAAGTTATGGATCGCAATCGCCAGCGCAAACAACTTGCCGCTGCGGATAAGTTTATCGTGATGCATCGGCGTGGTCATCTCTTCGAGCTTGCGTACTTCGTGGGGATTTTCTCCGGTTGGAACCAGTTTGTCGATCAGCATTGCCAGCGCGATTCCGCCGAAAAATGCGCCTATCCCCATAAGCGAGCCGGGACGTTTCCCGAACATTTCCGCCAGCTCCAGCTGCGCCCCTGCCAGCAATTCCACCAGCGATATGTAGATCATCACCCCGCCGGAAAAACCCAGCGCGCAGGAGAGAAAACGCGTGTCAGAACGTTTGGCAAAAAATGCTATGCAGCTGCCGACCCCTGTTGCCAGCCCTGCCAGCAATGTCAGCATAAAGCCATTTAATATTTGCGATATATCTACTGTCATATTTTCTCCTGTATAACTTTTCCTAATTTAACACATCACTTTGAAAAAAGCAATTTTATTTGTTTACATTTTAATAACGATCCGGAAAAAATATTTACAATTTGCATATATAAAAAAAAGGTGTGCCTTTTATAAAGACACACCCCTGGCTTAACGCTGTTCTGTGATTATTTCATCACTTCGCCGAGTTTCTTGAAGAAATCCATACGGCGTTTGCAATCAGCTTCCGCCTTGGCAAAAAGCGCTTCGGCGTTGGCAGGATTGGTCTTGGTCAAGCTGGCGTAGCGACGTTCGCTGCGGATGAAATCCTGGAAGCTGGCAGTAGCTTCTTTGGTTTCCCACTTGAACGGAGCTTCCGCATTGGCAGGATTGTAACGGTAGAGCGGCCAGTAACCGGCTTCCACCGCGCGCTTGGCTTCGTTCTGGCTCATGCGCATATCGCCCTTGATACCGTGAGCAATACAGGGAGCGTATGCCAGAATGATCGACGGACCATTGTAGGCTTCGGCTTCCTTGATCGCAGTCAACGCCTGCTGACGGTTGGCACCCATACAGATGCTGGCAACGTAAACATTGCCGTAGCTCATGCACATAAAGCCAAGATTCTTCTTGGTCTGTTCCATACCCGCGTTGGCAAAGAGTGCCACCGCACCGATCGGAGTGGACTTGGAAGCCTGACCGCCCGTGTTGGAGTACACTTCGGTATCCAGCACCAGAATATTGACGTTGCGGCGCTGGGCGACCACATGGTCCAACCCGCCGTAACCGATATCGTATGCCCAGCCGTCACCACCGAGGATCCAGACGCTCTTGTCAACGAAGTAGTCGGAGAGTTCCGCGATCTTGGTGAGGATGGCTTTGCCTTCGGGGCAGGGGGCTGCTTCGATAGCTGCGGGCAGCGCCGCTTTGATGGCATCCTGATTGGCAATGGCTTCAGCATCGGTGCTGTTCCACAGTTCGATACCCTTGGCAAGCAGATTTTTGATTTCGCACTTGCAATCGCCCGCTTTTTCCAGCAGCGCTTCTACATTGTTGCGCAGCTGGGCACGGTTGGTATCAACCGCCATACGCATACCATAGCCGTATTCGGCGTTATCTTCGAACAGGCTGTTCGCCCAGGCGGGACCGCGGCCGTTCTTGTCTTTGCAGTAGGGCAAGCTGGGGAAGCTGCCGCCGTAGATCGAGCTGCAGCCCGTGGCATTGGCAACGACCATACGGTTACCGAAAAGCTGGCTTACGAGTTTGACATAGGGAGTTTCGCCGCAACCGGCGCAGGCACCGCTGAACTCGAAGTAGGGCTTCAGGAACTGCGAACCCTTGACCGTGTCAACGCTGACACCGCCGGTAACGTTGTCGGGCAGAGCTTCGAAGAACTTTTCGTTGGCATTCTGACCGGCTTCGCGTTCGGCAGCCAGAGGACTGAAGCTGAGAGCTTTTTCCTTGGCAGGACAGGTTTCAATACAGACGCCGCAACCGGTACAGTCTTCCACATAGACCTGCATACGATAGACCAGGCCGGGTTCTTTAACGCCCTTGGGAGCAACGGTTTCAAAGGTTGCAGGCTTGTTGGCAAGATCTTCTTCCTTGATCAGCTTGGCGCGGATCGCAGCGTGGGGGCAAGCCATCACGCACTGGTTGCACTGGATACACTTGGCGGAATCCCATTTCGGCACGCTGGGGGCGATACCGCGTTTTTCCAACGCGCTGGTACCGATCGGCATGGAGCCGTCGAAGCTCATGGCGGAAACAGGAATGCTGTCGCCCTGCAGGTGCAGGATCGGCTTCATCAGTTTCACGGCAAAATCACCGGCGTCATCGGCAATCAGTTTGGGCGCAACATAGCTTTCGGTAATAGCAGCAGGCACGGCGATTTCAGCCAGACCTTCCAGAGCCATATCCACGCACTTGATGTTCTGAGCAACGATTTCGTCGCCCTTCTTCTTGAATTTCTTTTCGATCGCCTTCTTGATGTGGTTGATCGCTTCATCGGCGGGGATGATCGCAGCCAGCTTGAAGAAGCAGGTCTGCATGATGGTCGAAACATATTTGGCGCTGCCGACTTCCAGAGCGGTCTTCAACGCGTCAATAGCATAGACCTTGATCTTCTTGGCGATGATGACTTCCTGCATTTCCTTGGTGAACGAGGCAAAAACTTCGTCCGCCTTCTTGGACGTATTGATCAGGAAGGTACCGTTTTCTTTGATGCCCGCAAGCATATCGTAACGGCCGACATAAGCTTCGTTATGGCAGGCTACAAAGTCAGGCGCGGTGATAAGATAGGGCGACTTGATTTCCACATCACCGAAACGCAGGTGCGAAACGGTCACGCCGCCGGACTTCTTGCTGTCGTAGGAGAAGTAAGCCTGAACGTATTTATCGGTATTGTCGCCGATGATCTTGATGGAGTTCTTGTTGCTGCCCACGGTACCGTCGCCGCCCAGACCCCAGAACATACAGGCGGTGGAGCCGGCAGGTTCGGTGATAAGCTGTTCGTCGATGGCAAGGGAGAGATTGCTCTTGTCGTCGTTGATACCAACGGTGAAGTTGTGGGTGCATTTGCCTGCCAGATGCTTGTAGACAGCGTTGACCATCGAAGGAGTGAATTCCTTGCTGGCAAGACCGTAACGTCCGCCGATGATCTTGATGCCGGTGTTGGCAAGCGCCGCCTGCACGTCGAGGAACAGAGGTTCGCCGAGGCTGCCGGGTTCTTTGCAGCGGTCAAGCACTGCAATACGTTTGACACTCTTGGGCAGAGCATTGGCCAGCGCTGCAGCGTCGAAGGGACGGTACAGACGGACTTTGACCAGACCCAGCTTGCTGCCGCGGGCGTTCAGGTAGTTGATGGTTTCTTCAATGGTTTCGCAGCCGGAACCCATGGCAACGATCACATCTTCGGCATCTTCGGCACCGACGTAATCGAACAGGTGATAGCTTCTGCCGGTAGCTTTGGCGACCACATCCATATACTTCTGGACGATGGCGGGCAATGCAGCATATTCGTTATTGGTGGTTTCGCGGCCCTGGAAGTAGACGTCGGGATTCTGGGCAGCCATCTTGGCATAGGGAGCTTCGGGACGCAGCGCGCGTTTGCGGAAGCGTTCGACGAACTTCATATCCAGCATCGACTTCATGTCGGCATAGTCCAGCAGTTCGATCTTCTGGATTTCGTGAGAGGTACGGAAACCGTCAAAGAACGCCAGGAACGGCACTTCGCTTTCCAGCGTGGCAAGGTGAGCAACGATCGCCAGGTCGTGAGTTTCCTGGATAGAAGCGGCACTGGTCATAGCATAACCCGTGCTGCGGCAGCTCATCACGTCGGAGTGGTCGCCGAAAATCGAGAGCGACTGCGCCGCCAGCGCGCGGGCGGAAACGTGGAACACCGTCGGGATCATTTCCCCGGCGATCTTGTACATGTTGGGGACCATCAGGAGCAAGCCCTGGCTGGCGGTGAAAGTCGTGGTCAACGCCCCGGCGCTCAAGCTGCCGTGAACCGCACCGGCTGCACCGGCTTCGGACTGCATTTCGGCAATTTCGACAACCTGACCGAACATGTTTTTAAGACCCTGGCTTGCCCAGGTGTCGGCGTACTCACCCATCGTCGAGGACGGGGTGATCGGGTAGATCGCGGCGGCTTCGCTGAATGCGTAAGCTACATACGCTGCGGCGTAGTTACCGTCGATCGTCTGCTTGAATTTAGCCATTGAAAACCTCCAATGTTGTTAATGGTTGCAAAAACAAATCCGTGTCAGACGGTTTTATCCGGCTGACATAGTTACATAATCATCTCTTATAATATATACGCAAAAACTTTTTTTTCAACCGCTTAAGCGGTGAAAAAACGCCTCCGAAAGATCTTTTTGGAGATTTTTCGGAGGGTTATGCCTTTTTTATCCTGCTCTATCCTGATTTGTCACGGTATAAACGGTGTTGGCAGTATTAAGCAGGTCGTTCATAATTACAGCGCCTTGACTTCTTCAAGAATAACTTTTCCGAGGGTTTCCACACTGCAATCTTCATTTTCAGGAGCCCAACTGCCGATGGTAATGCCGATGGTATCTTTCAGCTGCGGACGCGAACTGAATGCCGCCGAGATATCCACCTGTTCCGAAATGCCGTTGGCTTTGACAAAACCTACCAGTTCCGACAAAAGTTTCTGGCTTTTGCAATCTTCCTGTTTGGTGCAGATCGTCACGCAGATCGGCAGTTTCTTTTCGGCGCTGCCGGTAAGCACTTCCTGGCGGGCGTCGAAAATCTGACCGCGGTTCTGATAGTAAGTGTGCAATGCTTCGTGAGCTTCGTGGGAGCCGGGGGCTCCGCCGAAGTTTTCCTGATAGCATTTTTCGACCATAAAGTTATCCTGCGACTTTTGCAGACGGCGGGATTTATCTGCTGAGTAAAGCCCTGCTGCCCGCTGCTGGCGGAAGCCCGGAGTGGTGTTGATCGGCTGACCGCCGCCGGCAATACAACCGCCGGGGCAGGACATAACTTCCACAAACTGATATTCCACTTCGTTGGCTTTGATCTTTTCGATCAACTTACGGGCGGCAGCCAGAGTATGCACCACGGCAACTTTCACCTCTTTACCGGCTACATTGTAGGTTGCTTCGCGCAGATAATCCATGCCGCGGACTTCTTTGAAATCCACTTTTGCCAGCGGTTTGCCTTCCAGCTTTTCCACCGCATAGCGCAGCGCAGCTTCCATCACCCCGCCGGTTGCGCCGAAGATCACCCCGCCGCCGGTCGAAAAGCCCAGCGGCATATCGAATGATTCAGGCGCCAGCGACATCATATTGATCCCCATGGATTTGATCATCTGCGCCAGACCGACGGTGCTGACCACATGATCGACGTCGCGGCGGCCTTCGCGCTTGAACTTATCCAGCTTGGCTTCGAACTTCTTTGCCACGCAGGGCATGATCGAAACGATCACCAGATTTTCCGGCTTGATCCCCAGTTTGGCAGGCAGCGTCTGACGCGCCACTGCACCGAAGATCTGCTGCGGCGAACGGGTGCTGGAAAGGTGCGGCAGCATTTCAGGGAAATAGGTTTCTGCAAATTTGACCCAGGCAGGGCAGCAGCTGGTGAACATCGGCAGTTTGCCGCCGTTCTGAATGCGGTCAAGCAGTTCAGTAGCTTCTTCAAAAATCGTCATATCCGCGCTGAAGCAGGTGTCGTACACATAGTCAAAACCCATCAAACGCAGCGCGGCGATCATCTGACCTTCCACATTGGTACCGACCGGGCAGCCGAAATATTCGCCCAGTGCCACCCGCACGGCAGGGGCGATTTGTGCCACGACCACTTTGTCGGGATTGTTCAATTCTTCCCACACGTCGTCGTAATCGGCTTTCGGTACGATGGCGCCTGTGGGGCATACGGCGGCACATTGACCGCAGTTCACACATTCCACTTCGTTGAGATTCTGGTCAAATGCGGGAACTACACGAGCCTTTGCGCCGCGGAACGCAAAATCAATGGCGCCGACACTCTGGATTTCGGAGCAGACCCGCACGCAGTCGCCGCAAAGTACGCATTTGTTGGGATCGCGCACCAGCGAATCGCTGGAATTGTCGATCGGCAGCATTTTTTCCGACTGCTTGTAACGCACTTCGCTGACGCCCAGACGGCGGGCGATATCCTGCAGATTACAGTTATGGCTGCGGGTACAGCTGGGACATTCGCGTTTATGATTTGCCAGCAGCAGCTCAATATTGATCTTGCGCATATTGCGCAGCTGGGCGGTTTCGGTCTTGATGACCATGCCTGCACGCGGAGCGGTGGAGCAGGCGGCGGTCACACCCTTGCCGACGATTTCCACCAGACAAAGACGGCAGGCACCGTAGATGGAAAGTTCGGAGTGATAGCAGAACGTGGGCAGGTCGATCCCCGCTTTGCGGATCACTTCCAGCAAATTGCGCTCGCCTTCGATAGCAATTTCAACATTGTTGACTGTAAGAGTATTGGGTTTGGTATCCATTATCTATATATCTCCGTAAAATTAAATACCGCTTATCGCATCAAATTTGCAGGTGGCTTTGCAGGCACCGCATTTGATGCATTTGTCTGCATCGATTACATGGGGCTGCTTGACCGAACCGCTGATAGCATCCACCGGGCATTTGCGGGCGCAGGCGGTACAGCCTTTGCATTTGGCAGGATCGATTTCAGGTTTGGCAAGCGCCTTGCACTCTCCGGTGGGGCAGGTCTTGCGGATAACGTGATCCAAATACTCTTCACGGAAATATTTGATCGTGGAAAGTACAGGATTGGGAGCCGTTTTTCCCAAACCGCAAAGGCTGCCAAGTTCCACCGCTGCAGCGGTCTGTTCCAGTAAATCCAGCGTTTCCATAGTGGCGCGGCCCTCAATAATATCGTCCAGCAGCGCCAGCATCTGTTTGGTTCCTTCGCGGCACGGTACGCATTTTCCGCAGGATTCGTTCTGAATAAACTGCATAAAGAAACGGGCAATTTTGACGATACAGGTCTGTTTGTTCATAACCACCAGTCCGCCGGAACCGACCATGGCGCCCACTTCGGGCAGACTGTCAAAGTCGATGGGCAGATCCAGCATTTCGGGAATCAGACAGCCGCCGGAAGGTCCGCCGATCTGGACAGCTTTGAAATCTTCGTTGGTCACATTGCCGTCGTTATCGGTAACTCCGCCGCCGATGTTGTAGACGATCTCGCGCAGCGTGGTGCCGAAAGGTACTTCGATCAAACCGGTATTGGCAACGTGCCCGGAAAGGGCAAAAGTTTTGGTTCCGGGGGATTTGGCAGTCCCGACTGAACGGTAGAAATCCGCTCCTTCACGGAAAATGATCGGCAGCGATGCCAGCGTTTCCACGTTGTTGATGATCGTGGGCTTGCCCCACAGACCCGATACGCTTGTACGGGGCGATTTGGGGCGGGGCATACCGCGGCGGCCTTCGATACTGGCGATCAGCGCCGTACCTTCGCCGCAGACAAACGCACCTGCGCCTTCCATGATATGCACGCGGAAACTGAAGTCGGTACCGAAAATATTATCGCCCAGAATACCTGCCTTTTCGGCATCGGCTACTGCAATACGCATTCTCTGCACCGCCAGCGGGTACTCTGCGCGCACATAGACAAAACCTTCGTCCGCGCCGATACCTTTGGCGCCGATCATCATGCCTTCGATGACCGCATGGGGATTGCCTTCCATGACCGAACGGTCCATGAATGCTCCGGGGTCGCCTTCGTCACCGTTGCAGATGATATATTTTTTATCGTTTTTGCTGCTTAAAGCTGCCAGCCATTTGCGTCCGGTGGGGAATCCGGCACCGCCGCGGCCGCGCAGACCCGAGTCGACGGCGGTCTGGCAGACTTCTTCGGGACTCATTTCCTGAATCGCTTTACGGGCGCCTTCGTAACCGCCGCGGGCGATATATTCAGCAATATTTTCCGGCTCGATCATGCAGTTTTTCATAACCATACGGAACTGGCGGTTCTGGAAAGGAATTTCATCGTTGCCCTTGCAGCGTTCGCCGTTGCTCGGATTGCAGTAGAGCAGATCTTCGATGATTTCGCCGTTTTTGATGGTTTTTTCCACGATCGCGGGTACATCGCTGACCTTGACTTTTGTGTAGAGAATGTGCTCGGGTTCGATGTGCATCAGCGGTCCCTGCTGACAGAAACCCTGGCAGCCTGATTTGGATACATAAATAGCGTTGTCGTGGCTGTGACCAGCTTCGCTTTTGATTTCGACAACTACATCCAGATTTTCTGCTTTAAGCGCCTGCACCAGAGCGTCGCGCACCTTCAATGCACCGTTGGCGACGCAGCCGGTGCCGCCGCAAAGCACGATTCTCCGTGCAAGTTTGCCTGTGGCAAGACGGTAATTTTCAGCAATTTTTTTCAAATCGGTATTCATAAACTATTCTCTTTTTTTCTGCTGTTATTGTGCCTGAGTGGCATCGGCTTCGTTTTTGACGATCTCATCCACCAATGCTACCGCTTCTTCCGGTGCTACCTGACCGTGAACTTCGCCATCCACCACCATAACCGGTGCCAGACCGCAAGCTCCCAGACAGCTTACTGTTTCTACCGTAAAAGCAAAGTCGGCGGTCGTGGTTTTGCCGTCTTCCAGCTTGAGTCTTTTCTGCAGCGCGTTGAGAATACCGTGGGATTTTTTTACATGGCAGGCAGTTCCATCGCACAACCTGATGATATGCCGGCCTTTGGGTTCCAGCGAAAAGTGAGCGTAAAATGTGGCAACTCCGTAAACTTTGGCGGGGGGAACACCGATACTGGTTGCCACGTAACTGATGACATCGCGGGAAAGACATTTGTAAACATCCTGCGTTTCCTGAAGGATCGGGATCAGTTTGGCGGCACTGTAATTGTGCTTTTCAAGAATTCGGTTGACCGCAGCAAAATGCTCGATCATTGCTGTGGTCTTTTCAAGGGATTCCTGCATATTGATTCCTCTGTTTTATATGTTTGATGAACGTGTTATATCAAATATCCGGGGTGTCGCTGTAGAGCTTGCCGGAGAGTTTTACGGATAATTCTGCCAGGTCGCCTGCCATATTCACCCGCTGCTGTACAATGTTCGGCGGCAGAGATAACGGTGTATTGGTAAAGTTCCAGATCGCCTTGATCCCTGCGTTTACGATTTGATTGGCAGCAGTCTGAGCATATTCGCAAGGTACACTCAAAACAGCTATTTTTACATGGAATTCCTCAGCTTTTGCTGCCAGATCGTCTATGCTGAAAACAGGTTTTTCGTGAACTTGCGTGCCGATTTTACGCGGATCATTATCAAAGGCAGCTACAATGTTGAAGCGGTATTCAATAAAACCCCTGTAGCCTAAAAGCGCAGTTCCCAGATTCCCCACGCCGATCAGAAATACCGGGGTTTCATCGTTCCAGCCCAGAAAATTTTCGATCCCTGCAATCAGATTATGTATATTGTACCCCACTCCGGGAGAACCGGGGCTGGAGGCAAGTTCAAGATCTTTGCGTACAATAATGGGTTCCAAGCCGAGTCGCTGAGCCAGTTGGGTGGTGGATACGACCTGCTGCTGGTTGTCGCGCATCAATTTCAATTCATGCAAATAAGATGGAAGGCGTTTTACAGAAGGCAATCTGGGTAATTTACGACTGTCGTTCATGCTTCCTCCGCGTGTTTTTTATTGATTTGACAATTGTTCAAAACGATTGCGTTTTTCTTTCCGTTTTCGGGTATCTGATAATATAGCACGACTTTGATCAATAATCAATATTTTTTTATCTAATAATCAATATTTTTTTATCTTTTACCCGATATGGAACGGGTTTGGCGGATTATGAGCCTGTGTATTTGCAAAAAATCACTTGTGGGTGTATCTTATGTTCAATATTGAATTTATTCATCACTTTATATATTTAAGGAATGTTGAAAATGAAATTTACCAGTACCCGCAGCGCTCAGGATTTTACCTCTGCTGCTGCCATCACCCGTGGTATCGCTGCTGACGGCGGTCTGTTTGTGCCTTGCGAATTTCCGCAGATCAGTTATGAAGAACTTTTGAAGCTGGCTGATATGGACTACATCGGCCGTGCCAAGGCGGTGTTGAAACTTTATCTGACCGACTATACCGAAGAAGAGTTGGATTTCTGTGTGCGCGGAGCCTACAGTAATACCTTCGATAAAAACATTCCTGCGCCGCTGGCAACGGTCAACGGCAATACCGAAATGCTGGAACTCTGGCACGGACCGACTTGCGCGTTCAAGGATATGGCGCTGCAGCTGCTGCCGTTTCTGCTGGTCAAGGCTGCCAATAAGACTGTGCCGGGCCGCACGATCGTAATTCTGGTGGCAACTTCCGGCGATACCGGCAAAGCGGCGCTGGCGGGGTTTGCCGATGTACCTAATACCAGAATCGTAGTATTCTTCCCCGAAAACGGGGTGTCGGATATGCAGAAACTCCAGATGATCACCCAGACTGGAAACAATGTGTCGGTCTGCGGCATAAAAGGCAACTTTGACGATGCTCAGAGCGGAGTCAAGAAGATTTTTACCGATAATGCCATCCGTCAGCAGCTGGAAGCAAAGAATATGGAATTTTCTTCTGCCAACAGCATCAACTTCGGCCGTCTGGTGCCGCAGATTGTCTACTACGTTTCGGCGGCCTGCGACCTTATCAAGAGCGGCAAACTTGCTGCGGGCGATAAGTTCAACGTGGCGGTACCCACGGGGAACTTCGGCGATATTCTGGCGGCGTATTACGCCAAGCAGATGGGGATCCCGATCGACAAACTTATCTGTGCATCCAACCGCAACAATGTCTTGAGCGATTTTCTGGCTACAGGGGTGTATGACCGCAACCGCGAATTCTACACCACCAGCAGCCCCTCGATGGATATTTTGATTTCCAGCAATCTGGAACGTATGATCTATCACGCTGCCGGCAACGATGCTGAACTGACCGCCCGCCTGATGAAGGATCTGGCGGAAAAAGGCCGTTACGAGCTGCCGAAGGAAGTGCTGGAAAAATTGCAGAGCGAATTTTTCGGCGGATACTGTGATGAAGAAGGTACTCAGAAGACTATTTTGAATTTGTTCAAAGAGTACAACTATCTTGCCGATACCCACACCGCAGTTGCTGCCAATGTGCTTGAACAGTACCGCAAGGCAACCGATGATGATCGTTTGACGGTGGTCGCATCGACTGCGTCGCCTTACAAGTTTGCTTCGGCAGTGCTGCCTGCTTTGAGCAACAGCGCGATCCCAACTGACGGTTTTGAACAGCTGCAGCAGCTTTCGGCATTGACCAATACACCGGTTCCTGCTCCGCTGGCAGGACTCAAAGGCTGCGAAGTGCTGCATAAAAACTGCATTGAAAAGGACAACATGGCAGAATTTGTGCTGAATTTCCTTGCCTGAGCGCCTGACTGAATAATCAAGTGCCGTTCAACCCGTAATGATTGCGGTTTGACGGCACTTTTTTTGCCCGGTTTAATTTTCCCGGGCGAGTTCCTGAACCATTCCGCTGGGATATTGCAGCAGGTTTACCGCATAACCCCATTGTTTTAACATGGTCAGACATTTGTTCAATTCCTGACGGCTGATCAGCGGGTGGCGCGCCAGGATCCATACATAATCCATAGTTGACGATGTTACAATGGCAAGCTGGTAATCTTTATCCAGATAGATGATCTTGTAAAGTCCGTAAAAGGGACGGAAAAAACTTACTTCCATAATCCCCATGCCATCTTCGCTGATGCTGCGGGCTATGCCGTCGGCGGAAACAGGGATTTGATTGCGGAAACCTGAATTAAGCACCGTAACCTGACCATCAGGACGCAGGGTGTATTCAGCTTGAGCATCGCTGACATCTTCTTCAAACGGGTGGGGCAGGCGGGCGATTTCGTACCATCTGCCCATATAGCGCTCCAGCTGAAAGTGTTCTACCGGAGGGATATTATCGGTGGAAAATTCTTCCTTCAAACAGCCGAAGAAGATGACGGCGGTGACTGTACCCAGCAGAAAAAACAGTTTGCCGCGAAGATGTTTACTCATGATGTTGCTCCTTATTCTGATTGTTTTTCAGGGTTATTGTCATTTATATTGAACATAAGTAAGGCGGAAATGTTGCATTTTTTCATCGGCGAGGTATATTGTATTTAAAGATAATGACTTTTTACGGAGATTTTTATATGTCGGATAAACTTTTTTATTTGTGCGGTATGACCCCGGATACTACGGGCGGAATTTACGGATATGAACTGGATGAAAACAATATTCCGCAGCAGAAATTTCACCAACCATTTTGCGGGTGCAATCTGCTGTGCCGTTCGGTGGATGGCAAGGTGCTTTATTCCACTTGCATTATTGACGGCAATGGAGGAGTTGCGTCATTCAGGATCAAAGCCGATGGTTCGCTGGAATATCTAAATATGGTTGCTGCCAACGGCAAAAGCACCTGCTATGTGGCAACTGCCCCGGGCGGGAAATATCTTTATGCAGCCAATTACTCCAGCAGCAATATCAGCGAGTTTACTCTGAATAGTGACGGTTCGATCAGAGAGCTTAAACGCAGTATAATGTTCAGCGGCAGCGGTCCGGATGAGCGCCAGAATATGCCGCATCCGCATTTTACTGATTTCACTCCGGACGGCAGACAGCTTATGGTTATAGATTTGGGAACTGACGAGATCCGACTGTTTGATTTCGATCCCGAAGCGGGGTTGTTGAATGTGGAAAAACCCGATGTATTCAAGGTTGAGCCTGCCGGTTCAGGGCCGCGGCATATTATTTTCAACCGTGCAGGCAATATGGCTTATTTGCTTAACGAAATCGGAAATACGGTTTGCGTGCTGGATTTTGCCGACGGCAAGTTTACGTTCCGCCAACTGGTAAACACCTTGCCCGAATCGGTGGAAATCTACAGCAAGGCTTCGGCAATCAGATTGTCTGCGGACGAGCGTTTCCTCTTTGCTTCCAACCGCGGCTATGACTCCACGGCGGTATTCAAAATTCTTGCGGACGGCACGTTGGAATTACAGGATGTAGTACCCAGCGAAGGCGAAAGTCCGCGGGATGTAAACTTTTTGCCCGGCGGTGAGTTTTTTGCCATGGCGAACGAGTTTTCAGATAATCTGTCGCTTTTTGCCTACGACAAAGCTGCAGGCAAACTGACCAGCTGTAATTTCAGTTTGAGTCTGCCACGTCCGCTGTATATTTATTACTGAGCAAGTTTTTGACAGATCGCTTCGGCGCTGATCGGACCCTGTCGCAGAATACGGCAGGGCGTTTCGCATACGCTTACTACTGTTGAAGCAGCTGCGTTGGCGGGCAGGGCGCCGCCGTCGATTACCAGATCGACTTCTCCCTGCAACTGGGCGGTGGCTTCGGCAACAGTCAACGCATTGGGCATACCTGACGCATTGGCGCTGGTGGATGCCAGCGGGCGGTTATAGTGCCTGAGCAGTTTCAGCACAAATTCGTGATCTGGAATCCTTACTCCTATGGTGGGGTAATCTCCGCTGCCGGGAGCAATAACGGTTATCGGGCCGGGGGCAAAGGCATCGAGCAGTTTGATTGCTTCGGGATTAAGCGCTGCACCGTGTTCGGCTGCCATTTCCGCCGAGGCCGCGAACATGGCAAGCGGTTTGGCTGCTTCGCGGGCTTTGAGCTGATATATGCGTTGGCGGGCGGCGGTATCGTGCCAATCGCAAACCAGCCCGTAAACCGTTTCGGTAGGAACCAGCAGCACCGAACCGGGCTGTTGAAGCACGTCCAACGCCTTTTGCAGTAAATCTTCCATAATTTAATTGTTTTCCCCTACTTTGGTGTATTCGGCTGCAAAGGATTTTTTGCGGTGCTTACGCTGCTTTTTTCTGCGGCGTTCATCATCGTCATCGCCGCGGAATTTTTTGGCGAGGCGTTCTCCGAAATAGGAGGAGAAAAAGGCGATGATCCCGGCGGCAAATCCGAATACCGCCCCATTGGTCAGCTGGAATTTGAAAGTATCCGAAGCCAGCTTGGCAGTAAGATCGCCGGGAACTCCCATGCCGGTTATGAACAAATATATCATCCAGACTGCCGTGGAAACGATCATGGTGCACCAGATAGTGCAGGAAGATGCTTTGGGGACATAAATCGCTGCCAGCACGGGCAATAACACCACCACCAGCTGCGATGACCAACAGCTGGTCATAAGCGCATAAATACTTTCCACCTTCATCGCCAGAAATGTTGCAACCACCAGCAGCAGCACCGTGGCGATACGGGCAGTCAGCAGAATTTTTTTATCCTGCACATCTGGAAAGAGCGGCGAAATAACATTGTTGACCAGCAAGCTGGATGCCGCCAGCAGCGAACTGTCTGCCGAACTCATGATTGCCGAAAAGAGCGCACTTAAAAACAGCGTCAGCAATATGGGGTGGATCGAACCCATCACTCCGATCGCCATGCGGGGCAATACCTGATTTTCCAGATTGCTGCCCATAGCTTCATCGGTGATCCCCCATTGGGGCAGCAATATCTTGGCCGCCAGCCCGATGATGATCGGAGTAGCTCCGATCAGCAGATAAAGAAAGCCTGAAATCACCGAGCTGGATATTGCTGTTTTATCGTCTTTGCTTGCCAGCGAGCGCTGGATAAGATCCTGACCGACCATACAGCCCAGCCCCATAATGATCCAGTTGCCGATATAATTGACTGTTTCCAGCGGTTTACCTGCGGTGCCTTCAGCTGGCGCCAGCGAAAGATCTACTGATGGATTGTTCAATATGGCGTCGAAACCGCCTGCCAGCTGTACCGCGCCCGGTACAATGATAAAAAGTCCTGCCACGATCAGAATCACCTGAACCACATCGGTAATCGTAACTGCCCACATCCCACCCGAAACGGTGTAGAACAATACCACCGCAGCACCGAGGATTCTGGCATAAAAGAGATCCATGCCGGTCAGCAGATTAAGCAGCGTACCCAGACCCAGCACCTGCGCGCCGAGCCAGCCGATATAAACGGGAATCATCCAGAGCGAGGCGTAAATGCCTGCGCCTTTGCCGTAGCGCTTTTGAATAATATCGGTAACGGTCATGCAGTTGAGTTTACGCAGCACGCCGACAACGAAGATCCCCGCCAGGATCAAACTCAGCGAAGCTCCGAAGGGGTCGGCAATAACATCGCGCAAATTCCCGCTGTAGATTGTGGACGCCACCCCCATGCTGGAGCCTGCACCGAACCACGTTGCCAGCAATGTAGCTGTAGCCATCCAAAGCGGCAGACGGCGGCCCGCCACCAGAAAGTCGCCCATATTTTTTACTTTACGGCCTGCCAGACAGCCGATGGCCAGCATAACGACTATATATATGGCTATACCGATCCACAAAGTGAGCTTGGTGTTGTTGTCCAGCGCGATCATAGCTTCGCCTTCCGCATTCAGCTGCGGGGCGGCTGCTGCCGTCGAAATGATAAAGTTGTTCAACAGATTCATCAATGGAAAACTTTCTTTTATTTTGGGCCTCCTGCACGGGAAACCAACGGGTTGTAAATTTTTTGCGCCTATAAAGATAATGTGGTTTTCTTTATTTGCAATTTTGAAAAAGTCCTTGAAGGCATATTTTTTGCAATTTTTTTTTACGGGAACAGTTTTTTGATAAAAAAATGGAAAAAGTTCAGGTGTTTGCTGTAAAAAAATTGCAATTTTTCAAAAGGGGGTTATTTTATAGGTTTTGATTTGATCGCGCTTGATAGCGTTAATATTTTCAGGAAAGGAAAGATAGAAAGATGTCGAAAGCCTACAACGTCGCCGTGGCCGGTGCTACCGGTGCGGTCGGGATCGAAATGATCAAAACTCTGGAAAAACGCAATTTTCCGGTGAAGAATCTCAAACTGCTGGCTTCTGCCCGTTCTGCCGGTAAAAAATTGACGTTCAAAGGCACAGAAATTGTTATTGAAGAGATGACCGAAGCGTCGTTCAAAGGCGTCGATATTGCTCTCTTCAGTGCTGGTGGCGACATTTCCAGACAATATCGCAAAGCGGTGGTGGATGCCGGCTGCGTGATGGTGGATAACTCCAGCGCCTTCCGTATGGATGACGATGTGCCGCTGATCGTGCCCGAAGTCAACCCCGAAGATGTTAAATGGCACAACGGGGTGATCGCCAACCCCAACTGCACTACGGCGATCATGCTGGTGGCGGTTGCTCCGCTGCACCGTGCCAAGAAGCTCAAGCGTCTGGTGGCTGCCACCTATCAGGCTACCAGCGGCGCGGGTGCCAAAGGTATGGAAGAACTGCTGGTGCAGACCCGTCAGCTGCTCAATGGCGAAGCGATCGAACCCAAGGCATTTGCCCACCGGATCGGTTTCAACCTGATTCCGCACATCGACGCGTTCAAAGAAAACGGCTATACCAAAGAAGAACTCAAAATGGTCAACGAAAGCCGCAAGATGCTGCATCTGCCCGAACTGCAGCTCTCCTGCACCTGTGTCCGTATTCCGGTGCTGCGCGCTCACAGCGAATCGCTGAACATGGAGTTTGAAGAAGATATTACTCCCGAAGAAGTTCGCGCGATCCTCAGCGCGGCGCCGGGTGTGCAGGTGGTGGATGATCCCATGAACAAGGTTTATCCCATGCCGATCGATGCGACCGAAAAGTATGACGTGCTGGCAGGTCGTATCCGCCAGGATATCTCGCGCAATGACCTCAAGGGTATCGAAATGTTCGTTACCGGCGACCAGCTGCTTAAGGGCGCGGCACTCAACGCGGTTCAGATCGCCGAATTGCTGTGATAATCAGCATTTAAAATCAATAAGGTATTGCTGTTGGATTAACGGCAATACCTTTTTTTGTTTGTGGAAAGGAAAAAAATATGGATCGTACAGCAGAATTTATACAGAAAATCGGCTCGTTTGAGTGTGATATTGTAGAAGCCAATCCGGTGGTGTGGCAGAACGAACTTTATATTTTTGAATATATACGCAGTATTGACGACATAGGGCGCCAGCGCTGCTATTTTAATAACAGTACAGTATCTTATTTCCGATTCCGTAAAGTAAGCGACAATACATTCAGTTTGCCTTTCGGCTTTGGTCTGCACATGGGCAATGCTTATGTTGACGGCAGCCGCATGGTGGTAACGGCGGTGGAAGATTGGGGGAAGAGCCGCTTTTATCAGCTGGAAAGTAAAGATTTGATCCGCTGGACAACGCCGCGATTGATTCTGGATGATCCATGTCAGGCGGGATTCAACACTTCGGTCTGCAAGGCGGGCGATAAGTTTGTTATGGTTTATGAATTGAGCAAACCGGCAGAAAAGGTCGGCGTGCCGTTTACCATGTTTTTTGCAGAATCCCGCGATCTGGTGACTTTTCGCGTTATCGAAGGGGCGCGGTTCGGCTTTGACCATTACACCGGCGGGCCGATGCTGCGTTATTTTGACGGATACTACTACATATTCTATCTCAACGGCAGTTACGAAGATGGATTTGAAACCTGTGTGGCGCGTTCAAAAGATTTGAAAAACTGGGATTACAGCAAAAAGAATCCGGTGCTGGGGTATGGCGAAAAGGATTATTCGCTTATGGATGTATATCCTGTCAGCGAAGTGGCAAAACTCAAAGCTGCCGAAAATATCAACGCTTCTGACCTTGATATGTGCGAATACAACGGCAATCTGGAACTGGTCTACAGCTGGGGCAATCAGAGCGGCAAAGAGTTCCTTGCCCGGGCAGTTGTGCCGGATATGACCGAAAAAGAGTTCTGCGAAAGTTTTTTTGCCTGAACTTGACCGTTGCTGACTTTTTTCTGCCTTCCGTATGATAAACAGGATGACAGAAGATAATCAAAACCACCGGCTTAGCCGGTGGTATGCACCACGCCTTCAAGTCGATGATGCTGGCGCCACAATACGGGTTTTGAATATGTTCGTCTCGCACAACTGTTTTGCAAACTACTGCTAAAACGATATGATAAAAAATCCGGAAACAACGGATCGTTCCCGGATTTTGAATGCTATCAATCAGCCAATGATTTCAGACCTGATTGTTCAGCGATAAAGACTTATTTTACTCCTTTTATAGTGCCAGGATAACCGGTAACCTTGCACTTTACAGTCTTGTAGACGAAGAAGTCGGCAACATCAATCTTATACTTGGCGGCTAAGATGACATCAGCTTTAGCGCTTTCGCAAGCATTGTAGGTTGCACCCTGCTTGGCGATGGTCAGCGGAGAAGCCGCCAACTGAAGCGGAGAAGCATTGGTGGTGACGAAAGCGTCATCGGCAAAATCACTCACGCCCCAAGAGATCAGACCAAAGAGGTTGTGGACAGTAGCTTCGCCAGAGACAGCCTGTTGGCTGGTCATGACATCAGCCTTAAAGTCCTTTTCCACATTGAACTGAACGGTGGCAGTGGCATCATTAGTGTGAGTTGCCATGCAACCAGTCATGACGAAAGCGGCTGCAACAGCGCCGCCGGCGAGAAGAAGTTGTTTCTTCATACTTACACTCCTTTAAGTGTTTGTTTTTGACACCCCGAGTTTGCGGGAAGTCTTTTTATTTATTAAACCTTACGGTTATTTGATCAAATAGAAAACAATATACAAAAATCTGCTATATAGACAATGAAAAAACTGATCCGGTTGCCAATGAAAGTAGAAAAAAGTTGTTCCCCTCTTTGTTAGCGTGTCAATTATTTCAATTGGTATTTGATTGCATTAACCTTTTCGCTTTATTAACCACAGTAGCACGGAATTTGAATAATGCAAATTTTTTTCACAGCCATCCCATAACTTTTCTATAGAGTAGCTGTAAAAACAGATTTTGCAAATAATTTGCAGATTTTTCGCCAGGGGTACAAATACAACAGTCCCTTGTCATTTTTGCGTTTCTATACTTATTT
>SUWJ01000005.1 GCA_015061545.1 Lentisphaerota bacterium | reverse complement strand
AAGGGAGCGGCAGCGACCGCTCTATTGTAAAGTCGCCAAGTAACCTCGCGCTGGATATAGCCCCCAAACGAGCAAGGGAGGTCCAGGAGGGCAATGCCAATGCCCTCTTGGGATGCGCAATCTCTACAATGCTGAATAACCCGTACAAGTCTTGAAGCGCATTTATAATGATGCCAACAGCTGCCCCTCAAAGCAAATTTATGAGAAAATGCAAAATATAACGCAGAATAACCGGATATGTTACATATTTGAGCTTAATTACTGCAAAAAAGTGTTGCAAAACCTTTCAGAGTTTTGCAACACCCCCCATTTTTTTATTCAGAAGGCTTTTTTTTACTTGACAAAAGATTGATAAAGGTGTATTTTTATGAGTAGGATAAAAACCAACAACTCAAGTAACAGAGGTCATCAATAATATGCCTATTTATGAATATATATGTCAGGATTGCGGCAACGCATTTGAAAAACTTGTTCCCCGTGCCGGAACTGCTGTAGAGTGCGAAAAGTGCGGCAGCAGCAAGGTGGAAAAACAATTTTCGCTCTTTGCCGCCACCGGCAGCTCACCTGCCGCCAAATGCGAGGCTGCCGATTCCTGTCCTTCGGCAGGTTCATGCGGTTGTCACGGTCCTTGCGGATGCCACCATTGAAATTGCGGGGATTTTATGAGTAAAGTAATCTGGCTTGGCAGTACTCAGCTGGCTCCGGTCCCTGCGGTACTGGCAGGAACGGGCAACGGCAAGGATTTCAAGAATAATCTTATTACCATAGCCTGGGCGGGAATCGTTTGCAGCACTCCGCCGATGATCTCCATTTCGGTCCGCCCCGAACGCTACAGCTACGAAGCATTGGTAAAATTGCGGGAGTTTACCGTAAATATTCCGCTGGCAAGTCAGGCGGCAACGGTTGATTGGTGCGGAGTTGTTTCCGGGGCGGATCACGACAAATTTGCCGAAAAAAATCTGACCGCAGTACAAGGCAGCAAAGTCGCAGCCCCGCTCGTTATGGAGTGTCCGCTCAACTTGGAATGTAAGGTCAGAGAGATCGTCAAATTAGGCTCTCACGATATGTTCATTGCCGAAATCGTTGCGGTGCAGGTTTCAGAAGAATTTATCGACAGCAGCGGCAGATTGGATCTGGAACGTTGCGGCGGCGTGCTGGCTTATGCGCACGGACATTATTTCAATCTGGGCAAATGTATAGGACACTTTGGTTTTTCGGTCAGGAAAAAAGCCGGGTCGGTCATCCGCAAATAAATAAAGGTTTTGCAGTATGTTAAAATTTTTGATTTTTTCAGTTTCATTAAGCTGCACCATGCTGCTGACAGCAGCCGAAGCAGTCACCGGCAAAGTAATAAAATACCCGCTTAACATCCGCGCAGGAGCAGGAATCAACTATACAAAACTGGTGCAGCTGAACAAAAATGCGCCCGTCAAAATTGTGGCTGTAAGCGATCAATGGCTGGCGATCCTGCCGCCCGAAGGCAGTCGGGTCTATGTGGCGGCACGTTATGTAAAAAATAATCAGCTGACAGCCAATGTCAATTTCCGCAGCGGTCCCAGCACAGGTTACGAAGCGCTGGGTTCGGGGCGCAAAGGTATGAAGGTAAAAACGATCGGCAAGCCGACACCTTCCGGCTGGATTGCCATATCATCGCCGGATAATTTGCAGTTTTATGCAGGGCGCCCCGCCATTGAAGCGGATCCCGAAGCGTTGAAAAAACTCCCCCGCTTCAAAGCTCCCGGCGGACGGCCGCTGCCCAATAAAGAGTTGATAAATCTGGAAGGCAACTTTGTAAGCACCGCCAAAGATGTTACATTGACCGGCTATGTTTACGCCTCGGAAGACAATATCAAAGCGATCACCCATGTACTCTATCAGGTGAAAGGCGACGAGCTGCAGCCCAAGTATTTTCTGATGCAGAACCGTGCCGATCTGAGCAAGTTTGACGGCAAAAAAGTCAAGCTGCACGGCGAGAGCTACAAGGTCAAAAACTGGGATATGCCCATTGTGATCGTCAAAAATGTTTCTTCGGCTGAATAAAAAGTTGAAAAAAGTATAAAACAAAGTTGCATTAAACTCAAAGCAGGTTATTTTAAATTGCAGAAACTGATCTACGCATAAGCTGCTGCCATGCGTAAAACTTAAACTGCAAATCTGGAAAGAGCCTTATGGCAGATTTCAATCTCAGGTCGTTTTTGAGGCCCTATAACGGGCTGATCGTCTTCGCAAGTATTTCCAACCTGTTATTTACAGCTCTGGCATTGACTTTGCCGTGGATGCTGAAAATAGCTATCGACCGCGTTCTGCCGACAGCCGACTACGGCTTGTTCTTTATTCTGTGCGGTGCCATGCTTACAACTTACTCGGTGCGGTGCGTAATTCGCTATATTGCCGGGATACTCGGTTCTTACATGATGTACCGGGTGATGGTGGATGTGCGCTTCAAACTGTTCCGCCATCTGCAAAGTCTGTCGCTGCGTTTTTACGAAGAATACCGCACGGGGAAAGTGGTATCCAACGTTATCAGCGATGTGGGGCTTATGCAGCAATTTGTCGGTTCCATCGTGGCAATGGCAGACCAGATCGTTATGCTGCTGCTGATTTCCATTCTGCTGCTTTTTATCAACTGGCAGCTGGCGCTGCTGGTGCTGGCGATTGCGCCGCTGCATTTTATCAACTTTGCCTACTTCCGCAAGGTTCTGCAGGAAACGAGTAAACTCTTTCAGGAAAAAATGTCGATCATTTCCGCCAATCTTGCCGAAACGATCAACGGGATCAAAGTGGTGAAATCCTTTGGGCAGGAACGGAGCGAATGCGGCAGTTTCTTCCAATGTTTGCGGCCCACGCTGGGAATCGGAGTCCGGCTGAATTTGTTGGGGAATATCTGCGGGTCGGTAGCGGATATGCTCAGCATCTGTACTTATCTGCTGGTGATCGGCGTCGGGATCCGTTTTGTTCAACAGCAGGAAATGACCATCGGCGAGTTTGTGGCGTTCTACAGTTATGTGGGCAGTCTGCTGGGGCCGATCTCGATGTTTGCCAATCTTTCCACGACCATTTCACAAGGCTTGGCGGGGGCGGAACGTATCGGCAAACTTATGCGTATCATCCCCGAAATACAGGATGCGCCCGACCCGATCAAAGCAGGGAAATTGAAAGGCAGGATCGAGTTTGAAAATGTAACATTCAAGTACGACGATCAGCCGGTCATCAAAGATTTGGATTTGTGTATCGAGCCGGGGCGCAAGATCGCGCTGGTGGGTCCATCGGGGTGCGGAAAAACTACGCTGGGCAACCTTATATTACGTTTTTACGATGTCACCAGCGGGCGAATCCTTATCGACGGTATCGATATAAGAAAATACTCCAAAGACTCCTTCCGCAACAACGTGGCGGTGGTGCTGCAGGAGCCGTTTCTGTTCAGCGGCACGATCAAGGAAAATATTGCCTACGCCAAAAAAGACACCACCAACGAAGAGATCATGGCGGCGGCAAAAATGGCCAACGTGGAAGAGTTCGTCAATATGCTGCCTCACGGGTATAAGACGGTTATCGGCGAAAACGGCGCCTCGCTATCCGGCGGTCAGAAGCAGCGTATCGCCATTGCCCGCGCTATTCTGAAAAATCCGTCGATATTGATTCTTGACGAAGCCACCAGCGCGCTGGATACGGTTTCGGAATATCTGGTTCAGCACGCGCTGGATAACCTTATGGAAGGCAGAACAACGATCATTATTGCTCATCGGCTCTCAACGATCAAAAATTCCGATCAGATCGTGGTGCTGAAATCGGGCAAAATTCAGGAAATGGGTACTCACGAAGAACTTATGCAGCGCAACGGCACCTACAGCGATCTGTACAACATTCAGCAGCAGACTTCGCTGGAAAATGCGGAAACGGCGGTGAAAGCATGATTCTTAAAGTTGAAGAAAAAATGAATTTCCAGCGGCAGCTGAAGATCATCCGCTGGATGGTCATTGCGCTGGTGGCAGTCATGGCGGCAGTTATTGCCGGAACGTTTATCTTTTCGATGAACGACGAATCGGTCGGGCGCGGCACGGTTGAAGGCTGGCGGACTTACGATATGAAGTCTTCGGTCAAAAGCCGTATCATCAAGATCAATTATCACGATGGCGATACAGTTAAAGCAGGCGATGTATTGCTGGAGCTGGATGCCACCGATCTGCAGGATTCCATAAGCAATGTAAAGGCGCGAATCAGCGAACTGGAGTCCGAATTGTCGGTAAAAATAGCCGCTCATGATCTGTTGAAACACGACCCGCTGCCCACTGAATACCGGCATACCCGAATTGAGCTGGAAGAGAGCAAACTGCGGCTCAACAACAGCATTGCCGAACTTGCCGCCTACAAAAAACTCCGTCAGCGCGGAGCAATGGCGGAACTGGAATATCTGCGGCGGGAAATGGAAGTGAGCCGCAACAAGCTGGAACAGGAAAAGCTGCAGGAAGACTTTGCCAAGATTTCAGGCGGTCTGGCCAAAAAGATCATCTCCCGCTCCGAAGAAGAGATCAAACTGCTCAAAACCAGAATCGAAAACTGCCGCAATGAGCTCGTTTCGCTGAACAGCAAAATGAGCGAATACCGCTTTGTGGCGCCCGAAGACGGTACGATCGCGTCGATTCCCACCAAACCGGGAACTTATGTGGAACCGGGTATGTCGGTGATCCAGTTTGCGGCAGGTCAGGAACGGAAGTTTATTGCGTTTATTGATGAAGTGGAAATTTTCAAGATCGAAGAAAATCAGAGCGTGCGGATCGCCTCCAGCCAATACAGCACCTACGAATACGGTTATTTCCATGGCGAAGTAATGTACATAAGTGAACTGCCGCAGGAGATGGCAGGCAGAGTTTATTACCCTGTATTTATACGGATAACCCACGAACCGCAGCCTTTGCGGCTCGGTTCCAGCGGCGAAGCGCGCATAAGCACCGGGCGCGATCGGATCATCCGTACTATTATGGGTACCAACCGGAAAAGAAAAAGCGGTGTAAAGTAAATCAAACAAGAAAAGTCTTATGCGAGTATTGATTCAACGGGTACGTTCTGCCAGCGTAAAAGTTGACGGTCAGATAATCGGTCAGATCGGCAACGGCTTGCTGGCCTTGGTGGGCATAACTCACAGCGATACGGATGCAACAGTAAAATATCTGGCCGACCGCTGTGTGAAATTACGGATTTTTGAAGACGAAAACGGCAAAATGAACCGTTCGCTCCTGGATGTGCAGGGCGAAATGCTGATCGTTTCGCAATTCACTTTGTATGGAGATACGGTCAAAGGGCGCCGCCCCGGGTTCGATGCCGCTGCCAAACCGCAACAGGCGGAAGAACTCTACGAAAAATTTATTGCCGAAGTAAAAGAGTTCGATGTAAAAACTGCCACGGGTAAATTCGCAGCCGAAATGCTTGTAGCGCTGGAAAACGACGGCCCGGTGACGTTTATGCTGGAAAAATAAATGCTGATTGTATTGTAGAAAGGATTTTTATATGATCGAAATCACCAACTTCCGCAACGGGGCCGTGCTGAACCACAATCACGGCCAGGAAAGCAATAAAGCCTTGACGATAAAACTGGAAGGCATCAGTTCGTCGGGTCGTCCCGTAAAAGTCAACGGTATTGCCGCGGAAATGGACGGTCAGCACTTTGAAGTCACGCTCGATCTGACCGAAAAAATCAACAATATCCACGCTACAACCGTAACGCCTTACGGAACATTTGCTCAGGATATAGTTCTGGTGTGGGATAAAAAATCCTTCCGCCGCTGCAATTTTTATATTGATGACCACAGCTTTCTCTTTACCGACCTTGCCAAAGAACGTCCGTCAAGCGCCTTTGACCATTTTTATCTGAAGGGGTTGAAAAGTATTCACGGCAAATACGGCTTCAAAGTTACGCTCAACACCTTCTACCGCAACGATCATCACGGCTTTGAACTCAAGGATATGCCCGATATCTGGAAAGGGGAATTTCTGGATAACTCCGACTGGCTGAAGTTTTCTTTCCACAGTTACAGCGAATTTCCTGATCGACCCTATCTGGAAACGACAGCCGAAGAATTCGGTCAACATTGGGATATGGTGCAGAACGAAATTTACCGCTTTGCCGGAGAAGCGTGCTATATACCGCCGAATGTTATCCATTGGGCAAATATCCACCCTGCCGCAGCGGAAGAAATGATCCGTCGCGGCACCAAATGTTATTCGCGTACTGTGCGACCGCGGGTAATGGGCGGCCCGAGTCTGTCAGACCGTCAAAAGGGCGGTAATATGAATCAGGTTCAGGCGCGCAGTCTGTCCGGAGAAGACAAGGCCTGCAGCACAGAAGCGTTGGAAATGCACTATGGATTTGTTGACGAAACCAACTATCTGAAAAAACACAGCGCCTATTATGATGCAGGTTTGGGAATATACTTTTTCGGGACCTGCAATAATTACGGCGGCTGCTGCTGCAATCTGGTGCCGCTGAAGGAGATCCCGGTAAGAATTCAGGATATGCTTGACTGCGCAGCTAAGGTGGGCGACGAAGTGTTCAGCGCTGCCAGTCACGAACAATATACCTTCCCCTACTACCCCAATTATCTGCCTGACCATATGCAGAGAATCGAAGAAGCGGTCCGCTGTCTGGTGGAAAAGGGCAACTGTACGCCGGTATTTTTCAACAATGGATTGCTGGGGAATACTGCGTGGGAAGAGTAAACAGCAAAAATATGCCGACAGAAAAAGTGTTGAAAAAATCAGTATTGATCAAAGCTGCGGTACTTTTTCCCGCAGCAGCGGCAGCATTGGCAATACTTTACTGCCACGAGCCGCTGAAAACTGCGTGGCTGCCCAAATGTCCGCTTTATGTACTGACACATCTGCATTGTCCCGGCTGCGGCGCAACCAGAGCGGTTTATGCGCTGCTGCACGGCGATTGGCTGACGGCGTTCAGAAATAATATATTGTTGTTTCCATTGCTGGCAACGGCGGGCTTGATGATACTCCGTCCTGAACTGGCAAAGCAAAAATATGTGGCAATAACTGTGGCAGTAACGGTGATACTCTTTACCGTACTGCGCAATCTGCCATTTTATCCGTTCACGCTGCTGGCTCCGCTGGCAGGCGAGTAAGCAAAACGGCAATCAAACTCAACCATATAGGAGAAAAAAATTATGTACTGCGAAAAATGTGGTGGAATCATTCCTGAAAATGCAACCAACTGTCCCAAATGCAACGCCGCGGTTGAAGATGCCCCGATAAATGCTGAACCGGTCAACGATATACCGTTTGCCCAAACAGTTGAACCCGCCGAAAAAATCTCAACTTACCTGCCTTTTGCCATCTTTACCACCATTTGCTGCTGTGTGCCGCTGGGGATCGTGGCAATAGTTTACGCCGCCAAAACCTCGGCGCTGCTGGCAGCGGGGAATTTTGCCGGAGCGCGGGAAACATCCCGCAAGGCAAAAAAGTGGGTTTGGATCGCTTTCGGCTGCGGTATTTTAGTGGGCTTGATCCAGGTCGTCATTCAGATTCTGGCAGTCACCGCAGGCGCGCTGGCGGAATAAAATCAATTTCAATCTGCGCTTTACCCGTTGCGGAGCGAAGCGGCAAAGCTTAAACGCCCCTGCAAAACCCGCAGCAAAGCAGCAGCAACACATAAAGCGGACAACAACACCAGCCAGTCACCGTACCGGCTGTAAAATGTCCGCTTTATCTGTTCCGGTGCAGGAACTTTTACACTTATAACCGCCGATCCGCTACCCCGCCGGAAGGGTTTGCCGTCATCAAACTGCAAGGCACCGGCAAGACTCCAAATGATTTCGCCGCCCGGAGATATCAGGCAGCTGGCACTGTCGTTGCCGCAACGCACCATCGGCAGATTATTTTCGATGGCACGGGCAACGCTGTTGGCAAGATGCTGTTCGGGTTCGGAGCTGGTCGGATACCACGCATCATTGGTTATCACCAGCAGCAGATTGGCTCCGCGGAAGGCTTCAGCGCGGGATATGTAAGTAAAAACATCTTCAAAACAAATGTTCACCCCCAAGCGGATCTGATCGTTAAGCTGAATCGGATCAAGGCTTTTACCCGGGGTAAGATCGCGCTGCATATCAATCAAATCAACAATAAAGTCGGGCAGATAACGGCGCATCGGCACATATTCCCCGAACGGCACAGGATGAACTTTGCTGTATTGAGCAATGTAACCTGAACTTAAAATATTGCGGTCATCGGTCAGCACGGCGCTGTTGAGTGAACCTGCCGGCTCGGTGGTTTGATCAAATTCCAGCGTACCGATCAGCAGCGGAGCATTGAATTCCCGCGCCAGCGCCCTAACCTGTTCGCGGTAGATCGTACACACGGCGGCAGCACCGCGCAAAGGATAATTGACCGCCGTTTCCGGCCATACGATCAGATCGGTGGGGATTCCAGATTGATTGCGGGTAAGGCGGCAATAGGTATTTAACGCCTCAAAAGCGCTATCCTGCCCGCCCATGCGCCGTTGCGAAAGATTGCCCTGCACCAGCGTCATACGCAGCTGATTCTGCCAGGAAAAGTATTCCCGCCGCCGTTCCCGCAGCGAGTAAATGCCATAAGCCATATTCGCCGCCAGCAGCAGCAGCACGATCAAAAGCGGCCATGGCCGGTGATAGCGGATCCTGCATTGCACGGGATCTTTCCGCGCCACAGTAAGCAATGCCAGAGCCAACGCCGCGTTAAACAGCGCCGTAAGCATGGTAAGCCCGTAAACTCCGGTAAAACGGATCAGCTGCATCATGACTGCGTTGCGGCAGAATGCGCTGCCGATATAGTTCCACGGCAGCACCCGACTGCGCAGATATTCCACCACCACCATCGTTGACGCCATTACCAGACACCAGAGCAGCTGCCGCCATAAGGGAAAGTCGCGGCAGCTTTGCTGAGTGCTGAAGCCGCTTTTACGCTCTTCATCGCGCAGCAGTATCCAACGGTTGGCAAGCGCCGCCATCAACCCCGCAGGAATATAATAAGCACCCAGCACCACCATCAGCAGCCACGGAACAGCCGCATGGATCTCCCGCAGCCAGAAAAAACTGCATAAAGCGTAGCCCATTCCCCAGATCCAGCCCATAAAAGCAGCGGTCAGCGCACGGCGATTCCGCGCTTCCAGCCAGAGAACAGTCAACGCAATAAAAACGCAAAATGTGGCATTAAGCGGGGGAAACGCCGCCGCCATCAGACACCCTGCCAACAGCACGATAATAAAATGCATCGCACTTGCCCAACGCGACAAATCCCCCTTTTTACTGTTGGGCAAAAGCCCTTCAGAGCAGCTTTCCCGCCGCAAAAAACGTTTTATAGTATGAAAAATCTTCATAAATGACTATTCCGGTTTGAAATATTGCACTTTTAAGTGTAATTTAATACTATAAATTTTATTTTCCACTCCGGCAGAATATTTTTTCCGGAAAAAAATATATCATGCAGCCTTGATAACAGCTGCAATTACAGGTGTAAGTATGAAAAGTAATTCAGGGATCATAGAATTCGATCATCTGGTAGTCGGCAGCGGTCTGGCAGGATTGATGTCGGCGCTGAAACTTGCGGAAGCCGGCGGCCGCGTGGCGCTGCTGACCAAACGCACGCTCAATGAAGGCAGCACGCCTCACGCTCAGGGCGGAATCGCCTGCGTAACTGATTCGCTGGATACTTTTGATGAACACGTCAAAGATACGCTGGTTGCGGGGGCAGGACTCTGCCGCGAAAATGTGGTGCGTGCCATTGTGGAAGCAGGTCCGGAAGCGGTAAATGATCTTATCAACCGCGGTGTACACTTTACCACCCGCGGCGAAATGGGCAAAAGCGGCAACGAAAACGAGCTGGATCTCGGTCGTGAAGGCGGCCACCATAAACGGAGGATCCTGCACGCAGGAGATATTTCAGGAGCCGAAATCGAACGGGCGTTGATCGAATCCTGCCGCGCCAATGGCAATATAACTATTTTTGAACATCATATGGCGATCGACGTAATAGTTACCGCCCGTTTGGGGATAGCCGGTAAAAACCGCTGCCTCGGCTTGTACGCGCTGGATATAACCTCGGGAACAGTAAAATCCTTCCGCGCCCTGACTACTACGATTGCCTGCGGCGGCGTGGGCAAAGTTTATTTGTACACCAGCAATCCGGATGTAGCCTGCGGCGGCGGCGTGGCGATGTGCTATCGGGCGGGCGCGGAAATCGCCAATATGGAATTCATCCAGTTTCATCCGACGATCCTCTATCACCCGCAAATGCGCAGTTTCCTTATTTCCGAAGCGGTCCGCGGTGAAGGCGCTGTTTTGAAGATCCGCAACAAGGACGGCAAGCTGGTTGAGTTTATGGATAAATATCACGCCATGAAAAGCCTGGCTCCGCGCGATGTGGTGGCGCGGGCAATTGATAACGAAATGAAGCGTTCGGGCGAAGAGTGTGTATTTTTGGATATAACCCACAAAAGCGAAGAAGAGCTGCGGTTGCGCTTTCCCAATATTTTTGAAAAATGTCTGGAAATCGGAGTCAATATGGCAAAAGACCCGATTCCGGTAGTTCCTGCAGAGCACTACTCCTGCGGCGGGGTCAAAACCGATGTATGCGGAGCGACCAACATCGCAGGATTATATGCTGTAGGCGAAACTGCCTGCACGGGTTTGCACGGTGCCAACCGTCTGGCAAGCAACAGTTTGCTGGAAGCGGTGGTCTGCGCCAACTTTTCTGCAAAACATATCTGCGAGCATTTGGATGAATTCCGCAAAAATAAGTTTGACGGAGCGTTTCCGCCCTGGCATTGCGGCAACGCAGTAAACTCCGACGAACAGGTGGTGATTGCCCACAACTGGGATGAAATACGCCATTTCATGTGGGATTATGTCGGAATTTTCAGAACCAATCGGCGGCTGGAACGCGCCAAAGCAAGAATCGTCTTGCTCCGCAAAGAGATCGAAAAATATTACTGGGATTTTCTTGTTACTCCTGATCTGATCGAATTACGCAATATTGCCATGGTGGCAGAATTGATAATCGATTCCTCTCTGGCGCGCAAGGAAAGTCGTGGACTGCACTACAACTCGGACTACCCGGAAACTGATCCGGCATTGGCCGAAGTAGATACGATCCTTTCCAGAAAATTATAATACGGGATAGAATTTTATTGCTTATGCTGCACCAATTTGAGGTCGAAGAAAATGTTTACAGCGTAGTAGCTGACTTGCAGGAAGCAGGCTACGAAACTTATATTGTCGGAGGCGCCATACGCGACCTTCTGCAAAACCGTGTACCTAAAGATTACGATATCTCCACAGCGGCCACGCCCGAAGAGATCCGCGAAGTATTCGGCCGCCGCCGCGCACGCATTATCGGGCGGCGTTTCCAGCTGGTACACGTCAGGTGCGGCAAAGAATTGTTTGAAGTCAGCACCTTCCGCCGCGCTCCTTCCGAAAACAGTCACGAGCCGCAAACCCCGGGCGCCCAAAAGATAGCTGCGTTGGAAGAGGCAGGCAATATGATCTTCAACGATAATGATTTTGGAACGTCGGAAGAAGATGCCTGGCGACGGGATTTCACGGTCAACGCCCTTTTTTACGATCCGGTAGCCGATGAACTTATTGACTATACGGGGCGGGGTATTGCCGATATTGAAGCTGGTTTGGTACGGGCTATCGGCGATGCAAAATTGCGCTTTGAAGAAGATCCCGTGCGGATGCTGCGGGCGCTGAAACTGGTGGGGCAATACGGATTTAAGTTGGAGCGGAAGACCGAAACGGCGCTTATATCGACCCTGCCGCACTTGAATCTTGCTTCGGTATCGCGCCTTTCGCTGGAATTGGAAAAGATTTTCAGCTCCAACTATACCGGTTCGATTCTGCAGGCATTTGCCGATTACGGTTTGCTGGAATATTTCCTGCCTTATGTGGCAAGAAAAAGCGAACGCAATCTGTTGAATAAAGCGCTGCAGCTTTTGAAAATGCGCGATCAACGCATTGCCGCAGGCTATTACCGCAACAGCGCTTCGCTGGCGATGGCTGCTCTGGCGCTGCCCTTTGTGGATATGATGATCGACGGCAATTACCGCTGCCAATATGCCAAAAACCAATCTGCAGAAAATCCGCCGCCTGAATCGTGGGATGAAGAAAATATCCGTCAGGCGCTGCTGACGATCTATTCGCCGCTGGCGGTAATAAAACGGTTGAGCTGTTCAGCGTGCCGTATGCTGGCAATCCAGCCGATGCTGTTCGGCAGATTCAATCCGCGCCGTGTGGTCAAGCTCAGGGGCTTTGCCCACGCTATGGAATTGCTTAAAATTCAGTACGAATCCAACTATATTGAGTGCGACAACGAATTTATTGCCAAGTGGCGCAGCACTATCGCCAGTTTGGGTGGAGTCAACAATCAGCCCGAATCAGCATATCCGATGCAGGAATATGAAAAACCATCCCGCAAAAGACGCCGCCGCAACCGCCGCCGTCATAAGCGTCAGGATTTACCGCCGACTGCGGAAGTAAGCAGTAATTGCCAGTCAGCAGTATCAGGTGGAGATCTCCAGCTGGGGTTCTGAGAGATTAGCCGCTGCACTTTGCACAAAAAAATTCTTTTGCCGCGGCGGCTGTGCAGAAAGATTATTTTTTCAAATGCCCTGCGGTAAAACCGCTGCTTAATGCCCATTGAATATTGTAGCCGCCGCAGGGGCCGTCCACATCCATAAATTCACCGGCAAAATAGAGATTTTCGATTTCGCGGCTCTGCATGGTTCTGGCATTGATCCTGCTGCGGCAGACACCGCCGGTGGAAGCCATGGCTTTATCCCAATTTTCCACCGACGAAACTTTTAATTTATATCCGGTAAGATTATTCAGCAAAGTTTCTCCCGCGCTGCGGCTCAACTGCGATACCCGGCAATCACTTACCCCCGAAGCTGCGGTTATTGCAGCAATAAGCGCCTGAGGCAGTTTATTCCCCAGCGAGTTATACAGCAAACGCTTGCCGTTGTTCTGCCGGGCATCGTCAAGGAGCTGCTGCCACGCTGCGCGGCTCATATCAGGAGCAAAGTTTATATGCAAAGTCAACGATTCACCTGCGGCAAGTTTTACCGCAACGCGTCCTGCAATATCCAGCGCGGCAGGGCCTGAAATACCGTCGCCTGTAAACAGCAGCGTACCGCCTGAAGTGTTATTTTTATCCAAAGACACAATAACTTCGTCCAACACGATCCCTGCCAATTCAGATAAATATTCATCCTGAGATTTTATTCCGCAGAGCGCCGGAGTCCGCTTTATCATACTCACTCCCGCTTGCAGCATAACCTTATCCAGCGAGCCGCGTCCGCCCAGCAGCGGGAAACCGGGACCTCCGCCGGCGGCAATCAGATAATCGCACTCAAAAGTTTGCCCTCCGGCAACGACTCCGGCAATGCGTCCATCCTTAATCAATAAATCTTCGACCTGAGTCTGACAAATGATCTTTGCACCGTTACCGATTGCCGCATCCAGTAGCACTTGAAGTATATCGCCCGCTTTTCCGCTGGCAGGAAAGCAGTAAAACTCATCCACCAGCGTGTGTTTTACACCATGGACAGCAAAAAATTCTCGGGTCATCTGCGGGGTAAAGTTCAGCAATGCAGGACGGACAAATCTTCTCTGTTCAGGCGCAAACCGCTCTGCCATAGCTTCCGCATCAAGCATATTGGTAAAATTGCATTTTCCCGCCCCGGAAGCCAGCAATTTACGTCCCACCGACGGCAGAGCTTCCAGCAAAATAACTTTTTTCCCTGAACTTGCCGCAGTAAGTGCCGCCATCAACCCCGCAGGCCCTGAACCGATAACGATCACACGCTCAGTACCGCGACCCATAAGTTATTGCTCCTTTGACTCGTCACTGCTGACGGCGTATTCGTTCAAACGGCGGTGCAGCGTGCGGCGGCTGATCCCCAGAATTTCGGCGGCGCGGGTCCGATTGCCATTGGCTGCCGCCAGCGCCTGTTCAATAAGTTTGCGCTCGTTACCAGCCATATCCAGTTCTTTGACCGGATTTTTCAAACTGATTGCCGGAGTATTTTCTGTTGCATTATTATTGCTTTTGAACTCTGACGAAGCATCTCTTACATATGGCGGCACATCCTCCAACTCCAGCGTGTCATTACGCGCCAGCACCACCATACGCTCCACAATATTGCGCAATTCGCGGATGTTCCCCGGATAGCTGTATTGTTCCAGCGCCGACATCGCCGCGGGAGTGATCTTCAGCAGCGGACGTGAATTATCTTTGCAAATCATATCCATAAAGTGTTTGACCAGCAGCGGAATATCATCCCGCCGCTCCCGCAAACCCGGCAGATGGATATTGATAACATTCAACCGGTAATAAAGATCTTCCCGGAAAGTATTTTCCGCAACCATTTTTTCCAGATCCCGATTGGTGGCAGCTACAATCCGGCAATCGCATTGCAGCGTTTCGGCTCCGCCCAGCCGTTCAAAGGTGCGGTTTTCCAGTACCCGCAAAAGTTTTACCTGCGTAGAAGGAGTTATCTCGCCGATTTCATCCAGAAAAAGTGTTCCGCCCGAAGCCAGTTCAAAACGCCCTGCCCGTGTTTCCACCGCGCCGGTAAATGCCCCTTTTTCATGGCCGAAAAGTTCGCTTTCCAGCAACGCTTCGGGCAATGCGGCACAATGCACGGGTACAAACTTACCGCTGCGGCCGCTGAAATCATGCAATGCTCTTGCCATAACCTCTTTACCGGTACCGCTTTCCCCGGTCAGCAGCACCGTGGTCCGACTGGGGGCAACCTGACGGATCAGATCCGTTATCGGCTGCATGACCGCCGACTGACCGATCATCGGCACCGCGCGGTTTTCCCGGGAAAGCTGCTGGCGGAGCTGATGATTTTCGCTCTGCAGCTGACGGGTGGCAAGCGCACGGTCGATGATCAAAGTAAGCTGTTCAAGGTTGACAGGTTTCATCACAAAATCAAATGCGCCGCGCTTGACGGCATTGACGGCGCTTTCCACCGTGCCGTAAGCCGAAAGAATAATGCAAAGCATGGCGGGCGATTTGTTCAACGCGGCATCCAGCACGCTCATTCCATCGCAGCCGGGCATCCGCAAATCGGTCAATACCAGATCGTAATCGTTATTTTTTATATACTCTACGGCAACAGCACCGTCATCGGCGGCGGTTACATCGAAGCGCCGCTTGAGAAAACGGCTCATGGCGTCCAGCGTGCTGCGTTCATCATCGACCAGCAATATACGGTGTTTGCTCATCGCAGTCAATCCTCAAAGTAATAACGCAAAACAGTTTCAACATCTTCCAATCGTGCCTGAGCAATCTCCAGCACGATATGTTTGACGTTGTATTCCCGACAGGCGCGGATAATATATGCTATATCCATCTGCGTCGGGCTGTTCAGCGGCAAATGCCCGTCGCCCCAGCTGCTGTGGGGCATATCCAATGTATAGCGCGATGCGTGCAGATGGATCATCCTGACATTGCCCGAACGGAATGCAGTCAGCATTTCGTCATAAAAATCCAGATCCAGCATCTTGCCTGCAGCCCACATATGGCCGGTATCAAAACAAACCTCATGCTCCAGCATAACCAGATCCCTGCCCCGTACAACTCCTGCCACATAAGCGGGGAAATCATTTTCCACGCACCATAAAAAATCCGGATAGCGCTTTTTAAGTATTTGCAGATTATTTTTCAGCCGTTCCAGCCGCATTTGATATTCGCTGCTGCCGGTATAATCAATAATAAACATACTCCCGTCAGGGCGCTGCAATTCGGGTCTTGATGCCTCCTGCATACATTGGCTGTAGCTCATGCCGTGTCCGAAGGCTTTGATCGGCTTATCCGTCATCAATGCCCCGTGAAAAACTGCCCGATTTACGCCGCATTGCCGCATAAGCTCAACTTGTTCATCAATTAAGTTCCACGATTCAGAGCAATCTTCCGCCGCCAGATTCAACATATACGGCCCCTGCACGGGAGCGTGAAAACTCAATTTCAGCTGACTTGCAACCGCCTTTTTCAACTCCTCATCCGAAGCTGAATTATGCACCTGTATACCCAGCTCCGCCCCTGCAGCTGCGGCCTTTTCCGCTGCAGTTGCGATCCATTTTTCAGCGCCTGCGATATTCAGGACTCCTGAAGTTACATCTATCAAAAGTTTATCGTCTGTATCACTCATTGCCATCTCCCGGTTCATACTCTGGCAGCATACGGGTACGCCGCCCCTCACGGGGAAAACTGATCGTCAAAGTCATTCCGGCATTGGGAGCGCTGTCCAGCATAAGCTCGGCACCATGAGCGCGGACAACCCGTTCAATAATCATCATCCCCAGCCCGTTGCCGCCTTTTTTAAAACTGGCAAACGGTTCAAACATACGGCTCAACTCCTGTACGTTCACCCCTTTACCGGTATCAGCAAACCCCAATTTCACACTTGAATCATCCACCACGCCCGAGATCAGCAGCTCGCCGCCGGAACTCATAGCCTGTGCTGCATTTTTGATTATATTGTAAAATGCCTGTTTCAACTGCTCAGCATCGCCATTTATCATGGGCCAGCTTTCAGGGAAATCACAATTTACCGTCAGCGAGCGCAATTTAAGTTCGTGCCGCATGAATTTAAGCGTATCCAGCAAAAGCTCCCGCAAGTCGAGCAGCTGGAAATTCATCTGGGCAGGCCGCACCGCATTGAGAAATTGCCGAATCAAATTATCCAGCCGCTGCACCTCGCCGCGACAGCACACCACCGTTTCCAGCGCGTCCTCCCGATCCAGCTCGCCGCCGTCGCGCAAATCGTGTTCCAAAAGCTGTAAATTCAAATAAAGACTGTTCAGCGGATTGCCGATTTCGTGCGCAACGCTGCCCGCCAGCATTGCCACCACGCCGGCGGTACGGCTTTCCAGTTCGGCATCGGTCTGTTTGCGGTGTTCGGTAACATCGTGCAGAATTATAACTGCAAAGCGCTCGTCGGCCTCTTTCTGCGGCACTACATAGACTTGCAGCCAACGGTGGACTGGATAATCGGTTTCGATCTCCTGCCGCGCCATACGGTTCCACGATTCGTCGCTGTTCCCCAGTATCTTCCGCCAATCCAGCTGGGGCAGTAATTTGTTGATCCTCACTTTACGGCAATCTTCCGGCAAGCCCAGCAGATTCCGTGCCGCTCCGTTGAAATATTTGATCGCCAGATGGCGGTCGATCACCAGAATACCTTCGTGAATGGCATTGAATACCGACTCAAAAAATCCCCGTTCCCTGAACAAATGCACAATATACGCCTGCAAACTGTTGGAGTCAAGCGTATCAAGCCGTTCGATAAAACGATCCAGAAAACTGGCTTTTTCCTGAGTCATAAAACTTACCGTCCTTATTTTACTGCCTGTGCAACCCGTTGCCGCAACGATTCATCCAGCAAATAATCCAATGCAAGACGGGTCATCACTGCAGCTGCATCCATAGTCCGTTCCAGCGCTTCAGGTCGGGCGGCGGCATCGCGGAACTGCACCGAATGCAGCGCCAGCGGTTCGCTGTTGGTAACATCAAAGTAAATATTCACCCCTGCCAAAGCATCGCAGACATTGGCAAAGTCGGTGGAAAGCGGCTCTTTGATATTGCAGGAAAAATCCATATTCATTTCAGCCATGATCTTTTCCGCTTCGTCCGCCAGAACTGCGTTGGGCTGACCTGCAGAATAAGATGCGTCGCGCTGCTCAAGTTTATAATCGCAACCGGCGATCAATGCGGCGCCTCTGGCAATATCCTTCAGACGGGATTCCATAAATTTCTGATATTCATTATCAGCACTGCGAATGTAGAAAAATCCCGACGTGTAATCCGGTATCACATTAGGTGCGGTTCCGCCGTTGGTAATAATGCCATGCACCCGTGCAGTTGAAGGCAGCTGCTGCCGCCACGCGTTGATCCCGTTCATAAATACAGTCATGGCATCCAGCGCGTTGATCCCCAGTTCAGGAGCGGTCGAAGCGTGGGAACTGCGGCCGAAAAACTCCAGATTGTAATGCGTGACCGCCAATATGTTGCGGGTAACACCGTTACGGAAAAACGGATGACTCAAAAGCGCAATATCCACCTGCTCAAAAGCGCCGTCTTCCAGCATAAAGATCTTGCCGCCCAGCTGTTCTTCGCCCGGACAGCCCATCGCCCGCAACGTACCGGGGATACGGTATTTTTCCATTAAATTGCGCAATGCAGCAACTGCCAGCAAACCGGCGCCCATGATCAACTGATGTCCGCAAGCGTGCCCCAGCGGCTGCGGCAATGCATCATACTCGGTAAGCAGCGCCACCACCGGAGCGGCAGAATCTTTACACGCCTGATAATCACCGCTGAAGGCAGTATTGATATTGGCAATATTCTTTTTTACTTCAAAACCGATCTTTTCCAGAAAAGCACACTGCAAATCTGCCGCCAGCGCTTCACAGAATCCTGTTTCAGGATTATCGCCCACTTGCTGCACAATCGGATTGACGTGCGCGGCAGCCGCTGCGATTTCGGCTCTGATTTCTGAAAGTGTTATTTTTTTATTCATTGCTAAAAACCCAATTCCGGTTGAACTATTCCCCAATCATTATCATCACGCTCATGGTTCTCGGCTGATGTTTTAGCGCTGTGGCGCGGTGCAGGCGAACGCCGTGCGATTTTTTTGTTTTCTGTCATGCGGCTGTCCAACACCAGCAGATCATCTTCGGACTCACTTGCCCCGGTCGGCTCGGTCGGCTCGGTCGGCTCGGAAATGGATTCGTCCCCACCGTCTTCTTCAACAACTGCCGATACAGTTTCGTCCTCATCCATTGTCACTTCTTGCTCATCAGCGACTTCCACCGCTTCCACCGCTTCCACCGCTTCCACCGCTTCCACCGCTTCCACCGCTTCCACCGCTTCCACCGCTTCCACCGTTTCCACATTTTCCGCAGCTTCATCTTCTGCGGCACTTTCCTGATTTTGTGCGATCAATGCGGCAACTTCCGCCTCATCCAAATAGCGTTGATGAGTTATCTTGACTATATTGCTGCCTACCAGAAAACCTCTTGCCTTGGGGGAACGCACCGGCAATGTCATCAAATTCAACTCTTCGCTTTTATTGCCGCGTTTGGTTTCTATTTCCAGATCGTAAACCGCATCGGCACGGGGAGTGAACAACTCAAGACGGCAGCCTTCGGGACAAAGTCTGTACTCTTTTTCTTTGATGAATTTGTCGATCGTGGAACGCTTGCCGTAATACTTGCCGCTCTTCTTTTCCGAATATATTACCCCGAATTCCTGCTTGGCATCGTATTTGCGGAAATCGTACAGCTTGCCGACGTGCATCTTATCGGGTATATCGTAAATAATATATGTGCCGTTGCGCCCGACGCACAAAAGTTTGTCAAACTCGTTGCACATAATTACATCGTCGCTCTTGATCCCTGTACCGATATGACCGTTCTTGCGATCCCAGAAAACTTTGATATTGTTCAGCGCGGCGCGGGTACGGTCGATCTTGTCGATATTTTCGATTTCGGTTCGGCGCGGAAAATTTTTTCCGTAACGCGCCTTGATATCCTCCAGATAGCCGATGGTATACTCCACCAGATGTTTGAGGTGATGCCGTATCTCTTTAAGCCGATCCAGAATCGCCCGGATTTCCTGTTGATTCTTTTCGATATCAAACCGCGCGATCCTCCGCACCGGCAATGCTAAAAGTTTATCCACATCTTCGTTGGTAATATCCCGCAGCAGCTGATCCCGGAAAGGCGCCAGACCTTCCAGCACCTCTTTATATTCCTCTTCCTGCGAGCGGCATTCTTCGATCCGCTTATAGATGCGGTTTTCAAAGAACAGCTGCGCCAGCGTTTTGGCGTGTTTGGCTTCCAGCAGCCGCGCTTCTTCGATTTCAAACTCTCTGCGCAGATAATCCAACAGCTTGCCGACGTTCCGCTTAAGCACTTCGGATACACTCATCTGCATCGGACGGCGGTCGCAGATAACCGTCATCTTAGGCGAAATACTCACCGAACAATCCGTGTACATAAAAAGCCCTTCGCGGGTCTTTTCCGGATCGTATCCGCGCATAGGTGTAACCCTTATTTCCACCCGGTCGGTCGTGTAATCCACCAATCCCCCCGCAGCAACCCGGATCTTGTTTTTTTCGACCGCCCGTTCGATCGAAGCCATCAACGCCGCGGTATTGGTCGTGGCAGGAATTTCCCGAATCACCAGCTCCCTGCCCTCGATATCGATCCTTGCCCGCAAAGTGATCTTGCCGTTGCCGTCGTTGTACTCTCTTACATCCATGATCCCACCCTGCTGAAAATCAGGGTAAAGCTCAAAGGATTCGCCCCGCAAATGGGCGATTTCGGCATCAATAAGTTCATTAAAGTTGTGCGGCAGCACCAGCGTACTCATCCCAACGGCAATACCATCCGAACCCAGCATAAGCAGACTCGGCACCTTGGCAGGCAGCTGAGTAGGCTCTTTTTTGCGCCCGTCGTAGTTGGGAATAAAGTTGGTGATGTCGTTATTGAACATCGTTTCGTAAGCCAATTTACTCAAAGCGCACTCGGTATAACGTGCCGCAGCCGCAGGCGAACCGGTAAGAATATTGCCGAAGTTCCCTTCTTTATGGATAAAGTAAGGTATATTCACATGGCGGAGTCTTTCCACGCCGTCGCTGTCAGTTTCCAACCGTTCAATACAGCCGCCCTTATTGGCAAGCACCACGATCGCATCGCCGATGGAAGCATCGCCGTGAGGATGATAGTGCATGGTATTGCCTACGATATTGGCGGTTTTGGTCGGTCGTCCGTTATCGTAGTTCTGATAAAGCGTCCACAATATGCGCCGCTGCACGGGCTTCAAGCCATCATCCACATCGGGTATGGCGCGGGAACCGATAACGTAACTTGCGTAATCCAGAAAGTTGCGGTCCATCATCTGACGGAAATACTCATTGCCGGAGCGTTTACGCACCGCGCTGACCGCTTCTTCCTGCTCTATTTCGCTCTCCGGATTACTGTTTTCAGCCGATGTAACGCTCAAATCCTGTTCATTGGCTGACGGCGGATTTTTTTCCTCATTCATAATCCGTCACCTCCAGATTGCTCATAATATAATCCTTGCGTTCCACCGAGTTTTCGCCCATGTAAAAACGCAGCATTTCGTTGACCCCGTGCATATTATCCAGCGTTACGGGCGACAGGCGCATATCTTTGCCGATAAATACGCCAAAGTCGTCAGGAGAAATTTCCCCCAACCCCTTAAAGCGGGTTATTTCCGCACTCCTGCCCAGCTTGGCGACCGCTTTGTCCCGTTCGGAATCGCTGTAGCAATAGATCGGCGCCGTACCGTTTTTCCGCACGCGGTAAAGGGGAGTTTCCAGAACGTACAAATGCCCCGACAGCACCAGCTGGTCAAAAAAGCACAAAAAGAATGTTATCATCAAATTTCTGATATGCAGTCCGTCCACATCCGCATCGGTTGCCAGAATGATCTTGTCGTAGCGGAGAAATTCGGTAGAATCCTCCACCCCCAGCGACTTCATCAGAAAAGTCAGCTCTTCGTTTTTATAGATCATTTCAAAGGTTTCGCCGTAAGCATTTTTCGGCTTGCCCCGCAATTCAAAAATTGCCTGACAATCCGGGTCGCGCCGTTTTTCCAGACTGCCCGCCGCCGATTTACCTTCGGTCAGAAAGATCATCGTTTCCTTGGGCTGAGTACCCCGCGGCCATTTGGAGCCGATATGGTATTTGCAGTCTTTAAGTTTGGGGATCCGCAAGATAGTCTTCTGCGAAGTTTCCCGGGACTGCTTTTTAACTTCCTGAACCTTGCGCCGCACCTGTTCGTTACGGGATATTTTATCCAGCAGGATATCTTTTACTTCCAGATTTTTCAGCAGATAATTGCAAATTTCGTCCTTCACCGTCTGCACGATAGGTCCGCGCACCTCGGTACTGCCCAGCTTGTTTTTGGTCTGCGATTCAAAGAGCGGCTCCTGCATTTTTATTGCTATGGCACCGGTAATACCGTCGCGGACATCAGGTGCCTGATAGTTTTTGCCGGAAATCTCATTTACCGCCTTCAATATACCTTCGCAAAAAGCCGATTGGTGGGTACCGCCATCGGTGGTATGCTGACCGTTGACAAAAGAGTAATAGGTCTGTCCGTACTCGTCGCTGTGGGTAAAGGCAAACTCCAGAGTCTTGCTCTTGTAGTGGATAACATCGTAAATGGCGTTTTCTTCCACCTCGCTGGTCAGCAGATCCTTCAAACCTTCTTTGCTGTAAAAGCGCTGATCGTTGAGATATATCGACAAACCTGTATTCAAATACGCATACATCCAGAGCCGCTTTTCCACAAAACTCATCCGGTATTTGAAATCAGGAAATATCTCCGGATCAGGTCTGAAAACGATCAGAGTGCCGTCCCGTTCTTCGGTATCGCCCTCCACATCGCCAGCCAGAAGCCCCTGATTGAAAGTCACTTCCCGGTAATGGCCGCCGCGGATACTGCGGGCGATGAACTTTTCGGACAAAAAGTTTACCGCCTTTACCCCCACGCCATTCATCCCGACTGAAAACTGAAAAGCATCGCTGTTGTATTTGCCGCCGGTGTTGATATCTGCCACGCACTCCACAAGTTTACCCTGCGGAATACCGCGTCCGTAGTCACGCACGGAAACCGTTCCGTCTTCGGTAACAGTTATATCAATACGGCGTCCGTAGTTCATGATAAACTCGTCTACGCCGTTATCGACCACCTCTTTAAGCAGAACGTATATCCCGTCGTCGGGGTGCGAGCCATCCCCTGCCCGTCCGATGTACATACCCAAACGGGCGCGCACATGATCTCTGGGATCCATATGCTTGATATGGCTCTCATCATAATTCGCTGCCTGATTGGCTGCTGCGGTGGAATTCAACACTTCTTCCGTCATAAAAATCCTGTTCTCTGCCGACCGACTGCATCGTTGCCGACACAGTAATAAATATATTATAGCTAATTTAACTCAAAAGTAGGATTTTTCAAGTCACCAAAGCATTTTTTTTTCAATTCTCCGCTTGAAAAGCGCTCAAACAAGGATTATTTTATCTTATGGAAAAATCAAGTTCAAAATCATATTGTCTGCGCCGGCTGCGTCTGCTGGTCAAACGCCATTACGCCATCGTGCTGAGCAGTGCGATTCTGGCGGGGATCTTTTTTTATGCCGTAAAGGTGGAACCGACCTTGCGGCGTATTACCAGAATGGAATTTGCCGACGAACAAATCCCAGCTGAATTGGATGGTCTTAAAATCGCTTTTGCCGCCGATCTGCACGTTACTTACGAAGGCAGCAATGCCCTGTCAGATATCGTGCAGGCAATCAACCGTGAGCAATGCGATCTGATCCTGCTGGGGGGAGATTTCATCAACGGCAACGGCCGCGGCCCATTGATGACAACGTTGATGCCGACTCTGGAAAAACTGCAGGCACCGCTGGGAGTTTACGCCATTACCGGCAATCACGAATACCAGCGCGGAATAGATGCCTTTAAGGATGCTTTTGCCAACTCGCATTTGCGTTTGCTGATCGACGACAGGATCACACTCCAACTTGCCAATGGCACTTCATTCAATCTTATCGGGCTGGATTACACCGCCAATCCTCACCGCCGCAGCGACCCGCAACGTATGCAGGAGTTGTTCAGCAATAAAGGATTCAATATAACGTTGTGCCACACACCGGAAGATTTCCCTTTTTTACCCGACAACGCCCACCTGACCTTTTCCGGACACACTCACGGCGGTCAGCTTAATCTGCCGCTGCTGGGCAGCATAATCAACCACCCCGGCTACGGACGCAAATTAAGCTACGGAAAAGTGCGCGACAAAAACAAGACTTTGTTCGTCACCGCCGGACTCGGCTCGGCATACACTCAGGCAAGATTATTTATGAGGCCTGAAATAATGATTTTAACGCTCAAAAGCACCGCCAAAAAGTAATTCAGCGCTTGCAAGTTGCATTGTTCAGTAGTATATTATAAGGATAAGTGTTTTTAAATCATCAAACTCAACAGGATAAACCAATGAATATTTACGAAGAACTCAAAGCGCGCGGATTCGTCTATCAGATGACTGACGAAGCGGCTATCGAAAAGAAATTCACTACCGAAAAAGTCGTTTTCTATTGTGGATTCGACCCTACCGGCAGCAGTCTGCACGTCGGGCACCTGCTCCCCGTAATGGCAATGCGTATGCTGCAAAAGGCGGGACACGTTCCCACCGTGCTGGTCGGCGGTGCCACGGGTGCCATCGGCGACCCCTCCGGCCGCTCCACCGCGCGCAATATGATAACCATGGAAGAAGTTGCGTACAACGTGGAATGCCTCAAGAGCCAGTTGTCGCGCTTTATTACTCTGGAAAACGGCGAAGCAAACTTCGTCAACAACTACGATTGGTTCGGGCAGATCAAGCTGCTGGATTTTTTGCGCGATGTCGGCAGCCGTTTTTCGGTCAACCGTATGCTGGCGCAGAAATCGGTGGAAAGCCGTTTGGAAAACGGTCTTTCTTTTCTGGAATTCAGCTACTCGCTGCTGCAGGGCTACGACTTTTATCATCTGAACAAAGAGTATAACTGCACGCTGGAAATCGGCGGTCAGGATCAGTGGGGCAATATGGTTGCCGGTACCGAATTGATCCGCAGAATGTACGAAGAAGATAAAGAAGTCCATGTGCTGACTATTCCGCTGCTGATCAATCCTGCCACGGGGCAGAAGTTCGGCAAATCCATCGGCGGCTCCAGCGTCTGGCTGGATGTGAACCGTACCAGCGTTTTCGATTACTACCAGTTCTGGCGGAATTGCGACGATGCAATGCTGGGCGATCTGCTGAAAAAATTTGCCATTGAACTGCCGCTGGAAGAGTGTATTGCGCTGGCAGAGTGCGAAAATATCAATCGCGCCAAAGAAATTCTGGCCTTCGAAGCCACCAAGATGGCTCACGGCGAACAGGCCGCTTGCGAAGCCTACCTTACCGCAGGCAGCCAATTCGGTTTTGCCGACCCCGAACGCAAAGTTCCCACCAGCAGCAAAGTCGGTTCTATCGAATGCAAGGTGGAAGCCAGCTATCCTGAAATCACGCTGCCCGCCGCCCAGCTGGAAGGCGACGGTCTGTGGATCGTGCAGCTTTTGACCAATGCGGAAATGACCAAAACCAACAGCGAAGCCCGCCGTTTGATCCAGGGCAACGCCGTCAAGGTCAACGGCGAAAAGATCAGCGATATGAACAAGATGTTCAAAGCTGCTGATCTGCCCGAAAAAGAACTGCTGCTGCAGACAGGCAAAAAGAACTTCAAAAAAGTGATTTTCGCCTGATCCTGTATTCCAAGCGCATTACATTACGGCACTGTTCTTCCGGTCAACACGGAAAGGACAGTGCCGTTTAATTTGGCTCTGTTCCCGATATCAACCTTTATCGGGAACAGAGTTTTTATCATAAAATCAATCGAACCAATGCCAGCTCCATCGACCGTCGAATCTGGATTTTTCCACCGTGCGGATAATGTAGGATATTATTGCCGACAAAGCCGCAATGCTCCAGCTCCAGATAACTATTGATACGCTCGGAAAAAAGAACATTGCCCCAATGCCTGTCAGCGTAGCTGCCCAGCAAATCACCCAGAACAACGCACAGAAAAATCCCGGGCGGTAACTCTTATTGCTTTTTTCTTTTGTCATAATATCTCCTCTTTATATCAGGATAAAAAAACCTCCGAAGTCGTTCCCTCGGAGGTTTTGATATTCAGCAGTTTTATATTCTGCTTATCAGAGGTTCGCCAAAGCGTTCAGCAGCACACCTGCCGCCACCGCCGAACCGATCACGCCAGCCACGTTGGGGCCCATAGCGTGCATCAGCAGGAAGTTGCGCGGATCGCTTTCCAAACCGACTTTGTTGACCACACGGGCAGCCATCGGCACTGCAGATACCCCTGCCGCACCGATAAGCGGATTGATCTTTTCTTTGCTGAAGATGTTCATAATCTTGGCAAAGATCACCCCGGTACCGGTACCAACGCTGAACGCCACCGCACCCAGCACCAGAATACCCAGCGTCTGAGTCTGCAGGAACTGGTCAGCAGAGAGCTTGGAACCGACCGAGAGCCCCAGGAAGATGGTCACAATGTTGACCAAAGCATTCTGAGCAGTCTGGTTAAGACGTTCCACCACGCCGACTTCGCGCATGAAGTTACCCAGCATCAGCATACCGATCAACGGAGCAGCATCGGGCAGCAGCAGCGCGCACATCAGGGTAATCAGCAGCGGGAAGCAGATCTTTTCGATTTTCGGCACCGTACGGAGCTGTTTCATCTGGATCTTGCGTTCTTTTTCGGTAGTCAGCAGCTTCATGATCGGGGGCTGAATGATCGGCACCAGCGCCATGTAGCTGTAGGCCGCCACCGCCACCGCACCCAGCAGCGAGGGCGAAAGTTTGCTGCACAGGAAGATCGAGGTCGGGCCGTCGGCACCACCGATAATACCGATAGAGGCAGCATCTTTCAAGTTAAAATCAATACCCAGGCAGCTCAGCACCAGCGCACCAAACAGGGCAAAGAAGATACCGAACTGAGCAGCACCGCCCAGCAGAGCCGTCTTGGGGTTCGCCAGCAGCGGACCGAAGTCAGTCATAGCCCCGACCCCCATGAAGATCAGCAGCGGGAATACGCCGCTGTTGATACCAACTTCGTAAACCATCCCCAGCAAACCGTTAGGTCCGGAAATACCTGCCAGCGGAATGTTGCTGAGCAGAGCACCGAAACCGATCGGCAGCAGCAGCAAAGGTTCAAACTCTTTGACCACCGCCAGATAGAGCAGCACCAGCGCTACGAACATCATCAACACTTTACCCAAACCGAGGATCCAGTCGCCCTTGCCCTGACGGAGCAAGTCAGCAATACCGGTGCTTTCCCACAAACCTTTGAACATGGGGCCCATATCGCCAAGTTTCTGCTTGGATTCACCGGCCTTGACCGAGTCATGAGCAATCAGCTGGGGCTTAAAGGTGCCAATGTATTCACCGGATTCGATAACGTCGGCAGGCTTGAACATTCTACCGAAATGCGTGAATTTGCCGCCCATATACATCTTGACCTTAGCCTTGGAACGACCCTTCATGTTCAGGATCATCAGCTCGGTACCATCTTTCATGGTGCCGTCTTTAGGAGCAGACCAGCTGTAAATGGTCGCGGGATTATTTCCCGTGTAGTGCAGACAGATCGAACCGTCTTCCAGCTCATACGCAGCAAAGAGTTCATCATCAGCCGTAAAGTTGACCTGCTTGGCAAGTTTTTCGCTGTGCTGAGCAGCATTGGGACAAGCCTTGACGCTGGCAACAGCTTCTTTGATCGCACTCTTGATCTGAGCGTTGTCAGCCATCACCAGCATACCGCTGACAGCCAGAGCGATCACCGCTACAAATTTAATCATAGATTTCATTCTTACAAACCTCATTCCATAGTGGCAACCACATCATCGGCAGCCAGAACGTCACCGGCTTCGACGTCAATCGAAGCAATGGTACCGGCTTTATCAGCCTTGATTTCCTGTTCCATCTTCATTGCTTCCATAACCAGGATCACATCGCCTTCGGCAACCGTGTCACCGGCAGAAGCAACCACTTTGACCACCGTACCCGGAAGCGGAGTTTTGATTTCGTGACCGCCCGCAGCAGCTGCGGCAGGAGCATCGGCAGCAGCCGGAGCAGCGGCAACTGCACCTTCGACCGTAATGGTGGCAACTACATCATCAGCCGCCAGAACCGCACCGGCATCGGCGGGCAGACTGGCAATAACACCAGCCTTGTCGGCTTTGATTTCCTGTTCCATTTTCATAGCTTCCATAATCAAAATCACATCGCCTTCGGCAACCGTGTCGCCAACGGAAACGACCTGCTTGACCACCGTACCCGGAAGCGGAGTCTTGATTTCGTGTTCGGCGCTGCCACCGACAGCGGCGGCAACCGGAACTGCGGTACCTTCGGCAACGCTGACTTTGTAAGCCTTGCCGTTGACCGTTGCGGTGTAAGTATCGCCGGAAGCATCGACCTTGACGGCGATAGCCTTGCCATCGACCGTGGCGGTGTAAGCGCCGCCCTTGGCAGCAGCCTTCTTGGGTTTATCGGCTTCTTTGTAACGGATACCCATGGGCTTGTTGCCCAGCAGGAACTGCAGACCTTTTTCGTCGCAGGTTCCAACGATGAAGATGTTTTCTTCGGTCACCGGCAGACCGGCTTCTTCCAGACGCTTGGTCATGGCAGCCACACCCAGTTTCGGGTTGCGGTCGTTGATGGCGTGGACGTCTTCAGTAGTGGGTTCCAGACCCAGCTGTTCGCTGGCAAGTTTGACGATTTCCGGATCGGGCGCGGCGGGAGTCTTGCCGAAGTAGCCCAGCACCATCTTGCCGTAGCCTTCGGTGATCTTCTTCCAGGGGCCCTGCATGGCATTGGCAAACGCCTGCTGGAAGTAGAACTGACTGACGGGAGTCACGGAAGTACCGAAACCACCCTTGGCAACCACTTCGCGCATGGCGGCAATGGCATCGTCGTATTTATCCAGACAGTTGTTGTCGCGCATCATCTGGGTGTTGGCAGTCAGCGCACCGCCGGGCATGGGCGAGAAGATGATCTTGGGACTGACTTCCATGGATTCCGGCGGAATAAAGTATTTGCTCATGCAATCTTCAAAGACTTTTTCGGCCTTGATGATCTTTTCAGGATCGATACCCATATCAAAATCGGTTCCGCGCAGACGGTGCCACATAACGAGGATATCGGCTTCGCAGGTACCGCCGGACATAGGCGCCATGGCAAGGTCGATGATGTTGGCACCCGCTTCGATAGCTGCCATATTGCAGGCAACCGCGCTGCCGGCAGTATCGTGGGTGTGGAACTGAATGGTAACATCGTTGCCCAGCAGAGCGCGGGCCTGTTTGATGGTTTCATAAACCGTCTGGGCAGTCGCCGTACCGGAAGCATCCTTGAACGCAACGCTGTCGAAGGGCACACCGTCATCGAGGATCTTCTTCAGGCTGTCGATGTAGAACTGGGGAGTATGCGCATAGGCTTCGTTCAAGCCGGGAGGCAGACTCATCATCGTAACCGTAACCTGATGCTTGCAGCCATATTTGGCGATGGCGCGGCCGGACACGGCCAGATTGCGCACATCGTTGAGCGCGTCGAAGTTACGGATGGTGGAAACGCCGTGTTTCTTGAACAGTTTGGCGTGCAGTTCGATCATATCCGTGGACTGGCTGATCAAGCCCACCACATTGGCACCGCGGCTGAGGGTCTGCAGATTGACATCGGGACCAACCACTTCGCGGCACTTGTCCATCATATCAAAAGCATCTTCCTGGCAGTAGAAATAAAGGCTCTGGAAACGGGCACCGCCGCCAATTTCAAAATTGTCGATACCGGCTTCTTTGGCAGCCGCCAACGCGGGCAAAAAGTCTTCGGTCTTTACACGAGCGCCAACGCAGGACTGAAAACCATCCCGGAAGGAGCAATCCATGAAACTGATTTTTTTCATTTGACTGAAATCCTTGCTATTGTATTATCTTGATTAATTCTGAATTACTTGGTGTGAGCCTTCACCGCCGCAACTGCTGCGGCAGCCAGCGCTGCATCGTTGCCGCCTGCTGCTTTCTTGGCGGCAGGTTTTTTAACAGGAGCCGGAGCAGATTCCATAAAGCCGGCTTTACCCAGCGGGGCAAGCAGCTTGGAAAGAATGGTCATAAAGCAGACCATCAGCACCAGAAAGACGAACACGGTAACCATACCCATAACCATGAGCTTGACACCGTCGAGCAAAAGCTGTGCGTTTTCGGGGTTCATATAAAGAACTATCCTTCGGGTTGTTTTGTGCCGAAGGCGCTGCCAACAGCCCGGGAGAACTGCTTTCAACGCCAACTGCGGTTAATATTTTAAGTAATCGTATTACTGAAAAACCAATATTCAATCCGTTTCAACGGCTTTTTTACGGTCTGCCAACGCCTTGCGCACCGATTCACGGCTCACGCTTACATCGCCGCAATAGTAGGGTTTTCTCCCCCCCGCGGCATCCTGCAATATCAGCGCGCCATCCTCGCCGATTCCTACCGCCGTACCGCTGACCGACTTACCGCCGCCCAACTCCAGAACCAGCTGCATACCAACAACATCGCTGAATCGCCGCCAGAGTTCAAAAAGATCCCTTCCGCAGACCATTCCCATAATATAGTACCTTTTTGCACTTTTTGCCAGTTCAAAAGCGAATTTTTCCGGATTTATTTTGCCATTTCCGACAACGGCTGCCGGCTTGTCGATCGCCTTGAGTTCTGCATCAGAAAGAGCCAGATTAACCCCCAAGCCCACAGCGATCGCGCGGGAGCCATCGGGCTGTACGATTGATTCGGAAAGGATACCGGCAGCTTTGGCATCGCCGATATACAGATCGTTAGGCCATTTAAGCCAGACTTCCGACTCTGGCGCCAGTTTGCGCAAAACCTCCAGCGCGCTCAAAGATATGACCATGGTTCCCAGAAACGGATTATCCAGTTTTTTCAGCAGCAGCGTGCCGAAAAAATTGCCCGGTTTGGATACCCAGCGACGATCCAGTCTGCCCCTGCCCGCAGTCTGAACATCGGCATAAACCAGCGTTCCGTCTGCCAGCTGCAGGTGATTATTTTTTACATAGCTGTTGGTGGAATCGACTTCGGCAAGATGAAGCAGCGATATATCAAAGTCAATCATGATCGGTTTTACCGCTCCCCGCAGATGGTTTTTCCGCCTTGCGCTCCCGCACCCGGTGGAAGAATTCCCGGATCAGCGCGCCGCACTCATCTGCCAGCACACCGCCTTTGACTTCCACCTGCCAGAGCATTCCCGGAAAACCGGTCACATCCAGCGCCGAACCGCAGGCTCCGCTGCGGGGATCGGGTAATCCGTAAACCACCCGCTTGACTCTGGCATTGACGCAAGCCCCCGCACACATGGCACAGGGTTCTTTGGTCACATAAAGTTCAACTTCATCCATCCGCCAGTCACCCAGGGAGGCGGCAGCCTGAGTCAGAGCCAGTATTTCGGCGTGAGCGGTGGCATCTTTAAGCGATTCCACCTGATTGTATGCCCGGCCGATGATACGGCAATTATGCACCGCCACCGCCCCCACGGGAACCTCGCCGATATCAAATGCATTCTGCGCCTCCGCCAGCGCCCGGAACATAAAGTATTCGTCGTTAAGCAGACTCCTCACTTGATGCGCACCTCGGATTCAGTAATCACATTTTTGGTGCGCCAGAAGCGGAATCGGACGTAATTGTTCTGATAGTTGTAGTAAAATGCGATTTCATCGCCATACTCCACGCTGCGGGTAATCAACGCATCGGCAGGCAGAAAGATCTGTTCAAGAGTTTCCACGCTGCGGGTCAGCGAAAAATCCACCCCTTCCGCCAGTTTTTTGGCAGCCAGATATTTTTCCTGCGAGTTGGTGCGGTATCGGGGATCCTGCAGAACACGGATCTCCGGAGCAAAAACCTCCAGCACTTCGATATCCTCGGACAGCATTTTCCGCTCCTGATTGGAACTTGCGCACCCGCTCAGAGCCAGCATCAGCACCGCAGCGGTTGCCATAATAACAAAACTTCTCAGCATAATAAAATTCTCCTGATAAAAATTTGCAATGTGAATCAATACTCTTTTAAAACTACTGCCAAAACGGTTATTTTCAAATGAAAAGATGAAGTTTTTTGCCAAAATTGAAAAAATTCGGCAAAAAGTAGGGCAAAGTTTTTGACTTTTTTATGGTTTGAGCTATAATGTTACAACGAGTGTATTTTTGTCGAACATATTTTCAAGGCAAAAACAATAAAACCAAAACTCCAAAGAAAGCAGGAAAAAAAAATGAGAGCTTTGAGCAAGATCTCCCCCGATTGGTGGGACTACACCACTCTTGACCGCGAAATCCTTGATGAAGCCGCCAAGATCACAATCGATACCCTCAAGAGCTATGAACGCCCCGGGTTCAAGATCAACATCTATGACACGCTGCAGGAATTCTATGCAGCCGAAGCTCTGGAATATGTGAAAGTCTGGAAGCAGGCTACGGCTTCCGATCCCGTCGGTCTCTGCGGCCCCATCGGTCCGACCGAACAGCTGCCGATCGTGGCTGAAATCGTCAATGCGCTGGATATCGACCTCAAGAACTGCCACTTCTGGGGTATGGATGAATGGATGGTCGACGGCAAGGCCGCCGGTATGGATTTCCCGCTGGGCTTTGCCAAAGCGGATATGGAACTTTGCTTCAACCGCATCCGTCCCGAACTGCGTATGCCCAAAGAAAACTTGCACTTCCCCAGCGAAGATCCCGCCGAATATATCAAGTCTTGGGATCAGGCCCGCTGCCTGCTGATGCAGGGTGGTCAGGGCGAAACCAAGCACTGGGCGTTCAATGATCCCGTCAAACGTACCGGCGCCTACAAAGATAATCCGCCTACTCCCGAAGAATACCGCCAGCTCTCCACCCGTCAGGTGGAACTGCATCCGATCACGCTGATCCAGAATGCCCGTACCTCGGGCGGCGGCACGGTGCAGAACGTTCCCACCTCGGCGGTGACGGTCGGTCCGGTTCAGACCTGGAAGGCGGAAAACGTTTCCATCTGGCACCCCGGTCACCACGACAATCCCTTCGGGCAGCGTCTGACGACTTATATGATCAGCCGCAAGATCGCGGACAGTTCGGTACCGATGTCGCTTCTGAGCGACCACCCGTCGGTGATCTTCAACTTCTACCGCGGCGGTTTCGGCGTCTGCGATGTGGAAATGCATTAATTTTCAAGCAGGAAAGAGTAATACAAAATGGCCAAGACAGCGTTTGCAATAGCCTGCCATCCCGACGATATCGATTTCGGGATGTCCGGTACGCTTATGATGCTCAAAAAAGCCGGTTACGAAATTCACTATATGGATGTAGCCAACGGCAGTCTGGGCACCGCAGAATATTGCTATGAAGATATTGTACGCATCCGCCGCGAAGAAGCGATGAACTCCGCCAAAACCATCGGTGCGATTTTCCACGAAAGCCTTTGCGACGACTTGCAGGTTTATTACACGCACGAACTTTTGAGCAAGCTCGTGCCGGTAGTCCGCGAAGTAGCTCCTGAAATCATTCTGACCCACGGTCCTTATGATTATATGGAAGACCACACCAACACGGGCCGTCTGGCGGTATCGGCGGCGTTTTGCCGCGGGATGCAGAACTTTCTCTGCGCGACTCCTGCGGAGATCGTCACCAACGATGTGCGGGTCTATCACTCCATGCCCCACAGCCTTACCGATGCCATGCGCCGCCCGGTGATCCCCGAAATCTACGTCAATGTGGAATCGGTGATCGACCAGAAGGTGGCGGGGCTGGTCTGCCATGTCAGCCAGAAGAATTGGCTGGATGTCAGTCAGGGCAAGGATGCTTATATTACCGACCTGCTCAACAAGGGCGAACATTTCGGTAAACTTTCCAAGCACTTCAAGTATGCTGAAGGCTGGGTGCAGCACAGCCATGTGGGCTTCTGCGCACCTGACTTCAACCCGCTGGTGGATGCGCTTAAGGCGACGGGCGACGTTTTTGTCGATCCGGAGTACGAAGTGCGTCTGCAGAACGGCACGCTCTGAAGTAACTCATTGCAATCAGGCACCGTGGGTTAACGCTCACGGTGCTTTTTTTGAACGGAATTTTTTACATGAACCAACTGGATCAAGTCAGAAAAGCTGCCGTAAAAGCGATTGAAAACGCTCAGGATAAAATAATTGCCGCCGGGCGTCATCTCTGGAAAATCCCTGAACCCGGTTACCGGGAATTCAACACCTCGGCATTTATTGTCAACGAACTGATCAAACTGGGCTTGGAGGTCAAAACCAATTTGGCGATCACGGGATTCCGCGCCGATATAGATACAGGCAAACCCGGTCCGACGCTGGCGATTCTGGGAGAACTTGATTCATTGATAATTCCGACTCACCCCGCTGCAGATCCCGCTACGGGGGCGGTACACGCCTGCGGACATAATGTGGGCGGTGCAGGTTTGATCGGCAGCGCCATTGCGCTGTTGGCGGTTAAAAACGAGTTATGCGGCAAGATCGCTTTAATCGGCACTCCCGCCGAAGAAGGGATCGAAATGAGCTACCGCAAATCGCTGATCGACTCAGGCAGGATCAGGGCGATTGCGGGGAAATCTCAGCTGATTATCGAAGGGGTGTTCGATGATGTTGATATAGTTTTTATGAACCATCTGGGCAAAAGTTACGGTTTTTGGGATCATAACGGAGCGATCAACAAAAGACTTACTTTCCGCGGAAAAAGTTGTCATGCCGCCCGACCGCAGGGCGGAAAAAATGCGCTGAACGCCGCCACGCTGGCGATGAATGCAATCGCACTGCTGCGCGAATCGCTGGGGTATAATGACAAGATCAGGATCCACGGCGTTATCACCCACGGGGGGGATGCGGTCAATGTGATCCCCGACCGCATTGACATGGATTATATGCTGCGGATGCCCCATCTGGAAGAGATGAAAAAACTCAACGACCGCTTTGACAATGTTGTTATACACGCAGCTCAAGCCGCCGAATGTGAAGTTTCTATTGATACTCTCAGCGGCTATATGCCGCTTTATGACGATCCGGCTCTGGGCAAAATCATGCAGCAGGTGGTCAAATATCTTGATCCGGCAGCGGAGTTTGAATTTAATCCTGAATTTCTGACCAGCAGTACGGATATGGGCGATATTGCCACCGTGATTCCGGCGTTACACGGCTATGTGCCGGGGCGCAGCGGCACGGGGCACGGCGTGGATTATGCCATTGAAGATGAATATTCCGCTTATGTAAAAAATGCTCAGGTTGCCGCCTTGATGGCAGTTGAACTTCTGAGCGGCAACGGCGATACGGGTAAAAAAATCGCCGCCGGTAAAGCTGCGCTTATGCCGATAAAAGAGTACATAGAAACTGTGCAAAAAATCAATCGCACAGTCAAATCCGATGAATGATCCGACCTATGAACAACAGCATTGAAAATTTTTGCGAAGCACTCACCGCGGCGGACAAAGTGCTGGTTTTAACCGGAGCAGGCATTTCCACCCTGTCAGGAATACCCGATTTCCGTGGAGCGACAGGGTGTTATCAAAATAAATGGCACGGTATGGAAGTGGAGGAAATACTTTCGCTGCCATGCTTCAAAAAACATCCGGAATACTTTTATGAGTGGGCGCAGACCTTTGTTTACGCGGTGGGCGATTACACTCCCAACATTGTCCATAAAGTGCTTGCCCGCTGGGAGAAAGAGAATATCATCCACGCTGTTTACACCCAGAATATAGATATATTGCACCAGCTTGCCGGCAGCGAAAAACTTTATGAGCTCCACGGCAGCCCGGCTCATCACCATTGTCAGAATTGCCATGCCCATTACAGCTACAGCGATATTGCACCTTTAGTACACGCCAATACCCTGCCCCGCTGCAAAAAATGCAACGGCGTCATCAAACCCGACATTGTCTTTTACGGCGAAAATCTGGATCAGAAGCTGCTGGAACAGGCATTTATGGATTTTTCCACCGCCGATATCGCGCTGGTGCTGGGCAGCAGTTTAACGGTCAATCCCGCCGCGTCGCTGCCGCTTTACACGCTGCGCGGCGGCGGAAGAGTTGCCATTGTAAATCAGCAAGATACGCCGCTGGATAAGTATGCGGATTGGAAATTTGCCGATTTACAGAAATGTTTTGAAGCGCTTCAGAATTTGATCTGAACTCAATCTTCAAACAAATATCCGGAGAGATAGCGTTCGCCGGTATCAGGCAGGATCACTACAATATTTTTGCCGCTGTTTTCGGGTAATTCTGCCAGAACCAAAGCTGCAAAGAGCGCTGCACCGCCCGAAATCCCGATCAGTATACCTTCCCGTGATGCTGCGTCGCGGGCGGTATTTCTGGCATCTTCGTTGCTGACCGGATAAATGCGGTCGATCAAAGATCTGTCCAGCACTTCGGGTACAAAATTTGCTCCGATCCCCTGCAGCTGATGCGCGCCGCTCCAACCTGCCGAAAGCAACGGTGAGGCGGCAGGTTCCACCGCCACGATCTCCAGATCGGGATTCTGCTTTTTAAGATAACGCCCCGTTCCGGTAAGCGTTCCGCCGGTGCCGACTCCGGCGACCAATATATCCACCTTACCATCGGTGTCGCGCCAGATTTCAGGGCCGGTCGAAAGTTCATGTGCCATGGCGTTGGCGGGGTTGGAAAATTGCTGCGGCATAAATGCGCCGGGATTTGCTTCCAGCAATTCATTGGCTTTTTTTACCGCGCCTTGCATACCTTCAGAACCCGGAGTCAACACCAGTTCCGCCCCGTAAGCCTTCAGGAGTTTGCGCCGTTCAATACTCATAGTGTCAGGCATGGTCAATACCAACTTGTACCCCTTGACGGCGGCGGCAATCGCCAGACCTACACCGGTATTACCGCTGGTAGGTTCCACGATCATAGCCCCGGGAGCCAGCAAGCCGGCTTTTTCCGCCGCGTCGATCATCGCCACGCCAACGCGGTCTTTGGCGCTGCCGCCGGGATTGAAAAACTCCACCTTTGCCAGCACTTGTGCGTTAGATTTATTAAGTTTGCCGATCCTGACCAGCGCAGTATTGCCGACAGTTGCGAGGATATTTTCTGCAATATTCATCTTGACACCTTCATTGCATTGCTCTTGTTTAACGAATCAAACTTAATATAGCGCTGCAAACAACTATCTGCAATTACTTTTGAGTCAAAAATAGTAAAAAACCATGTCCGTATATGGCAAAAAAAATATACGGTACTATATTAAAATTGTTAATTAATCCCAATCAGCTGAAACAAAGGATATAAAATTATGGCTGAATTTAAAATGCGCTGGGCACAGCTGGATGTGGCCCGGCAGATGGAATCCATTGAATTTATCGAAAAATTTATCGTTCTTCTGGCAGATTCAGGCTATAACGGTCTGGAACTTTATCTGGAAGACCGCATCCGTACTGCCAGCTACCAATATCCTGCCGAAAATGAAACCTATACGGTTGATGAAATCAAGCATATCATCGACTTTGCTGCGCAGCACAATATGGAGGTGATTCCCTGCGTGGCAACGCTGGGCCATGCCGAAAGATTTCTGCGGCACAAAGAAACGGAACATCTGGCGGAATTGCAGGGCGATATGAAGGGGCGCTTCGGCAACAGCAGCAAACTTACTTTTTGCATCACGCACCCGGAATTTTATGATTTTATCGGTACTTACCTCAAGGAAGTCGCCTCGATCTTCCCTTCGGCGTGGTTCCATATCGGACTGGACGAGTTCTGGGATTTCAATATGTGCGAACGGTGCAAAAAAGCTATGCCGACGCTGATGGACGAGCAGAAAATGTTTATAAAACATATCAACAAGATCCGCGATATCATCCAAAGCTGCGGCAAGCGGGTGGTGATGTGGTCGGATATGTTTGAATTTTATCCCGATGTGTTCAAAGAAGTTCCCCGCGATGTGCTGCTGATCGACTGGCAGTATCTGCGCGATATCCGCTGCTATCAGGGGCATTTGCTGGATGTGGATAACGAGAACCGTCTGGCAGTCAACGCCGCCTGCGGCTTTGACTCCTTAGTTGCCCCCGCCGATTACCTTTTGAGCAATTCGCAGAGTTATTTCAAATACGCCGAAGGCAAAACAGGCGTACTCGGCGGCTTGTTCACCTGCTGGGAAAAGAATGACAACTTTATCTACCGTTATCTGCCGAATTTTGTGTCCGGCGGGCTGCAGATGAGCGGCATGAAACCCGATGCAGCTTATGATGCTATGTGCAAAAAACTTTTTGACTGCGAAGATACAGTATTCAAATCCGCCCTGAAGATTGCAATGAACAACGGTCTTTACCGCCATTTTGCCGGAATTACCGACGAGGCGATCCTGACCAGAGATTATCACGGGTTGAATCATTCAGAAATAACCGTCTGTAAAAGTGTACACGCCATCTTGAATACCTTTGTCGGCAAGATCACTACCGAATGGGGCAAACTCTGCCTGACAGATCTGCTGGATGCTTTGTGGGAAAAAAGCCTCTCTTACGACGCGCTGGTTGCCGCTCACGATATTTTTGATAACGGCTGCACAGCTGACCGCCGGAAGAACTTCAGTGATTTCCGCTGCAGCTTTGCCGACTATCTGGATCGGATGGCAGCACGCTGGCTGACTTACCGCGCGGGCATCACCCCCAATGTTTTTGAACAATGCCAAAAAGAGATTGGCGCCCGACTGGAAAAAATGGAAAATGCTCTGGCATCCAACGCCTGGATACGGGTCAACGGCACTCTGCCGGATGGCTTCGGAGTGGAATATGTTGAAGTGGAATATAAAACCGCAGGCGAGTGGCACTTTGCCGGGCGCGGAGTCTTCAAACCTTCCAACGAAAATATCGGTACCTTCTGCCGCTTTATTCCGCTGGAAAAAGATTTTGATACCCCCGTCGAAGCCGTCCGCCTGACCACCCACGGTCTGGGCGGAGTTGGTTTGAACTTTGTGGAAGTGTGCGCCAACAACGGCAAACGTTATGTTCCGCGGGCGGTTTTGGCTCTTTCGGGCAAAGTCAGCGATCCGGTTTATCTGCTGAACAACAACACCACCTTTGCCTGGTTCGGCGGACAAAGCACCCGCTATGACTACTTTGACCGCCACGCAGCCGAACAGCGCAATCGGGCAGTTCTGGAAATGCAGGAATTTGATACAAATGATATTGCCATGGCGCAGAAATGATCCTTGAATTATGAAATACATCTACTCTACCAATAATCAGGTTTGTGCCCAAAGTATTGAACTGGATGTGGAAAATAACATTATTGCTGCCGTAAAGTTCAACGGCGGCTGCCAGGGCAACCACCGCGGCATCGCCAAACTGGTTGAAGGCATGAAAATCGACGATGTTATCCAACGTCTTGCGGGGATAACGTGCGGGATGCGCAACACCTCCTGTCCCGACCAGCTGGCTTGTGCGCTCAAACAAATCAAACAGGAATCACAGGAAATATAAAATGAAAATTATGAAATTTTTGCAAGCGTTCAGCCGTATACTCACTGCATACACCTCGCCTGTCATTGTGGGGATTGCCGCGCTGGCTTTTATCTATCCGCCGCTTTTCTGCTGGGTAAAGGGCGATCTTCAAACTGTTATTCTGGGAATAATCATGCTCAGTATGGGCATGACGCTGACCGGCGAAGATTTCAAGATCCTCGCCAAACGGCCGCTGGATATATTCATCGGAGCTGTTGCCCAGTATACGCTTATGCCGCTGCTGGCTTTTGCGATGGTCAAGATCATCAAACTTGAACCGGGAATCGCAGCCGGATTGCTGCTGGTGGGGTGCTGTCCCGGGGGTGTTTCCAGCAATATAATCACTTTTCTCAGCCGCGGCGATGTAGCTTTTTCGGTGGGTATGACCACAGCCTCCACGCTGCTGGCACCGGTAATGACACCTTTTCTGATGTATCATCTGGCAGGAAATAGCATTGATGTTGACGCAGTTGGAATGTTCAAAAGTATTCTTATTGTCACGATCATACCGGTTGCAATCGGGGCGGCAGGCAACTTTTTCTGCGGTAAAAAAGCAGCTTATCAGGAAGTATGCAAAGTTATGCCCGGCATATCGGTAATTGCCTTTGCCTGTATCGTGGGCGGTGTGATAACCTTTCAGGGCAAACACTTTTTCGACTCGGGATTGCTGATCTTTGCGGCAATTTTCATGCACAATCTGCTGGGGTATATCACCGGGTACGGTGTGGGCTGGTTGACTAAAATGAGTAAAGCGCAAAGACGTACCATCTCCATCGAAGTGGGTATGCAGAATGCAGGGCTGGCGACCAATCTTGCCACCAAACACTTTGCCGCTGAACCCAACGCAGCGCTGGCATCGGCGGTAAGCTGCGTATGGCACTCAATATCCGGAACGCTGCTGGCAGGATTCTTCAGAATAATTGACAATTATCAGGAGCGCAAAACTGCCGCCAAATAACCGAACATTGCAGCTTAGTTAAAAACTGAAAGGCACTTTTCTCTGACAAATATCAGAAAAAAGTGCCTTAAAATTCGGCATTGATTAAAAAGGCGGCTTTTACAGCACGGCGCTTTCGCGCCAGATAATATTAGCGCGGTTGATTGTATTTTTTTCCAGCGGCACCCGATCAAGAATATGGTCAAGCACCCGCCGCGTATTATCCAGCACCGGCACTTCAATACTGGTCAGCGGAACTCTGAAATAAGGCGCATCCTGCAAATTATCGAAGCCGATGACCTGCAATTCTTCAGGCACTTTGACCCCTCTGGCGGTCAGCGTTTCAATCAGCCCCACCGCAATACGGTCGTCGTTGACCAGCACGGTCCTGACCTTCAGATGGCTGAAATCCCGCAAAACCATTTCCGCATAATGTCTGCCGATATCAAACTCATCCCGCGCAGTAAAGTCCCCACGCAGAATCTGGCGGCGGTCGAAAATCAGTTTCCGCGCCATAAGATCTTCTTCTTCATCGGCATCTATCTGGCACATAAAATTGCCCTTACCTGCCGCAGCAAGCTCTTCCATAAGCTCAATACGGGTGTGACTGCGGTCAATACCCATACGGTAAATATTATCCGCACTCTCCTCGGGAACCGGGAAATCGTAGTCAACGCTGAAAAAATCCACATCTTTAAGCAACGCCCGCAGCTTATTCAAATCGCCCGATTTGAATGCGCCGCTGTCGGCATAATTTTCCCGCTCCTGATGAATCGACTCGTCGAACAGACCGAACATTATCAACGTATTGACCTGTAAACCTTTGAGCATTCTTACCGTCGGAACCAGTCTGCCGCCGATAAACCCCTGGATCACAAAATCGCGTCTGGCTTCGTGCAGACGGTTCATGGCGTAACGCAAAGCAACGGCGCTCTTTTCAAACGAACCGTCCTGATTGATGATCAATCCGATAGGCGGCGTTTGATCTTTGCCCAGTTTACCCGCCATGCGATTGGGCACAAAACCGACCTTTTCGGCATAATCGCGCACCCGTTGGACAGTAGCTGCGCTGATCCGGTAATGACGGTGACTTTCGGACAGGCATAACGACACAGTAGAACGCGCCAACCCCAATTCGTCAGCGATTTCCTGCATCGTCTTCATAAGTCCGGCCTTTCCGTTTTTTCAGCACAGTAAATCAGTTGATTGCAGCACCCATTGCTGCAGCCGAACAATAAATATAACGCCATTAATAATTTTTGCAAATTTTATTGCGATATTTCGCGGACCTCCAAGCCCAGATTCTGCAATTTTTCCACCAGATTGGCGTAGCCGCGGTAGATGATCTCGCTGGATTTGATAATGCTGTTGCCCTCGGCGCAAAGCCCCGCAATAACCATTGCCATACCCGCACGGATATCGGGACTGGACATCACCGAGCCGTGCAATCTGGAAGGCCCTGATATCACTACGCGGTGCGGGTCGCAAACGATGGCATTGGCGCCCATATCGATCAGACGGTCAACAAAGTACAGACGGCTTTCAAACATTTTTTCAAAAAAGAGCGCACACCCTTCGGCTTGAGTTGCCATAACCACCGTACAGCTCATCATATCGCTGGGATACTGGGGCCACGGTCCATCGGAAATCACCGGAATATGCCCACCGAAATCCTGTTTGACTTTGAGTTGCTGCCCCCCCGGCAGCAATATATGGTCGGCATTGAGCGTCATTTCGATATTGAAACGCTCGAAAACGCGCCGAAGCATCCAATAGTGACGCGGCAGCGTGCCCTGTATTTCCAGTTCGCCGCCCAAAGCAGCCCCCAATGCCAGAAAACTGCCGGCTTCGATATGGTCACCGGCAATGGTAAAATCGCAGCCGTGCAGCTCCTGAACACCGTCGATCTCAATGGTATTGCTGCCCAGACCGCTGATCCACGCGCCCATACTGTTAAGCATTTCGCCCAGTTCCACCACATGAGGTTCGCAGGCGGCATTAAGCAAAGTAGTATGCCCCTCCGCCAGCACCGCCGCCATCATGATCTGTTCGGTAGCCGTTACGCTGGCTTCGTCCAGAAAAAGATCGCGGCCGTACAATTTTTTCTGCGGCAGAGTAAAGCAATAGGCGTTGTCGCTGCACTCCAGTTTGGCGCCCAATTTTTCCAAACCGTAAAAATGTCCGTCCAGCCGGCGACGCCCGATCACATCGCCGCCGGGCGGATAGAGCTTGGCTTCGCCCAAACGGGCAGTCAGCGGAGCGGCAAATAATATGGAAGTTCGCGCTTTGGCACAAAGTTCCCGCGGAATCGTGCCGCTTGAAATCGTCGATGCATCAATTACAGCCACATTATCGGCAAACTCAACCTTTCCGCCCAGCGCCCGGATTATATCCATCATCGTACGCACATCCAGAATATCCGGCATATTCCGCAGCGTAACTTTATCGCCGGTCAGCAGCGCTGCCGAAAGCATCGGCAAAGCAGCATTTTTGTTGCCGCTTACTTTTACAGATCCATGCGGAACGATCCCGCCGGTAATATGAAGTTGCCCCATAGTAAAAAATTCCGTACTCTCTTATTTATCTTTTGCTTGCTTGGTTAAGGATTTTTTCAATTCAACGGTTTTGCGGAAACGCTGACTGTAAAGGTCGTATGCCTCTGTGTAGCGTTCGCTGTTGGCGGCGCTGAAACTCTTGCGGTTGTAATCGCAATAAACCTCGAACTTGGCAGATGCCGCCACCGAAAGATCCAGCGCCAGATTCAACGAACGCATTTCCGCATCCCGCCCCGAAGCAGCATAACGCCCCATCCGTCCGGTTTTGCCCAGAAAATAGCCCAGATCCGGGTCTTCGCCGGTAAATGCCACATTCGCTTCGGCCATAGCGCAGGCGCTGCTGAGCAAATCGCGCAAGACTGCCAGAAAAGTATGCAGCCGTTTTTCCCGCCCCGCCGTTTCGGCGCTGGCAAGGGTCATCTGCACACTTTCAGTATCAACAATGGCATACTCAAGGATTTCCAGCATATTTTCGTAGCGGAGCAACCGTTCATTCAGCGGCAGCTCTTTAAGTTCGTGCTGCAGGATCTCCCGCAAAAAATCGCAGGCGGCATCCCGTCTGCCCAGCAGCGGGGGAATATTCATTTTCACCAGATAATCTGCGTCCGAAGCGTTGCGCACTCCGTCTGCCAAACCATCGGATCGCAGCAACGCCCGCCGGAACTTTTCCAGCAAATCAAACTTGACAGCCATTAAAACGTCTACCTTCCATATAAAAAAACTTTTTCGTCAGGATGATTTCACAAGCCAATCCCCGCCAGACCAACCGCCGTATATCCATTCGGCGAAAGCGCACCTTTTTACAGCTTTTGAAACCCTCTCTATTATAACTCTAATATTAAAAGTATGCAAGTTTTTTGCGGGAAAAAACTGTTTTGATTTGCTAAAATCAATCCAGCGGTTATATTAATCTGCAATATGAATGATCTTACAAACCGAGCAAAGAGGGAGTCAGGAAATATGAGATCGACATTTTTGATCCGTTTGGCGTGTTGTGCAGCGGCGGTTCTGCTGGGGAAAGAACTGTCGGCAAAAACCCTGGAACTGGGATTCCAGACCGGCGAAGTGCTGGCAGCAGAAATCACCGGTGCTGCGCAGGAAATAATCAACCTGGAAGGTTCTCCCTACAAGTGCAGCTTTGATAAAAAAATCTATGTGCAAGTGGTTATAAAAATGTTTCCCGGCCGCTCCATAAGCCCGCTGGATTACACGCTTAACATCAACGGCAATACCGCAAACTGTCTGGCGGCAGTATGCGATGACGAGGTTTTTGTCTGCAACCCCTCGGAACGCTACCCCGAAAAGGATTCGCTGGTACGGCTGCTCTTTGTATTTGACGGCAATCGCGTTACGACAGGTTCCGGCAGTCAGAAGACCCGCGCGGTACTGAAAAGCGCCTTGCGTAACCGCCGGGCTGTCAGTTTTGAACTGAAAAATCTGGGCAGTAGAAAATTCACTCCGGTCAAGGATATTCCCGCCGGCGGGACCTTCTGACCACAGTTTCAGTTGGGGAGAGATCATGCCTTCATACGACAATGTACCTTATTTGCCCACCACGCGGCAGGAAATGGAAGCCTTCGGCTGGGATGAGCTGGATGTGCTGCTGCTGACCGGCGATGCTTATGTGGATCACCCCTCTTTCGGCATATCGCTGATCGGGCGTATTCTGCTGGCGGCAGGCTTCCGGACGGGGGTGATTGCCCAGTTTCCGTGGCAGGATCCTGAGGTGCTGAAAGTAATGGGGACACCTAAAGTAGGTATCGGTATAAGTTCAGGCAATCTGGACAGTATGGTCAATATCTATACTGCAGGACGCCGCAAACGGCGGGAAGATGCTTATATTGAAAATGGCGAAACCGGGCGCCGTCCGCCCCATGCGCTGACCGTTTACAGCCAACTGGCAAAACGTGCTTTTCCCGGAGTACCGGTTGTACTCGGCGGGCTGGAAGCAAGTATGCGGCGGGTAACTCATTACGACTATTGGCAGGATAAACTGCGCTTTCCTGTTTTGGTGGATGCCAAGGCTGATATTCTTATTTACGGCATGGGTGAACGGCCCGTAGTGGAAATATTCAACCGCCTGCGGGAGAAAAAGAGTCTGGAAGGCATTGCCGGAACAGCCCGCTTGCTGGGGAAGAAAGCTGCCGAAAGTTTTGTCAAGCCGGAGAATTTTCTGGAACTGCCCAGCCACGAAGAACATTTGCAGCGCCGTTCTGCCTTGATGGATTCAATAAAGTTGGTGGAACTTGCCAGCAACCAGTATGCGAACCGCGGTCTGATCGAAAAGGTCGGCGACCGTCTGCTGGTTATAGAACCGCCGCAACCGCCGTTGACCGGCGAAGAACTTGATCGGGTGAACGAACTCAATTTCAGCCGCAAGCCTCACCCGAAATATAAGAACCGGATTCCTGCGTTTGAAACGATCCGCGACTCGATCCCGGCGGTGCGCGGATGCCCGGGCGGCTGCACATTCTGCGGATTGGTGGCTCATCAGGGGCGCGGAGTAACCAGCCGCAGCGAAAGTTCGATCATAAAAGATGTGGAACGTCTGACTGCGGATAAAGATTTCCGCGGTACGATCAGCGACATCGGCGGAGCAGCCGGCAATATTTACGGCAGCGTGGTCAAAGATATAAGCAAATGTTCTCAATGCCGCCGTTCCAGCTGTCTGTGGCCCCTGCCCTGTCCCAATTATTCCTGCGACGGCAAAAGATTGCTGGCGCTGTTGCGCGAAGTGCGGAAAAACCCGAAAGTCAAACATCTTTATATCAATTCAGGGATGCGGCTGGATCTTGCCAATCAGCAGAAAGAGCTCTTCCGCGAGATCATCCGTTTCCATGTATCGGGTCATATGAAGGTGGCGCCGGAACATCTGAATAATAATGTATTGAAACTGATGCGCAAAAATCCCGCCGAAGATTTTTATATTTTCAAGAAATTTTTTGAAGACGAAAGCCGCGCCGCCGGTAAAGAGCAATATTTAATTCCGCTTTTCATCTCCAACTTTCCCGGTTGTACCGAAAGAGAGATGAAGACGGTGGATGATTTTCTTGACCAGCACAACTGGAGTCCCCAGCAGGTGCAGGACTATATACCGCTGCCGATGACGATGGGTGGAGCCATGTATTACACAGGCTTGGCGCCCGACGGCAGCACTATTCAGGTCAATCGCGGTTTGGCGGAGCGGCGGACGCAGATAAATATGCTTAAAAAGAAGCGCCCGGGAGCCAGACCGCGGGAGAAATACAGCAAGGAGCCTGCAGCAAACAGCGATCGCAACTCATTTCAGAAGTGCAGCCAACCGAAGAAAAAGCATCCTGTTGAAGCCAACAAAAATAAAAGCGGAAAAAAATTCTGATAAAATCAGCCGATATCGTGGAACTATTACGGGGTGATGACCGTCAAATAAAGCGGAGATCCCCCATCCCCTGACGGCAGCAGGAGCAGTTTTCTAAGTCAACGCTCCTGCTGCCGGATTTTTTTCTACTAAAAAGTGCTGCAAATTTGCTTTTCATATTTTTCGTGGAATATTAATCAACAGCTCAAAAGATGCTTTTTTAAGGATTGGATTATGGGAAACAAAGAAAAATCATTTGAAGATATCATAACAGAACTGGAAGGACTCATTGCCGAAGTTGAAAACGGGTCCATGCCCCTGGAAAAAATGGTGACCCAACTTGAACGCGGCGCCGCGTTGATAAAGCATTGTCAACATCGGCTCAGCGCCTTGAACAGCCGGGTGGAGATGTTGTTCAAAGATGACGGCAGCAGCGGCGAATTTGTGGAGTTCGATCCCGAAAATGAACGCACACAGGCAACTGCAAAACCGATCAGCCGTTCCGGAAAAAAAGCGGCATCACCCCCACCTGTTGCAAATGTGAATGCAGAAAATTCCGCCGGAGAAAACACTCAGGACGAACTGCCTTTTTAACTTGCAGCCGATAGAGTCTGAACCGTATCGGCTGCGGCTGTGGAAACAATAAAGATTCAGTAAAGCGGGTCAAGCATCCGCCAGTAGAACTGGCTCTGATACTCGGGCGCATACTTTTCCACCCCGATACGCAGCAGCATAAGCATTGCTTTGAAATCCAGTTCACCCTGTTCAAATTCTTTCATGCAGCGCAGCAGGGCGGTGCGTTCGTAATCGTCGGAGCGCGCCATAAGCACACTCTGCAGATGCCGCCATACGTTGTAGTGTTTGGATTGCCCCGGCTCAGCATCAAGAACGATCGCAAGTTTGCGCTCATAAGTCCCCCAGTCACCGCGCCGGGCAAATTTTTCCAGCTCTGCCATTCTGCCGGGAGCGTGACTCATGGCGCAAAGTTTTATATTGCTGTGAAAATCCGGCAGAAGTTCCACCCCTTCAGGAGAACTTACCAGCTCACGGAAGCGGCTCATCAACAATAATTTATCCAGAAAACGCTGCCGTCCGAACCGGTCTTGCAGCTGTTTTTCGTCGGCAATGGCAAGTTCCGGGAAAGCCTCTTTTACACACGCAGCAAAAATACCCGCCCCTTCCGTGACCCCATCGGCAAATTTAACCGGATAAAGTCCGCAGGAAGGCGAATTGCTTTTCAGAATAAATCCGGCGGGTTCCATTGCCGCCAGCTTGACCATGCGTTCACCAAGCCAGCTGCGCAGCGCCGGGGTACGGTCGGAATTGCTGATTACACCACGAACTTCGGGAGTATCGGCGCTGCCGCAAAGTTTCATTGCCTCCCGCGGAACTCCCAGCGCGGCTTCAAACTCGGGGCAAACAGGCAACAGCTCAAAAGCCCGTGTAAGCTGTTCGCAAATATAACTGTCGGGTTTACTCTTGCCGTCATAGCGGACTTGTTCGCCCAACAGGCAACTGCTGACTATCAGCCGAATAGGTTTCATGATATTTCCTGAATGTAAAATTATCTGCTGTTTTGACCGCAGCCTCCAAGCTGCTCTTTTTTGCTATTGATAATATAACAGTTTTTTCAATATCTTGCAAGTTATAAAAGGTTGTAAAAAGCATATTCCTGTGCTATATTTTAACAAATGGAACTAAAAAACAAAAATCGCGGTTTTTGGAGCGTACCTATGAAAAATAATGCAAAATTCGTTTTTGAAAATATCGGCGGCAGCTTTCAATACCGGATACGCCGTGCGGAAGATCTGCATAAAATATTGGAATTGGATTCAACGGCCTGGGCGGCGCTCTGCGTACCGGTTTCTTCGCTGAACGGCGATCCTGCGTTTTTCAAAGCTATGGATGAAGACCATAACGGCATGATCCGCGTGGACGAAGTAAAAGCAGCCATCAGCTGGCTGATGGATGTGCTTGAAGATATAAAAGTGCTGAACGATAAAAGCGATACGCTGCCGATCAGTGCGCTGAATATGAGTAATGCCGAAGCTGCGCAGCTGGCAGAATTTGTCCAAGCTCATGCTGAGGAATTGCAGAATGATAACCTCTGGCTCGATCTGACTAAGATCCGCGCCAAATTTGCGGCTGTGACCGCCGGTCCGCTCTGCGGCAATGGGGTACTTTCCGGCCAAGCCGCCGCGACGGTGGGTGCCTCCGCGCTATACAATGATATAACAGCTTTGTACAAAACACCTGATGCGCTGACAAGTGCCCAGCTGGAAAAATTTGTTACCGATGCAGCTAATTTTATTGAATGGTCAAAAACAGCCGAAAGACCCTTGTTCCGCAACAACGATCCGACACCATATTACAACTGTTTCAAGGCGTTGGAAAGCAAATTGGACGAGTATTTCCGCTTCTGCGAGCTACTCTGCATTGATCCTGCCCACGCCGCGCGTTTTGCCCTGGATCCTGCCAAACTGCCTGAGCTGGATTTGCTTGACAGCGCCAAAATCGACGAAATATTGCGCAATGCTCCGCTGGCAAAACCCTCCGCCGGTCTGGTTCTGGTCTTGAAGGATATAACCAATCCTCACTACGAAGCGGCAATCAAACAGTTTATGGAACTTTTTGCGCTGGAAACACTTTCCCGCGATGAATACATTGCTTTGAAAGCGGAATTTGCCGATTACATCAATTATCTGGCGCGTGCTCACGGCGATCTGGCGGGTCAGCTGGGCAGAGAAAAACTTGAACAGCATCTTGCCGATACTCAAATTGCAGCGCTGCGCAAACTCTTTACGGAAGATCAATCCATCGGCGGTGTAGTTACTTCGCTGCAAAAGCTGGAGCGGCTGCTGCTTTACTGCCGTTATATTCTTGAATTTGTCAATAACTTTGTGAGTTTTGAAGCGTTTTTCAATCCGGGAAAGATCTCCATGCTGCAGGCGGGAAGACTTATTATGGATGGCAAAAGCTACAATCTGGCAGTATGGATCGACGATATTGCCACTCATAAAAAGATTGCGGTACGCTCCAATTTGTGCCTGATCTATCTGGATGTCATCTCCAGCGGCCCCAAACCGATCCAGCGCAAAGCGGCGGTTGCCGTAACAGGCGGCTCGCTCAGCCGGATCTATGTCGGCAAACCTGCATTTTTTGTGGATAACGACAATATAACTTACAACGGCAAGATCATTGATATGGTCGAAGGGCCGATCTCCTTCTGGCAAACGCTGATTGCACCTTTCCGCAGAATATCTTCCGCCATCAGCGAAAAGCTCCAGAAACTTACCGATTTCTCCAGCACCGAAAAAGAGCTGACCAAAGCTATAGATCAGGGCAAACTGCCCAGTGCGCCTGCAGCGGCAGCCCCGCCCGCAGTACCGCTGGGGCAAAAACTCTTCGGCAACGGTTCGGTCATGCTGCTGGCTGGCGGTTTGAGCGTTGCGGCATTGGGGGCGGGTTTGAGTTTTATTCTCAAATCCATAACTCAGGCTATTACCAGTATTTCGGCATTGCCGTTTTATGTGATACTGATTTGGATCGGGGTATTGATCGCAGTTTTTCTGGTGCCGACTGCTATTTTCGCGTTCCTGAAATTGCGCAAACGTAATCTGACACTCTTTCTGGAAGCAGGCGGCTGGGCGGTCAACTTGCCCATGCGGCTGAATATGCACGTTTCGGGTATCTTTACTCACGGCACTGTCTATCCGCCCCAGACGGTGTTCAAGGTAATAAAAGTATCATCATCCAATCGGAAACGGATCTGGCTCTTTGTGCTTCTGACTCTGATCGTTCTGCTGGCGGCAGCGGCGGCATTCTGGTTTCTGAAGTGTTCTTCCAGTGCCGTTTGCACCAAATAAAGATGCCCAACTGTATTGTTTTGCAGTTGTAAGCAGTTTTATTTTCAAAAAAAGATCAAAAATCAAACCACCTCCAAGCAGCAGATGGTTCGCTTGGGGGTGGTTTGGTCATCAACGGCTTGAAGCGCCAAGTCAAGGATCACTTTTTCTGCTTGCCGGGTCCGAACAGCGCTTGGGGCGAAAAAGAGCCGAAGATCTTATCTTCGTTGGCTTTGGCTTTCTGACGATTCCGCTGGCGCACCTGATTTATGTAGTTTTGTTCCACGCTGTTCAAATCGGAATCTATTACGCCGGAGGGATCGGGCACCAGCACCCGCGATTCCGCAACCGGATTGGGCGCCAGAGTTTTATGATCTGCAGCGGGGGCAAAGTTATCTTGAGCTGCGATCGGCGCCGGAACTGCAGCGGCGGCGGAAGTTTTTTTACTGTTCGGACGCACTTGAGCCGTTTGGTTGGAACGCCCCGATCTGACCGACGTTGAGGGCTGCGGAGCAGCTTCTTCCACATTAACTGTAAGTTTGAATTTATTACCCTCCGCCGACGGCAGCGGATCGGCATTTTTGCTTTGGCAGCCGACAAGAGTTGCCAAAGCCGCCGGCAGGAAATACAAAAAAAACTTCATAACAGCTCCTATTATTATAAAAATCGCTTTTTTTTAAGATAACACCGGTTAAAAGATTTGTCAATCTGCCGTATAGAGTGTAAATTCATTATATGCAAATTTTATTAACATTTTTTATGTAAAGGATCACTTATGAAAAAATTTTCAATTAAAAATATGCTCATGGCGGCAGTTGTTGCCGTAACCTTCTGCGGATGCGCCTGCCATGTAAGTATGCCTGAAGTATTGCAGCAGCCCCAGTCCAGCCAGATCCGCACCCGCTATCATATATGGTACACCGATGCAGAAAATATTTCGGTACTCAACTATATGGAAGGCGACTTTATTCCGGCAGGAACAGTTATCGAACCGATTCAGGTATCCCGCGGAACTTACGATATCTGGGGTACGGTTTCGGTAGTTGACGGTACGATCAAATTCCGCACCCCCGCCGACGGCAGAGAATATACCATGCGCTACGATGCCAATTTAACTATGATGCCGATTGAAAACTTTATCCGCCAGCTGTTTACAGTTGAAGGTGCCGAAACGATCTACGCCGATGTCCCCGCTGACGAACTGGAACGGGTCAAGGCGGGCCGTCTGGAAAAAAATATGCACAAATCCAGCGTACTGGTGGTGCTGGGGCCGCCCGCCAAAAGCCGCACAACTGAGATGACCAACCAGAGTTGGCTCTACTGGAAGAACCGCGATATTGTTTTCCGTTTGATCTACCGCGGCGACAAAATCCGTCAGATCGGTGCGCTGGATAAACTTGACTGAAGCAAATAACTCTTTACCACTCAAGGTTTAATAGCATTTATGAGCAGCCAGGCTTTTTTTACTGCCACGGAACTGGCGGAAGCAACCTGCGGCAAATGGCTCAACGGCATTGTGCCCGCCGGAGAGTTTACACTCAACACCGACAGCCGTACCATTCAGGCGGGCGAGTGCTTTATTCCGATTGCGGGCGAGCGCTTTAACGGACATGACTTTCTGGATAAACTGCCGCCCGGAACAGTGGCGCTGACCCATCAAAAAGTATCCTCAAAACTCGATCTGCCGCTTTTGCAGGTGCTTGATACCACGCTGGCGTATCAAGCGCTGGCAAGATTTCACCGGCAACGGATGAAGCAGCTGAAAATATGTGCCGTAACCGGCAGCGTCGGCAAAACTTCCGTTAAAGAGATGCTGCGGGCGATCTTCACCGAAGCAGCGGGAGCCGAAGCGGTGCTTTATACGCTTGGCAATACCAATAATCAAATCGGAGTACCGCAGAATCTGCTGCGGCTCACCGATAATATCCGCTATGCCGTTATCGAAATGGGTACCAATCATCACGGCGAAATCGCCCCTTTGAGTTTATGCGCCCTGCCCGATGCAGCTATTATCAATACGATCGCACCGTGCCATCTGGAAAATCTCGGTGATCTCAACGGGGTGGCAAAAGAGAAATCCCATGTGTTCGACGGTATGCCGGAATCCGGCATTGCCATCTATCCTGATACTTGTGCGGGGCGCGATATAATTGCTCAAGCAGCGCAGAAATATATCAATATCAGCTTCGGCAAGTCGGGAAGTGCGGATGTATCTGCTGAATATCTGCAAGGCTCGCTCAACGGTTCCGAAGTGCGTTTGTTTTTCAGAAAAAGCGGCGAACAGCACACGTTTACCTGGGAGCTGGCAGGAGAACATCAGGCAGTCAACGCCTCGGCAGCTGCTGCGGCGGCGCAGGCGCTGGGCATTGCGCCTGAAGTGATCGCCCGCGGCTTGAGCCGTACTGAGCTGCCGGGCAAGCGGATGAATTCGGTAAAAATTAACAACTGCATTTGGATCAACGACGCATATAACGCCAATCCCCAAAGCATGAAAAGCTCCCTTGAGTGCATAAAAGGGAATCTGACAAGCGATCAGCCTTTACTGCTGGTGCTGGGCGATATGCTGGAACTGGGCGAAGATGAATTGCGCTATCATGCAGAAATTCTGGATTTTGTACAGCAGAACTTTGCCGGTTTTTCCGCGTGCAGACTCTTTCTTTTAGGCAGCAGATTTGCTCAGGCAGCTCAAATGCAGTCAAACCGCACGATTTCCACCGAAGTATTCAGCACGCTGGAAGAATTGCAGTCTGCGTTGCAGCGCATTCCGAAAAACGGTTTTACAGTATTTTTGAAAAGTTCCAACAGTATCGGATTAAGCAAGGTGGAACCATGCTGAAATACGCTCTGGCATTGCGGACGATCAAGGATTTGATCGTTGACCGCGAGTTCCACCGCCCCACCGGCGAAGGTCACGCCGCCGAACAGGCGCTGGATATGATAATGGAAACGGTCAGTATTCTGGATTACGACTGCGATTATCTGCCCGGTGCGGAGTTCGGACAAGTGACCAACGACTCGCGCAAGGTTGTTGCCGACAGCATTTTTGCAGCAATACCGGGCAGTACGGTCAATGGCGAAAAATTTGTGGTCGATGCTCAGGAAAAAGGGGCAAAAGTAATTATTTCCGAACATAATCTTGCCGATCTGCTGTTGCCGGGCAGAGTGAATCTGGTGGTCAGCGATTGTTATCTGGCTTATGCTGAACTATGCAACGCGCTGGCGGACTTTCCCGCCCGCAGTTTTCCCGCCATCGGCGTTACCGGCACCAACGGCAAAACTACTACTGTTATGCTGCTGCGGAAAATTCTGCAGGAAGTCAATAAAAAGTGCGGCATAATTTCCACCGTGGAATACGATACGGGCAACAGCGAGCCGCAAGCGGCAGATCGCACCACTCCCGAAGCGGAGCGGCTCTTTAACTTTTTTTCCGCCATGCGGAGCAATCAAATCGACGGTATGGCTATGGAAGTATCCAGCCATGCGCTGCACCAGCACCGGATCGGCAAATTGCAGTTCAACACCGCGATTTTCACCAATCTGACCGGTGACCATCTGGATTATCACAAAACTATGGAAGAGTATTATCTGGTCAAAAAAATGCTCTTCACCCGACATCTGGCTGCCAACGGAACGGCAATTATAAATTGTGATGACGTTTACGGAATGCGTTTGGCTCAAGAGTTGGCTGCGGATAATATTGCAGTACTATCCTTCGGTTGTCAAAGCGATCAATGGCGCATAAACAATATTGCAACTGACCGCAGCGGCAGTAAATTTACCTTGCAGAACGGTCAGCGCAAAGTGGATTTTTCGATCAATCTTGCCGGATTGCACAATATCCGCAATACCGCAGGTGCGGTTTTGGCTTTGGAAGCTGCTGATTTGCTGACTGTAGAAGATTCGGCAGCGATTCTGCAAAATACCGCTATATCGGTTCCGGGCAGGCTGGAAGCATTCACCCTGCCCAATGGAACTGTTGCCATGGTGGATTACGCTCACACTCACGACGCGCTGACCAATGTGCTGCAAAGTTTGAAAGCGCTGAATTTCAAGCGGATCATTGCCGTATTCGGAGCAGGCGGTGACCGCGACCGCAGCAAAAGACCTTTGATGGGCAAAGCTGCGGCGCTGTTATCTGATGTTATAATCCTGACCAGCGACAATCCGCGCAGCGAAGCTCCTGAGCAGATCATTTCCGAAATCCGTGCGGGGATCCCCGCTGAATTTACCAATGTTTACACCGTCGTTGACCGCAAGCAGGCGATTGCCGATGCAATAAAAATGGCCCATGCCGACGATGTGATTCTGATTGCCGGCAAAGGCCACGAAAATTATCAGGAAATCAACGGGGTCAAACATCACTTTGACGACCGCGAGATCCTGCGGAACATCTACTCTTTGGATTGAATACTGTTGCGGTCGGCAAGGATCACCAGTACCACCGCCGAAAATATCAGCAAGATGCCTATCGAGCTGCAAACAGTAAGTTTTTCGCCGTAAAGCAATATTCCCACCAGCAGCCCCGTAACCGGTTCCAGCACACCGAGAATAGCAGTAGGTGTAGCTCCGATCTTTTCAATAGCTACAGCCATAAACGCCAGCGCAATGATCGTTGGAAAAAATGCCACGCCGATCAAATAAAGCCAGGCACCAGGTGCCGACGGCAGTTCCAACGCCGCGCCGCCATGTAAAAATATCAGAAAGAACGGACACCCCAGCAATACCGTGTAAAAGGTCAATTTTTCGCTGGGAAGATTTTTCATGGGGCTTTTGCGTACTGCCACTATGTAGAATGCGTAAGACAGAGACGAACCGATCGCCAGAATAACCCCTTTCCAGGTTATATTCAGCGATTCTGTTGTACTGCTTTTACCCAGTAGCGTTACCAGCGCCAGACCGCCCAATGCCAAAACTATACTGACGATGATCGAACGGGAAAGTTTTACATGATAAACTGTACTCATTATTACTGCCACGATCACCGGGTAGAGAAACAACAGCGTCATAGCCAATCCCACATCCATATGTTTGAACGATGTGTACAAACAAAGCGATGACACCACCATTAAAAATCCACCCAGCAGCGATGCAAAAAACTCCCCGCGGGTAAGCGCAAAGCCGCACCGCTTGATCGTCAACAGCGGCACCAACATCACTGCCGCCAGCGCAAAGCGGTAAAAAAGCACCATAGGCGGAGTAAGTCCGTAACCGTAAAGCGGTACGGCAAACAACGGATTAAGCCCATACGCTGCTGCCGCCACCGCTCCGCTGACTATACCCCAGGTACGATCAGATATTTTCATAACGAACTCAGATATTCAAAAGCCGCTTGATATTGCCACGGGCAACCTTCTCAAAAACCTCTTCCGAAATGCGGCCCGATTTCTTGAGGTCGATCAAAAATCCCGCCAGCGGCAATTCCTCCTTGGCATAGCATATATCGGTACCGAAGCAAAGCCGATCCTGAAACTCATTGAGGAACTGCACGGCATAATCCACATCGCGGGCAAGGGCATTGTAACCGCTGCCGGCGGAGAGGTCGCCCCACAGGTTCCGGTAGCGGCGGAAAAGTTTCGGCACCGCCCCTTCTTCCCTGATCGGGTAGTTGGGATAACGGCCGCGGTCGTACACAGTATCCAGCACTCCGATTTCGCTCCAGAAGGCCGGACCATGCCCCAGCAATATAAGTTTCGGGAACATATTCAGCACCATTTCCAACTGGGGCAGCCCGGGATCATCCACCAGACCGTAGTGATAATTTACATAAACCGTATCGTCAAAGATCACCGGCAGCCCTGCAGCTTCAAACTGACGGAACATATTCAACACCCGCGGTTCCAAAAAACGCATATTGGGCATAAATTCCCCCACACCCAGACAGCCGTGTTCCTTGAACCAGTCGATCCACGGCGAAAAATCCGTAAATTCCGAATTTCTGATCCCGCGGGGGTCAATGTTGAAGAACGGCACAAAACGGTCAGGATAACGTTTGCAGATTTCCATGACTTCGGCATTGGACTGCGGTATATAAGTTTCGGGCCCGATCAACGGCAGCAGAATACCTTTTTCGATCCCCAATTCATCATAGCGTTTGATCACCTCTTCGGCAGTAGCAAACTGCGTGTAACCATCCTGCGGCGGATAGTCGAACAAATACGCATGAGCGTGCACATCAATAAACATAATTTCTCCTTGTTTGAAGTTTGATGTTCTTTTATTATATCATCGGCAGCAATACATATATCGTACTGCCGCAACCGAGTTCACTTTCTACTGCAATAGCGCCATGGTGACTCTGGATCGTACCATATGCCATTGCCATTCCCATTCCCGTCCCCTGCCCGACCGGCTTGGTAGTAAAGAATGGTTCATAAAGCCGTTTCAAAGTTGCAGAATCCATTCCGCAACCGTTGTCTTTGATCGTCAGCAATGCAAAGCTGCGTCGCTCTTCTGCCGCCGTTTCAGGCAAATTAAGCTCACTTGGCAGCTCCGCAGGATCAGCTTCCGACAAACTTATTGCCAAATGCCGTTCCCGATCCGAAACCGAATGCAGCGCATCCCGCGCGTTGATCAGCAAATTAAGGATCACCTGCTGCAGCTGGATCTGGTCGCCCCGCACCAGCAGCGGATGGGGAGAAGTCTTTACTTCAACTTCTATATCTTTGCTGCCGGGCATAAAAAGTTCAGTTGTCCGCTGCACCAGCACCCGCAAATCGAAATCGCTTTCGCGGTATTTGCCTTTGCGGGCAAACCCCAGCAGCTGACTGGTGAGCTGGCCGGAACTTTCAGCAATTTCGATGATCTTGCTTAAATGCCCGGAGCTTTTTTCGTCCAGCTCGCTGCGCAATGCAATCAAATCAGCGTGGCCCAGAATCGCGTGGATGTTGTTGTTGAAATCATGCGCCACTCCGCCCGCCAGCTGCCCCAGCGCTTCCAACCGCTGGGAGTGGGCAAGTTCTTCGTTAAGGCGCTGCTTTTCCGCCTCCAGCATCCGTTCTTCGGTCATATCGCGCCCCATAATAATAAATGCTTCCATATTACCGATGGCAAGCGGAGTAATAGTCAGCGCCAGATTCAGCGCCCCGTGACCTGACGCATCAGACTGTGGACTTGGCAGCAGATCAACATAGAACTGGCCCGAACTGCTGCCGTCAGCACAGCGGAGCAGGTTTTTGCTGAACACCCTGCCATCGGCTTCCGGCAGATAATTACTGAATTTTTTGCCCGCCAACGTGCTTCTTTTCAACATTTTCTCCGCCGCACGATTGGCATCAAGGATCTTGCCCTGCCGATCAAGAATAATGATCATTTCCGAAGCGTTTTCCAGAATCACCCGATAGCGGCCTTCCCACTCCATAACGTTGGCTTCCAACAATTTTGAACGGCCGTAACTGCCGAAAAACGCAAAGATTATTTCCAGCGGGCGAACATGACGGGCTTCGCTTTCGTTACCGATCTTGCCAATGTATAGCGCCAGCAATGACGCAAGGTAAAATCCGGCAAAAATCCGTACGATCAACAGCGGCAGCAGCATCTTCATTATCTGCTGCCAGCCGACTCCTGCCATTACCTCATAAACCGCCGTATCAATCAGCAGCGCCACGCCTAAAGCCCCCGCACAGCAAATAAGCATATTGTGTCCGGCATTGCGCAACCGGGAAAAAGCCACCGGCATAATAAACAACGCCAACAGCTGTCCGCAAATAACTGCCCACATCCCGTTACGGGTATTTTCCAGCAGCGCGTCAAAAGCCTCCACGGGCAAATTTGAACTTACCGCATAGGTTATCCACCGCACCTGCAAGCGGGTCAAATCCCCCAGATAAAAGAAAATACCCATTGTCGTCAGCGAGCCGATTATCAGCCGCTGAAAGGCCAGCACTCCATCGGTTATATATATGAGCAGCACCGCCGCCATAAACGGTACAAACACCACTACCTGAGCTACGGGAAAAGACGCCTGTTCCCAGCCGTTGAACATCATTTCGCTGCCCGACATGAATTCGCCGAAGATCAGCAGCATACCCAGCGTGATGAAAAAAGGTATATCGCCAATACTTTTGCGCTGGCTGTACAACAGCAGTACCGCCACAAAAATAAAGGTCATCTCCAGAAATATCAACAACAGAGTATTAACAGTTTCCACGTTGGATCCACCCATAAAGAAGTCAGGAGAAGTGCTGCTCCGCCTGACCTGTACCTTATTCAAAGTTCCCGATCATAATTTTTTTTCAGCGCTTCCCGCATAACCTGTGCCCGATAAGCGTCCCGTTCCGCTTCGCTTAAAAGCCTGCCTGCATTGTACTGTAAATGGCCTGAATTTGCCGCTATCAGCAAATCGTTGAGCAATTTTGAATCCAGCGCATGGAACATTTTCAGATCCACGCCCAACCGAACTCCTGACAAAGCGGCAAATGCCTCTTTAGACGGAAGAATGTAACTGTAGCGCAAGGCGGCAAAACTGCGTCCGACTTTATCCAGCAAACGGGTCCGGTTCTGCTCCAGCAGTTTCAACCGCGCATTTTCTTCGTGATCAACCACCTGCCCGATCACCTGCTCCAGGTGTTCCATAATCGCCATTTCGCTCTCGCCCAGGGTACTCTGGTTGGATATCTGATAGAAAAATCCCAGATTTTCCGAGCCTTCGCCAAACATTCCCCGCATAGTCAACCCCAACTTGGGCAGGCCCCGTTCCAGCTGTTTGATCGACCCGTCAATGGTCAGCGCCGGCAAATGCAGCATTTGCGATATTCTTATACCAGTACCCACATTGGATAAACAACTGGTCAGAAATCCCAGCTTGCTGTCGTAAGCTATATCCAGCTGCCCGCTTAATTTATCGTCCAGCGCATTGACCATCTTCCACGCCTTGCGCAGCTGTGAACCGGGCAGTATTGCCTGCATACGCAAGTGATCTTCTTCGTTGACCATTACCGCCAGCGCTTCATTGGCGGATATATGCAGCATTTGCCCGGCTTCGCCTTCCAGCAGCGAACGGCTGGCAAGATGCCGTTCCAGCAATATTTCCCGCTCCAGCACACTCAGTTCGGCAATATTGAAACTCATTGAGCCTCTGCCCAGCGCCCGGGATCGCCTGATTGCCGCCGCTGCCGAGTCTGCGACTTCCTGCCGTACAGTTGGATCAGCAGCCCCGGGAAAAGGAAAACCTTTAAGATTGCGCGCCAAACGAATCCGCGAGCTGATGATCACAGGCGAGGTTGCAGTTTCGGCACTTAAAAAATTCACCTGCTGCTTCAAAAGCCGGGCAATTTCAGGAGAATTGAATTCACTCATTATTCCCCTCCAACGCTCCGTTCCGACGGCTCTGCAGCAGCAGCTTCGTCACATTGTTTTTTCAAAGCGTTGATCTGATCGCGCAAAACTGCGGCAGCTTCGTAATTTTCTTTATCCACTTCCTGCTGAAGTTTTTTCTGCAGCAAAGCAAGCTCGCCGTGCAGCACACAAAGTCCGCTGCCCTGCCCCACGGGGTGTTTCCCCAGATGACAGGTTCCGCGGTGCATATTTTTCAGCGCTTCTTTCAACAGCGGCCCAAACACTTTGTAGCATTCGGGACAGCCCAGCTTGCCGCTTTCGCGCAGCTTGCTTTCGCTCCACGAACATTGGGGACAGACTATCTGACCGCTATCAACTTCAGTTTCAGGCTCCTGACCGTTTTCCGACTCGCCTGCGCTGCCTGAAAGTTTATAGAGCAAGCCCGCCAGATTGAACGGCCCCAGATCCAAACCGCCGCCCTGCTGTTTTGCGGCTGCGCACATACTGCACAAATGCATGGTTTTTTTCTGACCGCCGGCGATTTCCTGAATATGGATCGTCGCCTCGTTTTTATGACATATATCGCAAAGCATTTCTGCCGCGCTCCTGTTTTTATTTTCTCCGCAGAACTGACGTTATACTGCATAATCAGTACCGCAACAATACTATAATACAACTAACTGCAAATGCAATGGCAATTTTATGCTTTATTGACAATATTTCGACAAATTAAGTGCTATTTTTATAAAAAAATCTTGCGTAATGGGGAAAACGGTGTTAAATTAAATCCCGAGTTCAAACCATGACCGGACAAACCGGTTGCAAGAAAGGATATTTATTATGATGCAGTTACCATTTGCTCTTGATCTCTCCGGAAAAGTCGCAGTAGTTACCGGCGGCGGCGGGGTGCTTTGCGGTATGATGGCCAAAGCCATTGCCGCCAGCGGTGCCAAGGTTGCCATTCTTGACCTGCGCGCCGAAAACGCTCAGAAAGTCGCCGACGAAATCACCGCTGACGGCGGTTGCGCCATCGGCATTGCCGCCAACGTGCTGGAAATCGAAAGTTTGAAGGCTGCCGAAAAAGAGATCGTCGAAAAATTCGGTGTCTGCGATATTCTTATCAACGGCGCAGGCGGCAATCACCCCAAAGGCACCACCAGCAAGGAATATCTGGAAAAGGTCGATCTGGCGGGTGCGGTGGAAGGCGTGACCACCTTCTTTGATCTGGATCCTCAGGGCGTGAGCTTTGTTTTCAATCTGAACTTCCTCGGTACTTTGCTGCCCACTCAGGTATTTGCCCGCGGCATGGCGGAAAAAGGCAATGGCTGCATTGTCAACATCTCTTCGATGAACGCCTTTACCCCCCTTACCAAGATCCCGGCCTACAGCGGCGCCAAAGCTGCCATCAGCAACTTTACTGCCTGGCTGGCGGTTCACTTTGCCAAAGTCGGGATCCGCGTCAACGCGATTGCTCCCGGCTTCTTCCTGACCGACCAGAACCGCGCGCTGCTGACCAATGCCGACGGCAGTTTGACCGCCCGCGGCACCAAGATCATCGATCACACCCCCATGGGCTGCTTCGGCAAACCCGAAGACCTGATCGGTGCGCTGCAGTTCCTGCTCAACGACAAAGCCTCCGGTTTTGTTGACGGCATCGTTATTCCCATCGACGGCGCCTTCAACGCTTACAGCGGGGTCTGATGGTTTTATTATGACCATATCCAAACGGCGTGCTGCAGCAAGTGCGCCGTTTTTTTATTTACAAATGTTATGGAGTCAAAGATAATGCTCAACGACCGCAAAGCTGTGCTGCTGCGGCAGATACACGATAAACTTTATGCCGTTTACGGCGAACTCGGCTGCCCGTTGCAGCACGATACACCCTTTCAGCTGCTGATAGCTGTACTGCTGTCCGCCCAGTGCAAAGACGATCGGGTCAATATGGTAACGCCTGAACTTTTCCGCCGTTTTCCCGATGCGGAAAGTATGAGTCGTGCCGACGTAGAGGAAATCGGTTCAATCATCCGTTCGCTGGGATTATGGCGCAACAAGGCGGAAAACATGGTCAAACTTGCGCAAAAAGTGGTAAGCGACTTTAACGGCGAACTGCCGATGGATATGGCAGGTCTTACCAGTCTGGCAGGCGTGGGCAGAAAAAGCGCCAATGTGGTGCTGGGCAACGCATTCAACATACCCGGATTTCCTGTGGATACTCACGTCCAGCGGTTGATCAGGCACTTTGCGCTGGCAAAAGAGGGCGATTCGCCTGAAAAGATCGAAGATATGATCTGTAAACGCATCGCTCCTGAATTGTGGTGCAATTTCTCCCACCTGCTTATCACTCACGGCAGAAGAGTTTGCATTGCCCGCCGCCCCCAATGCAGTCAATGTGTTATAAACGATTTGTGCCATTATGGAAAAAACCGCAACAAGGTCAACGAAAAATAAAATTATAACAAACAGATTATCAAACCGTTACAATTAAGGTTATCCAAGACATCCAATTAAAATATTCCCGATATTTGATTTTTGCGGAATCAATGCTAACTTTAATACAGAATTTTTTACAACTGTTGAGCAATTGAGGATATCTATGATTTCTGTAACCAATTTCCGCGAAGGCGCCGTACTCAACGCCCGTCATGGTATCGAAACCGCTGAAAGTTTAACCGTCCGTATTGAAGGACTCAACAGTTTCGGCACCCCGGCAAAAGTCAACGGCATCGCCGCCCGACAGGATGGGCTGCACTTTGCCGCCGATGTTCCGCTGACCGCCAAGATCAACACGGTGGAAGTTTCCACAATGACCTGTTACGGCGAATTTGCCCAAAAACTTACTTTGGTGTGGGATAAAAAATCCTTCCGGCGCTGCCGTTTCTATATTGATGACAATATTTTTGTGTTTACCGAACTTGCCAAACAGCGTCCGCAGCGGGCATTTGACCATTTTTACCTTAAATTTCTTAAAGAAATGCACCGCAGATACGGTCTTAAAGTAACTCTGAACACCTTTTTGCATAACGATCACGAAGAATTTCTGCTGAAAGATATGCCTGATATCTGGAAAGATGAATTTTCCGACAACGCCGACTGGCTGAAAATAACGCTGCACTCTTACAGCGAATTTCCCGACCGTCCTTACGCAGATGCTTCGCGGCAGCAATTTCTGAACGACTATTATCAGCTCAAAAACGAAGTCGAACGGTTTGCCGGCAGCGCTTCGCATATCGTTCCTGCCGTACTGCATTGGGCAAATCTCAGTCCGGGGGTGGCGGAAGAGCTTATCAAACTTGGCTGCAACTGTTACTGCGAATCAATGCGGACAAGGGTAATGAGTACGCCGCCCGCAGGAGAGTTGACCGAAGCAGAAAAAATGAATGAATTCCGTTCCGAAATTTATGTATCACCCAATCCTGCCATGGCACGGCATTTCGGTTTTGCCGAAGAAATAGACTATCTGGGTAAACATTTCTGCAGTTACGATCGGGAGCTGGGGATCTTCTTCTACCACGACTGGATCATTTGCAATCTGCTGACTCTGGAACAGATCCCGCGGTTGTTCAAACAGGCACAAGCAACTGCCGACCAATACAAAGCAGATGTCTTTTCAGCAGGAGCTCACGAACAATACAGCTTCCCCGCTTATTTCAATTATCAGCCCGACCATTTCCAGAAACTGGAAACCGCCTTGCGATTGATGGTGGAAGAAGCCAACTGCAAATGCGTCTTTTTCCAGGATGGATTGCTGGGCAATACCGCCTGGGATGAGTAAGCACCAAGCTGCATGAAAATTAAATCTCTATCGGTCAGATAGAATTTTTCAAACCTTCCAACAGCCACCTGGCTTCGTTGAAATTGCGCTGTATATGCTGTTTGCAATGAGCGTCAGAGGAAATCACTATCGGTATATTCCGCTGCAAAGCCCCCTGCAGAATATCCCCGGCCGGATACGGTTCGCCGCAGGCTTTGAACCAGCCGGAAGTGTTGATTTCGATAGCACCTTTTTTTTCTGCAATCGCATCCAGCACCTCGGCTGCCTGGGCGGTATATTGGCTGTTGTCGATCAAGCCGAATTTTTTCGGCAAATCCAAATGACCGATAAACGAATACAATCCGCTTGCCGCTGCGGCAGATAATTTGCGGTAATAGTGCTGACAAATGTCGGATTTTTCCGCTTCCGAAAGCGCGATCCAATCTTCCGCGGCGCGGTCTACGGAAAACAGCCCCGTGTAATGCACCGAACCAATCAGGTAATCAATCGGATACTTTTTCAGATCAGCTGCCACCGCTTCGGCATTTTCAAAGAAAAAATCCACCTCCAAACCGATTTTAACGCAAAAGGAATCACTTGCATATTTTTTTCTCAGCAATAAAAGTTGCTCCACATATTCCCCCAAACGCTGATGCGCCATACCCCACTCCCGCCAATCGGTGCCTTCATAGGGTGGAACGATCCAATGGTCGGAAATGCCGAACACCTTTAACCCTGACTCCGCTGCCGCCGCAATCATTTCCTCAAGCGAATCAGCGCCGTCGCTGAAGTTGCTGTGATTGTGCAAAGATATATTTATATTGCCGTTGCCGAACGCAGTATCAACCATAAGAAAACTCCATTTATGAAAATTTTTTTTAATATAGCATATGCCTCGATTGATTGCAATTAAAAGCGTTTTTTTTGTTCCGGAGCCATGAAGAATAACAAATCATCTGAACTTTTCAACTTCCGCTGTACCAAGAATGTAAAATTGACGTAAAAAAACATTTTTGAACTTGAAAAAAATCGTTTTTGAGCTATCTTAATAAGTATGGAAGTTCCGGTTTGTTTTTTATATGAATCAAACCGGTGATTTGAAATTTGTTTTTATAACAGGAGTCGATTTATCATGGTCAACTACAAAGATCTGGGCTTGGTCAACACCCGCGAGCTTTTCAAGAAAGCGGTCAAGGGCGGCTACGCGATCCCGGCGTACAACTTCAACAACATGGAACAGCTGCAGGCGATCATTCAGGCTTGCGTGGAAACGGAATCCCCGCTCATTCTGCAGGTTTCCAAAGGTGCCCGTCAGTATGCCAACCAGACGTTGCTGCGCTACATGGCTCAGGGCGCGGTTGAATATGCCAAAGAAATCAACAACGGCAAAGCGATTCCGATCGTGCTGCACCTGGATCATGGTCCGGATTTTGAAACCTGCAAAAGCTGCATCGACTTCGGTTTCAGCTCGGTGATGATCGATGGTTCTCACCTCTCTTTTGAAGAAAACATCGCCCTGACCAAGAAGGTTGTGGAATATGCTCACGCTCACGACGTGACTGTGGAAGGCGAACTGGGCGTGCTGGCCGGTATCGAAGACGATGTCAAGGCCGAAAAGCACACCTATACCGAACCCGATGAAGTGGAAGCCTTCGTCAAGGCTACCGGCGTGGATTCTCTGGCGATCGCCATCGGTACTTCTCACGGTGCTTACAAATTCAAGCCCGGCGATGATCCGAAAATCCGTTTGGATATTCTCGCTGAAATCGAAAAGCGCATCCCCGGTTTCCCGATCGTGCTGCACGGTTCCAGCAGCGTTCCGCAGGATCTGGTCAAGATCATCAACGAAAACGGCGGCAAACTCAAGGATGCCATCGGTATCGGCGAAGATCAGCTCCGCGAAGCTGCCAAGAGTGCGGTCTGCAAGATCAATATCGACTCCGACGGCCGTCTGGCGATGACCGCTGCCATCCGCAAGGTCTTCAACGACAAGCCCGAAGAATTCGACCCCCGCAAGTATCTGGGTCCTGCCCGTGATTCGCTGAAGGCTCTCTACATCCGCAAGAACAAGGAAGTGCTCGGTTCTGCCGGTCATGCCTTTGATGCGTAATAGCCTTTCGCTGTAAAGCACAATAAAAAATCCGCGGTCTTTACCGAAAAGACTGCGGATTTTTTTTGTCCGGCGGAGCCCTGTGGTCGGGGCAACGCTGTACGGATGATTACGGATGGGTACGGAGTAGTACTGAAGCTGGCGGCGCAATTTGCGCCGTCACTGCCGGAATCGCTCCGTTGGGGCAAATGGCGACGAGTTCGCAATGAGCGCACTACATGCAAACAAATTGTCAGACTTGTCCGCCCTGTCAGACCCGCACCAAGAGCAAGCGTTCCCCGGGAAATAGAAATATAAAAATCGGCAGCTACTCGTAGAGTAACTGCCGATTTTGCTCTTTTACAGATCACCCGTTTGCGCCGCAAAGCACGCCCCGGGTGATCGTTCCCGGAACACAATATTACATCATGCCGGGCATACCGCCCATACCGGCACCGGCAGGCATGGCAGGTTCTTTTTCTTCCTTGATGTCGGTGATCAGACATTCGGTCGTCAGCATCAAACCGGCAATACTGGCAGCGTTCTGCAGCGCGGAACGGCTCACCTTCTTGGGGTCGATGATACCGGCCTTGAGCATATCGCCGTATTCGCCGTTGGCAGCGTTGAAGCCTTCAGCACCCTTCAGGCTGGCAACTTTCTGCACCACCACCGAACCTTCGTAACCGCCGTTGGCAGCGATCTGACGCAGGGGTTCAGTCACCGCGCGGGCAACGATATCCGCACCGATGGCTTCGTCACCGGCCAGCTTGAGCTTGGCAATTGCCTGAGAAGCGCGGATAAGCGCCACGCCTCCCCCGGCGACAATACCTTCTTCGACCGCAGCGCGGGTTGCGTGCAACGCATCATCCACACGGTCTTTCTTTTCCTTCATTTCCACTTCGGTCGCGGCACCGATCTTGATAACTGCAACACCGCCGGCGAGCTTGGCAAGGCGTTCCTGCAGCTTTTCGCGGTCGTAATCGGAAGTGGTTTCAGCGATTTCGCGCTTGATCTGAGCAACCCGACCCTGAATGGCGCTGGACTTGCCCGCACCTTCAACAATGGTGGTGTTTTCTTTATCGACCGTCACGCGCTTGGCTTTACCAAGTTCCTTGGTGGTAACGTTTTCCAGCTTGATGCCCAGATCTTCGGTAATGCAGGTGCCGCCGGTCAGGATGGCAATATCCTGCAACATCGCCTTGCGGCGGTCGCCAAAGCCGGGAGCCTTGACCGCGCAGACGTTCAAGCTGCCGCGCATCTTGTTGATAACCAGAGTAGCCAGCGCTTCGCCTTCAACATCTTCGGCGATGATCAAAAGCTGCTTGCCTTCTTTGGCAACTGCCTGCAGAACAGGGAGCATATCGTTGAGATTGCTGATCTTCTTTTCGTTGATCAGAATGTAGCAATCTTCCAGCACCGCTTCCATGCCTTCGGTATCGGTAACAAAGTAGGGCGAGAGATAGCCCTTGTCGAACTGCATACCTTCGACCACATCCAGCGTGGTTTCCATAGCTTTGGCTTCTTCAACGGTGATGGTACCGTCTTTGCCGACCTTGTCCATGGCATCGGCAATGATGTCACCGATGGTGGTATCGCCGTTGGCGGAAATGGTAGCAACCTGCGCGATCTGTTCGCGGGAGCTGACTTTCTTGCTCATCTTGGCAAGTTCTTCGGTCACAGCGGCAACCGCCTTGTCGATACCGCGTTTGAGTTCCATGGGATTGGCACCGGCGGTAACGTTTTTAAGACCTTCGCGGTAGATCGCTTCGGCCAGCACAGTTGCGGTGGTGGTACCGTCACCGGCAACATCGTTGGTCTTGCTGGCAACTTCTTTGACCATCTGGGCGCCCATATTGGCGTAGGCATCTTTAAGTTCGATTTCCTTGGCAACGGTCACACCGTCTTTGGTTACGGCAGGAGCGCCGTATTTTTTGTCGATAACCACATTGCGGCCCTTGGGACCGAGAGTAGCTTTGACCGCCTTGGAAAGCAGAGTCACACCTTCAAGCACGCTGCGGCGGGCTTCATCAGAAAAAACAAGCTGTTTAGCCATAGTATTTTATTCCTTGATTAAATATTTTCTGTTTGGATTCAACCGACGATCGCCAGAATATCATCCGAATTGACAACTTTGTATTCCTTGCCATCGACCTTGACTTCGGTCCCGCCGTAACGGCTGGTCAACACGATATCGCCGACCTTGACATCGAAGGGAACCTTCTTGCCGTTATCATCGGTCTTGCCGGTACCCAGCGCCACTACGCGGAATTCCTGGGGCTTTTCCTTGGCAGTATCGGGAATGATGATCCCGCCCTTGACTTGTTCTGCCACATCACAGAGTTCCAGCAGCACGCGGTCGCCCAGCGGCTTGACATTGATTTTAGCCATTTTGAACTTTCCTTTCCTTTGTTTATTAACAGTTCAATGGTTGGTTTTATCTTTATAATATAGCATTCAAATTGTTCATCTGCCACTTTAAGCGGCAGATGAAACTGTTTTTGATCTATCAATCCACAACTTCGGCATCAACTACGTTGCCGTCGTCCTTCTTGGTATTGCTCTGAGCGTTGGCAGCAGCATCCGCACCGGGAGCAGCTCCGGCACCTGCGGCGGCACCGGCAGCCTGCTGCTGCTTATAGATCTCTTCGCCCAGCTTCATAAGTTTCTGTTCAAAGGCTTCGCAAGCACTCTTGATTGCGGCGGTATCGCTGCCTTTGAGCAGTTCCTTGATCTTGGCAATATCGCTTTCCAGATCGCTCTTGAGCGCGGGATCGACCTTATCGCCCAATTCTTTGAGCTGTTTTTCCGCCTGATAGGTCATGCTGTCGGCACGATTGCGGACTTCCACCGCTTCTTTGGCGGCCTTGTCTTCGGCTTCGTGGGCCTTGGCTTCGTTGACCATGCGTTCGATTTCGTCATCGGACAAACCGCTGGAGGCGGTAATGGTGATCGCCTGTTCCTTGCCCGTACCCAGATCTTTGGCGGTAACGTGCAGAATACCATTGGCGTCGATATCGAAAGTCACTTCGATCTGCGGCACGCCGCGGGGCGCGGGAGCAATACCGTCCAGACGGAAGTTGCCGATGCGCTTGTTGTCGGCGACCATTTCGCGTTCACCCTGAAAGACGTGAATGTCAACAGAAGGCTGATTATCGGCCGCGGTACTGAAGATTTCGCTCTTGCGGTGGGGAATGGTGGTATTGCGGTTGACCATCTTGGTCATCACGCCGCCCATGGTTTCGATACCCAGCGACAGCGGAGTAACATCCAGCAGCACCACATCGTTGACTTCCTTGTTCAGCACTCCGCCCTGAATTGCGGCACCGCAGGCCACGACTTCGTCGGGATTCACGCCCTTGTGAGGCTCTTTACCGAAGATCGCCTGAGCAGTTTCCTGCACTTTGGGCATACGGGTCATACCGCCGACCATGATCACTTCTTTGATCGAACTCTTGCTCACACCGGCATCTGCCAGACAGCGTTCGCAGGGCGCCTGAGTACGCGCCAGCAGCGGATCGGCCAGTTTTTCCAACTGAGCGCGGGAGAGCGTGATATTCATATGAACAGGACCGTCCTGATTCATAGAAATAAAGGGTAGATTTACATCCGTGGACATGGAGCTGGAGAGTTCGCACTTGGCTTTTTCGGCAGCTTCCTTCAAACGCTGCAGCGCCTGAGTATCTTTGCGCAGATCCACGCCGTTTTCTTTCTGGAACTCTTCGGCAAGGTAGTCGATCACCGCCGAGTCAAAGTCATCACCGCCCAGGTGGGTATCGCCATTGGTGGCATCGACTTCAAACACGCCGTCGCCGATTTCCAGAATCGAAATATCGAAGGTACCGCCGCCGAGGTCGTAAACTGCAACGGTTTCGTCGCCGTCTTTTTCCAGACCGTAAGCCAGTGCCGCCGCGGTAGGTTCGTTGACGATACGCAGCACTTCCAGACCTGCGATCTTACCGGCGTCTTTGGTCGCCTGACGCTGACTGTCGTTGAAGTACGCAGGCACGGTGATCACCGCCTGTTTGACTTCTTCGCCCAGATAAGCCTCCGCATCCGCCTTGAGCTTCTGCAGGATCATGGCGGAGATTTCCGGCGGGCTGTAGCTCTTGTCGCCGACTTTGATATGGGCGTCTCCGTTGGCAGCCTTTACCAGTTCGTAAGGCACCCGCTTGGTGTCTTCGATGACTTCATCGTATTTGCAGCCCATGAAACGCTTGATGGAAAAGATCGTCTGCTTGGGATTGGTAACCGCCTGACGTTTGGCAGTCTGCCCCACCAGACGTTCGCCCGTTTTGGTAAATGCCACAATCGAAGGCGTGGTGCGCATACCTTCGGCGTTGGGGATAACTTTGGCTTCGCCGTGATCAATAACCGCCATACAGCTGTTGGTGGTTCCGAGGTCGATACCGAGAACTTTACTCATAATTTCTTCTCCTTGTTTTGAATTTGTTTTTGATATCGAAAAAACTTACAACATCAAATAAGCAATATGCGTGCCAATTTTGACAAATTCCTTCGGCTCATGTTCATTTTCATGCCAAAAACTGTAAAAAAACCGTCAAAATAAGTTTTTTTCTATTTTTTATGGCTCACCGGGAGTTCAATGGCACACATTAAGTGCGACACAATGGCACATATATTAAATACACATTGTCACACTTGGCGCAGTTGGCACACTTAATAAAGTTGGCACAGGGGCAGCAGAACGCTTTTTTCAGCACTTTTTACGGTATTGTTCAAACCACGGGTAGTATTCAAGCAGCGAGTTCCAGAGCTTATCGTTAAACTCATCGAGCCTGCAACACTTTTCAACCAGCGACGGCTGGCGGCTCAATATAATGTACCACGCCTCCATGGACAGTTCGTGCAGCGGCGCTATAGTGATAAGATCGGGATTACCAGCCAGCAAAACGCCCCAGTCTTCGGGCGTAAAATCGTGCCAATGCTTACAGTAATGAGCCAGGCGGGGAGAGAACTCCAATGCCCGTATCCACAAACTGCGACATTCAGCTTCCATTTTAAGGCATTGATCCAGACAATTCTGCTCCGACACGCTCAATCCCGTCGGAAATTGTCGGGCACCGTCATTCAATTCAACTTGTTTTTTCATAATTCAAAAGTTAAGCATACAGCTTTTTATTAACCTGCCTGTATCGGAAAAAAACACATCCCGATAAGGGTCGATACTTGAGGAGGGGAAAAAGACCTTTTGAGGAAAGGTCCTTTTTCCCCTCCTCAAACTCCACCCCTTTTTTCCAAACCTTTTCTTGTCATTTATCTATTTGCGCTGCAAATAGATAAAAGCCATTCGAGTTTTAATAATCCTCCAATACAAATGTTAAGCATACAGCTTTTTATTGACCTGCCTGTATCGAAAAAAACGCATTTTCAAAATAAAAAAGCTCGGTTCACAATAAGGATCGGTACTTGAGGAGGGGGAAAAGACCTTTTGCTGGATCGGTCCTTTTTCCCCTCCTCAAACTCCATCCCTTTTTTCCAAACCTTTTATTGGCATTTATCTATTTGCGCTGCAAATAGATAAATACCCTTCGAGTTTTAATAATCCTCCAATACAAATGTTAAGCATACAGCTTTTTACTAACCTGCCTGTATCGGGAAAAAGCATTTTCAAAATAAAAAAAGCACATCCCGATAGATGTGCCAGCCTCACGCTTACGACGGCGCCAAAGAAACCACAAAATCGGAATGTGCCATGCTGCGGGCATGGACACTACGATTTGTAATATGGTTTCTTTGTATTGCGTCAATATTTGAAGTCGTAATTCAGAGGCTGACGTTTTACAATTCAGTATGTCATTGTGGAAAATATCAAACCGGGCTGTACCCTTTTGAATCCTCCTGATTTATTCACAGTAAATTTTTTCTGTTTTACCTCGCTATATTGATATTTTTCCCTAATATAACTCTTAAAATATCTGAATACAAGTATTTTTTACAAAAATCAATCGCAAACCATCCGGTTTTTATGCCAGTTGGAAGTTGATACCCTCTTATATCACTCCGTTGAAAAACAGCAAAACGTACAAATAAACCGCTGTTCCCAGAAACGGACCAAAGGGCAAAGTACCGTTTTTACAATATTTCTTTCCGCCGATCACATAGAATACCACGCCCAGAATACTTGCCAGACACAGCGACATCAACAAGCCGGGTATTCCCAGCAGCGCACCGATAAACCCCGCATATTTTACATCGCCCCACCCCAGAGTACGGCGCTTGAAAATTTTACCCGTCACCCAGGCAAAAATCCCCAGCCCCAGCCAACCTGCCGCTGCTCCGATCAAGCTCAGGATCAAACCGTCCCAGCGGGTCATATTCCCCGACGGCTGCATAAAAAAGTTGAACAATACCCCCGAAATGATCCCGAAAAAGGTCAACTTATCGGGCAATATACCGTGTTCCACATCAATAAAAGCACACGGGACAGCCACCGACAGCATAATCACCACCGCAGCAAGCATATAAAGCGATCCGCCGTTCAGATACCCCGCCGCCGCCTGAATCAGAAACAGCGTCCCCACCAGTAATTCCATAATTATATAACGTGGCGAAATACGGCTTTTGCAGTCGCGGCACTTGCCGCCCAGCACCAGATAACCGATCACCGGCACATTGTCGAACCACCTGATCTTGTGATTGCATTTGGGGCAATGGCTGGGCACGATCACCACCGATTCACCCAGCGGAATACGCCAGATGCAGACATTGAGAAAACTGCCCAGACAACTGCCGAAAACAAACGAAAAAACTGCATACACGCTCCACGGCATCAGCTCTTTAATTGGCATATTCAATATATCGTACCAGTTCATTTCCGGCTAAGCTCCCTGCCCTTGCGTTTTACTCTTTTTCGTAAGGAGCGTTCAAAGCACCGATAAAACTTTTATCGTGCCGCTGATAAAGCACCGCAGGAAAATCGGGATTGCTTTCCACCTTGCGGAAGACGCATTTAAGTTCATAAGGCGGCGGCATCAAATTGGTTTTGAAGCTGTCCGGCTCGCGGCGCAGTTTTTCCGCCGCAGCTTTTGCCCCTTCCCGCAAAAGTTTGCGTGCTTTCTTCGGGGCAAGATGAATGGCGGATAATTTGCTTTTGGCATAAACTTCGTCGGAAACCTCATCCAGACCATCTTCCGAATTGCAGCCTTTTTTGACTCCTACGGCTACCACCCCGGGTGCCAATTCCTCCGCTTCCCGGGCAAAAGCGTCTTCGCCGCCGGCAAAAATCACGGGGACACCCAGTTCCGCTGCGGCTAATGCCATTTTACCGAATTCACCGATAGCCACCCCGTTGGCAGTAAGTTCTTTAACATTAAAGCTGCCCGTATGGCTTATATGACTCCAGGGCGTGCGGGATTTGGCGTGCTGCCCCACCCACGCGATACCGTCAAAAGTTTCATCCAGCGTAAAAGGCCAGACCGGTGTAGCTGCTCCCCGCTGCAAGGTGGCGCGTTCGTCCAGCAATTCCGGATCAATGGCGCCGTGACCGTGACCGTCGCACACCAATACTTCCGTAGCGCCGCCGGCAAAAAATCCATCTATACAGGCGTTTACCTCTTCGGTCAGAAGCCGTTTGCCCATTTCGTAAAATGCCCCGCGGGGAGTACAGTAATTTTCAAAATCCAGCACCCCTGCCACGCCTTCAATATCGGTAACAATAAATATTTTCATAATATAAAATCCAATTTCATTTATTCTTTTTCGTAAGGAGCATTAAGTGCCTTGATATAACTTGACGCATGACGACGGTAAAGCACTTTCGGCGCATTGGGATCTGCCTCGATCTTGCGCAGCCGGGTTTTTATTTCGTAAGGCGCGGTGATTGCGGGCATGGAAAATGATTCAGGCTCACGGCGCAGTTTTTCCAACGCCATCCGCGCCCCTTCCCGCAGCAGTTGACGGGCCTTGACCGGCGAAAGATGAATTGCCGACAATTTTGAATTGCCGTAAACTTCTGCACTCACCTCATCCAATCCATCTTCCGAATTGCAGCCTTTTTTGACACTTACTGTAACTACGCCATGCGCCAATGCTTCTGCTTCGCGGGCAAAAGCCTCCTCGCCCGCAGCAAAAATCACCGGAACGCCCAGCTCCGCTGCCGCAAATGCCATTTCGCCGAATTCCCCGATGGAAATACCGTTTACACTCATTTCATAAGTGGAAAAACTCCCGGTATGAGTTATATGGCTCCAGGGCGTGCGGGATTTGGCGTGCTGCCCCACACAGGCATAAGCGTCAAAAGTTTCATCCAGCGTGAAGGGCCAGACGGGCGTAGCCGCTCCCCGCTGCAAAGTAGCGCGTTCGTCCAGCAATTCAGGATCGACGGCGCCGGGGCCGTGACCATCGACCACCCGCACTTCGGTCGCTCCTGCCGCAAAAAATCCATCGATACAGGCGTTGGCTTCTTCGGTCAAAAGCCGTTTGGCTTTAGTGTAATACGCTGCCCCCGGCGAACACCATTCCTTGAAATTCAGCACTCCTGCCACGCCTTCCAGATCGGTCATCAGCATTATTTTCATTCTTCGCTTGCCTTTTGCTTTCTTTTAAGTAAAGAATTATAAAAAGAAGGTTTTACCTTGACTGCATAATAAGGATAACGCCTGCACAAAGTTTCGTCCGCATCGATGGGTATATAACGGAAGCGCTTGTAAAGCCACACATACTGCTCAGGATAACGGCGGATAAAATCTTCCGATATACGCATAAGCTCCTGCAAAACCTCCCGATCATCGGCATATTCATTAAACGGTTTGGCAAGTTCAGCACAGTAGGCACGAATCACATTATTTTCCCGGATACTGGTTCCGTAAATGATTACAGATGGTATATTTGCCGAGTCGCAATAGCGTTTGAGCAGCGCCGGAGCGGTACTGCTGGGGGCGGGCAAGCCGAAGAAATCCACAAAAGTTCCGCCATCCCGCCCGCGGGTGTTCTGATCTATGAGCGTACCGATGGCAAGACCTTCCCGCAACGCTTTTACCGCCGCCCGCATCGCGCCGCGGGCAAAGATTATCTTCAAGCCTTCGGCTTTTTCGCGGTTGCCCGAAAGCAATTTGTTCAGATACTTGTTTTTGGAAGGTTTAGCGATCGCCGCCATCTGCACACCGGCAAAATATGGTGCCATCAATCCTGAAGCCTCCCAGCTGCCGAGGTGGGGATTGACAAAGATTATTCTGACATTTTTATCGGCATATTTTCTCAAATTCTGCCGCGTAGTTTCAGGCATCTGACAAACTTTTTCGATCCGGCGCGGGATCCCGCTCATCCAGATAAACTCCAAAAAATTCAATATCACCATTCTGATACTGGTTTTGGCGGTTCTGCGAACCTTGTCAGCATCCCAATCAGGAAAAGCGATTTGAATATTGGCTTGACATATTTTCAGCGCCGACGGCATCAAATAGACGCAATGCGCCGCTGTCCATGCGTGAAAGCGCACCATAAAACGGGGCGAAATACGAATCACAGCGCAAAAGAAAACTGCCAGCAGATAGGTCAGAAAATAGCGGATGTTTTTCATTGTCCAACCCTTTAACCCAACTTATTTGCGCCGCGCCCGCGGCTGACGGGTAAAGCGGGTTCTGCCGCTGTTATCCACCTTCACCCCCTGCGCAAACAGCACGCTGTTCAAAGCAGCGTGACCGATGTTCTGCATCAGGTGCAAACGGCTTTCCTGGCTGCACTCCTGCTTTTCCGGCGCCTTGACTTCGCGGATACTGCGGTCGGGCATAATGTACCAAACGCCCCAGTTGTCAGGCATTTCATCGGCGGAGATCATATTTTCAGGAACTGCAATAATCAGATGATCTGCCACCGCCGCCTTGGCAAGCTGCTCCATGCGGGTACCTTTATACAAACTCTGTTCCAGCGAACGGATGCGGCGGCATAATTTATGATACTCTTTATTGCAGCTGCGATTGTAATCAAAACTGCGGAACTCGTCAAAGAGTTCATCCTCCGCCAGCAAATGCGGTTCATCTATGCGGATTTGCGCCTCCATAGCTCCGCGCTGCTGTTTAAGCTCCACCAGCTCGCGGGCAACCGCCTGAGCGCCCGCGCACTCGGGCAGACATTGGCAGCGTTTGCTGTAGACATCGACCACCACCGTACCGCTCAGGCGGTTCAGCCGTTTGGTATATTCCGAATAATAAGCTGCCACGGGTGCGTGATACTTTTTCTGACGGCAGGGCACGTTCAGCGCCGCTGCGCTTACCCCTTCGCGCACCAGATGCGCCAACACCGCCTGATAGAGCGGCAACTCGGGATTCCCCGAAGTTTTGCGCGGCTTTTTTTCTGCTTTCTGAACTTCATTCTGTTCTTCAGCAATCATCTGCTGCTCAACGGCAGTTTCAACTGCAACTGCAGCCTCTGCAATGTTGGCACTTTCCGCCTCAAGTTCCACTTCCGGCGGCAGCTCCGAAGCATCAACAATTGCAGCATCTTTATTTGCAGCAGCTTCCATTACCGGCAAACTGCTGCAGCCCGGAGTATCAAAATCAAAAAACAGCTGATTATCGGAATCTTTTTTCATAGCACTCTTTCAGACCGGCAATATTGCCTGCAATTTTACTGTTTTTTCAGCTTTTTACCGTGCAGCACCACCATAGTGCAGCAGAACACGGTCAGAACCGCCGCCACAATATATGCCACGCACAAATCCAGCCCGAATCCGGCAGGTCCACCGTGAGCAGGCGATATCCACAAGATATAATTCAGCACAATAAAAAGCATAAATGCCCCCGGCAGCAGCGCGATCAGGCAGTTTTTGCCGTTGCGCAGCAAGTAGACCGATCCCGCCAGCAGCGTGGTAACCGCCAGCACCTGATTGCCCCAGGAGAAATAGTTCCACAGCAAATTAAACGATTTGGCACTCTGATTCGACCACCAGAGCAGCGCCACTACCAATACCAGCATTGCGGTGCAAAGCAGCAGACGGTTGCGGAGAGGTTTCTGATCTATATGCAGCATTTCGCCCAGCGCCATACGGGTACTGCGCAAAGCCGTATCGCCCGAAGTGATCGCCAGCACCACCACGCCCAGCACGGTGATATTCCCCGCCAGACTGCCGAGAAAATGAGTCGTTATATAACTGAGGACCTTGGCAGGAACCACCGCCATATATTGCGGGAAAAGGTTATAAATAGCCAGCCCTGCTCCAGCCCAGATCATCCCGATAATGCCTTCAGCAACCATCATGCCGTAGAAGGTGCTGCGCGCCTGACGTTCAGTTTTCATAGTACGCGCCACAATAGGCGACTGGGTGGCATGGAATCCGGAAATGATCCCGCAGGCAATCGTCACAAAAAGCATCGGCAGAATGGGCTGATTCTTTTCCGCAGTAAACATATTGCTGCGGAAGGCTTCACTTTCCTGCAGCAGCGCAGGATTTTTAATACCTTCCCACACCAGCACGACGAAAATTGCCAAAGTACTTACGATCAGCAGCGCTCCGAAGAAGGGATAGATCGAACCGATGATCTTGTCCACCGGGAAAAGTGCCGCCGCCACATAATAGATGGTAATTGCCACCACCGCATACCAGAACCATTCGCCGGGGATCATTCCGGAAATCAAATTGGCGGGGATATTGACAAACACCGCCACCACCAGCAGCAGCAGAACTACCATGAACCAGGAAAAAATCCGATAGTAAGTATTGCCCAGATTATCCTTGACCAGCGTCGTCAGGTTAGCTCCGTTATTGCGCAGCGACATCATACCGGCAATCATATCGTGAGTAGCCCCTGCAATCAGATTGCCGATCGGCAGAATAATAAATACGATCGTACCGAACTTTATCCCCAGAATCACCCCGATAACCGGACCGATCCCCGCAATATTCAACAGCTGGATCAACATATTCTTCCAATGCGGCAGGGTAATAAAGTCCACCCCGTCATGGTTTTTGACCGCCGGAGTTTCCCGGTCGTCAGGTCCGAGAATTTTTTCCACAAGTTTTCCGTAGGTAAAATACCCCGCCAACAGCACGGCAATGCCGCAGAGAAACAGTAACATGATTTATCCCTTCATATTTTAAAAATTAAAAAAATACCCATGTAAAAATATACACTCATTTGCTTTAATTGCAAGCTCTGAACTGCACCGCAGCAGCCCAAGATGATATCTTTAACGTGTTTTTTTTGAACTTCGCCTTTTTTTTAATCAAAATAGCAGTATATTAAAAGAGTAACTCAGGATGTATATTTTATGATGATCGAAAATTTTCTGCTGCCCACCCTTGCTTCTTCGCTGATGCTGGGGTTTTACGATGTATGCAAAAAACGTGCCGTCCACAACAACCCGGTGGCCCCGACGTTGTTCTGGTCGAATCTCTGCGGAACAGTTTTTCTGCTGATAATGATGTCCGCCGGGGGGAAACTTGCTGCCGCCTTTTCATGCAGCTTCACCGAGTATATTTTTATCTTCGGTAAAGCCGTACTGGTTGGCTCCAGCTGGGCTTGCGTTTATTACTCCATGCGGGAATTGCCGATTTCCATAGCCGCCCCCATCCGGGCATCGGCACCCTTGTGGGTGTTTGTCGGCGGACTCTTTTTCTATCGGGAAATACCTTCTTTCCTGCAGGCGGCGGCAATGGTACTGATCTTTGCGGGGTACTGCATCTTTGCCCTGAGCGGAAAACTTGAAAATATAAACTTCAAAAACAGCAAACCTGTTCACGCGCTGCTGCTGGGTACTCTGCTGGGGGCGGCATCTTCGCTTTACGACAAGTATCTGCTGAACAGTTTGCAGATATCCCCCCTGACGGTACAGCTTTATTTTGCACTAAATCTGGTGGCGGTACTGGGTGCAAACTATCTGATGTGCCATATAATTTCAGGCAAAAGTACCGCCAGGCGGCATTTTGTCTGGCATTGGAGCGTGGCGGCTGCCGGCATATTGCTGATTGCGGCGGATTTCTGTTACTTTTATGCGGTCAGTTTGCCTGAAATCCATATTTCCATAATCTCCTTGATCCGCCGGAGCAACTGCATTGTCAGCTTTCTGCTGGGAGCATTTATTTTCCACGAAAAAAATCTGCGGAATAAGTTTATTGCCATGCTGCTGATTCTGGCAGGGATCGCCCTGCTGGGCTGGTGCAGCCGCTGATATAAAAAAATCATCACTATATTAAATACAGGAGAAGATCATGCAGAAATTTACGATCAAACTTATTCCCGGCGACGGCATCGGAATTGACGTTATCAACGAAGCAGTCCGTGTACTGCAACGCTTGTCCGAGCTGCATGGCGGCGTGAAATTCGATTTTCAACCCCTGCCCTGGAGCTGCGAATATTATCTTAAAACCAACTGTATGATGCCGCAAGACGGGTTGCAGATACTCGCCGATTGCGATTCGATTCTGCTGGGGGCAGTAGGTTTTCCCGGGGTACCTGACCATATTTCGCTGCGGGAACTGCTGCTGCCGATCCGGGTCGGATTCGATCAATATGTAAATCTGCGTCCGGTCAAACTGCTGCCGGGGTTGAGTTCGCCCCTTAAAAATGAAGCTATCGACTTTGTGGTCATCCGCGAAAATTCCGAAGGCGAATATTGCGGTTCCGGCGAAATAAAATCGCCTGACACCCCCGCAGAAACCGTTATCCAGAATTCTGTTTTTACCCGCAAAGGCACCGAACGGATCATCCGTTACGCCTTTGAATATGCCAAAAATCACCGGCTCCACAAGGTTATGAGTGCTACCAAATCCAACGCTTTGAATTACTCCATGGTCTTCTGGGATAAGGTTTTTGCGGAAGTTAAAAGCGATTATGAATCGTTTGAAGCCTCCCAGATGCACATCGACGCGCTGGCAGGATACTTTATCATGCACCCCGATCGGCTGCAGGTGGTGGTTGCCAGCAATCTTTTCGGCGATATTCTTACCGATCTGGGTTCAGCCATGCTCGGCAGCATCGGCATATCGCCCTCCGCCAATTTGAATCCCGAAGGCAAATACCCCAGTATGTTTGAGCCGATCCACGGTTCCGCCCCCGATATCGCTGGCAAAGGCATTGCCAATCCGGTCGGAACTCTCTGGGCGGCAGCGATGATGCTAGATCACCTGAAACTTGAAGATATGAGCAGTAAACTTATGGATGCTGTAAGCAAGGTGCTGCTGGCAGGCAATGTGCGCACACCCGATATCGGCGGAAAATCCTCTACCACAGAAGTGACCGATGCGGTGATCGCCGCGCTGTAAATCCAATCGTAATTTTGTGAAAGATTTTATTGCGCAAGGTCAACATTTTTGATCTTGCGCGCTCCCGCCATCAACAGCGGTATCACACAGCAGCCCGCCATCGCCGCCCCAATGGCAAACATAATGTGGTAACGGGAAAAGGTCTTTCCGAACATCTCAAAGGTGAAGTTGGATTTCTCCAGCGCGTGAGCGATCACCCCGCCGATATTCACCACCAGAATCGTCCATGCGCCCATCACCATGCGGATAAAACTTATATAAGTAGCCCTCCCCTCTTCGGGAATGATCTCCAAACTGTAATTGACCACCAGCATACCGTGAGTCAATCCTGCCATACCGCCGATGATCGAAGTGGCGATCAGCGGTATGACCCCGAGAAACGGCGTAGTCAGATAACTGAACATACTCATTGATACACAAAAAGAAATAAACGCCAGCAATTTGCGGTTGCCCCGTTTATCCGACATCCGCCCCAGAACAAAGAGCATTATGCAGCTCATCGTCTGATTAAGGATCGTAAACCCGCTCAACTGCACCAGCCCCATCTTGAATTCGGTAAGAATAAAAATCGTGGAAAAAGTGGCAAACAGCGCCCGCCCCCCCGTCCAGAGCATATAAAAAGCTATATAGCACCACAGCGCATAGCTTTTTAAATTCAACCCGGTGATCTTGCCGCCTTCAAAAATCGGCTTGATCTTGGGTTCACGATCGGGCACCTCTTTGATCAGACATATCGCCAGCACGTGCGAGAGCGCCACCACCAGAAAACAGCCGACTCCCGCCAGAATCAAGCTCCCCATATTATCCACAATAAACCCGAACAGCAATGCCAGAAGCGACATACCGATCAGCGAGATAATACTTTTTATACTGGTGAACCATCCGCGGCAATTTTGCGGCACCAGATCACCGATCCAGTTGGTTTCAATCGCCAGCTGTACCCCGGTTGCCACCGACATAACCAGAATACTGATCAAAAATACCCAGAGAAAGAGTCCCTGCATGGACTCAACCAATCCGCCCAGCACGCTCAGCGCCAGCAGCACTCCGCCCGCCACGCCGATCAACAGCGATACGATCATTGCCAAACGGTTGCTTTTGCACATCTTCAGCAGCGGTACTGCCAGACATTGGGTAAAACTGACCAAGCCGCCGAAACTGCCCGTGACGGCAAGATGCAGATCGTTACCCCCCAGCATCTTGATAATCAGAACTTTGAGTCCGCCAAGCGTAGACTCTTCCCCGCTGAAAAAAAGTTGGGCAAACCCCATGCGGAAACGCGATGTATTAAGTTGCTTTTTCACTTCCTGCATTTGCAGATCTTCTGACATGGTATTTGCTCCCTGCGCTTAGCGTAATTTTTTTCAGCTTGATTTACAACTCTTCGTCCGCCCCGATCAATCCCGGTCCGAACAGCGTTACCCGCCCTGCCCGTTCGATCGGTATTTGGATCAAATCCCCAGGCCGCATACCGTCCTTATATTTGAACACCACCGTTCTGGCGGTGGAAGTCCGCCCCGACCAGCGGGCTGGATTGCGGGCGCTGACGCCATCGACCATAACTTCCAGCGTGCGCCCCACACAAGCAAGATTGCCGGCGATGGAGCGTTTTTCCAAATCGGCCAGCAATATTTGATTGCGTTCCTCCTTGACCTCCTGCGGAACATCATCCTGCCACAACGCGGATTTGGCTCCTGCCCGCGGAGAGTACTTGAAAATAAAAGCGTGGTCAAAGCCGACTTCGTTCATCAAATCCCGAGTACAGGCAAAATCAGCATCCGTTTCCCCCGGAAATCCCACGATCACATCGGTAGAAAAAGTAAGTTCACCCACCGCTGATTTCAAACGCTGCACGATTTCCAGATAACGTTCAGGCGTGTACTGCCGGTTCATACGCGCCAGCACTTCTGCCGATCCTGACTGCACCGGCAGATGCACATTGCGGCAAATCTTGGGTTCAGCGGCGATTATATCAATAAGTTTCTGCGTAAAAAATGTCGGATAAGGCGATGTATAACGGATGCGTTTGATCCCGTCGATCCGTGCGATCTGCTGCAGCAGATCCCCGAAAGGCGACTCGTCTTCAGGCGGCGGATTAACATTGCCCCCGCAGCCGTAAGCAGCCACATTCTGCCCCAGCAGCATGATCTCTTTCACCCCTTTGGCAGCCAGCATTTCAGCTTCGGCAACAATATCTTCCGCCTGACGGCTGAATTCCCGCCCCCGCACATAAGGCACAATGCAGTAAGAGCAGAAACGGTTGCAGCCGCGGGTAATGGCGATCGAGCCTGTATGCAGCCGCTTATTCTGAAAATCGCTGTGCATACCCATTGACTCCAGCACGTCAGAACCTTCTTCCAGCCATGCGGCTTTTTTCCGTTCTTTCCGCACATATTCAATGACCTCTTCCAACCGGTGCAGCTGACCGGTACCCAGCGCAAAATCAAGGTGTTCAATTTTTTCCAGCAGCTCCTGCCCGCGATGCTGCGCCATACAGCCGATAACGCCGATAATCAGCTCCGGCTTGAGCTTTTTATACTTTTTCATAAAAGTTATCTTGCCGATAGCTTTGCGTTCGGCCTGATCGCGCACGCTGCAGGTATTAAAGATCATCACATCCGCCTCGGCTTCGCTGTTTACCAGCTCCGCACCTGCGGCGGTCATCAATCCCGCCAGCGCCTCGCTGTCGCGCACATTCATCTGGCAGCCGTAGGTTTTGATAAACAGCTTCACTTGAGCGATCCTTTCAGTTCAGGCGCCAGCACCATATTGTCGCGATGAACCAGTTCGTTATCTGCATTGCTGCCCAGCAGCTCAACTATATCGTCATGATGTTTACCCTTAAGCTGCATACATTCGCTGCTGGAGTAATTGCACAAACCGCGGGCGATCACTTCGCCGCCGACGGTGCAGATCTCTACCGTATCGCCGCGTTTGAAGCTGCCGAAAACTCCGATAACCCCCGAAGGAAGCAAACTCTTCCCCCCCCGGGAAACAGCTTTGATCGCCCCTTCGTCCACCGTCAGCGAACCCGAGGCTTTGGCAAAAAATTTGATCCAGCATTGCCGCGAGTGCAGTTTATTGCTGCGGGGGCAGAAAAGCGTCCCCACATCTTCACCGGCGGCGATTTTTTCAAGAATATTATGTTCTCTGCCGTCGGCGATCCACAAATAGTTGCCCGATTCTGTCACCAGATTGGCAGCCCGCAGTTTGGAGATCATGCCGCCGATGCTCATGGCGCTGTTGTCGGTATCGCCCGCCGATGCAATCATTTCGGGAGTGATCTTTTTGACCAGACTGATCCGTTCGCCCAGCGAGCCGTCTTCATTGCGTTTGCGCAATCCCTGCTCGGTGGTCAGGATCACCGTCAATTCCGAACCCAGCACCGCCCCCAGCATACCCGCCAGAGTATCGTTATCGCCGAATTTGATTTCATCGACCGACACGGAGTCATTTTCGTTGATGATCGGCAGCACATCGTGCCGCCACAATGCGCTTATGGAATTGGCTACATTGATATAGCGCGAACGCTGCCGCAGATCATCTGCCGTCAGCAGCAGCTGCGCCGTATGAAAATTGTATTTGCGGCACTCGGCATCGTACAGCGCCATGAGTTTGCCCTGCCCGATAGCCGCCAGCGCCTGAACTTCCGAAAGCTGCCGCGGACGCTTTTCCATCCCCAGCGCCCGCATCCCTGTACCGACTGCACCGGACGAGATGAGTATAACTTTATAATTTTTTTCGCGCAAGGCAGCGATCCCGGCAATAAGTTCCGAAAAACGGCGGGGATCGGTCAGCAGCCGGGTACCGGCTTTGACCACGATTTTGCGGCAGCTTTTCACCAGTTCGCGCCGAATTTGCAAAGAGTCATTGAGTGTATCCATAAAAATTCCTGATAAAAACAGTTATATTACAATATTGTACAGTATCGGTGTTTAATATAATATATAAAATGATTTTTTCAAGGAGTTGCCCCGGCAAAATAAGAAAAACGCCGGAACATTGCAGTAACGTTCCGGCGCAAAAGCAAAATTTTATGCGTCAGCAGCTGGCTGCGATCTTGCGCATATTCACCAGACTGGTGGTGATCCCCTGCTTGGGATCGCCGATGCCGCATTCGTATTCCAGCGACAGCCAGCCGTCGTAGTTGACATCCTTGAGCGCCCGGAAGCAGCTCTTGAAGTCGATCACACCTTCACCCGTGGGACAGGCAACCTGCTTATTGTTGACAAAGACATAGTCCTTGACGTGAACCATTACCGTATATTCCGCAACCGCGCTCACCCCAACGATGGGCAGTTCGCCGCCGGGCAGCCAGAAGTTGCCGATATCAGCGGTGGCACGCAGGAAAGGCGAATTGAGCTTGTTGATGTAGTAGAGCTGTTCGCTGGAGTCTTTGCTGAGCCCGCCGTGATCTTCCAGCGCCATGACAACGTTGTTCTTTTCGGCAGTTTCCAGACAGGCGGCAAAGGCATCGGCGATCTGGGAGCTGTAGGTATTCCAATCCAAACCGTAACCACCGGCAAAAACGCGCAGATTCTTGCAGCCGAATTCCGCCGCTTCGTTCAGTGCATTCTTGACGATTTCGATTTCTTTTTCGATGCGTCCTTCGGCGATAGCGTTACCAAAGTTGTTGCCCACAATATAGTTGGCAATGGCGATACCTTCGCCTTCGGCAACTTTCTTGGCTTCAGCAAATTCAGCAGCTTTATTTTCGCCCCAGTAGTACCCCAGGTCGATACCGTCAAAACCGACATTGGCAGCCTGACGGATGATCTTGGCAACCGTGCGTCCTTCTTCCGGCACCATCAGGTGGGCGCCGTACACCGTAATACCCATTTTCATAATAACACCTGCTTTTTTCAAATTTTTAAGGTTACAAAAAGGTCAAAACAATCTATTTCAGCATAATATATATCATCTTATTTTTTTTTCAAATTTAGTTTAATTTTTATTGCAGAATTTATACTACAGGCGTCAGCAACAATGCTGAAACCAGTCAGCAGATTATTTTGTTTTTTTTGCAAAATCTGCTTGAACTTTTAAAAAATAAGGGTACTTTATACTTATAAAAAACTTTATAGAAAAACCAAAGGATATTTGATTATGAACCGGGAACGTCATGAAGAAACCGTGCCGAAAAACACAGAAGAAATTCTGGCAGATTGCCTGAAAAAGCAAATAGCCCCTGCCGATGAAGTCAATGAAATATTCTCCCGCATCATACCTGCTTCGCTCCGGAAGCTCCGTAGCGATATTACAGTAACTGCAATCAATCTGGCATTGCAGGCCCAATGCTGCGATCATGTATTTTCCGCGGTTAAAGCTCAGAAAGTGATCCTGGCGGTGCCGACTTTTGTCGGCGTACAGGATTATATGAAAAAGCTGCGGAGGTATGACAACATCAGCTTGTCCGACCCGATCCAGCTGACCAGACAGGATTGCGCCGAAGAGTTTGACGCTAAACCCGTTTGGATCATCACCGCCAGAGTAAAAGGTGATGCTGCGCTGATTGCCGGAGAACTGGAAATGCTTTTCTGGAGCAGCGCCGATGACCTGTTTGCCGAACATCTGGTCAAAACGGGGCTGCTCAGTTTGGCGGAAGCCAACCTGATGCGCGCAGCGGCAGAATTTGTCCATACCCAGTTTGCTTTTATCGACCGCAGCGCCTATAATCGTGCCGATATCTTCCGCTATATGGCGATCAATGCGGATATCCTCAAGCTGCTGCTGGAATTTTTCAGCGCCAAATTCACCCCCGGGAACAAATATTCTCCTGAATGCGGTCAGGCGATCCTGAATAAAGCCGATGAAGCGATCGACTGCATCAACAGCGGAGTTTATTACAACGATGTGATTGCCAAAAATATTCTGCTGGCAGTCAAAAACTTTCTGAGCGTTATACTCAAGAGTAATTTTTACAGCAGCGGCAAGTCGGCTCTTGCCTTCCGTCTGGATCCGGCATTTATGGATTTCTACGGTCAGATCGACGGAAAGTACACCGGCGCCTTCCCCGCTGACCGGCCTTACGGAGTATTCTTCTTCTATCGGGAAAATGCGCTGGGTTTTCAGGTCCGCTTTTCCGAAATTGCCCGCGGCGGCTGGCGCACCGTAGTGCCGAAACGCTCCTCCTGCAAGCTGGACGAAATGGCGCTGTTCGATGCTGCCAACGATGAGATTTTCAGAGAAGTCTTTGTGCTGGCGCATACTCAGCATTGGAAGAATAAAGATATCTACGAAGGCGGATCAAAAATGATCTCGCTGATCAATATGGAATCGGGCGCAGAGTTCAAACCCCTGCTCTGGACGGTGCAGCGGGTATTTTGCGAAGCGTTTGTATCGCTGATAAATTACGACAGCAGCAATACCTTGCGCGACAAGTCAATCGTGGATTATCTCGGCAGCAAAGAGATCATCGAAATCGGCCCCGATGAAAATATGTTTGACGATATGATCTCATGGATCGGGCAATATGCGGTAAAAGTCGGCTACACCCTTAAATCGGGATTGATTTCAGGCAAGCCGGATACAGGGATCAATCATAAGGAATACGGCGTTACCAGTTTCGGGGTATACCAGTATTTGTTGCGCACCATGCGGGAACTCAACATTGCCGATGATGATGAATTCAGCGTCAAGATCGCCGGCGGCCCCGGCGGCGACGTGGCGGGTAATATGATGAAACTCCTGCTGGCAAAAAAATCCGATGGTTCACCCGTACACCCCAATCTGAAAATCACCGCCATCACCGATGGCCCTGCCGTGATCTACGACCCGGCGGGAATCGATCGGCAGGAGCTGGCAAAATTGCTGCTCAAAGCCAATCTGGACAGTTTTGATCCTGAAAAATTGCAGGGCATCGGCGCCTATATGCTTTTCAGTAAAGTACAGGACAATGGCTACCGCCTGATCGAACGCAAGGCGGAAGGTTGGTGCGAAAGTTTTGTGGACCGCAACGAGTATATGAGTATATTCCACAGCAACCTTTACCATTATGCTGATATATTCATGCCCTGCGGCGGACGGCCCTCCACTTTGAATATCAACAATTATACCGATTATATGCCCGATGGCAAACCATCCAGCCGGGCGATCGTGGAAGGCGCCAACAGTTTTATTACACCCGAAGCGCGCATCAAATTGCAGGAAGCCCATATTCCCATTATCAAAGATGCGTCGGCAAACAAATGCGGTGTAATCACCTCCAGCTTTGAAATTCTCTCCGGGCTGATGCTGGAACCCGAAGAATTTCAAGCCGACAAAAAGATTCTGGTCAAAGAACTGCTGGGCAAACTGGCACATCTGGCGCAGCTCGAAGCCGACTGGCTTTTCCGTATGCACAAAAAGAGCGGTAAATATCTGACCGATCTTACCGAGGAACTCAGTCAGGCGATCAATGCGGAAAACGCAAGGATTTTTGCCAAACTCCTTGAGGATCCCGCCAAGTGTCAGACCGAAACCGTTCTGGCGCATCTGCCCGGTATACTGGCAACCAAATACGCCGACCGGTTGAACCGTTTGCCGCTGGAATACAAACTGGCAATCGCTTCGGTGGAAGAAGCTACGAAAAAGATTTACAATTCCGATCTGTAAAGCCTTAACCACTTTCAAGGGTGCTGCGGAAGAGTTTGCAGCACCCTTTTTTTACATCGCCTTACCCTATCGGATCTTTTTTGGGCAGCGTGGCAGCAAAGAGCGAATTGCAAATTGCCATAACTGCGGCAAAGACAAAGAGTGTTCCGATACCGAAACGCGCCCATATCCAACCGCCAACGGGAGCAGTTAATATGGCAATCAGGTGATTGATGGAAATTCCCGTGGAGAGGGTGCTGGTCAATTCATCCTGCGAGCCGGAGATCTCGCGCACATAAATATTGGTAGCCATACTGCTGGTGCTGATAACTGCATCCAGCACAAAGTTTACACATACCACCACCGCGGCAACCGCAGTTGGAAACATTCTGCCCGAAAATCCGTAAAATATGCAGACAAATGCCAGAATCACCGTGTCGTAGATCATAATATTGCGATACCCCCACTTGTCGGTCAGTTTTCCGATCAACGGTGCGGCAAAAATATTGATAAACGCACACAATCCCAGCAGAAACGCCATTGCCGCAGTACTCATATTATATTCGCGGATCAGCACATAAGGCGCAAAGGTCAGGAATATTTGTTTGCGCGCTCCGTAAAAAAGTTCCAGCGCATAAAACTTGGAAAATTTGCGGTCAAAATACAATCGCGGCCGCCGGGATGGGCGATTGGGAGCTTTGCCGGTGAAAGTGCTTAAGGTACTTGCCAACATCAGCAGCACAATAATTCCCCACAGGATATTGAACAAGACCTTTTCGTTCTGATGGAAAAAATTCACCCCCGCATAAAACAATCCCGCCACCAGCAAGCTGCCGGCAACAGTACCGAAATTCATCACGCTGGTCAGCAGCCCCAGCGAACGGCCCTGATAATCTTCGTTGGCGATCTGCATGGCAATTGCTGAACGGATCGGCATCACCAGATGTTCGCCCATGCTCCAGATCATAATAAACGCGGTAACCAGCACCTTGTCGGCGGGAATCAGCAGCAGCGCGGCACCCGCCATGGAAACCATCGTCCCCAACCGCAGTATCTTCCAATCGCTGACCTTATGCAGCAATGCCAGTAAAAACACCAGCGCCAACCCCGGCAGTTCGCGGAAAAACTCCAACCAGCCCCGATCCATTGTATCCATATGGTGGATTTCTGACAGATAATTATTCATTGCAGCGGCAAAACACCCCACTCCGATCCCCCAGACCAAAATACTGAAAAAGAATGCCCCTGCCCCGCTGTTTGGTTTGAAAATCTTATTTATATACATAAATACACTCCTTTTTGTTTTATAACTTATATATAATATACAACTGCAGAATTATTTTGACAAATCTTAAGTATTGCCGACAATAAAACTGACCGGTCAGTCGTTAATATGTTTGAAATCCCATTCCGGGAACAAAATCCAAACAGAAAGGGCAAGAATATGAGAGCAAGATTTTTAGTTCTGACCGGAGCAGCGTTGGCAATGACCGTGGCAGTTCCTGCAGCTGTGGCAGCACCTCACGGACCGCATCACCATCACCGCAAGGGGGATGACGGACTTTATCTGGCAGGCGGAATCGTCCGTTTAGTGAACACCTTGTTCACCCCGCCGCGCCCGGTAGTTATAGCGCAGGAAGTCGTGCCGCAGCCGCAAGTGATAGTAACACAGGAAGTCATTCCCGCAGCTCCGATCAAGCCGATCGTGATCCATCACGCGCCGCCGCCTCCACGGGTGCGTCCTGTGCCACCGCCGCCGCCTCCACGGGTGCGTCATGCGCCGGTGCCGCGCCGTCATCATGCTCCGCACCGGGTACCGCAACGCGGTCCTCATGGGCATCGCGGACACCGTCGTTAAAAAGAGTTCCCAGCAGGCGGATAACTCTGTACCGCCTGCTGAACTCTATGGGCTAATGCAAACCCCAACCGGTATTAATCAGAAAACCTGAAGAAAAATAATGAAAGCAAAATTGTGTTTTTTACTGTTGTGTCCGCTGAGTATTTTTGCTGCCGACATGACCACGAAGGACGGCAAGGTTTATAAAAATGTCCAAATCAAAGAGCTGGTTATAAACCACAGCACAGGCGAAAGCGCCATCAGCTTCAACCAGCTTACAGCTGAACAGCAAAAAAAGATTTCTGCCCTGCTGGAAGCAGAAAAAGTCAAGAAAAAAACTAAAAAAACTACTAAAGCACATCTGAAAGCACTCGAACAATTAACGGCAGTTCATCACTATGCAGAAGTGTTGCAAATTCTGCAAAATGGTATGCTTTGCAGCTTCAAAGATCAGGAAGTATTTATCGAAGATCATCCCAATCAAAAAAGTCTTGTCGATGGAGCAAAGATCGCCACCGACTATTGCAAACACCCGGAATGGAATTTTATTTATGACGAAACAGCTTATTGCAAAGTATGCTGCTCCCGCTCTGTTTCAATACATCATATAAAGGATGCAGAGGGCAAAACCATCTCGTATTATGCGGTGCCGCGCTCGGCTTGCATTATTTACCGCATTGGCAATATCAGACTTCAGGCAGCCGACGGTTCGGTTCGTACTTTAAGAAGGTTCACCTGTTCCCGATCCAAAGCCCTGGAGTACATAAAATCGCTGGATTAAACAGATGTCTTTGCTGTCCACCCAAGTTGCACAGCAATAAAAAAACCCGTCGGAACACTTTGCCAAACGTTCCGGCGGGTTTAATAATTTTACTATCAGTTGGAAGAGTAGTTGGGCGCATCCTTGAGCATGGTAACATCGTGCGGATGAGCTTCGCGCAAACCTGCTGCCGTAACCCGGATGACCTTCGCCTTTTCCTGCAATTCAGCAATCGTGCGGGCACCGCAATAACCCAGCGAATAACGCAATCCGCCCACCATCTGGAACACCACATCCGCCACCGGACCGCGATAGGGAACCAAACCTTCGATCCCCTGCGGAACCAGTTTCTTATCGGTATCCACATCCTGCTGACCGTAACGTTCGCGGCTGGCTTTGCCCGTCTTCATAGCTTCCAGACTGCCCATGCCGCGGTAGATAACGTAGCGGCGGCCCTGATGCAGCGTAACTTCGCCCGTACTTTCGGCAGTACCAGCCAACGCCGAACCCATCATCACCGAGCTGGCACCGAACGCCAAAGCTTTGGCAATATCGCCCGACTGCTTGATCCCGCCGTCGGCAATTACCGGCACATCCGAAGGCAACGCCTTGGCGGCATTGTAAACCGCCGTAACCTGCGGCACCCCTACCCCGGCAACCACGCGGGTGGTACAGATCGAGCCGGGACCGATACCGACTTTCACCCCGTCAGCGCCCGCATCCGCCAGCGCTTTGGCTGCTTCGGCAGTAGCCACGTTACCGGCGACAACATCGACCTTATCGCCAAAGACCTTTTTGAATTCCGCCACCGACTCGATAACTCCCTTGCTGTCGCCATGAGCAGTATCCAGCACCATAACGTCAACCCCTGCCTTGACCAGCGCTTCGGCGCGTTCCATATCGTAAGGACCGATGGCGGCGGCGGCGCGAAGCTGATGACGGCTGTCGCGGTTATAATCGGGTTCTTCATTTTCCAGCAGCGTGCGCACATCCTGATAGCTGTAAAGCCCGGTCAGATTGCCGTCGGCATCCACCGTGGGCAGCTTGCCGACGTGTTTATCGAGCATGATCTGATAGGCTTCCTGCAACGTGGTGCCTTCCGGAGCTGTGACCACATTTTTCTGCATAACATCGCCGATTTTAGCATCGTAGCGGGTCAGGAATTTCATATCTCTTGCAGTGATGATCCCCAGCAGTTTACCGTTGTTGTCAACAATGGGGAAGCCCGAGAAACTGTACTGCTTGCGGCGTTTTTCGTCCAGCATTTCCTGCACCGTCATATCGGGGTGGAATACAGCGGGAGTTTTGATGATACCGTTGAGATAGAGTTTGACCTTGCGGACTTCTTCGACCTGACGCGCCACGGAAAGATTCTTGTGGATCACCCCGATACCGCCCAGACGCGCCATCGCGATCGCCATTGCCCCTTCGGTAACAGTATCCATTGCCGCCGACGCAAAAGGAATGTTCAGTTTGACGTGACGCGAAAAGCGGCTTTCAACGCTGGTTTCGTAGGGCAGAAAATCTGCATACTGGGTAATCAGCGACACGTCGTCAAAGGTCAGTCCTTCAAATTTGAAGGCGTTCATGAATTCATCAAGATATTGATTCATCACACTCTCTCCGGCAGGATGGGTTTAAATTAAAAAAATGTATAATGTTAAATATTAATATAGCATATTTTAACGTTTTTTCAACCTCAAGGAGCGATTTTTCTGCATTAATCTTGCTTTTATTTCCTGCAATCGCCTTATCGGCGCTCTGCAATCAGCAGCATAACGCAAAAAAAGCTGGATCAATACCGGTTTGCCAGCTCCTCAGCAGTCACCCATTCGAGCTGCCCGCCGAAGAAAGTTTGAGTTCTTTTCAGAAATTCTTCAAACCAGTACAGTCCGATCCCTCGGCCTTCGGAGTAAAGCGATTGCCAATGAGTAAGCATTACCATAGGTTCGTTCGCATCAAAAGCCTTCCGCAAAGCGCCCGATTTACCATCGGCACTCAACCAGGAATCTATACCTGCTGCTGCGGCGGCATGGGCTTCTTCCGCCGTGGCGGGATTCATTGTTCCCCACAAAGCATCCGACGCTTGCATACTTATATGCACCACTCTGCCGCATTCGGGCGAATCGCAGCAAACCGTCGGGAAAGGCCGCTGGGGATAACCGCAGAAAAAGAAGCTCCGATCCCGGTTCAACACCCGCTTGAACGCCATTCCGATACCTCTGGCGTAACTGTCCATATTCCCCGAGCCCGTGCGCCACGGCGAACTTACTCCCGAAGGAGTAAGACCGATATTATCCAATACAGTCAACGCCAGACTCACATAATCGGCAATCTCGTCGGCATTAAGCCGCTCAATAAAAACATCTTCGCAATATTGCGTTTTGCCGCCCTGCGCCAGGTTCCACGCCAGCAGATGAGTCAGCAATTCAGGAGCTATAGAAAAGTTGGGAGCAATGTATTTTTTAGTATATTCCACAAAGCTGCGCACATTTTCCGCCGGAACCATGTTTACCTTGTCCGGTTCATCCAGCCGCCCCAGTCCGCACGGAATCGGCACCACCGAAAATTTCCCCTTGACTCCGTACTTCAAACAGAGCTGTCCGAACTGCATGGCAAATAACGGCGGAATCAGAAATTCGTGTCTGGTTCTCAGATCGTGAAAAAAAGATGTATTGATCACCCCGCCATCATCCACGATCAGACAAATCGGAACTTTTTTACTCATAAAGTCAACCCTTTACAACTTTTTTGGCGGCTTTCCGCCGCTGACATTCGGCAATTTCTTCGGCTGTCGGCATATCTTCCTTGCGGACATTGCTGATAAGATTCAGCGCATCTTCCACTTTTTTGCGATAGATTTCCAAAGTTTCCGCATCGGGATCGTGAGGTATAAATATCGGTTCCCCCAGCACCACCGTCAGGGTGGAAAATGGTTTGGGGATCTGAAAACGGTCCCAGGATCGACATTCCCAATACCGGGAGGCATTGACCGTTATCGGAACCACCGCAGTCGAGTGCATTGCCGCAAGATGGATCGGCCCTTTGCTCATCTGATAACGCGGCCCGCGGGGACCGTCGGGCGTAAAACTTACATGATTGCCTTCGCGGAGAGCGCGGGCAGCCTCCAGCTGGGCGTTCATTCCGCCCCGACTGGATGAACCGCGGGCGCTGCGCAGGCCGAAGCACTTTATCAAATCAGCAATGTACTGTCCATCCCGCGAGGCGCTGACCACCGCCACCGTTTTACGCCGCACCCCTGCAGGAAACACCGCAGGAAAAAAGAGCAGCCGATTATGCCAGGTAACCGATACCAACGGTTGGGTTGATTCAACAATACCGTGGGGGTCGATCACCTTAACGCGGAAAAAACAGCAGCGCAGCAGCTTGATAAAAGCTGCCAGCACCACAAAAATCCAATCCGGCAATTTCTTGGTATTGCGGAATTTTTTCTTCCAGTAACCCATAAAAACAGGATATTGAAATTACGCTTTACTGCAGTTCAGTAGCTTCAATTTTGACGATTTCGGGCCACTGGCTGACCTGATCTATAAACTGCTGACGGCGTTCGGCATTGGCAGTAGCCAATCTGCCGGTATCGAAAGAAACTTCCAGTTCAGTTTCGCCGATCGCCCCGTCGCAGATCATATCCAGCGCTTCAGCTGCGGCAATAAAACGGGAAACGAAATCCGCCTGATCGCCTTCAGCCATGGGCTTGATCTCGGCGCTGATGGCGAACCAGGGGCGGTAAAATTCGGCAACGGCAAACTTTTTACGGAAACGCTTTTTCATAGACAGACTCCTTGAATTAAAACAAATAAAGTATTTTATTGCTTCAAAAATACTACTCAAATTAATATACATCGGCATATCATATTTTTCCAGTAGTTTTCTGCTGAAATATGGCAGAATGGACCAAATCAAATGCTTTTTTGACAAAAAAAGCCCGTGTTACCTTTGAACTTACTTGAAAAAACATACGATTGTGGTATTTTATGTTCTGATTATGTTTTATGGAACATTAATAATTTTTGAAAGAAGAGATTATGTTGAAAATAGATCGTTTTTACGACGCCCGCCGGGAACTGCGCAAAGTTCTGCGGCACACCTCCCTGATCCCTGCCCCCATGTTCAGTACCAATGCCGAGGTTTATATCAAGCCGGAAAATTTGCAGGTAACAGGTTCCTTCAAAGTTCGCGGTGCCTATTACAAGATCTCCACCCTTTCGGCGGAAGAAAAAAGCCGCGGAGTCGTGGCCTGTTCGGCAGGCAATCACGCTCAGGGCGTGGCACTCGGTTCGCAGGTAAACAACATTCCCGCCAAGATTTTTGTTCCCAGCACGGCCCCCATCTCCAAAGTTGAAGCGACCAAGCGTTACGGCGCGCAGGTGGTGCTGATCGACGGTATTTACGACGATGCCTACGCCGCCGCTTGCGAAGAGGTGGAACGCTCCAAGGCAGTTTTTGTGCATCCATTTAATGACGATGACGTTATTGCCGGGCAAGGCACGATCGGCTTGGAAATACTCGAAGAGATGAGTTCGGTGGAAGCCGTAGTCGTCCCCATCGGCGGCGGCGGACTTATCTCCGGGGTTGCCATGGCAATAAAAACGTTGAACCCCAACTGCAAGGTCTACGGCGTCCAGGCGGCGGGTGCGCCCAGCATGGCGGAAAGTTTCCACAACAAGGCAATCACCGCCAGCCGGACGGTCAAAACCTTTGCCGATGGTATTGCGGTAAAACGCCCCGGGGATTTGACTTTCCAATATTGCTCCAAATATCTGGATGACATTGTAACGGTCAGCGACGATGAGATCGCCACCGCTATCGTTATGCTTATGGAAGGGCAGAAACTGATTGCCGAAGGCGCAGGAGCTACGGCATTGGCAGCTATCCACTTCGGGAAACTCCCCATTAAAGGCAAAAAAGTCGTGGCGCTGCTTTCGGGCGGCAATATCGACGTTACGATCCTGTCGCGGGTGGTGCAGCGGGGGCTGGTCACTTCGGGGCGTTCCTCGGAACTCAACCTTGAGCTGCTGGACCGTCCCGGCGAACTTACCCGAGTCAGCTCTATTATCTCAGGACTGGGCGCCAATGTGGTCAGCGTAAATCACACCCGCGCCAACGCCAGTCACGATATCAACGCCTGCTTTTTACGGATCGCTATGGAAACAAGAGATTTTGCCCATTGGGAACAGATCCGCGAAGCCATCCAGAAAGCAGGTTACACCGTAAACGACTGAACCGAACTTTTATTCAAGGAGAATATTTATTATGCAAAAAGAAGTTATTTCCACCAGTCAGGCGCCCGCCGCAGTTGGGCCTTATTCACAAGCAGTAAAAGTCGGCGATACGCTCTACAGTTCGGGGCAGATCGCCCTGGATCCCGCTACCGGAGCGATGGCGGCAAACGATATCGCCGGTCAGTCGGAACAGGTCATGAAAAACCTCTCTGCCGTACTGACTGCCGCAGGTTACAGTTTTGAAGATGTGGTAAAAACCACCTGTTTTCTGGCCGACATCAACGACTTTGCCGCGTTCAATGCCATCTACGAAAAGTATTTTATATCCAAACCCGCCCGCAGCTGCGTAGCTGCCGCTGCGCTGCCCAAAGGGGCGTTGGTGGAAGTGGAGTTGATCGCTGTCAAATAAACGTTGAATAAACTGTTGACAGAAGAACCGCTTGCAGGTTGATTTTTTCATAAAACAGGTGTATATTATTATACCTGTTTTTTTGTTTTATATAACTTTGAGTACAGCATAAGGAAAAGTTTTTTGAATAAAACTGTTTCAGCCGCCAAGCGTTTCAACTGCGGTTTTTTCATAAAAATCGGCAGCTTTGCTTTTTTGTCCTTGCTGGTGGGGTTGATGCTGTACCAGCCCGAATTTGTCCAGCTGGGGGGGATTGGTTTTCTTTTCAGCGGAACATTGCTGGCTTCGCTGATCGACTTTGACCCTGCCCCGCAAGATGCAGCGCATCCGTTGAATCCTATAGCAATTACCGAATCGGTTGCGATTGCCAATAAAGTTGATTACTCAGGCAGCTCGCTGGACGAAGAATACATCCTGTTTGACCTTGAACTGCTGCAGCTTTTAAGCAGTCAGCAAACGTCCCGTCCGCCAACGCTCAATGCAGCGCTCCTGGAATCCAATGATTTTTTCCCCTGCCTTTTTTTCCGTTCGGTAAAGCCGTTTACTTTTTACCGGCATCCGACAGGACAATTTCTGAATACCACCCAGCCTGCCCGTGCGGGTCCGCAGCTGCAAGTTTAACTGATCCGGCGTTAAAACTGTAACTGTTTGTTAAAATAAATTAAGGTATTCAATTTTTTTATGGTTATGACATTTTTGCAAGTCTTCGGCGGACTTGCCATATTCATTTTCGGCATGAAGCTCATGAGCGATGGTCTGCATCAGGTTGCAGGAGCTAAAATGCGTTCGATATTGCGGATGTTTTCCGCCAATCCTCTGGTAGCGGTCGCGTCAGGCGCCGCTGTTACCTGCGTGATCCAGTCTTCCAGCGCCAGTACGGTTATGGTGATCGGTTTTGTCAACGCCGGGTTGCTTTCGCTGGTTCAGGCGATGGGGCTGATCTTCGGCGCCAATATCGGTACCACGATCACCGCCCAGCTGGTGGCATTCAAAATCTCCTGGATAATTATGCCTGCGATCATCGCAGGGCTGCTGATGAGCTTTATTCCCCGCCAGCGGATCGCCAACTGGAGCGAAACGGTACTTGGCTTCGGCTTTCTCTTTCTGGGGATGGAGTTTATGTCCGGCGAACTGAAAGCGCTGGCATTGCACCCCGCGTTCATGCAGGCATTTCAAACCTTCCAATGCGCCCCCATTGATGGTCATATGCCGTGGCTTTCGCTCTTCGGCGCCATCTTTATTGGTATGCTTGCAACCTTTATTGTGCAAAGTTCGTCGGCTTGTTCGGGGATCATCATTGCTTTGGGCGCCAGCGGTCTGCTGGATCTTTACACGGCAGTAGCGCTGGTAATGGGTTCCAATATCGGTACTACGATCACCGCTCAGCTGGCAGCCATGACTGCCAACCGCGTAGCCAAACAGGCAGCGCTTGCCCACACTTTATTCAATGTATTCGGGGTAATTATTATCACCGCCACCTTTACCATTCCCTGGGGCGGCGACCCGGCATTTTTCACTTTGATCAAAAAACTTTCGCTCAATGGCGACCTGCCCCGACAGATCGCCAATGCCCATACAGTGTTCAACGTCTTTACCACGCTGGCACTGCTGCCGGCAATTCCGATGCTGGCGAAAATTTGCGAAAAGGTCATCCCGGTCAGTTCCGGCAAGATCAAATACCAGTATCTTGAACCGCACCTGCTGGATACGCCCTCCATTGCCTTGACTCAGACGACCTATGCCTTGCGCCGCATGGAACAGAAAGCCTGGAAAATGATCGACTGCGCCTTGAATACTTACAACCGCAACGACGAAAAAAATCAGGCATTTGCCCGCCAGCTGGAAAAGCGGGAAGCAGATATTGACGAAAGACAGAAAAATATCACCAACTACCTGTCGCAGCTGATGAGCCGCAAACTTACTGCTGCCGAAACCGCCCAGATCCCGCTGCTGCTGCATTGCACCAACGATGTGGAACGTATCGGCGACCATACCGAGATCATTACCGGTATTATCGACAAACTTCACGAAGACCAGCTTAAATTCAGCTTGCAGGCGGAAAAAGAGTACGATCTTCTGCACGATAAACTTGCCGAGGTTGCCAAGCTCTCTGCTCAGATGCTGACTGACTATGCCGAAGTTCAGCAGCAGAAGTCGCAGCAGCTGCACGACGAACTTTACTCTATGCTTGACCAGTTTGAACAGGAACACATTGCCCGTATCACCCGCGGCGACTGCCGTCCGCAGGTGGGTATTCTCTACCTTGAACTGTTGTCAGAAATCCGCAAAATTGCCCGCCATTTGTTCAATATCAATGAACGCGCAGGTATGTTTTACGGCAATTACAACAAAAAATCCTGAAAATAGAAAGTACGAATAATGTCTATGACTCTTATCGGCGGCATCTTTGGTTTGGCGCTGCTTTATTACGGAGCTGAATTTCTGGTCAAAGGCGGTTCTGCCATTGCCCTGAAACTGAAAGTTTCGCCATTGGTGATCGGACTTACGCTGGTAGCTTATGCCACCAGCGCGCCCGAAATGGTGGTCAGCTGCGATGCGGCAATCAAAGGCTTGGGCGATGTAAGTATCGGCAACGTGGTCGGGTCCAACATCTGCAACATTGCGTTGATCCTCGGGCTTTGCGCAATAATAACTCCTTTGCAGGTAAATAAGAAATTGCTGCAGTTCGATGTATGGCTTATGATTGCTGCCAGTTTGGCGCTGCTGGGCTGTTTTTTCCTGAACAGCGGCGTAAACCGTATTGAAGGAGCGATTCTGCTGTTGTGTTCTATAGCTTATACCGTGTGGAGCATTTACGCTTCGCGCCGTGAAAGCGCAATGGAAGAATCAAAATCTGCGCAGGATGCGGCAACAGAAATCACCGCGCCCCCAAGTATGAATATGCTTCCGGCAATAGCGTTGGCAGTCGGAGGGATCTCCGCATTGGTGCTGGGCGGCAAACTCTTTGTCAATGCGGCAACTTTGCTGGCGCAGCTCTGCGGAGTATCTGATGCGGTTATCGGACTTACCGTTGTAGCTGTAGGTACCAGCCTGCCGGAGCTGGCGACCTCGCTGGTGGCGGCGGTACGCAAAGAACAGGATATTGCCATCGGCAATGTTATCGGTTCCAATATTTTCAATATTTTCACCATTCTGGGTGTGGCGCCTTTGATATCGCCGCTTCAGGCAGTTGGCATTAATTATGTGGATATCTTCCTGATGCTGGGCTTGAGTCTGATACTTTATATATTTATGAAGAGTAATCTTAAGATCAGCCGTACCGAATGCGCAATATTGCTGGCAGTTTACATAGCCTACACAGTTTATCTGATTATGCGCTGAAGCGCCAACATAATACATGGCTGTTGCAAAACTGTTTTGTAACAGCCCAACTTATACCTCCTTCAGGAGAAGAAAAACCAAGGCAGTTGCCAACCCTCGCAAAAGGTTGCAATGTTCCGGTTTCTTTTGGCTGAAAATTAACTTGTTACCGCACTAAAAGCTGTATTCTCTGAACTCCGTTGATTGCGTAATATCCTTGACTTCCATTTTACCGGAAATCAAAAAAGAATCAAACAAGCTGTTGTCGCGGTCGAAACTGCTGACCAGTAATCCATCGGCAGAAACCTTGACTTGGATCGAAGTAAACTGCATATTGCTGCCCAGCGCCCCGGTCGGCCCGCCGGTAATGACGATCGGGAACGAATATTTTTCGCCGATCGCCGGATGCAATTTATGCTTTTGGAAAATTTCCGGCGGCACCATGGAGTAATATTTATTACTCAAAGGCTGACTGCGGAAAGGCCGGTGAATATGGCCGCCCAGCCAAAGATGGATTTGCACCTGCGGGGATTTGCCGCCGAAAACCGGATCGATCATCTGTCTGATATTCTGCGGCATATACTCCTCCACATCCCCCAGCGGCACACCGTGGGCAAGTACGATCCGATATTTTGCATCGCGGCAAATCGGTTCGTTGACCGCTTTTTTCAACCATTTGCTTTCGGCGGCAAGATAGACTTCAAAATCGTGGAACTGACGGGTGGACGGCGGCGGAACATTGCCTTCGTCATCGCAAAAATCCAGTACAATAAAGCATACATCGCCCCAGCGGAACATATAATACCCTTCCCGCCCGGGGTAAGGCGGAGTAAAATACTCAAAGTAGCGGTTGGAATCCTTGCCGTAAATCTCGTGATTGCCCCGCACCATGACCAGCGGCATTTTTTCGCCCGCGATTCGGGTAAACGGCACTACAAACTCATCCATTACCGAACGGTTGAAGTCGCTGGTCCAGAATAAATCGCCGATAAAAGCAAAAAATGAATTTTCTCCCGGTGCATTTTTGCCCAGCAGATTTTCCAGATACGCAGTACGGCTGTCAGGATCCTGCAAATCCGCTGTAGCAATAAAGCTGAACTCCTGCCCCGGAGCAGCGGCAGTACGAAAAGTATGCACCTCCTGCGGCAGCTCTGCCAGCGCCCGGAAATCATCCAGCAGCACAACTCTGTACTCATAAATGCTGTCAGGCTGCAAATCCTCCAGCCGCACGCTGTGCACAGCCCGGTCATGCCGCATCTGACCGCCCAGATTATCGTATCGGCGCAGCCATTTTTCCGTTCCCTGCAAACGGTAGTCCACCGCCGCAGGAGTTTTGCGGTTGGCGCAGAAAATTACTGAAACAGCATTATCCCAGCTGTCAGGGAAGCTGACAAACGGCTGATATACCATTCCCAGCGTCGGGACATTTTCTATGATCTGCATAGCTACATCCATACCGCCGTCAATTCCCGGGTGGCGGTAACTGCCGCCAAAGACTTCAAACACGATCTGATTGCGTCCTGCCGTGTACATTATTTCCTGCGAGTGATTAGTCGGGCGGATCGGTGCTTCGCCATTGCGGCAGCCCAGAGCATCCAGCAGCAGTTTGCCGTTGTGCCACAGGGTCCACTTCCAGTCCGCGCCGAAACCGATAAAAAGCGAACCGGCTTCCTCAGCAAAAAACTCGGCAATTATAAGAGTTCGCGCCGAAACCTCAGGCATTTCCTCCATAATATCATACATATTTATCATGCCTGATTCAGGGAAATGGAAGAAAACCGGTTTTAGAATTCTGCCATCAGCCAACGGCAGCTCATTTTCAATAAAACCATCCAGACTGCCGAGAATATCAGGTATATTATCAGCGGCAAAATAACGCCATTGCCAGTTTGAGGTGCTTTCCCGGAAACTCATAAGTGTTTATTCCTGTTTATAATTCAGATGTTTTTCAGTAAAAGCAAGCAGCGCCTGCCAGTTTTCGGGAGTAAAATCGTGTTCGCCCTGCCGCAGATAATAACCCAGTTGATTACCGATCAGGCAGCCGGCAGCCGGATAATTAAAATCTTCCAAACCTTTCAAGCCGAAAACATTCCATGCTGCAGAAGCAGCCTTGCCGCAGAGAAATTCTCCCTCCGGATCGGCATAAACATCCAGATCCGCGCTGGCAATGTACAGCAAACGCGGAGCGATTGCCGCCATAAGGAAATGCTGATCCACAGGATATTGCAAATCACGCCCGACATATTCAGCAAATTTTCCGCAAAACCAATGACTGTTCCACACATTCAGCCACGCGAAATCTTCGCCGTAATAACGATGACTCAACTTGGCACCGCCTGCGCCTGAACAGTTCGATACCGTCAGCCAGATACGCGGATCATTTGCCCCTGCCCACAATGCTGTTTTTCCCAGACGGCTGTGACCGTGAACGATAAAACGGGATCGGTCGATTTCCGGCTGCTGTTCCAGACAATCCAGCGCCCGCATGATCCCCCATGCCCAGGCGCTGATCGCACCGCTGGGGCGCTGAGGACTCTGCCACTCTTCAGCGGAGTAAAAAAAGCGCATTATGCTGCTGTCAAAACCGTCGGGACGGTCAATGTATATATCGCCGTAAGCGATTGTGGCGGCAGCAAAGCCCCGTTCGATCACGTCGCGGAAACACCAGCGGCCCGCGCGTACTCCCCGCTGATCGGTCTTCACCCGCCGGTCATCATAACGGAAGCTCCACATAGGCGCCATTGTTTCAAAATCAAAGAAAGGTATTTCAGGGTCAAAATCGGTCGCCACATTGCCCTGAAAGTTCAACCCGAAGAAAACCGGAACTTTTCCGCTGCGCCGTTGGGGAATATACAACAGCAGATGCAGAAGTTGTTCGTCGCCGCGGTGACGGCAAATTATATCTATCGAACGCCGCAGTGCCAGGCCGTCAAAAGCCGCACCCTCGTCAGTAACAACAAACTCAAGATCTTCGCAAACCGGCGGAATTTCCCCGTACATGGAGCGCTTGAATTCATCCAGCAAACCGGGGCGGATTTTTTCAAACTCCTCAACCGGAGTATTTTTATCGAAGGGCAGAGCAGGCAGACTGTATGCCGGAATTTTGCCCGCATCCAAATTCATAGCATCCGCCAAACGCTGATACTCCGGCGGCAGATTTTCATGCGCAAATCGTTTTTTTTGCATAAAATAACTCCTGAAAAATTTTTACTTAGGAAAAGATAATCTTGAATCTGTTTTTGTCAAATATTATTCCTTCTTTTTCAAGAAATAAGTTCAGTTTTTCCTGTCAGCAAGTTCATCTGCCAACTCGTTATACAGCTTTTCAAAGCGACGGGCGTACTCTATATAACTGGAATATCTGACACTTTCCAGCGATTCATCCTGATGCTGTTCATGAAAGACCGTGGCAATGTGCGGCTCCATGGAAAAACCGCCGTCGTACCCGCTGGCAAGCAGATCTTTAACGATCGCACGAACATCGCCGGTGCCGTCCCCCGCCCAGGTGAAACGCGGCGTGGGGCGCACACCGTCGGCCTGCGGCAGCGCCAGCGCATCTTTTATGTGTACATATACGATATGCTCGCGGACATTTTTATAAAATTCCCATGATGACTGCAAAGGATATGGTTTGCTGCCCAGCGCACGGTAGTTGAAACAGGGGTTGCCGGTATCGTAAATAAGTTTAAGATTTTCGTGATTGACCTTTTCCAGCAGTTTAAGCGTATGCCGGTGGGATAAACCGCCGTAGTTCATGCAATTTTCGTGACCGTAGACAATACCGTTATCGGCGCAAATCTCCACCAGCGTGCGCACTTTACGGAAAATGATCGTCTCCAGCTCCGGCGAATCAGGTACTTCATCAACCGGTGTAAGAAAACTCATGCCCCGCAGCAGTTTGATCCCCAGCTTCTGCATTCTGGGTACAGCCCGGTAAAGATCATCCAGCGAACGCTGAAAATCCTCTTCCTTGCGCGGATGGCACGCCCAGTTGGCAATAGCGCTGCCGTAACAGTTGAATTTGATATTGCTTTCGTTGAGCATGGCTTCCACAACTTCAAACTCGCTGTCGGAGAGAGTACCCAGCGTTTTACCGTTGATATTACGCGTTTCAATATATTGCCAGCCCAACTCGCG
>SUWJ01000035.1 GCA_015061545.1 Lentisphaerota bacterium | reverse complement strand
ACCGCACCACCGCACCACCGCACCACCGCACCGCCGCACCGCCGCACCGCCGCCGTCAAGTTTGTCAAGCGGAAATCGATTTCCAGTTTTTTTAAATCAAAAACCGCATATTTCGGCAAAAAATCAATTTTTTTTCATAAAAAATGTTTTCCTGCACTTGACACAAGTCGAGTTTTGTTGTATAATTAGCTGTAGATCAGTTTATGTTACAGCATAAAGACTCCATTATAACTTAAAACAACAAAGGAAAAGAAAAAAATGACAACCAAGAGTTCCTTTTCCTCTGCCCATGGGCAGAGGAAGCTGTACAGCTTCACTTTGATTGAATTGCTGGTGGTTATCGCCATCATCGCCATTCTGGCAGCCATGCTGCTGCCCGCACTCTCCGCCGCCCGTGAACGCGCCCGCGGTGCCAACTGCATGAGCAACCTCAAACAGAACGGTTTGCGCTTTTTCATGTACTCCGGCGACAATAAAGACTGGATGGCACTGAACTTTTACAGCAAAAATTATCCTTGGAATTTCGGCAATGGTGTAAATAACCAAACCAGTGTCCGTTGGAGCAACTTCCTTTACGGCTGGAACTGGAACAGCACCCAGCATACCGAAGATGCGGGTCCCGCCAAACGTTGCCCGAGTCTGGAAATTCCCGCCAGCGATGCCGGATTCAGCTATACTTATGGTGCTCTGAACTTTATTCCGGTTGCAGGCAAGGCCGGCGAAGATTTTGCTAAAGAGTGTCCCAATGCCTTTTCTCACATTGACAGCAGATTTTCTACTACGTCCAACCTCTTTGTCAACCAGCCCAGTTTGAGCCGTGCTTCAGAATTTCCGCTGGTGGCTGACAGTGTCTACGACGGCGGTACGGGTGTCGGCTGGACTCAAATTTACGTCATCGGTAACGGCGGCGGTCAGGGTATTGACCTGCGCCACGGCAACAAAGGCAACGTCTGCTTTGCCGATGGCCACGCCGAAGCGATCAACGAAAATCAGGCTTATGCAAGCGGCTTTGTCGCTTACCGCAAAGGCGGCGGCACGACGCTTACTGCCAGCCAAAAGCAGTAATAAATATTGTTAAAACCCAATAAAAACAGAAAAGGGGAAAAATGAGAAACAAAAAATTCACCTTGATTGAGCTTCTGGTGGTAATCGCCATCATCGCCATTCTGGCAGCCATGCTGCTGCCCGCACTCTCCGCCGCCCGCGAACGCGCCCGCGCCGCCAGCTGTCTGAGCAACCTCAAGCAGAACGGTCTGCGCTTTTTCATGTACTCCGGCGACAATAAGGACTGGGTCGGTCTTAACTATTACAACAGTAACAAAGTTTGGTATCATGGCAATGGTTATCAATCTTCTATCCGCTGGAGCAACTTCCTTTACGGATGGAACTGGAACAGCACCTATCACACCGAAGATGCGGGTCCTGCCAAACGCTGCCCGAGCATTGAAGTCCCCGCCAGCGATGCGGGTTTCAGCTACACCTACGGCGCTATCGGCTTTGTTCCTGTATCCGGTTATGCGGGCGAAAAGTTTGCCGAAGAATCCCCCAACGCATTCTCTGCCGGCGGCGGTTCTCCCACCAGCGGCTGCTTTGCCAGTCTGCCCAGCATCAGCAACGGTTCGCTCTTCCCGCTGGTTGCCGATACCATTTACAACGGCGGTACGACTGTCGGCTGGACTCAGATCTATATCTTTGACCGCAACGGCGGTCAGGGTCTTGACCTGCGCCACGGCAACAAGGGCAACGTCTGCTTTGCCGATGGTCACGCCGAAGCGATCAACGAAAATCAGGCGTACGAAAGCTGCTTTGCTTCTTACCGCAAAGGCGGCGGCACGACGCTTACTGCCAGCAAAAAGCAGTAATGATTTGAGCTGATAACCGACAAAAGAGGTTTTGGAGATATCGCTTCAAAACCTCTTTTCAACACTATAGATCGTATTTTTTGACAGAAAACTGTCCTTTACTGATAAAAAAGCAACTTTTTTTGTCTTTTCAACTTGACACGTCAAATTTCAGATTATATTATACCCCGACACACTATTTTTTATCAACGGTAACTTATAAAGTGCCCCCTGATATCTGAAAGATTTTATTATGAACGAATTTGTTCCCAAAACTATGAACGAGCTGGCGGCCGCGCTGGGGTTATCGCGGGCAACGGTCAGCTATGTCCTGAACAACAGCTGGCGGGAACACAAGATCGGCGAAAAAACTGCCCTCCGCGTTCAGGAATATGTAAAAAAAGTTCAATTTGTCCCCAACCGCGCCAGTTTGACTCTCAGGGGGACGATTTCAACCGATGTGGCAATTCTGACCAGTCCCAGCATTTACGACCACCAGCGCCGCATCTTTTTTGATTTGCTGGAAAATATCCAAAACCGCAACTTCCGCTATGTGCTGCTGCCGATCAACCCGAAAAACCTGGGGCAGACGGTGCAGGAACTGCGTCAGCTTAAAGTTAAAAATATTATTGTGCTTACCCGCAGCTGCCGTTTGGATCAGGAAATCTGGAGCCGTATAATCTCTTCCCTGCCCGACAGCCGCTGGCTCTTTTATGATGCCTGGGATGACAGCGAAAAACTCATTGCCGAACACCCCGATACGGTAACTGCATTGGAAGTCAACCGCGATCAGGCATACAGACATTGGCTCAAACTGCTGCTGAAACTCAAGCGCAAATACTTTTTCTCCTTCGAGAGCTACTGCGATATGTCCCAAGAAGAGTACAAAGATCAGAATTGCAACATCCCTGTTGAACTCCCCATGCCGCAGGAATTTTACGGCAGCGAACTATTCAGCTGCGGCGAAAAAATGGGGAAATTTCTGGTGGAAAAATTCACCGGCGAACCCATTTCGGTGTTTATTTCCGACGACAGCGTATGCGCCGGAGTGATGAAAGTATTGCATCAGCACCATATCCGCCTGCCGCAGGATATAGCGCTCCTCTCCTGGGACGGTCTGGCGGAAAGTCAATATTATACGCAACCGCTTACAACGATTGCGTTTCCTCACGAAGAACTGCTGGCAACGGCAATGCAATGGCTGACCAGCACGCTCAACGGCAAAACGATCTATTTCAAAACGCATCTGCTGCGGGGATCGACCATGCCGCTTGATGAAAATATTCCGGAACAAACAATTCTTTAACCCAAAGGGAGAATTTTTATGAAATTGCATCAATTTGCAATGGCAGGCGCAGCTTTTATGCTGCTGCAAGCTCTTTCCGCTCAGGATCTGGCAGCCTTACTGGCAGACAAAACTTCCGGCACCGTTGAGTTGCCTGCGGGCAGCTATCAGGCAGGCAATGTTACCATTCCTTCAGGGGTGACTTTGAGTGTACCAAACGGCGCGATCCTGAATGTACCCAAAGATCAGACGCTCACTATCAACGGAGCGCTGACTGCCGGCGTCTACAAGATCTTTGAAGGCGAAGGCAAAGTAACCGGTGCATTGGAAAATGCTTACGTTTATCCCCAATGGTTCGGCGCAGTCGGCGACGGCAAAACCCCCAGCGGCGTGGCTTTGCAGAAAGCTGCCGACCTTGCCCAGACTTCCATGAGCAGAACGCTCTTTATTCCCCAGGGCCGTTATCTTTACAATAGTACCATCTTCTTCCGCTGCAATATCGAAGCCCGCGGAGTGCTGGTGCGCAGCATCAAGGTCGATCCCTCCAAGCCCATTGACCGATACAAGACCTGGATGCCTTACTTTTTCCCCACCGATGTGGCGTATGTGAATTTTTCCAACGATACCGATGGTTATATGCTTGACCCCAACTATTTTTACGGCATCAAGCGCGATGACCTTAAAGTCAAAAGTTTTGAAGATATCCCCGTTGTCGGCAACCCCGATCAGAAAGTCAATCTGATCGAAGGCGGCACGCTCATCTTCACCAGCGAAGACTACTTTACCAGCCGCAACAACAACAAGGGCGACGAATACTACACCCCCACCGATGTCTGCAAGCTGGTTTCCAGCAAGGGCGATGTTTTCCCCGAATTCTGCTTTAACTATGCCGACCGCAGCGACGCCCCCGCCTGGGACGCCAACAAGGTCTACAAAAAAGGTGAGTGCGTAAAAGTCAACGGCAAGATCTTCAAAGCCACTTATGTATCAGGCCCCGGCACCAGCTACACCAACGCCCATCTGGGCAAGGTCGATATCGGCCCCATGTCCCCCGAAAGCTGTACCCCCAGCGGTTTGCGCTATTCCAAAAAATTCAAATACGCCAATGGCGTAGATGACTCCATTGTTTTGTGGGTGGAAGTCAAAATGGTGGTGCGCTATGTGCCTAAACAGGTTCCGCTGACGGTCAACAATCTGACCATCGAAATCGAAAACGGCATGAATGACCGCATCTATCGGCCGGTTTACACCGGAGCTTTCTCCTGCCACCGCAGCAATGTAACGTTCAACCGCCTGAGCATCAGCGTTAAATCGCCTTACATCATGCTCTCAAGTCTGGCCAGCATTGCCCACGCGGTGGATGTGACTTTGAATTACAGTACCTTCTCCGGCGCAACCTTCCACGGTCTGGGTTACAACATCAGCCAGAGCAACACCGCCAATCTGGTGCTTAATCACTGCACTTCCACCAACAGCCGCGACGGCTTTGCCGGGCGCCACGGTAAAAATGTGACCATCAACGGCGGATATTACAACCGTATTGACGACCACTACGGCCGCGGATACAAAATCAACAATGTGGATATCCAGTGTGTTTCCACCTATGTACCCGGTTACGTTTCGCCCAAATGCGATCTGCAGAACTGGTCGTTCCAGCCCGCCACTCCGCTGGCGTTTGCCGGCGGCGACGTTACGGTGGAAAACTGCCGTTTCCACAATCCGCCCTCTTTGCTGTCGGTCCGCAGCGACGTTGGCGATATGTTCGGTACGGTAGCCATCCGCAACTGTACGGTACTTTCCGATAAAGATGTCGGTATCTTCAGCCAGTGGCAGTCCAGCAGCGGCAGAACTTTTGACTTTACGCACAAACTGGAAGGTCCTGACCAGCTGATCATCGAAAATATGACCATGAACGGCAAAGGCCGTTTCAGTCTGGCGGTCATGTATCCGCAGGAACGTTTCCGCATCATGATGCGCAACATCCAGCCGCTGGGTGCGATCAACGTCAAGGATTCCGATCTCAGAATCATCGACTCCACCCTCAAAAACTTTGAAATCTATTCCGGCGGCGGATTGAATTTGTATTTGCACAACAATATTTTTGAAGGGACTGCCAAAGCGATGCCCGAAAATATCAAATTCCGCGGTTCCTCGAATGTAGTAGCTAAAGGTGCCAAGGTACCCTTTATTATCAACAAATAAAATTACAAGAAGGTTATTATGCTGCTAAAACTTGCAGACGATCTGCAAACGGTTGATATCCACAACCATTTGTGGGGCAACAAAGATATGTCTTTGAATGTTGCCGAAGCGGAAATGCTGCTGAATGCGGCGGATAAACTGGGAATCCACCGCATCGGGATCTCCAATCCTGATCCCGTGCTGGAATTTGTCCCGTCCGATGTTATCCGCCAGCGCAACAAACTGGTCATCGAAGCCATGCAATTCAGCGACCGTTTCATCGGGTTCTGTTACCTCGACCCCAACAACGGCGAAGAAAGCGTTACAGAAATCGAACGCTGCGTAAATCTCGGCATGGCGGGGATCAAACTTTATCACCAGCTGAAAATCCAGCACGAAGGTCAGCATTTTATTATGGAAACTGCCGCCAAATACGGTATTCCGGTTTTGATGCACGCCGGCAAGTGCTGCGACCCCGACACCCTCAGCCGTCAGCCCCGTTTGAGCAATGCCGCCGACTTTATGGAAGCGCTGGAAAAATATCCGGATACGATGTTTATTCAGGGGCACATCGGCGGCGGCGGCGACTGGCAATGGAATCTGCGCTGTCTGGAAACGGTGGAGTCCGATAACTACTTTATTGATATATCAGGCTCCATTGTCGATGCCAATATGGTGCGCGACACCGTCGATGCCGTGGGCGCATCCCGCGTGTTGTTTGCTACCGATATGTCTATGGAAGAAGGCGTAGGCAAACTTATGGCTGCCCGCCTGAGCGATAAAGAAATGAAAATGATCTGTTCCGGCAACTGGGAACGGATCGCGGCACGGCGCAAGAGGTAAAAACTATGTTGTTTGATATAAGTTGTTTGACCGGTTCATGGGCATTCCGCAAACTTGCCATCCAGACTTTGCCCGATTTGAAAAAGCATCTGGAAAGTCTGGGCATAAGCGGTGCGGCAGTCAGCCACAATCATGCGGTATTTTATCAGAACTGCCACGACGGCAATCTGGAACTTGCCGAAGAGTTGGCTCAATGTAAATTACAGGATTATTTCGCTCCGGTGGCAATCCTCAACCCCACTTATGCAGTTTGGGAACGGGACTTGGAGTTTTGCGTGAAAACTCTGGGCTTCAAGGCGCTCAAGCTGGTGCCCAAGTACCATGATTACGAGCTTTCAAGCAATGCCTGCAGCGAAATCATGGCAGCAGCAGCCGAGTTGGATATCCCCGTTATGATCCCGATGGAAATGGTGAATTTCCGCCAGCGGCATCACATGGAACCGCTCACACCGCTTTCGCTGGACGCAATTGCCGAACAGGCGAAAAAAGTTCCGCAAGCCAAGGTGATCGTCATCGGCGCCCCGGTTGCAGATATGGAGTATCCGGAAAATCTCTATTTTGAAATCAGTCGCTCCCGCAGCTGCTACAGTCCGACCATGCCGCTGCTTAAAGAACGCATCGGCGCCGAACGGATCCTCTTCGGCAGCGGCGCACCTATGCGCGAAGTGGAACCGGCGCTGTTGAAGTTCAACCACGCCGATTTTACATCCGAAGAACGGGAACTTGTGGCATGGAAAAATGCCGCCCGTTTGCTGAAGCTGTAATTCCGCAGCCGTGAGATAAAAACCGGGCTGTTGCCTGCCTTCTGGAGGTTTGGCAACAGCCCGTTTGCTATAACAGGCAAATCAGCAGATCAATCAGATCCCCAGGTCGATCATAGCATCGGCAACTTTACGGAAAGAGGCAATATTAGCCCCCATCAGGTAGTTATCCTTATCGCCGAATTCTTTGGCGGTTTCGCGGCTGACTTCGTGGATATTGCGCATAATATCGTGCAGACGGCGGTCAACTTCTTCGGCACTCCAGCTCATGCGGATCGCACTCTGGCTCATTTCCAAACCCGATGTTGCCACTCCGCCGGCATTGGCGGCTTTGCCGGGGCCATACAGGATATTATTTTTCAGGAAACACTTGATCGCTTCGGGCGTGCTCGGCATATTGGCGCCTTCGGATACGCATTTGCATCCGCCTTTGACCAATGCTTCGGCATCAGCGCCATCCAGCTCGTTCTGCGTGGCAGAAGGCAACGCGATATCGCAGGGCGCCAGCTGCCACGGACGGACATTGGCGAAAAACTTTGCGGCGGGATTGAACTTTACATATTCGCTGATCCGACCGCGGCGAACCGTTTTAAGCTCCATAATATACGCCATTTTTTCAGGAGTCAGCCCTTCCAAATCCAGAATCGACCCCGATGAATCCGACAAGGTAATAACTTTGCCGCCCAGCTGCATAGCTTTGGCGGCGCCGTGCAATGCCACATTGCCGGAACCGGAAACCATAACGATCATGTTTTCAAAACTCATATTGCGGGTGGCAAGCATTTCCTGAGCAAAATATACATTGCCGAAACCGGTCGCCTCGGGGCGGATACGGCTGCCTCCCCAGTTAAGTCCGCGCCCCGTGATGACGCCATTGGTGACATTGGTGATTTTTTTGTACTGACCGAACAGAAACCCGACTTCCCGCGGGCCGACACCGATATCCCCGGCAGGTACATCGGTATCAGAACCGATATGCCGATAGAGTTCGCGCATCATATTCTGGCAGAAGCGCATAATTTCATTTTCGCTCTTGCCTTTGGGGTCGAAGTCGCTGCCGCCTTTGCCGCCGCCCATCGGCAGCGTAGTTAAAGCATTTTTAAAAATCTGTTCAAAGCCGAGAAATTTCAGAATACTGGCATTGACCGACGGATGAAAACGCAAGCCGCCTTTGTAAGGCCCGATAGCGCTGTTGAACTGCACGCGGAATGCGGCATTGACCTGAATTTCCCCCTTATCGTCCACCCACGGAACCTGAAAAGCGATAATGCGTTCAGGAATCATCAGCCGTTCCAGAATACGATACTTTTCGTATTTGGGCTGAGAATCCAGCAAGCGATCCAGCGAAGTGTAAACTTCCTGCACGCTCTGAATAAATTCAGTCTGCCATCCCCGCTGCTTTTGCAGACGATCCAGTACCCGATTTACATAATCACTCATTAAAGCACCCTTTCCTGTTCACAAACCTTATCCTGACTCCGCCGATGAATATCGTTGACTGAAATGCTGAATCCGTTTTGCCGATCAACAGAATCAATCATTGGTTTGCTGATTATTTTTACTTTGTTTTTACCGATCCATTCCCACGGCGTAATTCAAAAATCGCGCTTACAATACTCATTTTTATACAAAAATCAAGCGGTGAAAATCACTTTTTTTGACTTTTTTCATGCTGACAAGTGTCACCAGCATTACTGACGCGTTTCAGCGCAAAAAGGTTATTTTACCCCGTTGCGGCACGCGGTTGGATACGCCAATATTTTCTTAGAGCCGGAAGTCCTGTAAAAGGGTAAAAAAAAGCCCTGCACCGATTGCTTTTTCAGCAACAACGGTACAGAGCATTTACTCTTATAATTTTTGCGATTGCGGTCAGCTCAAGACCAGATTCAACATCTTTTCCGTCGCCTGGATCGCGGCTGCCAGCTGGTCGCTGTCCACCCCTACAGTTATCAGCGGACGGTCATTTTCCCGCTCCCAGGTAATGCGGGTTTCCACCAATGCATCGGTTTTGCCGCCGGGGGGGATACGCACCTCGTAATCCCGGAGTTTCGGAAAGGATTTACCCACATTTTTCAGCGCCTTGCGCAACGCTTTTACAAATGCGTCATAACCGCCGTCGCCGTGGGCGCTGGCGCGGATAAGTTCATTCTCGTAATTGACCTCCACCTCGGCGCGGGGCGTAACTCCGCAGCGGGTTTCGATCTGATAATCAATCACCTGCACCTTGCCTGATATCGGCTGATTGAGAATGCTGCCGATAACAAACGGCAGATCCGCTGCTGTAACCTGTTTCTTTTTATCGCCCAGACGGACGATTTCCGCCAGCACCCGTTTACGCTGTTCATCGTCCAGCTCAATGCCGACTTCTTCCAGATTCTTCTCCAGCGAAGCCTTGCCTGAAAGTTTGCCCAAAGCGTAAACACGGTTGCGGCTGAAGCGTTCAGGCAGCAGCTTATTGGCGTAAAGATCGCCCTTCTTATCGCCGTCAGCATGAACACCGCAAGTCTGGGTAAAAACATCCGCCCCCACCACAGGAGTATTCCATGCGCAGCGTTTGCCCGAAAGAGTCTGCACCAGACTGCTGACGTAAAGCAGCTGCTTTTCTGCCACGCGTATCTTGCGGTCGGTCATATCGTGTACTGCCACCGTCAGCGCCGGCAGCGGCTGATTGCCGGTCCTTTCGCCCAAGCCGTTGATCGTAGTATGGATGCCCGACACACCTGCTTTGACCGCAGCTATACTGTTGGCGGTAACCATTCCGTAGTCATTATGACCGTGAAAATCCACCTTCATATCGGGCACCGTTGTCAGCACCCAATCCAGATAGCATCTTACTTCGTCAGGGGCAAGAATCCCCAGAGTATCCGGCAGCATGATCCGTTCCACCTGCAGATCCTTGAGCAGGCGGAGAAAATTATAAACGTATCCGAAGTCATCCCGCGAACCGTTCGACCAATCTTCCAGATAAACATTCACCGCCAGCCCCAGCGATTTTGCCAGCAGAATTTCGTCCGCAACTTTGCGGTAATGTGCTTCAGGCGTACTGCGCAGCTGGATACGGCAATGTTTTTCCGAGCCTTTCGCCAGCAGATTTACTACTTTGCCGCCCACCTCGTGGATCCAGCGCACCGATTTACCGCCGTCGATAAACCCCAGAATTTCCATACGGTCCAGCATTCCGTGCTTTTCCGCCCACAACAGAATATTGCGCACACCGATCTTCTCGCCTTCCGATACCCGGGCGGAACCGATTTCCATACGGTCAACCTTTACCCTGAGCATCAAAGCCTTGGCGATCTGCAATTTCTCATGCGGGGTAAACGCTACACCCGGAGTCTGTTCCCCATCGCGCAGCGTGGTATCCATGATCTCCACATAAGCGCGGGAGCGGCGTTTACCGGTTTCGGAATTATTCATAAGGCGCTTTTTCCCAATATAATTTTATCAGGCAGGATCCACAATGGCAAACATCAGCGAGCTGGCAAAGACCACCTTGCCGTTGACGTAGATCTTGCCGGAACCTTTACCGAAGGTTTTACGGGCAGGCGGCAGATCCACATCCACCACCAGCTGGTCGCCGGGGTAGACAGGCGCAAAGGATTCAGCATCCATCAACGCCGCAAACAGACCCAGTTTTCCTGCATTTTCAGGACGTGCCAGCACACAGGCGCAACCCGCCTGAGCCAGAATTTCGCACAAAACAGTTTCCGGCATAACGGCATAATCTTCCGCCGCGTGCATAAACATAGCTTCGCCGCCGGTAAGATTTTTCACCGCCACCGCTTTGGCTTCGTCCATATAACGGATACCGTCGATCAAAAGGAACGGGAAGCGGTGGGGCATAACTTTGGTTACTTCGGTAATTTCGCTGGCAAAACCTGCGGCGCGGTCGTAGTCGTTAAAGAGTTCAGGCATTTCCGCCGGAGCAGATTTTTCCCGCATTTTCAGCGTAAAGGCTGCTTCGCAGGTCACTCCGCCCGAGTTGGAAACCGTCCCGGTAATACTGGCGGCACCATCTTCAATGCCATTGACCGTAATTTCCACCTTGGCCCGGTCGCCGGGCAGATTGGGGTTGCGGAATTTAGCCTTGGAAAGTTTCCACAAATAAACATCGCCATTGCCGCTGGGGTCCAGTTCGCCGCGGACAGCAATTTCCGCCAGCTGTTTCATCGCTTCCACCTGCAGCACCCCGGGCATAATGGGGTGACCGGGGAAATGCCCCTGAAAAAACGGTTCGTTGATACTCAGGTTTTTGACCCCGATCAGATGATTGGCATCCACCACCTGCACCCGATCCAGCATCAGGATCGGATTCCGCTGCGGCAGAATCGCTTTGATTGCACTCAAATCAAGTATTTGGTTGGCTTCCAGCATAAATAACCTCTTTCTTTAACTGTATATTATGTAAAAATTACTGTTGATTTGCAATTTGCTTTTGAATCAAACCTGCCAGCTCCACGTTGCGGTGATGCCCCGGTTTGATGGCTGTCACATGACCCAGGACGCGGCGGCCGCACAGATAAAGATCGCCCACCAGATCGAGTATCTTGTGCCGGACGATTTCATTTTCGTAGCGCAGACCATCTTTGCAAATAATTGCCCCGTCGTGAATGATTTCGGCATTATCCAGACTGCCGCCTTTGCACAACCCCATTGCCAGCAGCTGCCCCAAATCGCTGTAATTTACAAAGGTGCGCGCTCCTGCCAATTCGTTTTCAAAGCTCTCGCCGTTGACGATCAAATCCATAAATTGCGGATCAACGGGGCAGCCTTTGAAAGAAGTCGTGCAGCTTATGCGCAAAACAGGTTCGGCAAAAGGCAGGATCACCAGCGAAGTAACACCTGCATCCACATAAAGCGGTGTTTCGGGAACAAAATATCTGGCTTCCGCCTGCTGCTGAACCGTCCCGGCAGCTTTAAGCACCTTCAGGAACGGCATACCGCTGCCGTCGGCGATCGGCGGCTCCGGACCGTCCATTTCGATAACGGCATTGTCAATATACATAGCGTGCAGCGAAGCCATAATGTGTTCGACTGTATGGGCCACACATTCGCCCTCCCCGATAGTGGTTCCGCGGCGGACATCCACAACCTTGTCGGCAAGTGCCCGCACTTCAGGCGCACCCGGCAAATCAACCCGGCGGAAAGTGATCCCGCTTCCCGCATCGGCGGGCAGAAAACGCAAAGTGGAACGCACTCCGGTATGCAGAGCAATACCCGAATAGACCGCGCTTTCGCGCAATGTTTGCTGTTTATCCATAAAAAAAAACCATATTTATCGTGAAAAAATCTTGTAAATATTCAAAATAGTAATATAGTTCATAAACAGGAAATGTAAAGTAAAAAATGAGTTTTTTTCCCGAAACAATCATCGTAAGCGGTCCCACCGCCACCGGCAAAACCGCATTGGCGGTAAAATTGGCGCAAATTTTTGATGGCGAAATTGTCAGCGTCGATTCCCGTCAGCTTTTCCGGCATATGGATATCGGCTCAGGTAAAGATCTTGAAGAGTATGCCGATGTACCTTATCACCTGATCGACATTGCCGAGCCGGGAGAAGTTTTTGACCTTTATAATTATGTAAAACTGGCGCTGGAAGCGGTGAAAGATATTGCAGCAAGGGGGCGCCTGCCGATTCTCTGCGGCGGTTCGACCATGTATCTGGATGCTTTGCTGCGCGGATATGATCTTACAGGAGCCGCCCCTGACTTTGAACTGCGCCGTCAGCTGGATGAACTCCCGCTGGACGAGCTTAACAGTAAACTTGATGAGTTGTCCCCGCCGGATCTGGCGGACTTCAAAGACCGCTGCAATCCGCTGCGGGTGCGCCGCGCCATCGAAAACACCCTTGCCACCGGCAGCGCCAACTGCAAACAAAGCAGCGGCGGCTTGCTGGAAAACAGTTTGATCCTCGGCGTATATTACCCCCGCAGCGAAGTTCACCACCGTGTGGCAGAACGGTTGGATAAACGTTTGGCAAACGGTATGATCGAAGAGGTGCAAGCCTTGCGCGAGGTATATTCTGTACCCGATGAAGTTCTGGAACGCTACGGCCTTGAATACCGTTATATATCGCTCTATTTGCAGGGCAAGCTGGAATACGCTGCCATGCGCGATCAGCTGTTGTTTGCCATCAGAAAATTTGTCAAACGGCAGGATATCTGGTTTCGGAAAATGGAGCGGGAAAATGTCTGTATACATTGGCTGCTGCGCGGCAACGCGGATGCCGCTTGCGATCTGGTGAAGAAATTTCTGGCGCATGAAAGTTTGCCGGAACCGGCAATAAAGTTATCGGAAATTTTTTACGGCCCCCGTTCCAACTGAAAAAACAGTTATTGAAATTTTTTACAGAAAGGTTTTTATTATGTTCAACTACCCGACCGCTGAAAACTCAATTTTCGTTATTGTGGATATTCAATCCAGACTGCTGCCGGCTATGAATGATCCTGAACAGGTGCTCAACCGTACTCAAATGCTGGTCAAAGGCATGAGCGAACTCAAGGTGCCGATCGCTGTTACCGAACAGTATCCTCAGGGCTTGGGCAATACCGTTCCCGAACTGGCGGAACTTTTCCCCGAAAATACGGCGGTAGTTGCTAAAACCAGTTTTTCCTGCTTCGGCGAAAACGCTTTTGCGGAACTTATGGATGTAAGCAAACGCCCGGTCATGATCATTGCGGGGATCGAATCCCACGTTTGCGTAACTCAAACTGCGCTGGATGCGCTCAATGCTGGTTTTCAGGTCTTTATTGCCGCCGATGCCGTAAGCTCCCGCAAAGCAGCGGATCTGGACACTGCGCTTTCGCTGCTCCGTCACGCAGGCTGTACCGTTGCCAGCTCCGAAGCGATCCTGTTTATGCTGCTTAAAAACGCCAAACACCCCGCGTTCAAAGCCATATCCCAACTGGTACGCTGAAAATAAATATACCAATACAAAAAAACGGAACTGCGCCAAAATGTTTGATGCAGTTCCGTTTTTTAATAGCTCTATTCCAAATAAAGGGTGGTACTTGAGGCGGGAAAAACCGATTCGGCAAAAGGTTCTTTCCGCTTTTACAAGGCTCCTCAATCACCATTTATCGGGAACAAAGTTTAATTCAAATTGCCATCGTCAGCAATTTGCTTTGCGCAAAGCCTCTTCAATATCCTTCACGCTCAAAGTAGCATAATCTTCCAGCACTTCGGCAAAAGGTATGGGTACATCTTTACCTGCCGCCAGCACGGGCGGAGCATCCAGATAGTCAAAACCTTCGTCCACGATCCGGCGGATAACCTCCGCGCCGATGGAACAGGCCGCAGGTGCTTCCTGCGCTACTACCACCCGCCCGGTCTTTGCCACCGATTCAAGGATCATTTCCATATCCAGCGGTTTAAGGGTGCGCAAGTCAATAACTTCCGCATCGATTTCCCCCGCCAGATTTTCAGCGGCTGTCATACTGTGGGTACAGGCGTAACCGTAGGTCAAAAGCGTAACATCTTTACCCGGACGCAGCAGTTTTGCCTTGCCGATGGGAATGGTATACTCGCCTTCGGGCACAGGGCCTTCTTTGTAATAAACATTACGGCATTCCACAAACACAACCGGTTCATCGCAGCGGATAGCGCTCTTCATCAACCCCTTACCATCTTCGGGGGTGGAAGGCATCACCACTTTGAATCCGGGCAGATGGGCAAACCACGCTTCCAGCTGCTGCGAGTGCTGGGCAGCCTCCCGCGTACCGACTCCGCAAGCGCACAAACGCAGCACCACCGGCATCTTGGACTGATTGCCGAACATCAGACGCGCTTTTGCGACCTGATCGGCAACCTGATCCATGGCGCAATGAATAAAGTCGCCATACATAAATTCCACCACCGGGCGCAATTCCTCCGCCAGCGCCGCGCCGACTGCTAAACCGGTATAACCGCTTTCCGAAATCGGAGTACCGACCACGCGGTTGGGACCGAACTTTTCCAGCAATCCGGCTGCTTCGTTCCACACGCCGCCGTCAACATCAACATCTTCGCCGATAAAAAAGACTTTTTCATCGCGCGCCATTTCTTCGTGCAATGCTTCGCAAACCGCATCTATATAAGTAAGAGATTTCATTTTTCAGACTCCAAAATCAGCTTTGAATTGTTCCAGATCGGGCACCGGGGCAGCCAATGCCAGTTCTCGCGCGGCAGCAACGATGCTTTCGCACTCATCTTCCAGCGCCTTAACTTTTTTGGCAGTAAAGATATCAGGATATTTGCGTTCCAGCATCTTCATGCAGTCGTGTTCGCCCAGATAGTATTCGCGGATCGACTTGTCGCGGGTATCGCGGATGATCCCGCAATGGGGTTCGGTGCGGTAGGTGCGTATATCCAGCAGATAGGGTCCTTTACCGCTGCGGATATGTTTGACCGCTTTAGTCGCAGCGGCAAAAACCGCTTCCACATCGTTGCCATCGACCATTTCGGCAGGAAAATCGTAAGCCTGCGCCAACAGCACCCGATTCTGATGCGCCGTGGATTTGGCTGTGAGCGTAGTTGCAGCGACCCCGTTATTTTCGCAAACCGCCAGCAGCGGCAGGCGCTTGAGCGAGCTCAAATTCAACGTTTCGTGCAAAGTACCCTGATTGGCGGCACCGTCGCCGAAGAAAGTTACGCCGATACCGTCGGAACCTTTGTATTTCTGAGCAAACGCTGCCCCCATGGCAATGGGAATACCGGCTCCGACAATACCGTTGCTGCCCAGAAAGCCCTTTTCGCGGTTGAACATATGCATAGATCCGCCGAAACCGCGGGAACAGCCGGTGGCTCTGCCCAGCAATTCGGCAAAGGCACCGTTGACATCGTGTGTTTTACCGATGTAGTGACCGTGGCTGCGGTGGGTGCTGAGAACTTTGTCATCGTCGCGCAGGGCGGCGCAAACCCCAACGGGTACAGCTTCCTGCCCGATGGAGAGGTGCAGCGCGCCTTTGAGTTTACCGGCACGGTAAAGCTCTTTGGCGCTTTCTTCAAAGCGGCGGATGATACGCATCCACTTCCAGAATTCGATCAGTTGATTTTTCATGATTGATTCCTTTTTTTCGGGAGTTTTTTATAAAATAACACATGAATATCTTGATTTCAACCCAATTCGGTTGTATAATAAGCATTATATCATGAATATTTTTACTATTTTGCTCTATTTCGACATTTATGGATATTGTAAAATACAATTTTGCGCTTTCCGATCAGCAGCCGTTTGTTTATGACTGTCAGCAATACGGCTTGTGCTACGAACACCCCGGCAGCGATATGCACGAAGCGCTGCATTTGCTGATAATGCTCAACGGCAGTTTTGATGTGGAAATCGGCGGCTCGCGGGATCTCTTTTCCGCGGGCGATATAATCCTGATCGCGCCGTGGGAGGTACACGGCAATTACATCATGCGCGAGCAAGTTAAACTTTTTTCCATAACCGTTGCCCCCACGCTGCTGCGCAGCGGTTTGTCTGCCGCCGCTGCCAGATTGGATGCCTTGCTGCTGCTTTCGCCGCAGGAACGGATGCAGCTTTTGAATCGCAGCGGCGTTGCCGAAGCGTGTAAAATGTTTGTAGAAAAGAATATTCCGTCTGAAATGTGGCTGCCTCAGGCGCCGGTTTCGGCTTCAGAAAAGCGCATTGAGTTATCCGACCCGCTGACGCAATCAGCCCATTTTGTACAAATATTGCAGCTTTTTATCAACATATTGACTCAAAGCGGCCCGCTGGAGCCGGAGGGCGGCAAGTCCCGTCTGCTGTTGCGGATACAACCGGCGCTGCGGTTGCTTTCATCCGGCAGCGAACGGCCCTTGACGGTAAACCGCGCGGCTCAGGAGTGTCACCTCAGCAGCAGTTATTTCAATGTTATCTTTCAGCAGCTTTACGGTATGAGTTTTTACGCTTACGAGTTGAAATACCGTTTGCGGCGGGCGGAGTCGGATCTGCGCCATACTGCTGCAACGGTCAAAGAGCTTTCGGAGCGCTGGGGATTTGCGGATGCCGCCCACTTTTCGCGCACGTTCAAAAAACACTACGGCACTGCCCCGTCCTTTTACCGGACATGAAAAAAGTGCGCTATTTACTGCAATCAAACTTGAACATGAGCCGATCGGCATATATATTTATACGTCAGTTATCAAAAACGTTTTACTTAACCCCGCAAAACAACGGAGTCTGTACCATGACCAAGATGATGGAACAATATAACCAAATCGTTACCGCCGCCATGAGCGATATCATCCGCGACGAAGAATCAGCCATACTGCAAGCTGCGGAACTGCTTTCTGATAAAGTTCTGGAAGACCGCCTTATCAATATTTACGGAGCGGGCGGTCACTCGGCGATTGCAGCAATGGAAATTTTCTGGCGCGCCGGCGGCATTGCCCAGATCAACGCCATGTTCCCCGCCGGGACCAACATCGTTTCAGCCAACCCCACGACTGCCAAGCTGGAAGGCTATGCGCCGTATATTCTTAATTTCTACGATGTGTACCAGGATGACGTGCTGATTTTAGTCAACTTTTACGGCTTGAACATTACCGCAGTGGATGTGGCGATCGAAGCGAAAAAACGCGGCGTAAAACTCATTACGGTCAACGCCCATAAATTTGCGGAAAAAGTTCCGAAAAACTTTATCTGGCGCCACTCCAGCAAGCAGAATATCAACGACTTTGCCGATATTGCCATCGACAATCACGTCCCCTACCCCGATGCGGTTCTGGATTGCGAAGGTATCGAAGAAAAGATCACCCCCACCGCCACGATCCTGACTTGCTTTACGCTGAACTGTCTGATGAGCGAAACCATCCGTCTGATCAAAGCCAAAGGCGGTTCACCCGATATCTGGCTGAGTAACAACATTCCCGGCTGCGATGAACACAACAAACCTATTCACGACAAATACCGCAAACGCATCCATCACCTTTACCCCGTATGGTAAAATGATAATAGCTCATGCGGAAGAATCTTTGCTGTAAACGATAAACTCTGTCTTGATTATTGTTCGGGCAGAGTTTATTTTTGTTGGCTGTGCAGCAAATAATCGCCGATGGCGCTTTTCCAACCGTTGGAACAGTAAAAATAGCGCAGCGAAATAAGTTCTTTGATAATCTGCCATGCACGCAGCAGAAAATTATCCGCATAGCAGCTGCGATTCTGCTGGTGTACGGCAAAGCGTTTCAGTCGGGCTGTGACCTGAGCATCCGTTGCCAACTCATTACGGCAGCGGCTCAGTAAAGTTTGCGCCAAAGCGTAATTGCGTAACGGCGCCTGCCTGCTTCGCGCCCGCCGCGCCGCAGCAATATCGTTTTGCCCCGGTACCGAGCTGTTGCAGTTGTGCATACGGTAGGCGGTAAGGATTTGATCGGTACAGCGCCACTGCGATAACGCTGCCACACACAAACCGATCCAGGTGTCGCAGAAAAACGGCTCCAGCTCCGGCATGGGCAGAATATACTCCAGCGCCCGTTGCCGTACAGCAATATTGTGGCTGGAACAGCAAACTTTCCGCAAGAACATCTGCAATGACTGATTGCGATTGAGCTGCTTCTGCATACGGCGGGAAAATCCGCGCAGCTCAAAAAGCGATTTACCAGTTCCGGAGAGATTTTCATCCACCAGACGGCTGTTGCAGAAAACGCCGTCGATTTCAGGTTCGGCATCCAGCATGGCGCTCATCACAGAAATTTTTTCAGGATACCACACATCGTCCTGATCGCACAAAAATATATATTCTCCACAGCAATGTTTCAACGCATTAACGGTGTTGGTTGCGATTCCCGCCGCGCCGGGATTGCGCACATACCTGATCAAACTACCGTAACTGCCGTTGATAAAAGGAGCGATTGCCGCGTAAGTTCGCTCGTGACGGGAATCATCCGAAATCACGATTTCGTCAGGCAGCAGCGTTTGATCCAACAAACTTTGCAGCTGTTCAGCGATATACCGTTCGCCATTGCAGGCAATCAATGCCACCGATATTTTTATTGTCCGATCACTCATACTCAACACTCCCAGCTTTGTCCGGGCATGGGAACGGTTATTTCAACTTCGGGCAGCAGTTTTTGCAGACTCGCTACAGCATTCGCTCCTGTACAATGCATAAGAAAGAGTCTTTTCAACTGGTTCTTACGCAAAAAATCCGCCGTTTCAAGCAAACGCGCCCGGGAAGCGCAACGCAGATGCAAACCGCCGACAATGGTATGGACCGTTATTTCCGGATGCCATCGGCGGCAATGGCTTAAAGTATTGATGATCCCGCTGTGACAGCAACCGCTTATCAACACACCGTCACGACTTAAAAGTGCCTGTTCTTCGGCAACATTATCTGGTTCAGTACAATCTTTATCAGCAAAAAATCTGCCGCCGCAATCTTCAAAACTATTCCGCGGGATCGGGCCTGTAGAGTAAAAGTGCGGAGTTATTTTTTCAAAAGAGCTGACGGAATGTTTAGCGCTGTCGGCAAATACCCTGCAGGCGGCTTCGGGCATGGAAATATCGTGAATATCGTCAGGAGCGTGGTAACTGTACTGCTTTTTTCCGCCACAGGATGCTCCATGCCATATAAGTTCAGGCTGCAAAAAAGCCAATCCCCCGGAGTGATCGTAATGCGCGTGGGAAAGGAAAACCCGCTTCACCTCCGCAGGGGCTATTTTCAACTGTCTGAGATTGTATTCGAGCGCCGAACCCTGTCCGGTATCGAACAGGAGAGTATCGCCGTTTTGTTCCAGCAGCATGGCTAAACCGAATTCGCTTTGCAGTTTATCGGTCGGTTGATCGTCCACCAGCAAGGTTATTTTCATACTATATATACGCTATCGGGATTTTTATTGCAGTTGGTACCCGGCACCGGCATTGATCAACCGTTCGACCGCCGGATCGGTATTTTCGTGAACCGCCACCACTTCGCCCACCACCAGCGGACAATTTCCGGGACGGTATTCGGCAACCAGTTTACATTCCAAATTGACTACTGCATCGCTTAAAATCGGCACATTGACCAGAGCCGCAGGCGTAAATTCCAACCCCGATTCCAAACCTTTATTACAATTATGCCCGTGTACCGTACCGCAAAACAACGCAGCTTCCGCCATGGATTTGGCAGGGAAAGCGAGTACAAACTCTTTCTGCTGACGGATCAGCTCCAGCGTATAGGCAGGGTCATCGATCCCGACCATATACATTACAGGATCGTCAGATACAATGCTCACCCAACCGATGGTCATAATGTTGATCTTGCCTTCCGCGCTGCGGGTCACACACAAAACGACCTGTTCCGGATACTTGCGCTGCCACGCCTTTTCTATAGTGGTGATCTTTTGCATAAAACCTCTTGCAATTTGATAAATTCTGTATGCGGGAATATAACCCGAAGAACCCCAAAGCGCAAATTTCTATTCCGATAAAAAACAATTTTATCCGCTGTTGCCCATGACCGACTTGGAATCAAACGGAAAAAATTAAAAAAATTTGGTATTTTTTTTATACCACCCTTGACAACGATCATTATTTATGGTATAATATAGGTACCAAAATATTTTCATAGGATTTATTTTATGGAAACCACCTTAAATTACAAACGTTCCGCTTTTGCCCAGGAGCTGCTGGAAAGCATCCGCTGCGGCAATTATACTGCCGGTATGCGCATACTCTCGGAGCGGGATTTAAGCGATAAATTTTCCGTCAGCCGCAACACGGTGCGCGAAGGATTGTCCGAACTCTTTGAAATGAAGATTCTGGAACGGCGCGGACGGGGAGCTTTTGTAACCCATGAAGCGCTGCGGATCATCGAAAACGGCAAAGAAATTTCCGGCACCCCGGCGCGGGTGATGGTGCTGATGAGCTTCAATATGCACGAAAGCCCGATCTTCAGAACGATTTTTGAATCGATACGGTCAGGCTTGAACGGCCGTGCCGCCTGCGAAGTATTTTTCAGCGATATGCTGCCGGGAGCGGCGGCGGAAAACGTCAGCGCCAACGATATAGTGCTGATCTTCGGCGAAAGTTTTGATTACGATGCCATAAGGGAAATCCATCAGAGATGCCGTCAGGTCATTTTAATCAACGCTCAAAGCAATGTTTTCAACACGATCATGCCCGATAATTATGCTGCGGGGCGCTCGGTAGCTGAATATCTCTACGAAAACGGTCACAAACAAATCGGGGCGGCCTTGTGCGACCCGGAACTGCCAAGCGAATTTAACGACCGCTTCCGCGGCGCCCGCGACTTTCTGCGGGAAAAAAATCTGGATATAATGGTGGAGGATATCGCTGACAAATCCGACACCTTCAGGATCATGCAGACTTTTATGGATAGATTTCTCTCCCGTAAAGCTACTGCCATAATCTGTTTTCAGGATATTCAGGCAGTAATGCTGTACGAAGCGGCGCGACGAAAAAAAGTCCGTTTGCCCGATGATTTGAGCGTAGTGAGCTTTGACGACCGCTGCTACACCGCCAACTGTGTTCCGGCTTTGAGTACAGTACGCTACCCTGCCGAAGCCATCGGCGGCGCGGCGCTCCACACCATATTAACTGTGCTGGAAGGCAAAGAGCCGGATATGCATACGCAGATAGTCCCGGCATTGCTCAAGCGCGAATCGGTAAAAAAATTGATTTGAATCTTTATTTATAAATCAAAAAACCCATCAACCCTTAAAAAAGGAAGGTAAAAACAAATGAAAAGATTCCGTTTCACCCTGATCGAGCTGCTGGTGGTAATTGCCATTATCGCCATACCTTCAAGCTCAAAATGCTCTTTTTTTCTGCTTTTTTCTGCCATATGAGTATTTTCTTTTTTTTACAAAAAAATACAATACAATCAAAAACGAGATATTACAATAAAATTAGATATTTATT
>SUWJ01000034.1 GCA_015061545.1 Lentisphaerota bacterium | reverse complement strand
GCTTCCAGGTTCGGATTTCAAATATTCCATAAAAACATAATTGTCGGGATCGCCGCCCAGAAAGAGCAGTTCCAGTCTGTCATTCGCCCATCTGAACCATCCGGTCGCAAAAACAAAGCCGCCCTTCCCATAGGAGAAATCAATTGCTTTCGCAGGCATAAACAAAAGACCTCCGGCATTTTCATATCGGCTTCCCAGTTGCCATACGCCGGTGCGCGGCATGGAATGCAGCGCTTCAGTTTCGCCGACATCATTCCAGTTCAGGTCAAAGAATTCAACAGTCCCATCTTTATGCAGACTGATACATTTTGAAGGTGACTTGCCATCCTTGGGAACCCATTTGCCGTAACAATCCTTCGGATCTATGTCTTTCCGGTCACAAGAGCAGAGAAAAACCGGAAGGAGGAGAGCCGTTATCGCGACGAAGAATATCAGTAATTGCTTTTTCAAGGCCATTCTATTATCTCCTTCCCCATCAACGCCCTGCGTCATATTCGTAAATCTTCGATAATATACCGCCTGCCATCCGTGAAATCAAATTTAAATCTCCGAAAAACGGCGTAAAAACGGTTGATATCTCAACCAATAGTCCAGGTAAATTGGTCTTTCGAAGTTCATCATGTCACCTGCAAATGGAGAATTTTTGTCCTTGTTACCGGTTTTTCTTCATTATTCTTGGAGAAGTGTTCATTTTCCCCGGAAACGCAAAAAGGCGGCAAGATTTCTCCTGCCGCCAGTTCATGGTGGGGTCACCGTGTCGGGAAGTTGTAAAGCCGCCGCTGCTCGTTCCAGGCTTCCGGACTCGGCTGCCCGGAAGTCTGCCGTGAAAAATCATGACGCGTGATGACCGCCCTTTTCCAAGCGGCACGATGCCGTCAGAGAAGCGCTTCTCCCGTGAGAGCGTCGAAATCGTATGTACCGTACAATTTCCCGTTCACGCAAAAAGCACCGGTATTGCCTTTGAAGTTAAGCCGGAAGCGGAGCGGAAAACCGTACTCCTTCGGGATGAAGAATGCGCTGAGGATCTTGATCGAATCCGGGAGGAAGAGGCAGGCGTAAACGATGCACTGCCCCTCCTGGGCTTCGACGACAAAAGCGGAATCCGCGTCTCCGTTTTCGGCGACGTCCCAGAAGTCGTCGCCGTTCCTCGCCGTAAAGGTGCGCCAGTAGTTTTCCTTGCGTTTTCCCTTGGGGAAATAATCCCGGAGGATCTCCGCAAAGGTGGCGGGCAGATGCGGAGCCTTGTCCGGGTCGGGATGCACATTCTCGGCATTCGACCACCTGCGCCACGAGACGAAAATCCACTCGTGCGCCTGGAAATCATACCGCACACTGGTGCCAAGCCGGGGCAGCTGGATCTCGCCGACGCCCTCCTTGCCCCAGAACTCCACCTCCTCGTCGAGGGAAGCCGCCGGGATCACCGTCTTGGCGATCACGGTGAAGGTGCCGTCGTCGTTTTTCGCAAGAGCGAACGCGGCGAGACGGTTCTCCATCTCCGGATCCGGATTGACCGCGAAAACGATCTCGCTGTCGAGCGTATAGCTCCGGAATGTCGCTTTCAATTCATCCAGTGAAAACTTCTTCCGTCCCATTTTTGCACTCCTTTCCGTCTTTCCCTCCTGCTGGTCATGTTTGATCTGCTGCAAAAAAATGTGCATCTGCAATGCGCTTTGCTGTCATAACCGGTCTTTTTTTTTTTGAAGGTAATCTATAAAGTAATTACTTGCCAATTAAACTGTTGCAAAAACCACAATATAGCACACTTTTCAAGCTCTACAAGCCCCGGCGTTTGTCGGCGGGGCTTGAGCGGAGGGCATAAAACTGTTTACCAAGTGCTTGCAGGCCCCTTGGTAAACAGTTCAGGCGCGTTATGCCAGCATACCTTTATTTTTGTTATCCAGAATATTTTCGGTGGTGGTGTCAAGGCTTGCCGCACAGCTGTCGGCGCAAAGTGCTTCGCTGCCTGTCAGCAGGGATGGCTCAGGCAAACTGAAATCTGCCAAACTCAATTCCTGAGGAGCGGTATATTCGGTCGCAGCAGGAGTTTCGGGCATCGCCAGATATTCCGCTTCGGCAACTTCCGGACCGGAAAATGCCAGCGTTTTCGCTTGAGGCGCCATCGCTTGGATCTTTACCTTGGCTTTGGCATCCTTGGCGGCATTGCCCGCGGCATCGTAGGCGCGAACTACAAACTGCAGATTGCCCGCCAGATTTTTGCCGTTATAAGTGAAGCTTTTGGCGTTGGTAGTGCCGACTTTTTTGTTGTTCAGCCAGATATCGTAGTGGTCGATGCCCTTGTTGTCGGAAAAACCGTTGAAGGTCAGCAGCACGCTGTCTTGAGCCTTTTGCGTGGCTGTAACTTTGCCGGCTTTGGGTGCGGTTCCGTCCAGCACGGTAAAACTCTTTTTAGCCGATACCACGCTCTTGTTTTTAGCTTTGTCAATGGCGTAAACGGTAAAGGTGTGAGTTCCTGCCGAAAGTTTTTTGACTACCAGACTGTTGGTTTTGCTCTTAAATACTTTACTTACTCCTGAAACCTGTATCTCGTAAGAAACAACTCCCACATTATCTTTGGGCTTGTTCCAGGTCAGCGTGGCGGTTTTTTCTGTAGCCGTACCTTTAACGTTAAGTCCTGTAACCTTTTCTGGGGCGGTTTTATCAATGATCTTTACCTTGGCTTTGGCATCCTTGGCGGCATTGCCCGCGGCATCGTAGGCGCGAACTGCAAACTGCAGGTTGCCCGCCAGATTTTTGCCGTTATAAGTGAAGCTTTTGGCGGTGGTAGAGCCAATTTTTTTACCGTTCAGCAGAATATCGTAACGCGCTATGCCCTTGTTGTCGGAAAAACCGTTGAAGGTCAGCAGCACGCTGTCTTGAGCCGTTTGCGTGGCTGTAACTTTGCCGGCTTTGGGCGCGGTTCCGTCCAGCACGGTAAAACTCTTTTTAGCCGATACCACGCTCTTATTTTTAGCTTTGTCAATGGCGTAAACGGTAAAGGTGTGAGTTCCTGCCGAAAGTTTTTTGACTACCAGACTGTTGGTCTTGCTTTTAAATACTTTACTTACCCCTGAAACCTGTATCTCGTAAGAAACAACTCCCACATTATCTTTGGGCTTGTTCCAGGTCAGCGTGGCGGTTTTTTCTGTAGCCGTACCTTTAACGTTAAGTCCTGTAACCTTTTCGGGGGCGGTTTTATCAATGATCTTTACCTTGGCTTTGGCATCCTTGGCGGCATTGCCCGCGGCATCGTAGGCGCGAACTACAAACTGCAGATTGCCCGCCAGATTTTTGCCGTTATAAGTGAAGCTTTTGGCGGTGGTAGAGCCAATTTTTTTACCGTTCAGCAGAATATCGTAACGCGCTATGCCCTTGTTGTCGGAAAAACCGTTGAAGGTCAGCAGCACGCTGTCTTGAGCCTTTTGCGTGGCTGTAACTTTGCCGGCTTTGGGCGCAACTTTATCCGGTTCAGCCTTGATAATGTTTTTGACAGTATAACTGGTTACCTGCGAATAGTTCCCCGCTGCATCAGCAGCCCGGAAATAAACGGTGCCGTTTTTAGCCATGGCAACCGCGCCGGTGTAGGTTTTCCAATTTTTGTTATCCAGCGAATACTGTTTGACCTTGCTGTCCGAGCTGAAGTTGGCCGTAATGGTAACACTTTTGTCGGTCGTTGCCGTGGTGCTGGCTTTAGCGGTCGGTTTGGCGGGGGCAGTTTTGTCGATGTTTTTGACGGTATAGCCGGTCACTTGTGAATAGTTCCCCGCTGCATCGGCAGCCCGGAAATAGACGGTGCCGTTTTTAGCCATGACAACCGCGCCGGTGTAGGTTTTCCAATTTTTATTATCCAGCGAATACTGTTTGACTTTGCTGTCCGAGCTGAATGTTGCTGTAACGGTAACATTTTTATTGGTGACTGCCGTGGTGCTGGCTTTGGCGGTCGGCTTGACCGGCGGTATCACATCTACATATACTACAGCCATAATTGTACCCCTTGTTTATTTAAAATAAATAAAAGTCCCTTGTTTCACAGAAAGATAGCATTTTTTTTCTCAAATACAAGTTGCATTTACAACTATTATGCAATTTTAATCTTAAAAATGTTTTTTTCATTCAAAATTTCAGGGTCAGAGTGCTTTGCAGGGCAATTGACGGGGAAAATTCGATTTGCAGCTGCTGCATCTTGCGGGGGAAACGCTGCTGACAGTTTTTGATCTCTCTGATCCGTACTGATCGGGGCGCGGTACCGCAGGTCAATTCCATGCTGCAAGTGTATCCGCATTTTTTCAGCTGCCATCGGGTCGGGGAAATTGATTCAATTTCCACTCCCGGTGCCAGATTGATCAGCAAGGTGTAAATATGAGTTGCCGATGTGCCGTTTTCCACGGTGTCAAGCAGTTGTACTCCATCGGTGCGCAGCGTAAGTAACCGACGCCACTTTATTGCTTGCCAGGAAGAGTTGTTGCTGCTCAAGGTGGAGCTGAAGCTGCAGCTTGAGTCAGGATTCTGCTGCCAGCTGTCGGCGTAATCCAGTTCCGGCCAGCGGTCAAAACCGTACATACCGTAAGCGTGGGTGTCGCCAATATTATCCACCAGCAGCGTGGTGTGCCAGTCCGAACGGCGGCAGCTGGTGAACTCTTCAGCATCGTAGCTGGGGCAACCGCATTCTTCGATAAACGCTTCCTTTTTCCACATTACCACCACCGAGTTTTTGCCGCCGTGATAGTGGGAAAATTCGCCGGTGAAATTCGATACATCCATTGCCGCGTAGCAATCGCCCAACTGACCTGCCGCCAGTCCCCCCGGTTTCAGCACCTGCATGGCGGAGCAACTGGATTTGATCCCGCCCAGCGATTCCGCCAGCGGCGAAGCATCGTATTGATAGGAGTCGTTGATCGTCAGCGCCATGCCGTCGGGACGGCGGTAGGCAAAAAGCGCTTGTTTGGCGGCTTCAAACCGTGTTGTTACCTCAGGCGGTATTGCTTCGTCGCGACGGTTGGCAATGGCAATGAAATCCCGTGCGTGCCACAGCACAAAGGCGTGGTAAGAAGGCGAATTTTCAAACAATGCGCCGCTGGGGGCAAGAAATTCGTTGAGAATATGCCAGCAGCAAAGATCGAAGGCGCGTCGGTGGATAATGGAGTAATCTGCATCATTTTTCAGCAGCGGCAGCGCCCAGTAAAGCGCAATGGCGCGCAGACTCTGGTGATTGTCGAGTTCAGAGGTGCGGAGCGCTTCCTGATCGGCGATAGTTCTGGCGTGTTTTTTCAACAGGCAGCTCAATTCCGCCAGCTCCTGAGTCTGCGCGGGGAGCAAATCGCGGATAAAAAATGCTGCGTACATAAAACTTATCAGCCGCTGCGCTACTTGCATATCGTACCAGATATATTCCACGTTGGTTTCGTCCACGGCGATTGCTTCGGCAGTTTTGCTGTTGTAGTCTTCGGTCATACGGCGGGTGACCCGCTGCCAATGCGCCGGCAGATCATCGGGGGCAGGGTAGTTGCGTCCAAAGTTGAGCATGATTTGCAATACGCGCCGCGCCAGAGTTTTATCCTGATCGACAAAAGCCTTTTTTGCCAGCGGAATAATAAAGTAGCAACGGTTGATCCAGCAGCTTTTTTCGATGGTGCGCCATTTTTCAAACTTGCCGAAATCAATGGCATCCAGGCCGCCGAATTCATCCATAAGCGGTGTGTTCAGCAAAGTGTCGGCAATTACGGAGTCTTCCAAGGTGCCGAAAAGTTCGCGCATGATAAACCTGCCGCCGCCATCCAGCTCGTAGAGTTCAAAAAAGTCGTATCGGGTCAGCAGTTCCATGCTCACGGGGGGAGTTAATTCAACAGTCAGCATATTGATTGTCCTTTATAAAATGTTGTATATGATATGTAGGCATATTTTCGTTGCGATTCAGCCGATATTGGGCAGCTGAAGTTTATCCAGTTCCTGAAAGATATCCCGCTTGCCGCTGGCGCACTGCATTCGGAAATCACGGGGCGAAACCTGAAAGATCTGTTTGAATTTACGGGCAAAGTAGTTGCCGTCGGAAAAACCTGCGATCAGCGCAATGTTGGAGATGGGCTGATCGCTGTGAAACATCATCAAAGCTGACCGCCGCAGCCGCAGTTTTATCAGGTAATCAATGGGCGACAAACCGGTCAGGTGGCGGAAATGGTGGCGGAAGCTGCTTTCGGACATATGTACATAATTACAGAGCTGCTGCAGCGAAAGGGGTTGATCGGAATTGTGTTCCATATACCGTATCGTCTGGCTGATGCGGAAGGTTGCCGAGTTCACTTTGTCGGAACGGATCTTGGCGTGACGCATAACGTGGATCAGCAATAAATAGAAATGGGCAAGCATGGCGCCTTCGTGTCCGGGGGAAAAGTTGAGTTTTTCCTGCCGCATTTTTTCCAGTATGCTGATAGCGGCAAGCTGCTCCTTTTCGTTCAGATGCAGAATCCCTGAAACACCCTGCCGGTTTTGCGCCAATTGCGGCATACTCAAGTTGCCCGCTTTATTTAAGAAAGAGTCCATCAGTTGAGGCGCGAACAATACATTGTAGTGCCGCAGCTGACGGATGCGGTTGTAGCGGTGAATACACCCCGGATACATAATCATTGTATCGCCCGACTGCATCGGCAGCGCCGTGCCGTCCTGCAGTTCATTGATCACTTTGCCGTTGGTAATAATAACCAATTCTGCAAAGTCCTCGTGCGAATGCCATAAGTCACTTACGCCCGGGTACTCCTGCAGTCGGACGGTCAATGGCAGGTTGACTTTTCCGCCGCACAGTTCAAAATTCAGGACTTGAACCTCTTTGGGTTGATAATTTGCCATATTGTGCTAATTAAATACGGTTTTATTCAAGTTTTTAAAAAATTTGTCAGTATAATATTAACAAAGACAATAAAATATATACCGCAAATGTTGATTTACAAAAATAAAAATGATAAATTCAGAAAATAATCAGTTGAAAGCGCTGGCGGATAATGCGGAACTTTATCCGTTGCAGCGGTATATAGTCAGCTGCAGTCGGGTGATAGCTGCCGACAAATGCAGCGATCAGCAGATTCTGGTCGGCAACAAGGTGATCCGTAATTTCACTTACAGCGATTTTGCAGTTTGTACGGTGGAAAAGGGCGGATTTCTGCTGCTGGATTTCGGGATGGAACTTTCCGGCGGCGTGCGGATCGTTACCAATATTATGACACCGTGCCGCGTGCGGCTGCGCTTCGGCGAATCGGTGGCGGAAGCCTGCAGCGAACCGACACGGGATCACGCCATACACGATGTTGAGCTGACGCTCTGCCAGCTTGCCAGTATTGACTTCGGCAATACCGGATTCCGTTTTGTGCGGCTGGATGTAGCGGAAGGTACGCTGAAGCTGGTGAACTTGTGCGCAATTGCCGAAGTTCATCCTTATAAGCAGCTGGGCTATTTTACCAGCAGCGACGAACGGTTGAATGCTGTATTCAACACGGCAGTCCATACTGTAAGCTGCTGTATTCAGGATTATGTGCTGGACGGCATCAAACGCGACCGACTGCTGTGGGGCGGCGATATGCACCCGGAAGTGCTGGCAATATTGTCGGTGTACGGGGCGATTCCGCCCATGGAAAAAACTGTTGAGCAGTTGTGCAAACATACTCAGCAAGGCAAGTTTATCAACGGTCACGTCAGTTATTCGATGTGGATGCTGAAAGTGATTTTCGATTTGTGGTTATACAGCGGCGATGAGAGCTTGCTGAACAAATATAAAGAATTTGTACTTGACGCCACCGCGCGTTATCTGAAAATGATCGCGCCGGACGGAACTGTTCATTTTGAAGGTTATGCCTTTCTAGATTGGCCCAGCAGCGATGTACCTGAAGAAGTCAACGCCGGTTTGCACGGCTTGCTGAGTCTGGCGCTGGAAGCCAGCTGCAATATGTATAAACATTGGCAGCTGGATACGGCGGAAATCGAAGCTGCTTTGAGCAATCTCAAGCTGCAGGTGCCTCATCCCGGCACCAACAAGGGCGCGGCGGCGCTGCAGCATCTGGCAGGGTTGGCAGATCGGAGCGATGTATTGGAAAATGAACCGTTCAAGCGGATATCCACCTTTCTGGGCGGCTATGTGCTGAGTGCAAAAAATAATGCTGCGGCGCTGGAACTGGTCAAGACGTACTGGGGCGGAATGCTGGATATGCACGCAACGAGTTTCTGGGAGGATTTTGATCTGGCGTGGTGCGAAGATAATCCCACCGGAGTTGATGAAATGCCGATGGCGGGACGGAAGAATATCCACGCTGATTTCGGCGGATATTGCTATAAGGGGCTGCGGCACAGTTTGTGCCACGGCTGGGCGGCGGGACCGGTCAGCTGGTGTATGCAGAACATATTGGGGTTAAGGGTATTGGATTGCGGCTGCAAAAAGATCAGCTTTACGCCTGATCTGTGCGGTCTGGAGTTTGCCGAAGGAACATTCCCCACACCTTTGGGCTTGGTAAAAGTTTCGCTCCGGGCAGGGAGTGAACCGCAAATAACGGTTCCCGACGGCATAGAAGTCGTCAGGGCTTGATGTTGCAGAAAAGAAGGCATAAAAGTTGAGCATTGCCCCGCCCGTGGTATAACGATCAGGCGAAAGTTTTTCTCCGTCCTTTTTTTATCAGTTTTTCCCGAAGCGGGGCTGCGCGGGAAAGATATGGCCGCAAACGATCGCTTGTATAAACAACGCTGCCGGCAAGCAGGAACCCAGCAGGAAAAAGAAAATCCTGTTTTAAGTTGGAAAAAATTTGCATTTCTGATAAAATACGGCATTTTATGAGTGAAGAATTTTTACAGCTCAGGAGAACTTGTTATGTGGATAAAAGTTTGGCGGATAAGCTGCGCGGCGGTGCTGGCAGTGTTTTTCGGCGTCTTTCTGCTGCTGCCCGTAGGTACGGTGATCGCGGAAGGCTGTTCGTGGCAGATAATTGTGGAGTTGTGGGAAAACCCGATCTACCGCGGCGGTCTGATCAACAGTTTTATGCTGGCGATCCTGACTACCGCGCTGGTTTTTTTGCTGGCAATGCCGCTGGCGCTGCTGGCTGATGCTTACGATTTCAAGGGGAAAAATCTCTGGAATGCGTTGATTTTAGCTCCGATGATATTGCCGCCGTTTGTGGGGGCGCTGGGGTTTCAGCAGGTCTTCGGCTACTACGGGGTGCTGAATACGATTTTGAGTGATTGCGGCTTGGAACGGATCGATTTTTTAAGCGGCAGCGGTAAATTTTACGCGGTAGCGCTGATCGAGGCGCTCCATTTGTATCCCATATTGTATCTGAATCTTTCGGCGGCGCTTGCCAACTGCGATCCGGCATTGCAGGAAGCGGCGCGGAACTTGCGGGCAGGATTTTTCCGCCGCTTTTTCAAGATAACTCTGCCCATGATCCGCCCGGGGATATTAGCCGGCGGCAGTCTGGTGCTGATTTGGAGTTTCACCGAGCTGGGTACTCCGCTGATGTTCGGCTTTACCCGGATTACCCCGGTGCAGGTCTTTGACGGTTTGAGCGAGCTGGAAAGTAATCCCATGCCCTACGCGCTGGTGCTGGTAATGATGATCGCTTCGTCGCTGTTGTATCTGGCGGGGCGCTGTCTGGCGGGTTCAGGCGGCGCGTCATCGGCGGTCAAAGGCAGCGCGGGGAGTTTTGCCCGTCCGCTGGCCGGCTGGAAGTCAGTTTTACCGGGGATAGCTTTCGGGGTGGTAACTTTTTGCGCAGTATTGCCCCATCTGGCGCTGATTTTGATTGCATTCAGCGGCGATTACTACAACACCATAGTTCCGGGCAGCTGGACGCTGGCAAACTTTCAGAATGCGCTGGGTGACAAGCTGGTGGTTCCCAGTATATTCAACAGTCTGCGTTACAGTATAGCAGCTACGTTACTGGCGGTGACGGCAGGGACGCTTTGTGCGGTGCTGGTGGTGCGCTGGAAGATACGCTGTGCAATGTGTTTTGATTTGTTGAGTATGCTGCCGCTGGCGATTCCGGGAATCGTTATGGCGTTCGGTTTTTTGAGCATGACGGTCAAATTCAGCTGGACGGCGGCAATTTTTGACCCGGTAAATTCTCCGCTGTGGCTGCTGGCAGGAGCTTATGCTATAAGACGGGTTCCCTATGTGGTGCGTGCAGTGGCTTCGGGTTTGGAGCAAACGCCGGTGGCGCTGGAAGAAGCCGCGTTGAGCGTAGGCGCATCCCGCTGGCGGGTTTTCAGCAGAATATTGGTACCGCTGCTGGCGGCGAATTTGCTTATCGGGGGATTGTTCGCTTTCAGTTTTTCCATGCTGGAGGTATCGGACTCGCTTATTCTGGTGCAGAAAAGTGCTTTTTATCCGATAACCAAAGCCATTTTTGAGCTGTCTCAAGTGTTGGGAGCAGGGGGCGTGACCGCCAGCGCATTCGGGGTATGGACCATGATATTTATGGCAGCAACGCTGGGTGCGGCAAGCGCGATTCTGGGCAAAAAACTTGGCGCTTTGTTCCGCTTTTAACGAAAAATGTAATCTCCGGGGAAGAATCTATTTGCTTAAATAATATTTGCGCCCGCGATGGCTGCCGTTTGAGAGTTGGGTAAAACAGTCAAATGCCCTGTTCACACGATAAAAATGTTTGGTGAACAGGGCGTTTTTTATGGTAAATATTTCATGCCGGAAGATTCAATCCCTGACGGCAATCGCTTAAAAATGCTTCCACTGTTTCCGATGTGGTGTTCCATGAAGTCATAAAACGGACTCCGCCCGAGCCGATAAAGTTATAAAAATGCCAACCAGTTTGTTCCAGATACTCGGCCAGCCGATTCGGAATTTCTGCAAATACCGCATTGGCTTCCACGGGGAAAAGCAGTTTAACTCCGGGTAACTGCTGCAGATTCACGGCAAGTTTTTTTGCCATATTATTGGCATGAGCAGCGTTGCGCAAATAAAGATCATCTTGCAGCAGACCGGTAAATTGTGACGATATAAAGCGTAATTTACTGCCCAGCTGCCCCGATTGTTTGCAGCGGTAGCTGAAATCAGCAGCTAAATCTTTGCGGAAAAAGATCAACGCTTCGCCCAGCATACCGCCATTTTTACTGCCGCCGAAAGTCATAACATCCACTCCCGCTTTCCACGATAATTCCGCCGGGGAACATCTCTGTGATGCCAGGGCATTGGCAAATCTGGCACCATCCATTTGCAGACACAGATCGTAACTATACGCCAGTTCGGCAATTGAACGGATCTCTGCTGCCGTGTAACAAGTTCCACATTCGGTACTTTGGGTGATCGTGACCGCCCGCGGTTTGGGATAATGCAAATCGGAGCGCTTGTTGACAAAGTATTCTACTGCTTCCGCAGGAAGTTTCCCCTGTACAGCCGGTGCGGTAAATATCTGGCTGCCGCCGGAAAAAAAGCCCGGCGCTCCGCACTCATCGGTTACAATATGAGCGGTGTCAGCGGCGATCACGCTGTGAAAAGGCGTGCATATTTGCGCCAGAGTCAACGCGTTGGCCGCTGTACCGGTAAAAACAAAAAACACTTCGCAATCACATTCAAACTTTTCTCTTATCAGCGAACAAGCCTGTTCGGTCCAAAAGTCGTTGCCGTAACTCTCGGCGTAATTTAAATTGGCTTGCGTTACTGCATCAAGAACTTCGGCGCAAACTCCTGAGTAGTTATCGCTGGTAAGCTGTTGCGTTTTTTTATCCATTATACAAATCTCCCTGAATAAAAAAATTTGCTATTTTGAATATTGTTTATTATATTATACATCGGCAAAGCGGCATTTCAAATTTAAATGTTAAATAAATTAAATATTTTTTAATATATCGAACAAAAAAGATAAAATGGTGGGGTTATGAGCAAGACAAGTCAAGTAGAATTGCCTGATTTGGGCAGCAATGTCAAGCGGGAGCGCCTGAGTCGGAACTGGTCGCTGGAAGATTTGGCAAAGATTTGCGGCGTGTCCAAAGCAATGCTTTCGCAGGTGGAATCGGGCAAAGTGAATCCCACGATCGGTACGCTGTGGAAAATCGCAACGGCGCTGGAAGTGGATCTGAATCTGCTGCTGCAGGGCAAAAAAGAGATTCTCAAATGTTTTGAAGTGGGGCGCAGTAACGACTTACCCCTGCTGCACGAAAATCAATCCGGCGAAGTGACGATCAAAGTGCTTTCCGGCAAAGATCTGCTGGGAAAACTGGAATTTTATCACTTAACGTTTGCCGAAAAAGCGGTTCTTTCGTCCGACGCCCACTATCCGGGCAGCGAAGAAATAGTTACTGTTATCAGCGGCAAGGTAAGCGTGAGTGTAAGAGAGCGTTCCACGATTCTGCAAAGCGGCGATGTGCTGCGTTTTGCCAGCGATTTACCGCATTGTATAAAAAATTGCGCTTCGGGCAACAGCGTACTGCATATGATAGTGCGCTTCCCAAGCGAAAAAAATCAATAAATATTTTCAGATCCGTTTTTCTTCGAGTGTAATTTCACCGTGACACAAGTTGAGTTTGGTTCAATCACCCCTTCTGCATACCATGCAAAGATTTGAAAAACGGAAACGCTATACTGCATCAGCACTCCTTTCGGAGGCACACGCACGTGAAGTCCGAAGAAAATTGTGATGCTGTGATAACGCCTTCAAATCATAACTATAGCAGGCAAGTGTAAAAAAAAATTAGATAAGAATAATTGGCTTTTCAGTCATGCGCCCTATATTATATACATATACAGAAGATAATATATTTTCGGGCTGTATATTTTTTGAAATTATAGTCAGACAAGGATAAAATTAAATAGAATTCATCCTCCCGGGGGGAAATAAAAAAACTGGCATCGTGCTACTCTCCCGCACTCAAATATGCAGTACCATCGCCGCTGGAGCTCTTAACTACCGTGTTCGGGAAGGGAACGTGTGTTGCTGCTCCGCTATAGACACCAGAATCATTTACCTTTAATTTACAGCTGCAAGCTCAAAAAATCAAATTTATTTTGCAGATATTCGCCAAAATTGTGCGGCATTACCCATTTATTTCTGCAAGCGGGCAGGGGTGTAGTCCTTACTTATATGCAATTTATCATCCTTAAACTCCGCATCAGTTATATACATGGCGCGGGGATGGATATTTTTTTCGTCCCGATGGGCGTGAAATGCCACTTTCAACCTGCCGTTGATATCAGTGAAAAAAGAGTGATGACCGGTGCCGTTCAGCGTGCCCGGTTTTTGCAGCAGCGGATTGCGTTCATCCTTCCGCCACGGTCCTTCCGGGGAGTCGGCAACTGCGCAGCCGATACCGTACAGTTGACTGGTATAACCATTGCCGGAATAGGTCAGATAATATTTCCCGTTATGTTTGAGTACGAAAGCGCCTTCGTTCACGCTGCCTTGTTTGCGCTCCCATGGCTGTTGCGGCTTTATGCACAATTTAAGGGTTGATTCCTTGATTGTGACCAGATCGCTTTCCACTTCGGCGGTCCAGATTTCCAAGCCGCGCATAAAGCGGGAAAAATAAATTCTTGCTTTGCCGTCGGTATCTATAAATAGTGTGTGGTCAATAGCTTTGCCTTGGGTGTACATGGGCTTTTTAACCTTTTGGGTAAATGGTCCCAGCGGCGAAGTGGAACGGGCGGCGCAGATATGCTCTTCGGCGGAGTAGTACATAAGAAATCCGCCATCCGCAGTTTTATAAACTTCAGGCGCCCAAAACCATTTTTTCCCCCATACATCGCCTTTTTTCAGCGCCAGCGCCGCATATTGCCAGTTGATCAAATCTTTTGACGTGTAAACTTCTATTCCGTTATTGGCGTGGGTCCCATAGGCATAATAGGTGCCTTCGTGCAGCAGAATAAACGGGTCGGCCAGCGGCAGCGGTGCTGCCGGAACACTTGCTGCGGTTATAAAAAGTACAGTTAAAAAAAATAATTTTCGCATAAAATTTAATCCTCGCTTTCCACGACTTATTGCTTGTTAGGTCTTAATTTGAATTCAGGCAGTTCGCGGGGCAGAATCGAACTCTTTGCCGCACGTTTTCGGGCTTCGGGCAACAGCAAAGCTGCTTCGTTCATGCCGTTGGCAAGCGCCTGTTCCAGATAAATCACCGCCCGCGCCGGGTCAGGTGCGGTGCCTGTGCCGTACAAACATCGCTTGCCCGTTTCCAGCAGCGCCCGCGGCTCATAATTGACTGCCGCCTGATTGTACCAGTAAAATGCTGCTGCCTGATCTTGCGGCGTACCGGCACCCGCTGCCAGAGCTTCGGCGGTGGCGAACTGAGCCGGGGCATAATTTTTCTGTGCCGATTGAAAAAAGTATTTGAACGCAGCATCAGCATCCTGCTTCATCCCCAGTCCAAGGCGGCTGCATTCGCCCAGCTGATAGATGGCTTCCGGCAATCCGGCTTCGGCGGCGCGGGTGTAAAGCTCCACGGCATACGGTATATCCTGAGTGATCCCGCCGCGCCCGGTCAGAACATAATTGGCAAGCTGCAGCGCAGCCAGCGGCGAAAATTTTTCTTTGAGTGCCGCTTCGTACAATGCTCCTGCCTGCTGCAGATCGGGTGCGGCACCAAATCCATTTTCGATGGCGAAGGCAAGTTTGACCTTGGCTTCGTTGCTTTGGGAAGCTGCTTTTTCCAAAAGTTTGCGGGCGCGTTTTTCGTCGCGGAACTTATCTTTGCGGCTCAACAGAAAATCTGCCAGCATGATTTCGCCCGCTGTTGAGTTGGCTTGAACCGCTGCATCAAGAAGTTCGATGACCTTTTCGGGGGAGGGCGTCTTGCGGCGGCTGATAAGATACCCGGCGTAAACTATATTTGCTTCGGTAAATTTTGCCTGTGACAGCTTTTCCAGGAGCCTGACTCCCGCCGCTTCATCGGCAGCTATTGCGGCGCGGGGCGGAACCGCATCCGGATTGGCGGCTATTCCGCTTAAATAGAGTTTTGCCAGCATCAGTTCCGCTTCGGGCAGCTTTTGGTTCGCAGCTTGCTGAAAATACTCCCATGCCTGATGCAGATCTTTTTTTACCCCGTAACCTTCCATATAACAGCGCCCCAGATTGTACTGCGCTGCCGTTGAACCGGCTCTGGCTGCCGCTGCAAACCAGTATGCAGCTTTGATCGGTTGATTCTGCCGGTAAAAAGAAAACCCCGCTTCCAGCTGCGCCTGGACATCGCCCGAGCGGGCACGGTCCAAAAGATTCTGCGGCAGATTTTCTGAAGCGGAGTCCGCTCCTGAAAGCGATACTGCCGAAAATAATATAGCAACTTTTACAGCTTTCAGGAGGTGGGGGTACATATATCGAGATTTTTCTGTCGGTTAAAGCTATTCCAAATTGATCAAGCCGATGAACCGCTTGAGTCAGTCTTGCTTGAGCTTTTCGATTTCGGCGGTCAATGCTTCGATCTTAGCCTGCAGCTTTTCCACCTTCTTGGGCAGCATCAACCGCGCCATGAATTCGCGCTGGCTTTCGGCAGGAGTACCGATAGCTATAGCGCCTGCGGGCAGACTCTTTACCACGCCCGAAGTACCTGCCACCTGTGCGCCGTCGCCGATGGTGATATGACCGTTGATCCCTGCTTTGGCTGCCAGAATCACGCCCCGACCGATCTCTGCCGATCCGGCGATACCGCACTGCGCCACCAGGATCGAACTTTCGCCGATTTCCACATTGTGCGCCACCATCACCTGATTGTCGATCTTAACATTATCCTTGATTCTGGTTTTGCCGAAACGGGCACGGTCGATGGTGGTGTTGGCTCCGATTTCCACATCGTTACCGATTTCCACAATCCCCGTCTGCGGAACTTTGATCAATCCCTGCGGACCGGGAATAAAGCCGAAACCGTCGCCGCCGATAACCACTCCCGGGTGAATGATAACTTTGTTGCCCAGCACGCAGCGGAACATCACCACCGCGTTGGGCGCAATGTAGCAATCGCTGCCGACTTTGGCATCCACGCCGATGTACGCGCCGGGCATGATTACGGTGTTATCGCCGATTTCCGCGCCGCGGTCAATTACTGCGCAGGCTCCGATATGTACATCTTTGCCGATTTTGGCGGTAGGATCTACTGAGGCGGCGGGGTGGATCCCGGGAGCGTAGACCACCGGTTCCGGCGCAAAAAATTCCAACACTTTGGCAAACGCCGCATCCACATTGCTGCAAACTACAAAGCTGCGGCCGTTCAGCGGGGCGTTGGCCATATCTTCGTTGATAAGCACGATTCCGGCTGCGGTGGTTTCCAGCTGATGCTGATATTTTTTGCTGCCGACAAAAGAGATTTTTTCGGCGGTGGCATCCTTGACTCCGGCAACGCCGTTGGTCACTTTTTCTGCATCTCCGATCAATGTGCCGTTGACCAATTCTGCGACAGCAGCAGCGGTAAGAGTTTTCATATTATTTATACTCCTTTTTTCGATGGATTTGATTTTTATTTATCCGTTGGGGCAGTTGGGGTTGCCTGAGTGGTGTCCGACTTGGCTTTTGCCGCAGAAGTTTTGGCGCCGCGGTTCAGTTCGGTCAGCACCTTTCCGGTAATATCCAGTTTTTCAATACTGTAGATCACGATTGCAGTTTCATTCATGCTGGCGCCCGAAATATCCAGCACCATAGCATAACCTTCTATCGCAGCACGGCGGCGGATCTCATTTTTGATTTCTTCCACCACTTTGGCGCGTTCTTTAACCGCCATTTCCTGCAACGCTTTGGCGCGGTCAGCGGCGTATTGCTCCAGCTCCGCACGACGGCTGCGCAGCGATTTTTCCAATACATCCGCAGCGTTGGAGCGCTTTTCCCGTTCGGCGGCGGTCAGCGCCACATTCATTGAACTGTCGCGCTGGCGGCGGTATTCGGCTTCGTCTTTGCCCAGCATTTCCGCCTGACGGGCAATGTAGTTGCGGTAGACTTTGCCCTGTTCTGCCAAATCCTGCTCGATTATCGCTGTTTTATAGTATTCCCGAAACAGTTTTTCCAGATTCACCGTGGCGATCTTCAATTCTGCTGCAGTCAGCAGCGAAAAGCCCGCCAGCAGCAGCGCCATTGTGCCAAACACTTTTTTTTGCCGCAAAGAAAACATGATCGTTTCCTCCTGACTGCTTACATATTGTTGCGTTTAGATGCCAATTCCGCTTCGGCGCGTTCCAGCAGTTCCGCCAGAAATTTCTGCTGTTGTTCAGGCGGCAGCGCCCCGAACGCATCCAGCAGGATCTTTTCATCGCAGGTCAAACTAACCAGATCGTGGTGCATGCGGGCGTGAGAGCCGATGATCTTGGGCATATCTGAATTATGGTTCTGCATATTCAAATACGGCTTGATCAGCGGGTAGAGCTGCCCCCATGTATCCTGATTGATCGACTTGGTCTGCCGATCGAGATAGCGGCTCAGCAGTTCGATCCTCACCCCGGTCCGGCGGGAGAGTTCCGCGATCGATCCCAGCGTTTCCACACAATTTTGCAATGCGGCGGCTACATCATCTGTAAGTCTCATAATTCAAATCCTTAAACTTATTGGAGTTTGCGTACATATTAACAATATATATAATATAACGTTAAATTTTTTTATCGCTACTTGAGCAACTCAAAAATTTTGGCAAATCCTTCGTTGATATCCTCGGTACTCATTGATTGGATAAATTCGTAATCATCGCCCTGATCGGTCAGATCCTCCGGCAGCCGGTAGAGAAAATCCGACGGGATCGCCCGTTCGGTCTTGCCGTAGCGGAAGCGCTCGCGGGCGTAACTTATCACCAGATAACGCTTGGCGCGAGTCAGCGCCACATAGAAGAGCCGCAGTTCTTCATCCAGCGAATCTTCTTCCAAAGCCCGCTCGTTGGGGAATATTTTCCGCTCCATCGCCACCAGAAATACCAGCGGAAATTCCAGCCCTTTGGAGGCGTGAATGGTCGAAAGGATCACCCCGTCGCCATTTTCCGACTCATCCGCAGTACGGTCGTTTTCTTCCAGCAGGGCAAATTTTTCCAGAAAATCCTGCAAGGTGGGTTCTTCGCTCTGGCGGCTTTCAAACTGAGCAACCGCATTGATAAATTCATCCACATTTTCCCGCCGTTTGGTGGCATCTTCAATATCTTTGTACACCTTCTGCAAGCCATCCAGAAAGCCGGTTTCAAATAGATACGCTTTGGTCTTGGCTGCCAGTTCCCCGGGGACGTTGAACAAACCGCGATACTTTTTAACTGTATCAAAAAGCGCCTGGGCTGCGGCTTTGCCTTTGGCGGAGCAGACACTCTGAAACTCTTCGCTGCCCAGTGCTTCAAGCATACTCTTAGTTCCGTTCAGCCGCATCTCTTTGAGCTTTTCCACCGCTTTGCTGCCCAGCCCGCGGGGCGGATTGCCCAGAATACGCAGCAGCGCCTGATCTTCCCGCGGATTGGCGGCCAGCCGCAGGTAGCTGACGGCATCTTTCACTTCGCTGCGCTGATAAAACTCCTGCCCGCCGACCAGCTGGTAAGGTATTGAGCGGGTGCGCAATGTCTGTTCCAGCTGACGCGACAGATAATTTGAGCGGTAAAGAATCGCGCAGTCCGAGTATTTGTATTCGCGGTGTTCATCCAGAAACTGCGTTATGTAAGAAGCAATAAAATCTGCTTCGCCTTCAGCATTTTCACACCCGGCAACCGTAATAAGTTCGCCATCGCCGAAGTCGCTCCAGAGATTTTTTTCTTTGCGGGCGTAGCCCCCCGCGATGGCGGCGTTGGCGGCCTTGAGGATGTTGTTGGTGGAGCGGTAATTCTGCTCCAGCTTGATCTCCTGCTGGCGGGCGCGGGGAAAGTGATCGGTGAATTTCAGGATATTACCTGCATCGGCACCGCGCCAGCCGTAAATACTCTGGTCGTCATCGCCCACCACGCAGAGATTCTGCCGCTCTCCCGCCAGCAGCTTGATCATTTCAAACTGTACGGCGTTGGTATCCTGATACTCATCGACCAGCAAATACTGATAGCGCTCCTGGCAGCGTTCGCGTACTTCGGGGTAATCCCGCAGCAAACGGTGGGCGTAAAAGAGCATATCGTCAAAATCCAGCATATTCTGCAAAAGCAGCTGGGTTTGATATTTGTTGTAAATTTCCGCATACACCGCATCGGCAGTTGTGGCACATTGCATTGCCTCTTCCGGCGAAAGCATGGCGTTTTTGCAGCGCGAAATGTAATTGGCAGCATAAGGCACATTAACTTCGTCGCGGGTGATGCCGCAAGCGGCGGCAGCCTGTTTTATCAGCGATTTCTGATCGCTGTCATCGGCAATGGTAAAGTTGGGCAGAAAGCCGAACACCTTGATTTCGCTGCGCAGCAGCCGCCCGGCAAAGGCGTGGAACGTACCCAGCGTAACTTTGGCGGCAGCTTCGGCCCCGCAAAGTTCGGCCAGACGCTCTTTCATCTCCGCCGCCGCTTTGTTGGTAAAGGTCATGCCCAGAATATGTTCAGGCGCGATCCCGCTTGCCAGCATATAGGCGATTCGATAGGTAATGACACGGGTCTTGCCGGTTCCGGCTCCCGCCAGAACCAGTACCGGTCCTTCAACGGTACTGGCGGCGCGGCGTTGTTCGGGATTCAAACCCGCAAGGATCTCATCAGGCTGCATGAGCAATACTGTTCCCTCAGGCGTCCATGGTCGCTACATCAAGCTGACCGTTTTTCCAGACTGCGCACGCAGCCGTTACCGGATTGGTGAAATCCTCAAAGACACCGCCGTTGATAACATACTGACAGGCGGACGCGGCATCGACGGCATCAAACTTGTCATCGGTAAAGCAGTCGCAGGGGAAATTGCATTCGTAGGTCGAAATGTAGAACAACTGTCCGGGCTGCAGCTGGAATTCGCGCACCAGCAACGCATTTTTGCGGACAATCCCCAGGTAGCCCGTGGTGTCGCCATCGCCGATCGCGGCAACGATACGGGGGGTGTCAAGGGAATCTTTTTCGTAATCCATTGCCAGCAGCCCCATGGAAAAGGCATCCCGCAGCGGCATACCCATAGCGATCTTTTCGATGATCGGATCGGTTTGCGAGCCGTTGGAGGTCAATACATATTTGCCCGCGGTGCGCAGGCAGTTGTAGGCAATATAGGGATTCTTACGCAGATCGTTTTCAAAACCTGCCTTGGGCACAATAGCGATCCCCGCAGCGGTTTTGACCGCTTCGCGGTTGGGGAAGCTGCGGCTGGAAACACGGTACATGGCGGCGGCATTGCCTTCAGGGGTAAGACCGATTGCAACAATTCGTCCGAGATACATAAAAACTCTCCTAATACTTTAAATTATTATTTGCGAAAAAAGACAATATATAAATAGAACCCCAGAATGGCATTCTGTCAAGCGCTGAATCAAAAAAAAGCCGAAACTGTTGTGTTGTTGATCCCGAAAACGGCATATTGCAGAAAAAAAGATAAAAAAAATCAAAATAAACTTGCTTTTTTTTCAGAACGTGATACATTAAGGGCACGTTTCAAACAGAAGATGTTTGCAGCAGCCCAATGGTATGCTCGGGTGGCGGAACTGGCAGACGCGTACGGTTGAGGTCCGTATGGAGCAATCCTTGGGGGTTCAAGTCCCCCCTCGAGTACCAAAAAATCGAATTTTTTCTCGTCCCGGATTTGACAAATGGGATGCGGAAGTTTATATTATGCTCTTGTCAACATTTTTGTTTTGATGTTGGCGATAGGTTTTCAAGCCTACATAGCTCAGTCGGTAGAGCACGTCCTTGGTAAGGACGAGGTCATCGGTTCAAGTCCGATTGTAGGCTCCATTATTCAAAAAGAGACTTGAATCAGTCAATTAATAAAAGAAGTTATAAACTCTAACGGCAAATCCGGAGGAAAAAATGGCTAAAGAAAAATTTGAAAGAACAAAGCCGCATTGTAACATCGGTACCATCGGTCACGTTGACCACGGTAAGACCACTCTTACCGCCGCTATCACCATGGTTCTGAACCGCAAGTTCGGTACTGGCGCGATCATGAACTACGCCGATATCGACAATGCTCCCGAAGAACGCGAACGTGGTATCACCATCAACACTTCGCACGTTGAATATGAAACCAGCAACCGTCACTATGCTCACGTTGACTGCCCCGGACACGCTGACTATGTTAAGAACATGATCACCGGTGCTGCTCAGATGGACGGTGGTATCCTTGTGATCGCCGCTACCGACGGCCCGATGGCTCAGACTCGTGAACACGTTCTGCTGGCCCGTCAGGTGGGTGTGCCCGCTCTGGTGGTCTTCCTGAACAAGTGCGACCAGCTCGATGACCCCGAACTGCTGGAACTCGTGGAAATGGAAGTCCGCGAACTTCTGAGCAGCTACGATTTCCCCGGCGATGATATTCCGATCATCCGCGGTTCCGCTCTGAAGGCTGTTGAAGCCGAAGGCGATCCCGACAGCCCCGCTGCTGAACCCATTCTGGCTCTGATGGAAGCTGTTGACGCTTACATCCCGCAGCCTGCCCGTTCCGTCGATCAGGACTTCCTGATGCCGATCGAAGACGTGTTCAGCATTGAAGGTCGTGGTACTGTGGTGACTGGTCGTATCGAACGCGGTGTGATCAAAGTCAACGACGAAGTCGAAATCGTCGGTATCCATGACACCACCAAGACCACCGTTACCGGTGTTGAAATGTTCCGTAAGCTCTTGGATCAGGGCGAAGCCGGTGATAATGTCGGTTGCTTGCTCCGTGGTACCAAGAAAGAAGATGTGAAGCGCGGTCAGGTTCTGGCCAAGCCCGGCACCATTACTCCTCACACCAAGTTCTCCGGTGAGATCTATGTGTTGACCAAGGAAGAAGGTGGCCGTCACACCCCGTTCTTCAACAACTATCGTCCTCAGTTCTATTTCCGTACCACTGACGTGACCGGCTCCATCAGCCTGCCCGAAGGTACCGAAATGGTCATGCCTGGCGACAACGTTTCGATCAGCGTTGAACTGATCGCGCCGATCGCTATGGAAAAAGGTCTGCGCTTCGCTATCCGCGAAGGTGGTCACACCGTGGCCAGCGGCCGTGTGTCGGATGTTGTTGAATAATTTGATTTGACGACTCAATTCCCAGATCCGCGGTTGCGGGTCTGGGTTGTTTCATAAATCTGCCGCCTTGCCCCTATGGGGTGGACGGCAAATTTGTGGAGAGTTTAACGCAAGGTTTTGAAAAATGCGTGAATTGGTAATAATGGAATGCACGGAGTGCAAGCGTCGTAATTATACTACGACCAAAGAAAAGCGCAATACTCCGGGTCGTCTGGAAAAGATGAAGTACTGCAAGTTTGATCGCAAGCATACTCTTCATCGTGAAACCCGCTAAGGTATAGCTTTTTCAAGTATCTTGGTGCAGGAGTGTAGCTCAGTTGGTAGAGCAGCGGTCTCCAAAACCGCAGGTCGTGAGTTCGAGCCTCGCCGCTCCTGCCATTTTTTTTGTAACAATTTTATGGCGCGAAGCGCCGGAACTGAATATCCAAAGCAGGAATTATGAAAACTGGAGTAATGAGCAAGGTCCGCCAATTTGTGAGCGGGACTATCGCCGAATTGGGTAAATGTACTTGGCCTGATCGGGCGAGTGTCTTTGAGTCGACTCTTCTGGTATTGTTCATGATCGCGGTTCTGGCGGTATTTGTTGCGGCGATCGACTATGTCAGCCAGGGTTTTATCCGGCTGTTGACTAATTTTTAAGCGGGAGCAAGGTGGAAATGTCTGAAGCAGAAAAAATACAAGGTCAGTGGTACACCTTGCAAGTGCTCTCCAATCAGGAGAACAAGGTTCGTGATACGCTGAACCGTCAGCTGCAGCTTGAAGATTCGGTTCCGGTCTACGAAGTATGTATCCCGACCGGCGAAGTGTCTGATGTCAAGCAGGGCCGCCGCAAGACGGTTGATCGCAAGATTTACCCCGGATATGTGTTTGTCCGTATGGATCTTTACCGGGAAGACGGCACGATCGATGAACGTGCCTGGTATTTTATCAAGAATATTCAGGGAGTCATCTCCTTTATGGGCGGCGAGCATCCGCTTCCGCTTTCGGAGAGTGAACTTTTGGCGTTTCCTCCGCCGATGGGGCCGGAGGTCAATGCAGTTGCAGCGCCGCGCAAGATGTGGAAAGTCGGCGACCGGGTGGTTATCACCGAGGGCGCTTTTGAAGGGTTTGAAGGAACGATTGCCGCAGTTGATGACGAGCGGCAGCGTTTGACGATCGAAGTGGTTATCTTCGACCGTAAGACCCCGGCAGAATTGGAGTTCTGGCAGGTCGAAGCAGCTGAAGTTTGAACTTGAGCTGTATTCGGAACTTTGTTTAATTAAATCAGTAAATCCGGCGTGGGAGAGGACCTGTCACTTCGTACCACTCCGGGTGGAAAACAGGAGTTACTATGGCAAAGAAGGTTACGGGATTGATTCGTTTGCAGATCCCGGCCGGAGCGGCCAATCCGGCGCCCCCGATCGGGC
>SUWJ01000033.1 GCA_015061545.1 Lentisphaerota bacterium | reverse complement strand
AGTCTTGAAGCGCATTTATAATGATGCCAACAGCTGCCCCTCAAAGCAAATTTATGAGAAAATGCAAAAATATAACGCAGAATAACCGGATATGTTACATATTTGAGCTTAATTACTACAAAAAAAAGTGTTGCAAAACTATTCAGAGTTTTGCAACACCCCCATTTTTTTGATTTCTACCGTAAAATCAAGTGCAGAATTATTTTTGCTTGAAGGCAAAAAAGCAGTTCAAAAGTGTTTATCTGACGCTTATGTAACGGAAATCGAAGGGCAATATTTCAGGCTTGCTGCCGGTGAATTCGGCTTGCGGAGCCAACGCCTTGACCAAATCGTTTTGTATCGCACAGTAAATGATACTGTAGCGTGCCAGCAGCGGAAAATTTATGGTGTAGGTGTTTTTACCCGAAGTTGTAAAGTTGCAGGTCACGATTTCGTTGAAATCAGGTGAGATCATATAAACATCGGTAATTTTTTCCGCACTCTGGATCGTTATTGAACAATCCTTTTCAATAGTCGGATAATTGATAAATTCATAATTCTGATTGCCCGGTACAGCTACACCGCCCTGAGTTCGCGTACCGGTAAGATTTAAAAGTTTGATAACTTTGCCGCGGTAATTTTTATATTCCTGCTGATAGATGTTTACGATTACATCCTGAGGCAAGCCGGTTTTCAGTACCGATTTGCTGCTTGCGGGAATCAAATTCAACATTTCGCGTTTGGCGGCAGGATCGCGGTCGTCGAACCAAGTGGCGCCGTTGCCGTACCAGCCGCCGCCGATTCGGGATACAGCATATTTTTCGCCGATAAATTTATTGATTATTTGGATATTGCCCTGAAATTTGACCGCCGGACGGGTGTCACCTGCTTCGGTCAGCGAAAAACTTTTGCCTGTGGCAATTATTTTTCCGCCGTGACGGAGAAAATTCTGCAAATCAGCAATGTGTTCATCGCGCCAAGCCATTGTGTTGGGCAGGATCAGGGTTTCAAAAGATTTGCCGGCTTCTTTAATATGTCCGGTTTGGATAACTTCAAAAGGAATATGTGCTTCGGTAAGCGCCTGCGCCCAGCCGTAATATTCTTTGACCACATTGCCGTTTTTGTTGTTGTAATCGCTGACGGTGTTATCTTCGGGAGCAATCACCAGCGCGATTTTTGCCACGGATTTCCTGCCGTAATTAAGCGGTTTCCAGAAGCTGAACCAATTTACCGGATGAAAAGAAAAATTGTTGAATTCCGTCCATTGCTGATAACCCCAGTTCATCACCGAAGCCAGCAGCTGCTGATAATAGGCTTGCGAAACGCTCGAAGCATAGCCGTGCAGCAGCAGTTCCCGCTGTTGGGACTGGAAGTATTTACCTTCGGCAATCGCCCGCCGATAATCCCACGGGTGGCACGGTTCGCACTCATAAAAGAGTAATTCGCCGCCGGTACGCAACGGGTTTACTCCGTGCAGCAAGGCAAAATGAGCCTCGGAGGGATTGTAATTGCAATTAGTGAAAAACTGTTTGCCGCCTTGCGATTTTACCAGATTTTCCAGCCGTTGCAGATTTTGCCGAACCGAATCGCAGCGGAAAATCACCCATTGGCGGAAAAGTTTGCTGCTGAATTTGTGCCATACGCTTTTATCTGTCGGATCGGGCATTTTATCGGCATAAGCAGCCAGAAATTTTTCCCGGCAATACTTACAGCCGCAGGCGGTGTACCCCGGACCGTAGGCGATTTCATCAATCATCAGACCATCAAGACCGGGCGCTGCCGCATAAAGTTCCTGCAGCCGGGCAAGATATTTTTCAGCAAAATCAGGATTGTTGGGGCAAAGCGGCAGTCCGAAATAATTTTTCCATTCAACTGTTTTATCCGGATCACTCAACTCCCGCATGGTCATATCGGCAAATTCCCGCTCTATATCCGGCAGCAGAGCCAGATTGCAAGTCAGGTGCATAACCAGCGGCAAATTGTTTTCAGTACACGCTTTATTCAGCAAACCAACTGTTTGCTTATATGTGGTCCACGGCATTGCTGCCCACCAGTTGCGGTCGCCGTATTTTTCGGCAAATAAATAGCGGAAACTGCCGCCGACAAAGAGAGTATCGAATCCTGACTCTTTGAGCATTTTTACGCTGTGGGCAATCTCCTGATAACTGCTTTCGGGGGCAAAGCGCCAATCGACAACCTGCATGGTGGTCAATTCATCGCGGCGGCTTTCGGGCGGGAAATCGTGGTTGCTGCGCTCCGGCAGTTTAACCGCAGGAATCCCCAGCACGCGGATCGCGGGGCGGCGGGGAGTTCCGAACGAGTATTCCAGCTGCTTGGCACTAAGGGCGCGTTCCAGAAATTGTATCTGTTCGATATTGCCGTGAAAACCATGTTGTTTGTTTTTGTCTGCCGCACCGGCAAAAATTACTCCGTCGCGGGTGGCAAATTGGTAATTGCGTGCTGCAAGCGGCTCGGTTTTGATTAGTTTGTTATCGCAATAAAGTTTTATCTCCTGAGGCGTTACAACTGCGGCAAGACTGTGCAGTCCGTTGGCGATCATGCCCGACGGCATATGCACAAAAACGGGTTTGGGCGTGCAGTTGAGATAAAAACCGAAATTATTATTCCAACCTGCACGGTAAAATGCCCATTGCATTTTTCCCTGTCGGTCATCGCAGCGCAACGCCCAGGCGTAAGTGCCGTTTTTGACAATGAAACCTTCCAGCCGCACAGTCACAGTAAATTCTTTAAGTGCCGATGGCTGACTGCCCAATACTTCATACCGCGTTCCGTCAAAGCGTTGGTCGGAAAAATTATGCACCAAATCAGCCTTGATATATCCGGAACATAAACTGAGCAGCAGTATGAAGGGAATTAAAAAAAATCGTTTCATTGTCAAAAATTTCTTTCTGCTGATATTTATTCTTCAGTAGGCTTGAAGTCGGGGTGCATCTTGCTGTCGGTATTGGCTGCGCCGCCTTTGATGCAGTAGCCATCGCTCGTGGAAACGGTACGATGGTTTACGATTTCCTGCTGAGTCAAAAATCCCACATGACCGTCCAGATACCAGTAATTGCCGCCTTTGCCGTGACGCGCTGCAATATCGGCAGCCGGATTCTTACTGGCGGGCCAGATGTTGGTATAAGCTGTGTTAGTGTCGCCGTTGTCGCCCAGATAAATGGTGTTGATCTTTTTGATCGAAGCCAGCGAACTGCCTGCGCCCCAGGTGGTGAAACGCGGATACTGGTAGCCGAAGCGGTCAACGTTGTAGCCGCAGCCGTAGTTGCCCCAGGTATCGTCGATGGTGTTGCGGGAAGGGCATTGAAATACTGAACGCAAACGGGTAGCCTTGGCATCGTTGCTGGAAATATATTTGCCCAGTTCGTAGAAGAACCATCCGGCGCCGCTTTCAAACCAGCTTACATAAGCTGCCGGCAGCAGATAATCGCGGTTGTCGTTGGTGTACATCATTACCGCCAGACCTGCCTGTTTGAAGTTAGATGTACAGCTGGCAGTTCTTGCCCGTTCGCGGGCGGCACTGAGGGCGGGCAGCAGCATGGCAGCCAGAATCGCGATGATGGCGATGACGACCAGGAGCTCGATCAATGTGAAACGTTTTTTCATTTTTTTTGCTTCCTTTCCGGGTTTGCAAATTTTTTGTTTTTGTTGTTTGGGTTTATATATTATAACGGGTTTTTATATGCCGGTTGTTCCAGTCAAAAACATTGATATAAACATCGGGCAGGGGATAAGTCGGATAGATGAAAATTTCCAATTCAAACTTTCTTGCGTTATGCATTGAGCTCAGCGGAATAACTCTGCCGCCCTGAACCCGGTGTGGGGCAGGCAGTGGCAGACTCTGATCGCCTTTGACTGCGGCTAATTTGCCGTCGAGTTTGACGGTAAAAACACCGCGGGAAGCAACCAAAAGATTGCAGTTTTCTGCTCCATCGGGCAATGTGAGTGTAGTTTTGATATGCAGATTTTCTCCTGCCAGCTGCGGCAGATCGGGTAATTTAAGACACATATCAGGTGCGCTGCAAGCCATACCGTTGACTTGGAATTTACGTTTTTCGTCGATCGCAGTACAATCCGGGAGCCGGCAGCAGCCCTCCAGTCGGGCAATACTGCTGCTGTTGGCAATATCGTTATGCAGCGCGATGATTCTTGAGGTAAGTTCATCTACAGTTTCAGGGAGCCGGTCGCATTTTATATAATCGCCCACCACAATTTTGTTATCCAGCACCTCTTTCCAGCGCTGCGGGATCTCTTTTCTGCCGATCAATGCGCCGATAACTGCTCCCGTGGTGGCGGCATTGCAGTCGGCATCCTGCGCGCAGTTTACCGCCAGCAGCACACTCTTTTCAAAGTCGCCGCCGCCTGCGGTGAGTGCGCTGTAAACAAAACCGCCGTTCATTACTGCATCAGTAAAGTTGTAGGAGTGATAATTATTGATTATAAAGTTGTAAAGCACTTCAAAATCGCCGCTTTGCTGCCAGAGAATATCCAATTGATCATAAAGTTGTTTCAAACGGGAATCTTCTGGCAGAAAGGTTTTTGCCAGCTGCATGGCTTGTTCCAGAGAGCTGCCACCCAGTATTGAGCTTTCCAAAGCAGCGTTGAATACTTCCGCATAGACTCCCTCGGAAGCATGGTCAAGGGTGCTGTCAAGCATGGCATACTGCGCTGCAGCCGCAGGATTCCCCGCAAAAACCGCCGCCCAGATTTCTGAGCGGATGGCAGCGCCAAGCCCGCAGGTAAAAAAATTGTTGTGCGTTCCTGATGCCACCGGCGGAATACCATCGCACAGATTGCGCAGCGCCACACCGTATTCATCCCAATGGCAATCGACACACTCCAGAAAACTCTTTGCCAAGTGGTTATGATCGAGTTCAGCTCGATAATTTTCCAGCGCCCGCAGCCATACCAGCTGCAAGTCCAGATCATCATTGGCCGCCGGATGGCGCGGCAGCGGCGAATAAAATTTTATATTCGGACGGATCACGCTGCCTTCGTAAGGCATTCCCAGCGTGCCGCCGATATTTTTGCCGTCAAAACATCCGGCTATGCGCTCATAAAGTTCAATCATCAGCAAATCCTTCCCCAACGGTATGCCGCTGTTCAATACAGCGGTGAAAATAGTCAAGTGTTTCGCGCAACTGTTTTATGCAACTGTTGCATTGCTTTAAATTTTACATGATTTTCTGTTGATTGTCAAGGGCAAAAGTCAAAAAAAATTGAATTTTTTCTGTTTTTTTATATTGGCAGTATTTTGGCGAGCGAAATGTTGCGGAAAAACTGTTGCATGCAACAAAATCATCTATCGGGTTTGCTTTATGTAACTTTGCAGTTATATTATAAAAAAGTAAAGCAATAAGGACAATAATTATGGCAGGAAATGCAAATATCCGGGAAATTGCCCGTCGGGCGGGATGTTCGCCCTCAACCGTATCGCGGGTGCTGTCAAACCGTTCCGCCAACGGCTCCGTAAAGATCAGCGCTGCTACTTGCGAAAAGATCATGGCGATTTGTGCAGAGTTGGATTATACGCCGAGTATTCACGCGGCAAGACTCTTTTCCCGTCGGGCAAAGGTGATAGGTTTTCTGGCGGCAGGTGATTTGCCGTGGGATAATGTGAACCTGGCGCGGGCGCTGGCTGGAACCTGCCAACAGCTTACCGAATATAATTACCGCTGTCTGCCGCTGCAGTACCGGGAAGATTTTATCCGCAGCAAAGAGTATTTAAGCATCTTCCGCCGCGGCGAAGTCGATGCGCTGATCATCTACGGCGAAATTCAGGATCAGGAATATCTGCACGAATTGCTGGAGCAGAAAATGCCGTTTATACTTTTGGGCAATCGTATAAAAGATTATCCTGCAGTAACAGCAAATCAGCAGAGCGGCATGGAAAAACTGGTCAGACATTGCCGTGAACGCGGGGCGGAAAAGATGGTCTATCTGGATTTATCGCTGGGGGACAGCTGCGAACAGCGGCGGCGGGGATTTGCCGCTGTTGCCGGTGAACACGCGGTGATTATTCCCGGCGGTTTGGATGTGGAGGCTGGGTTCAAGGCGGCGGCAGAGGCGATGAAATACTCTCCGGATGCAATTATTGCCGGCAATGATGATTTAGCAGTCGGGGTGGAAAAATATTTGCTTGAGCAGAATAAACTCTCCATGATTCCGCAGCAGCTGCTTTTGACCGGCGGGGATAATATAGATTTATCGAAATATTGTGCCATACCGCTTTCCACCTTCGATCAACGTTCGGCGGATTGTGCCGGACGCGCGGCGGAAATACTGGTGGCGCATCTGGAAAAACAAACTCCGCTGAGTTCAGAACTCTTGCCGGTGGAAGTGATTTTCCGCCGCTCCAGCGGAGCGTAAAAAATCTATGAAATATACGAGCAGAAATTTGCCTTTCACGGATTTTATGATACCGTAAAATAGTGTTGATAACGCATTAAAAGGAAAGTAGCATGGACTGCCGTAAAATCCAGTTGAATCCTCTGTTCGATAGCAGTAAATATACTCTCAAGCCGGAAACATTGCAACTGGCAGCTGAATATTTGAGCGGTCGTTATCTGGATCGTATGCATTGGTGCGATTATGAACTGGAAGATTATGATTTGCCTTGCGAAAAACGTCACGGCAAGTGTGCGGTGTTGATCGCGCAACGTACTCCACTTGAAATCAATCCGTTGGAAATGCTTGCCGGCAGCGCGCCGTTGGAGGATGCTGCGCACCATTGGATACCTGCCTTGCGGACTTTGCCGGATAAAGAGCGTATCCGCTCCATCAGCCACACAACAGGCGATTTTATCAATGCGGTAAAGCTCGGGTTAAGCGGGCTGGAAAAAGAGATACATGAGTATAAAAACAATGCTCCTGAGTATAAGCACGCTTTTTATGATGGGTTGACTTATACCATTCAGGCGATGCGGATCTGGGTCAAAAGGTATATCCGTGAATATCAGAAAATGCTTGATGATCCTGAATATGGTAAATATGAAAAGAATATCCGTTCGATCATTGCCAACTTGAAAAATGTGCCGGAAAATCCGCCTGAAACTTTTGCGGAAGCACTTCAATCGTTGTGGTGTTTCTGGGAGTTTCAGCACCTGTGCGGCAACTGGTCGGGAATCGGCAGAATAGATCAGTTGTTGGGACCGTATCTGGAAAGGGATTTGGCGAAAGGAGTCATTTCCCGTCAGCAGGCACGGGAGTATCTGGCGCATTTCTGGATAAAAGGTACGGAATGGTGTTTCGGGTTGAGAGCAGACGGCAAACGTATGCCCGGCAGCGGTGATGCGCAGCATTACCAGAATATTATCCTCAGCGGCATTGACGAAGACGGTCAACACATTGAAAATGAAGTCACTTTTCTGGTGCTTGAGATTGTAAAAGAATTGCATATCAGCGATTTTCCGATCACTGTAAGGTTGAACAACCGTACTTCTGACAAACTGTTGAATTTGATCGCCGAAGTTCAGCTGCTGGGCGGCGGCATCGTCGCAGTTTACAATGAAGAGCTTATTTTAGATGCGCTGCGCAAGCAGAATTTTCCCGAAGAAGAAGCCAGGGCGTTTACCAATGACGGCTGCTGGGAGATAATCATTCCCGGAAAAACCCGATTCTCTTATCGGGCAATGGATATGCTTCTGCCGCTGCAGGAAGCATTTGATGAGGTGAAAACAGATTGCAGTTTTGAAGAACTTTACGGGATTTTTCTCGATAGAGTCAAGCTGCTGGCGCAGGAGCAGAAAGAAAAAATCCAATCGTGGATCGCTGTAAAAGGGAAAAATCCGGATGATCCGGGCAGCTATCCTGCGGAGGAATATTTTCATGCCGATGCGGTGCTGTCGCTGGTTATGCCTGCCTGTCGGCAAAGCGGCTGTTCCTACACGCTGCACGGTACAAAATATGCGGTGGAAGGTTTGCATATGGGCGGATTGCCCGATGTGGCAAACAGTTTTTATGCAATTAAAAAAATCGTTTATGAGCAGAAAAAACTTTCGCTGACCGATCTGATCGGGATTCTTGATAATAATTGGCAGGGGCAGGAGCTCCTGCAGAAAGAAGTTGCCAATACCCTTGTTTACTATGGAAACGATAACGAAGAAGCCGATCTGATGTTGAAAAAAGTTTTGGATGATTGTGCGGAAATATTTGAAAAAGTAGCCCGCGTAAACGAAGTAAAAACTATGGTGGGGGTCAGTACTTTCGGGCGGGAGATCCAATACGCCCAATACCGCAAGGCGACGGCTTTCGGCATGAACAAAGGCTGCTATCTGGCGCCCAATCTGAGTCCTACACCCGGAACAGATAAATCAGCTTTAAGTGCGGTTTTGAATTCATATTGCCGTATGGATTTTACAAAAACACCTAATGGCTGCCCATTGGATCTGCGTTTGAGCGCAGGATTCAGGAAAGTGCCATGTGCTGCTGAGATTCTGGCACAGGTGCTTCGGGTGTTTCTGAAAAAACGCGGTATGTATCTGCAAATCGATACGGTTGATCCCGAAATACTCAAAGCCGCGCAAAAAGATCCTGACCGCTTTCCGAATCTGGCAGTCAGAATTTCCGGCTGGTCTGCCCGCTTTGCCACTCTCTCCCGTGAATGGCAGGATATGATAATCAATCGTACCGCGCTGGAGAGTTTATGAACGGCAGGATCTTTGATATTGCCAGATTTTCGCTGCACGACGGTCCCGGAATCAGAACTGTTGTCTTCTTGAAAGGATGCACCTTGCGCTGTATCTGGTGTCATAATCCTGAATCTTATTCGGCTGAGCCAACATTGCTCTATGAGCCTGAAAAATGTATGCTGGATGGCAACTGCGTTGCCGTTTGCCCTGAAAAATGTTTTTCTATTAAAGCAATGCAGCATTTTTTTGACCGCAGCTGCTGTACGCTGTGCGGCAAGTGTGCAGATAAGTGCTACCCCGGAGTTCTTAAAGTGGCGGGGAGAATACACACCGTTGAGGAGGTGGTCGGAACGGTGTTGAAAGATATTGATTATTACGGCGATAACGGGGGCGTGACTTTTTCCGGCGGAGAACCGCTTGTTCAAGCGGATTTCATACATCGTATCATGCTGGCGCTGAAAGAAAAAAATATCCACATTGCCATCGAAACGTGCGGCAATGTGCCGTGGGCAAATTTTAAAAAAGTTTTATCTGCAACCGATCTTTTTCTTTATGACCTTAAATGTATCGACGATGAAAAGCATGAAAAATTTACCGGCAGTTCCAATGCGTTGATTTTGGATAATCTGAGGAATTTAAGCGCGGAAAACTGCAATATCGAAGTCAGAATGCTGCAAGTTCCAACCTTGAACAGCTCCGAAAAAGATATTCATGCTGCCGGGGAATTTATAGCCTCACTGCCCAATCCGCCGCCGGTGCGGCTGCTGCCGTATTATTCGATGGCAAAAAATAAATATGCCGCCTGCGGTTTCGTTGATACCATGCCTGCGGTTCCCACGCCTGATGCCGACCAACTATCTGCCACTGCTGCAATATTGGAGCAATATCAGCTGAATGTAATAAAACAGTAAGTTTGACTCAACAACCTTTGATTGCTCAATAATGATTGTCGGGGGGAGGTTGGCGGGGCTGCTGGCAGGTGAATTTTTCAGCTTTCAGCCCACTCTGCCGGATAGGCTAAAAGTGTTACTTCCCCGTATGCGGTAAATGGGTTGAGGGCTTTGAATTCAAACTTATAGTCCAGATCCCACGCTTTCAGCATCCGGTAAATCCCGACAAATTCTTCTTCGTTATGATAAACTGCCAGCGAGAGCATCGGGCGATCCTGCTCGATGGTTTTTCTGGCACCGCGTACAAAGGCATCTCCCATACCTTCGATATCGGCTTTCAACAAACCGAAAGGTATCGCATAATCCGCACGGATTTCATCAAGAGTACAGCAATCGAATCCATTGAATCGGCTGCGTTTATCGGACAGCAAATGTGCAATGGAGCCTCAGCCGTGTGGGATTTATCATTTGCCGGATATAAAAAACGCTCTGTTCCCGACACGGGTAGGTAAATAAAAGCTATGAGAGTTAACTTTTGTGCAGAAAACTTTTTAAACTTGAGGGGCATTTATTTTTTTGCGCTGCAAAAAGATAAATGCCAGGAAAAGGTTTGGGAATGGGAACAGAGCAATAAAAAAAAGGCTGTTGCAAAATAGTTTTGCAACAGCCCCGTCGATTTTTTATTCTGTATAACAGAATTGCAGCAGATCTTTACTGCTGTTCGGGCGGGAAGAGCAAATAGTCCAGATGGCAGAAGATAACATCTATTTCATCCGGATACGGCCCGTGATCGATCGCTCGGCCCGGTACATGAGTTTGCACACAAGTACAGCCGCTTATGATAACAGCTGCAGCTGCGGCAAGCGCAAGAATCTTTAATTTACTGAGCATCAGCTTCCCCATACTGGTTGGCTTCTTTGCTGCCTTCCGGGATGCAAAGCAGCAGCACGATCAAGCCGCCGATAACCGGAATGAGCAGCAGAAGCTGCATCCAGCCCGATTTGCCGGTATCGTGCAGACGGCGGGCGGTGATGCCCAGCGACGGGCAAAGCAGCGCCAGGCTCCAGACCGCGGAGAGGATTTTGCCCACGCCGGGAATTACTCCGAGCACGGCTGAAACCACAAAAGATACCAGAACGAACATCCAGAAATCTTTGCGGTTGGTTCTGCCGGTAAAGCAGAAATACTTCTTGGTGACAACATCAACGAAATTCTGGATCACAGCCTTAAAGTCCATAATCAACTCCTTTTTTATTGCTTTTATGTTTTATGGCTTACCGGTTTATTTTATTTAGGCATCTGGGCGCCGTATTCTGTCACGGCACCGAAAAGTTTCAGCGCATCTTCCTGCGGGTAGCGGTTGGCATACATATCGCAGGTGGTGGTGATGGTTCCCTGCAGCGGCAGACCGAGTACGCTGCGCAGCGCGTTGCACTTGTCGGTATCCAGCTTGGTGCTTTCCGAATACTTCATGGAGAGGAACGCATTGAGATATTTGGTGTTGATTCTGCCCTTGAAGATTGCCGGATCTTTGAGGTCAACATTGTCTTCGATGGACTCAATGCCGTCAACTCCTTCCAGATCTTCAAAGGAATCCACCCGGACTTTGGCGATCGAGGGCGATACGGTCATCTGCACGTCGGATTCCCGGTTCAGGAAAAAGATATTGTTATCCAGCTGGGTGGTTTTCTGCTTGGGATTGCCTTTGGTGTTGTCAAAGCCGGTCATCACGTTCAACCCGATGATGTTGTGGTGAATATTGGCGTTGCAGTTGGTGTTGTTGCGGATGGCAAAACCCATATCAGCCAGGTCATTGAGGCGGCTCCAGGTGAAAAGCACGGTGTTGTAGGCACATTCCCAATCCAATTTTTCTTTGCCGTTGGAGCAGGTCACGTTGATCGAAATCATACGGTTGTTGCAGAAAACGTTGTTGGTGATCGCCACTTTGCCCTTGAACCAGTTAAGGTTGACCGCGTAATTGGAACCGTTGACAAAGGTGCAGTTGCGGATGGTTATATTGCCTTCGCCACGGGAGGCGGTGGCGGAATAGATGCTGTAACGGTTGGCGCTGGGGAATTTATCGGCTTTATTTTTGGCGGGACCTTCCAGCCACATACCCGTATCAAAACCTTCGGGCTTGCCCTTGACGGCGTGGTAGCTGGAAGCAAAACCATCGTCAAAGATCAAACCGTCGATCACAATATCGAAACCTTTGGGGGCTTTCATCGGATTTTTTTCAAATTCAATATGCAGCAGTCCCAGAGCACCGGATTTTTTGTCGTTATTTTCGTTCAACGGCTGGAACATAGTCTTGTACTTGAGCGGGTCGCGCTGAGCAAAATCAGCAGAATATCCGCCGTAAATGGAGACGGGATTTTCCATCTTGAACCAGCCGCATTTCATTCTGCCAGGGTAATTACCTTCGGCAACGTGGATAACGTCACCGGTCTGGGCAACGCTGAGAGCTTTCCACAGATTTTTGTAGGGCGCTTCTTTGGTGCCGGCATTCTTGTTTTTGCCGTTCGCCAGCGATACATAAATATCTTTGGCGCTGAGGTTGGTGGCTACAGCCATTGCGGCCAGAACCAGAGTAAACATCTTTAACTTGTTCATCAGCATAACTCCCTTCTGCGATGATTGGTTGTTTTTTCCGAAATTATTCGGAATGTTTTTTCATTCTAACAACAGCAAACGTTCAGTATTGTTTTAACTGTCAGATTGATTCCCCGGCGAAAGATGCGGATAAAATCCGGGAAAATAAAGAATGAAAACAAAGAAATAAAGACGCCCCCGGAGCAACATTCCTGTTTAATAGAAGCAAACGTTGTTTTCATAATCCAGATTTTTCCCAGAAATCATACGAATGAAACGATTTCAAATGTTGGACTGAAATCGTTTTTTTATGTAACACTAAGATCTTCCTTGAATCAACTATATCATTGAATAAGAAAAATACAAGCTCAAAAAAGCTAAAAATATCATTTTTTTCAGCTTTGTTTCTTTGGTCGCGGTGGAATAACCACTCTCGGGTACGGAATATCGACACAAAACAGGCGTTTGCCTGCAAGTGATAAAAGCAAACGCCTGTTTATGAAATCGATATTGTTTACTGACTTTATTGGCGCCAGAAATCGGTGGGTTCTTTAACGCCGTTTTCGCTGGCGATATACACCGGATTGATTCCCTGACGGCGCTGATCGGTATAATTTTTCAATGCTTTATACGCCACATTGCCGATGATAATACAGACCGGAATATTGATAAATGCCAGTACGCACTGGGCGATATCGGCTACATCCCAGGCTACGGACATTTTCATTCCCGCCCCCAGAAAGATCAGTACCGCTCCGATAAAACGGATCAGAGTCAACACCTTTTTGCCCGGACGATGACCGAAAATGTAGGCAAAGCAATTTTCCACATAATAAAAATTGCCCAGCAGCGTGGTAAATGCAAAAAGACTCATTGCAAGTGCAATGAATATGGGGCCCACGGAGCCGAATACCGCCTGCAGCGATTGCTGAACATAGGGCGCTCCCGCCGCTTGTGCTTCGACCTTGATTCCCGACGAGAGGCACATCAGCGCGGTAGCAGTACAGATTATGTTTGTATCAATAAATACCGAAAGCATCTGCACCAACCCCTGTTTTACCGGGTGTGATACATCGGCTGCCGCTGCCGCATTGGGCGCTGAACCGATCCCGGCTTCGTTGGAGTAAAGCCCCCGTTTAAGTCCCAGCAGCAGTACCGAGCCGGCCATGCCGCCGAAGATCGCTTTGTATTCAAAGGCATTGCTGAAGATATCGGCGATCATAGCGGGTATATTGCCGATATTGATAATCAGTGCGGCAATGGCAAAGCCAATATAGATCACCCCCATCAACGGTACCAGCGCACCGGTGGTTTTGACCAGCCCGTTGCTGCCGCCCATACTTGATACAAAGAACAGCAGCGCAGCTGTCAGCCCGAATGCCCAGCAGATCCAGTCGTAACGGCCGTAAAACTCAAACACCGAAAAACTGCTTTGCAGATTGTACGATGCCAGCATATTGTAGCCGACACCGTAGGTAAAGATCAGCGCCAGCGCAAATACTATTGCCAGAAATTTACTCTTGCAGGCAGTTTCAATATAGCACGACGGCCCGCCGTAGCTGCTGTTATCGGCGTTGCGCCGTTTGTAGATCTGGGCAAGGGTGGATTCAACAAATGCCGCAGCTCCGCCGATCATTGCAGTAAGCCACATCCAGAAAACTGCGCCGGGCCCCCCGCTGCAGATCGCTACAGATACGCCGATAATATTGCCGGTGCCCACCCGCGATGCGGTAGATACCATCAACGCCCCGAAAGAGGATACGCTGCCCGGAGTGGAGGGTTTTTCCAGCACCACTTTCCATGCTTCCGGAAGCAATCTGATTTGCACAAACAGCGTGCGCAGCGTAAAGTAAATACCGCCTGCCAGCAGTACAAATGCCAGCGGCCAGTTGGTCAGCGACAGCAGAAAGCTGTAGATCGAATTGAATAAATTTGCAATCACTTCCATTGAATATCCCATTCCGTTCCGTTCAAATTTGATGTATTATAAAACGGGAAAAAACTTTCCTTGCAAGAGTTTTTTCCCGGTACAGTATTTTTACTTGCGGTTTTGAATTACGCTTTATTTTTATTCGGTCAGCGCGTAGATTTTCAGAATCGCTTTGGAGTATTTTTTGGCGCTTTGACTGAAAGTCCAGTCGGGGTGCCCCGTCGGCGAATTGCCAATGCCGATATCGCAGAGAATGTTGGTAAAGTTATTGTACGCCATAACCGTCTGGCGTTCGGCGGGAATATGGATCTGCATACTGCCGTAACCGATGCCGTACCCCGATGAGGAATCGCCGAAGTCGTAGGTGGATGCGCTGGCCCCCGCTACATTGTATTGATTGGGCTGCTTGTAATTGCCGCTCCAGAACTCGATGGAACCGGCATTGAAAAAGCCCTTGCAGACATTTTTTACATTGCTGAACACAGCCAGATTGTTGACGGGTTGGGCAAAAAAGATTCGGGCTTTGCTGGTGGGGACACCGATCTTTTTGAAATCCTGCGTAAAGGGATCCATCAAGACCAATGCCCACTCTTCCTGATTGTCTTTCGTGGTCAGCTGCATAAGATAACCCAGGCGTTTGATGGAGCCTTTGACTTTGGAACTGTTATCCAGCAAGTATTTTACGGCGCCATTTTTAGGTTGGGCTTCCAGCATATTATGAGTGTAGATCAGTTGAAAGTTCTTTTCCAGATCGGTCAGCAGTTCATCTTTTTCCGGTATTGACCCCAGACGGAACGCGCCCAGCGGCAACGCTGCTTCGTTAAAAACATTGCCGGTACGGGTATGGTGCCACATATATTGCAGCATACGGGGAACTTTTACGTTATCGTTCCAGATTTCCATAGTGTTGCCGTTGAACTTTACCTGCGCAGGGTACCACTTGCCTGCCGCTCCGGCAACTTCAAAGTTCTGCGGCTCGCCTTTGCTGGTGAAACTTTCGGCATTTTTGAATTCAACAACAAACTTATTGCCCCGTACTTCCCACTTGCTTACCAGCGGGGAATCCGCTTTAAGTTCGCTCTTGCCGTAGGTGTGTTTGAGCGCCAGCAATCCCAGACGCTTGCCCACGGTAGCTTTGTCGTGGGGGTGAATATCGCCGTAATCGCCCACATCGTTGATGACTGCCATGTTTACATGGGCGGGAGTTTCTGCGGCAAAAGCCTGCTGGGCTTCCCAGATTTCAGGCAGACGGGTCGGATTGCCGCCGTAGTTGTAGGGCGCCAGCTGCACAAAGTAAAAAGCAAGATCATCCTGTCGGAAAAGCTGCCGCCAGCCGTTGAGCAAAGCGTGCATCTTGTATTTGTAAAGCATACCTTCGCCCAGATTGCTGCATCCCTGATACCAGATAATACCGCGGAAGGCAAAGGGCAGCAGCGGGTAAATCATGCGGTTGTAGATAACTGTACTCTGTTGAACATGGGTGTAAGGCCGCAGTTCCGCAGGATAATCCGGCAGCGGCGGCAGCAGTTTTTTATCGGCGGCAGCCTTTTGGAAATCTGCCAGCCATTTTTGGTAGGTTTCGGCAGTTTTTGTGCTGAGCTGAGCATATTCGCCGGTGCCGGGGATCTTGGCGTTGACCGTATAGGCAATATCTTTCAGTTCGGGCACGCTGTTGAAGCCTTCGGGGGGGATCCACGGATCGATGCGCGTTCCGCTCCAATGGGAGGCAACAATCCCCACGGGGATTTGCAAGTTTTTATAGATGTTCTGAGCAAAGTAAAATGCGGTGGCAGAAAACTTCTGACCATTTTCCGCATTCAGTTCTTCCCACTTGATATCCCCGGTATAGATCTTTTCGGGCAGCTGCGACCAGATGTGATTGCGCAGCGTGGTAATACGGATATTTTTATTGGCACCTGCGGCGGCATCCTTATCGCCGTTGGTGGCGCGCCAGCGGGGGTTATCCGACCACATACACATTTCCATATTGCTCTGACCGCTGGCAAGCCAGACTTCGCCCACCACTACGTTTTTGAAGACGATTTTTTCGTTCGCTCCGGCAATGGCAAGGTCTGAACCTTGAGCATTCGCCTGCATCGGCTCCAGTTTTACCATCCATTCCCCGGCCTGATTCGCCTGTGCGGAAACCGCCTGACTGCCGAAGCTGACTTGGATATTCTCTCCCGGATCAGCCGTTCCCCATATCGGAACAGCTTTGCTGCGCTGCAAAACCATATTGTCGCCGAAAATCTGCGCAGGAACAACTTTTGCTTCCAGCGCAATGCCCAGCACGGTCACTAAAGCTGCACTCAGCATTAACTTGGTCTTAACCATGACTCACCTCTCTCGGTTTAATTTATATATTTAATGTTGAACAATATTCAGATTTGATACATCTATATAAGATAGCTTCTTGACTGTATTTTGCAAGTCTGCTTTGAATGTATTGAACAGGATAGTTGGAAATATCCGCATAAAAAAGCGGGTCGAACCCTGCCTGTGCAAGTGAACGACCCGCTTGAATAGTTGTTGACCAATGCGATTATTCTGCGTAGATCACCATCGTTTCATGGGCTTTCAGATTCAGCGCTATCTTGTCCACGTTGCGGGCAAGGATCCGGCCGGTAAAGACATCTTTAACTTCTTTGACCCGTTCGGGGAAGTTGATGACCTTGCAGCCGGTACTGACCGCATTCAAGCTGTAAATACCGTAGCCGGCAAACAGATTGTCGCTGCTGTTCACATTGATAAATACACCAGCATCTTTTGCCAGCGCCCGCAGCATATCGGGTGTGATATGGGTGCTGCCGGAAAATACCAGCTGCATATTGCCGACTTTTTTGCTTGCCAGCGCCGCTCCGCTGCGGTCGGCGTAATAACCCCAAACTTTCGCCTGAGTGTCGTTGACGGCAAAGCGCGGATCGGTGGAGTAATCCGGTCCGTAGACCAGCTGAGTCAGTTCACCTGATTCAAATTGCGCCGCATCGGTAACGCTGACTTTAAGCGGTCCGGCGCTGATCCGGCTGAATTGCATACCCAGCAGCGAAGACATAAGTTCGGGATCCACATCTTTATCTTGTCCGGTAAATCCGGCACCGTAGGCGGTAAACACAGTTACATTGCGTTTTTTCAGTTCGTTGATCGCCGCAACAAATTCTTCGTTGGCGGCAAAGTCGGCCAGAAAGATGTAGAACTTGTATTTATCGGCAAGGCGCGGTACATCGCTTATATAGATGTAATCCACTCCCGCACCGATGCGCGCCGTGGCAAAACGCTGATAATAGACCAGCGGGCCGGTGATATTCTGTTCGTAATGCGGATTGACCTGCAGAGTGCCATCCTGACTGTAACGGTAATGGGTAATGCCGTTGACTTTGTGCAGCTGGTTATCCGGACGCATATATTTAAGACTTTTTTCATCCACCACTACAGCGATTTCCACTCCGCTGGGGCGGTTGCTTTCAAAAAGCTGCTGCCCCATGGCCTGCAGCCTGGTAAAGTCCTGCCGCAGAGCAGGCGAAGAATATTCGCGGCCCTGTTCGATCGGCAGCATACAAATCGGCTGACGGCGGGCAAGACTCATACCCCAGTTGCGGCGCAGCGTGTTATGGGTTTCTTCGGCATTGATGGTCTGGTGATGATCCGCAGGCGGTGTAAGATAGGTACGCGTATCATCTTCCAGCATGGAAAATTTACCGGCGGCAATGATCGAACCGAATACCTTCATATCCGCATTGGGTTCGCCGGGAGCGCGCACACCGTAGCTGTTGGGCGAGAGGAAAAAGTCGATGTTGTCATCTTTAAGCAGACGGTACATCCCGTTGTGCCCCGCGCCGTTGACGCAATATGCCATGTTGCCGTATTCAAAGTAATAGCCGTAATAAGCACCTGCCAGTTTTTTGCCGTTGGTTACTTTCTTTACTTCGGCCGCACAAACGGCAATACAATCGGCAATGGATTCGCTGTAGTATTCTTCGTAAATGATCGCTTTCTTATCCTTTACCGGGTCGCGGAAAACAGTTCCGCGGTTGACGGAGCGCTCTTCAAAAGAAGGAATCGCTGTTATGTTCAACTCGGGATAACGCTGCGCGGCAAAGTTGACAAAGTCGCGCTGGGCAGATTGACTGTAATCGTTAAGTACGCCGCGGGTGCCCATGCTGTGACAACCCCAACCCTGCCATTCCAGCGAGATGCCGCCTGCCATATTGTAGGCAAACATTTTGTTGCCGAAATACTTTTCGCAATGTTCCACAAAGGCATTGATCGCTTTTGCCGCATCCTTGCGGTATTCGGGATCGGAAAAAGTTACAGTCGATACATAGTAGGGGAATACATTGCCCTTGCTGTCGCGGGAAATGCGGTCGGGGTAAGTTTTGTCGTACCAATGCGGCGGCTGACACCAGACCCACGCGGCAACGTAGGAATCAGGATATTCGCGGATGATCTTGCAGATGCGTTCATCAATGGCGGTAAAGTCGTACTGTTCGGGACCGACCCACCACTCGTTGGCAGAACCGCCTGCCAGAAATTCGCGCACTTTGATCGGAGAATTTTTCCCTTCCATACCAGTCGGGTATTTGGGGTAAAATATACTCATAAAAGTCGGGTAGAAAGGTTTGCTGTTGAGTTTTACGATCGGCGAAACACCTGATTTATCCACCGTAACTGCGATCGGTTGATCGCTGCCAGGATAGGGATTGTCGGGCAATTTGACTGCGATCTTGCCGGAGTCTTGAGTGGTGCGTCCGTAGATGCCGTATTCAAAAACACCATCCATTGCGCCGCCGAATTCAGGCAGCGTAAAGCCGCTGATTTCCAAAGTCATGCCTTCAGCGGTACGGTTGATGACTTTAAGATCACTTATTTTTTTGCTGATAAAAGTCACCGGGCGGGCATCGCGGGTGCGCTTGGCGGGGTAAAGTTTGGCATAGACTATTTCGTCGTCGCTCAACGCGGGAGTTCCGGTCAAAGTGAGATGCAGTTTCAAGGCGTCCCGGCTGCTGTCGGCAGGGAACGACGCTTCGCAGGTGTAGGAGCCTTTGGGCGTGGAGTAATCAATGTAAGGCAGAATATAGCTGCTGTAGGGCGCATATGGAGGTCCCATATGGGTTGAGGTTTTTTCCCAGCTGCTGTCGTCAAAATCAAGGTTCATCCAGTTGGCGGCAGCGCCTTTGAAGGCAACTTTTTCGCTGCCGTCGGCGCCCACGGTAATACTTTTGCCGTCAGCAAAATTGGCGGTTATATCAAACATGACGCCGCCGAAATTGCCCGTGTTGGTATATTTGACCGCCAGCAGGTTTTGGCCTGCTTGCAGATACTTGGAAATTTCGACCACCGAAGGGTATTTCCAGTCGTTGGTCCAGATTCCCCGCAGTTTTTTGCCGTTAAGGTGGATTTCATCGACCTGATCGTCGGCGGTGATCTGCAAATAGGCTTTTTGCGGCACCTGCGGCAGTTCAAAGTTGCGGCGTACCAGCGAGTGACCGCTGCTGTACCAGTGATTGCCGTCGGCAACCAGACGGCTTTTCCAATAAGGAGCCTTTTCGTCGAAAGGCAGATATTTTTCGCTGCCGACACTGGGACGGACTTCACTTTTGATCTTGAATCTTACGCCGCCATCGGTCAGGGCGGGAGTGGTCTTTTCGGGCGTAAGCAGGATGCCGGTGTTTTCGCTGTTGAGTTTTACATCAAAGAGCGCGTCTTCGGCAGCTTGCCATTGGCCCGCCAGCAGCCATGCACCTGAATTTTTTTCGGGCAGCGTCTGAAAATTATTGAGCTTTTTCAACGCCGTCAACGCTTTTTCCGCTTCACTTGCGCCATAAAGCCATACGTTGTAAGTGCCGGCTTTGACCTTCAAAGCGGCACGGTCAGACTCCCCCAGCGGCAGATAATACCCATTTCTGATATTGGTTTCATCCAGCTTGCTGATCGGTACAGCGTTGACTGCGGGGATGAATTCCAGCTTTTTAAGAATGATTTTGCCGGGGAACTGGTTGACCATATCCAGACGGAGCTGCCGGATAACTTTTTCGTTGGTCCACATTCTTGCTCCGGCAGGAATATTTTTGTTGATATCCAGCACCAGCGTATGTTCTTTGCCGTCGCATTTGAGCGATGGAATGATAAAGCTGCGGCCGTCGGAAAATTTGGGATTGGCTGCCCCCGCAAAGAAGAGTTCACCGGAGGTTTTTCCCGTAAAACCGCTGGCAGAGTAGACGATCCTGACTTTGCTGTAGACAGAAGTATCAATATTCACATTGTTGTTGCCGATCTGGGAGTCGCCTTTGAAGACATCCAATACCAGCCCTTCCGGGGTTTGAGTCGTATTCAAATGACGTTTGTATTTCCAGCCATTCTGTTTGACTTTGAAATCCCAGCTGGTGGCAGTTGAATCTGCATCGGGCAGCAGCTCCACTTTTTTGAGCAGGATCTTGCCGGGAAACTGATTGACCAGATCCAGACGGAGCTGCTTGATGCGCTTTTCCATAAACCACATTCTTGCTCCGGCAGGCAGATCGCTGTTGGCATCCAATATCAGCGTATGTTCTTTGCCGTCAACGATCAGCGATGGAATGCGGAAATAGCCTGCTTTGCCGAATTCGCTGGTGCGTTCGCCGGTAAAGAAGATTTCGCCGGAAGTTTTTTGAGGTAAACCGCTGGCAACATAAACGATCTTGATCCGCGGATATTTTACCGGATCAATATCCACGTTGTAATTGCCGATATAGGAGTCATAGGCGGCAATATTCAGTTCAAGCCCGTTGTCTGCACCGACGGCCGTCAGATTGCGGGCTTGTTTCCAGTCGGGTTGATCCTGAGAAAAATCCCAGCTTACACTTGATGCCAATGCGCTTAAAGAGAGGCTCATCAGCATGGCAGAAAACATTTTTATTTTCATGTTTTTCTCCTGTATGGTTTATTGATTCTGTTTATTATGTATTGTAATTTTTTCTGATGCTTCAACTGTAAACTTTCCGGCTTTTTTGGCAACTTTGATCCTGCCGCAGCTTAACGGTAAATCCAGTTCAAAGTCCGGCACACCTTCTGCTGCTGCGGGGGCAAAAACAAACTCTTTGCCCCCCATTGCCGCAGGACGCACTCCCGCCAACCCGGTTACAAAGTAATAAAGCACATGGCCGCCCCAGGCGTGGCAATCCGAACGGGCGGGTTCCGGTCTTTCCGGAGTCGTGAATAACCCCTGATCGGGGAGGGCTTTCCAGAAATCCAGCATCACCAGCGGATGGCGCGAATCGCCGAAGCGTTTGGCAGCTTCAAACAAATAGTGCGAAAAGTAGATCGTACACTTTGCCAGCTCCTGTGAGCCATCAAAGATTTTTTCGTAAAGAGTCCGATCCCCCAACCCCGCCAGCAGCGCCATTGCCTGAACGTGCTGAGAATAGTGCAAATGCTGCAGATCGCAACTGTACAGACCTTTTTCGGGGATGAAAAAGTTTTCGTGAACCGTTTTTTTCAACTGTTCGGCACGTTCACGCAGCGACGGGGCGTTTTCGGCATGATCGGCATATTCTTCCAGATCCGCCATATCCTGCAGAACAGTTGCCATATGCAGATTCATCAACGCCCCCGCTTCGCCGTTGGTCGGCGGTACGCCGCGCTCCCACGTCGGTACCCAGTCATAAAAGTTCCAGCTGTCGGGATTGCGGTACAAGCCATGTTCGTCCAGATAGGGTTGGAATGCCGCGATAACTGTGCGGCAGGCGGGCAGCAATTCCGTAATCAGAGCTTTGTCGCTGCTCCACATGGCGTAATCGTGCAGCGTGTTGATGAAAAATAGCGAAAAGCCGGGAATTTCGCTCCTTTCGTGGGATGGATAGCGCGTCTGAGTGAACCCATTCTCCCGGATCGAGGCGGCAAAGGCTTTAAGGGCTTTGCGCTGCATCAGGCATCCCGGCGCGGTCACATAGTTTATCAGCGCTTCCAACCTGCCGTCGCCGACATACATAAGCTGTTCGTAATGCGGACAATCCATATAGGTTGTGTGCATACAGTTTTTCAGCGAATTCAAACTTATATCGGCAATCTGATTCAAGGTCGGATCGGTAAATTTGATCGGATTGGTCAACTTGATCCCGCTGTGAGTCTGAGTCAGCACAAAGTCGCTGACCGTCATCGGTTCGTTGGTGCTGTTTATATAGATCACCAGATAGCGCCCCGCATCCCAATCCAGCACCTGACAGTTGTATTCGCCGCAACCGGCGGTAAAACGGTCACCGCGCCCGACGGCATACTTGCCGTCGATGATGTTGCGGTTGCCTTTGTCGGGATTTCCGTAGCAGGCGATCCAGTTGTCGGAAGTGTTGAACAAACTTTCGGTCAGCATAACTTCCATGCGTCCGCCGCAGCCGCCGCGGAGTTTGAATGAGGCGCGGGCGCAAATATAATTATTCAGGTCAAACACAAAACGGAGATTTTTTCCGCGGGGGATCGTTACGCTGCGCCCCTGAATCATATCCATTGCTGTTGCTGCCAGATCGGGGGCGATATTTTCGTGAAAAACCGCAGTCGGCACTACGCTGTGGTCGGCGCTGCGGAGAGTTATATTGGTATAAATCTGGTTGTAATCCAACGGCAGCATACGCTTGTAAAAGCGGTAATTGTGCTGACTCATGAATTTCGGATCAAGTTTTACGGCGCGCTGCCAGTCACTCGGCGGAACGCGGAAATCAACTTCCAGCCGAGGACCTGCCATGCAGCTCATGTGATAACTGCAAATCTGCCAGCCTGACAATATACAGCATTGATACTCCGCCTGATCGGTGGCAAGTTCACGGGCGGCGGGTGAATCATTTTCACTCCATAAGGCAAAAAAAGCGTGGTGCGACATTTCGCGCAACGCAGAATATTCAAGACCATGGTTCCAGAGCTTGATTTCAACAATGTGTTTTCCTGCGGACAGCTCCAGAATAATTTCGTCTGCAATCAATATATTATCGTAGCTCCACTCGGGACCGCAATGATAAAGTTTTCCGTCCAGCGAGAGCTGATACCCCGCCATCCCGGCAATAAAAACGGACAGTTTTTCCGGTTGGTGCAGTTCAAATTCCCGCCGCAGCAAGCCCATTTTGCCGTACTTGGGGAATTCTTCGGCGCAGAATGTTACTGCACCGGGGCAAAAGAGAGATTTTTCTGTAATCGGATGCATTTTATTCAATTCAAAAATTCTGTCGGGCTTGCACCCGACAGAATAAAGCAGGTTTATCAGTAGGTGATTTCGTCAATATGTTCCATAAACTTCCACTGCAGAGCCTGCGAGGTGGCGTTCAGCTGACGATTGTTGACATGGCCGCCGAAGTACAGAACGTTGACAAAGTTGGGGTGATTGCTGGCACCGTTGCCCCACCATTGAGCAAGGCCGATATTGAAGTCAAACCAAGCGCAGCCGCTGGGATTGTCGCGGCCGACCAGCTGACGGGCAGTAGTTTTGACCGTACCCACCGAAAGCGCGGCAGCGCGTTCGACATCGGGCCCCCACCAGATGTAGGAGATATCTGCATCGCCATCCCACACGTTGACGTGGGGTTTGAAGTTGGTCGTGTCGCTGGGGCACTGGGCATACATCACCAGCTGCTGAGCTTTGCTGGTGGCTGCGCTGCTGTCGTTATAACCGGTGCTGATGTAGTCGCCCATGATCAGCTTCTGGATGGGCGAACCCCACGCCGCCTGAGCAACGTGGTCATTGCTGCCTTTTCCATCCAGGTACAGCGGAACATAATCCTTGCTGTCGTTGGCGTACATATGGTTGGCAAGACCGATCTGCTTGAGCTTGTTCACGCAGTTGGCGCTGCGGGCGCGTTCACGGGCGGCGGAGAGGGCGGGCAGCAGCATGGCGGCAAGAATTGCAATAATGGCTATCCTGCCGGTGCAGAATTTTTGACCTTTGTTTCTTTCTTTTTCTTGATTATCAAGTGTTTGTGATTTACAATACTTTTTAATGGCAGAATTTTTCAATTTTTCTGTCAAA
>SUWJ01000004.1 GCA_015061545.1 Lentisphaerota bacterium | reverse complement strand
TTGGGATCAAGTTTTGTTATTCGATGTTGTTCAACGATTTACACAAACTTTATCTCCGAAGGACATGGCACGCAGTCCCAGAGAAAAACAGAGAGAAAGAGACTCCTTCGCCGAGGCTACGGAGTCCGGGGAGTTTTTTAGAGAATTTCCGTTCTTTTGCAAAGTCCTTTGTGGTAGGCACTTTTACGGCACAAAAAAAGCCAGTCGGTTGACTGGCTGAAATTCATTTGGTAGCGGGGAGTGGAATCGAACCACTGACCTTCAGGTTATGAGCCTGATAAGCTGCCACTGCTCTACCCCGCAATATTTTTTTCACTTGGTCTGTTCCAAGTTCTATTTGATATAGCATCGATCAGACGTTTGTCAAATCTTTATCTGAAAAAAATCTCTCTTTTTATCATTGAATTTTCAGGGCAGTGGATCTGCAACTGTCTGTGAAATTCTTTTCGATGCAAACTGAATCATGTTGCAGGATGAATTTTGAATAGCAGAGCCTTGAAAAAAAGGATTTCTTGTTTGGCGCAGATCACTATTTTTCAGTTTATGCAGCGCTCCAGGCGATAGATCCCGCCGCATTCGGTGGCAGCAGCGAGCAGCGGTTGGTCGGTACAGAGCAGTTTTTTTCCGGTATTCACATCAATTATCTGCCAGTTTGTGCCGTCGGGATTGGCGATACGCAGCGTTGAGCCGGCTTCCGAAATAAATTCTGCCCGGATCACTTGCTGGCCTTTCAATTCCGCTGAAACGATGAAGGCTCCGGGCGCACGCAGTTTTTTAAATTCTGCGTCGATCAGAATTTCTGAGCCCGGAAAGAGTTTCAGTATGCCGCGGCTTTCGCTTAAAACTGTTTCCTGCATAAATTCCTGCCCCGCAAATACCGTTTCAAGCGTGAACGGTCGGTATTTGTAGGCGCTGCAGCCGGTATCGCGGTAGTCGCCGTTGTAGTAAAAACCGTTGATTCCCATAAAACAGTTGCGGTAGATGTTGAACCAGTAAAACGCTTTTTGGGCATTGCCGATCCGCAGCGCCATGATCGCCGCCCAGATCAGAGAAAATCCAACCCAAAGACCCGTGCCGAGAAAATCCAGCTGTCCGATGCTTTCATGTACCAGTTTGAACTGTTCCGGATCATTGGTGTCCATCGTATCATAGGGATAAAATGACATCAGGTGCGAGTGATGCCGATGGGATATATCCAGCGGTACCCCAGGCAGGATACCCAGTACATGTTTGTGGTGCAGATAATAATCAAAATCAGCAGCAAACTCTTTCGGATGACGGCAATGCTTAAGGCATTCACGGAAATATTGCAGGTCGGATTTTTTCTGCAGAACTTCCGCCATTTCGCACAAAGCGGTCAGAACTGCATGAAGATTGCTGTTTACATACGAGGTCATTTCCGGAAAATATGATTCCGGCTGTTCATCGCCCAACTCAGGAAAGGCATGCCAAGGATAGATATATTTGCCGTTTTTGTCCAATTCAGCCAGACTTGTGGCGCCCTGTATGACTTCGCTCATATATGGATAGGCTGTTTTTTCCAGAAAATCCCTGTCCATGGTGTAGCGCCAATGACGGTAAAACATCCAGGCAATCCACAAGCCGTTGTCGGGATGATAGGTGTAGTTGACTATCCCAGGGACGACTTTGCCGTTTTGAGTCATGGCACCGGGAATGACGATCCCCGCTGAGAGACCGTAAAACTTTTCCGCCCATGCTCTGTGTTCATTGCGCAGCGAGGCTAAAAAGTCCAAAAAAGCTCTGCCGCCCGCCAGATCATTGGCTGCCAAATATGCCATATAGGTAAATTGCGTGTTGAGATTGTTGTGATAATCGCCGCGGCAGATCGGGAAAGTGCCGTCATCGATCGTCCAGACTCCCGGCAGTCCGATCGCCGGGCAGCCGGGGCGGGCATTGCAGTTGAAAAAATATCTGGCCTGCCGCCACAAACCGGTCAATGCTTTATCCTTGAACTTTATATCGCAATTCTGATTGAATTTGTTCCATTCATTTTTGTGCTGTCTGAAACTTGTAGAGAAACTTGTTTGCAATGCCGCAGTAAGCATGGCATTGACCGTATCTTCGGCCTGTTTGACAGTTTCGCTTTTGGCAATGGCGATCACGCCTTCAAGCCTGCCCCGGCGAAGTATCTGATCACAGCCCATAGCAAAAGCAAATTTTTTATCCGGCGCCCCGGCGGCAATGGTCTGCCTGAAAGCATTTTTTTCCCGGTGCAGCTGCCCGTAACCCAGAAATTCAGCCAGCGGTTCAGCATCGGGCGAAAAGAGCTCCATAGTAAGTTCAGCAGATATTTTATCCGCATCCAGCTGCCAGCGGCAGATGGCTGATTCATGCGACGGAACAAATATTTTCAGACATTTTTCCGGAGTGGAGATCCTGGCGATCGCCGATTTTTCGTTGAGATGAAATTTGCATGCTTTCTGCTGCCAGGCAAATTCCAAACGACCGCCGGGGAGCAGGGTGGGGAAAGGTTCATCGGGCGCTTTGCGGAAAAGTTCCGTAAGGGTATCCCATTTTTTATCCTCAATGAGTTTACACATACTTTGCCAGTTATAAAGGTCTGACTGCTCAGCCGCCGGGCGGCGTTCATCCCATAGATCACTGCGGTTTACGGAGATGCACAGGCGGTCGTTTTTCATCCATATCAATGCTCCCAGCAAGCCGTTGCCCAGCGGCAGGGCTTCGTCGCACCGCAGACGCGGCAGAGCAGGATCGCTGATGATTGCAGTTGATCCGGAATATTGTGCCAAATCAGGAGAGGAGGTTTTTTTCTGCATGATAAAGAAACCTTTTATAACGGATGATTTACTGAAATGCTGCTGTGTATATCGTACCGGATTTTCAAATTTGAATTGCCACTGCTCTACCCCGCAGCATTTCGTTGTATTATTAATATATCACGTTTTAATGGCTTGTCGAGTTTTTTCTGCGATTTTCGCTTATCTCGTAAAAATCATGTCAAAAAAAGATTCTCCGTCATCCCCTTGAGGCAACTCAAAAAACACCAGTTCGCAGGGAGAACGATGCCATTATTGAGGTCAAATATAATAAAAAAATTAAAAAATATTAATTTTTGCTTGACTTTTACACTATTAAGCATTATTTTAAATCAAAATAAAATTTTCATTAACAGAAAAAAATGGGATGGATTTATGAAAGTTGTTGCTTGTGAATGTGATCCGGAATTTAACAACGACGAGCGTGCCGAAATGCTCTGGAAATCTTTTCAGCAATACCGTAAAAGATTATTGCCTATGGTCGAAGATATTTTAGGTTCAAACCTTGAGGCTGAAGAAGTTGTACAAGATGCTTTCTTGCGGGCTTATCGTGCTTTACCCTCATTTAAAGGCAATTCACAGCTCTACACGTGGGTTTATCGCATTGCGGTAAATCTTGCCAAAAACCGCCGTCGATCGACTTTTCGGCGGGGAGAGAGTATCTCGCTTTCGGATATTGAATATGAGCCTAACGGATCTTATCTGGAGATGTCACCGGATTCTTATTTGCCTTTTTATAATATGATTCGGCAGGAAATTCATAAGTTACTGAATATTTCATTAAGCCAATTGTCGCCTGATATTCGACAGGTGGTCATATTGCGGCATTGCGAAGATTTATCTTATGAAGAAATCGCCCGTATGCTGCAATGTCCTGTCGGCACTGTAAGATCGCGGTTATTCCGTGCCAGAAGATCGTTGCGGAGCATAATCAACCGTTCGGGCGAAAACGGGTTCAACTTGCCTGAAAAAGATTCTGATTGATAAACTGAACGCAGGCCTGTCGACGGGTTGGGTTGGAAAGTCGTCGGCAAGGGGATGAATCGGCAATCAAAATTGAAAAAAAATTGAAATTATCTCCCATCGTTTTATAACTTCAAAACGGCAGCAGCAAGAAAATTTTTCAAGGTTTTGCTTTTTGTCCAGCCCCGATGACCTCAAAAGCCTTACAAATCAAATCTCACCAACACCAAAAAAAAATTGGGCGTAAGATTGAAGCCATCGGAACGGACATGGAATTTTTTATTTTGCGCGCAACCAGATCGCCATATTGCCGTCGCCGCGATTCTGCCAAAGCGCATAGGGGATCGCTTTGAATGGAACATCTTCTCTGGTCGGCGGCTCATCGGTATAAAGTGCGTTGCTATCCTGGAAATATTCATGAACAGCTTTACCGGTGATTCCGACGGTTCCTTCCGGCAATCCCGGCAGGTCACGGAAAAGCCGGAATCCACCGTCAATATCAATCAGCGTTTCACGGACAGGAACTTGCTGGTCAATCTGTTCCAGCGCGTAAACCACCGGACCGCGTTTCAAGGCGATCCTGCCGTTGTTTCCGGTGATTTTTGTATTGGAACGGATTACCGAAACCGGCATTTCCAGATTCAATTCCACCACGTCACCGATATCCCAGTTGCGTTGAATCACCGAATCAGTTGTTTTGCCGTTCATTGTGACAGTATATTGTTTGCACCACGAAGGGATCCGCAGCAGCAATCGGTAATTGCCGGCTGTTTCCATTGTAATGCGGATCTTACCGTCGTATGGATAATCGCCTTCCACCTGACATGAAACGCGTCTGCCGTCTTTCAATTTCAAATCGGCATGGCACGCCGCCGGAATGTTCATCGCAATTTCATTATCCCCCGCTGACCATAAAAATGTGCCGAGCTGCGGAATAAAGCGGGCAAAACTGGTGGGGCAGCAGGAACAGGCAAACCAGGGTTGACGCACTTTTGCTCCGGAATTATATGTTACAAGATTGTCATCCACTTCAAGGTAGTTTGTATAAAAATAGGTATCCCCCCGGGTACTGATTCCGGAAAGAGCTCCATTGTAGAGAGCAAGTTCCGCAACATCCAGATATTTATTGTTGCCTGTGATATTGAACATACGGATCGCAAATTGTGCAAGTCCGATCGTGGCACAACTTTCTGCATACATCAGCGAACTGTTGGTCAAATCATACGGAATCGTAAATTTTTCACCGGCAAAACCGGACCCGATACCGCCGGTAATATACATCTTGTGCTGTCGGATATCTTCAAACAGACATTCACAGACTTCAAGCAAAGCAACATCATTTTCTTCATCCGCCACATCCGCCATCCCCGCATAGAGATAAACCGCGCGAACTGCGTGACCTACTGCCGAATCCTGTTCACGAACGGGGCGGTGTGCCTGAAGATTCTGTCCGCCGTCCCAGTTTGCTTCGCCGATCTCGGTTTTGAATACATTCGGTTCTGTACCGCGGTCATTGACAAAATAGGACGCAAGTTTCAGATAACGTTTATTGCCGGTAACGCGGTAAAGTTTGATCAGGGCAAGCTCAATTTCTTCGTGCCCCGGCCAACCGCGACGCTTGCCTTCTTCAAGACCGAATACTGAGTCAATGTAATCAGCATAACGGCAAATACAGTCCAGCAGCTTTCGTTTGCCAAGACATTCGTACCCGGCAACAGCTGCCTCTATCAGATGCCCGGCACAATAAAGCTCGTGTCCCCAGCTCAAATATGCCCAACGTTTTTCGGATTCGATCCTGGTAAAATAGGTATTGAGATACCCATCTTCCTGTTGAGCCGAACAGATCAGCTCAACCCATTCGTCATAGTTTTTTTCCAGTTCCGGATCAGGATTAAGAGCAAGGCAATATGCCATTCCCTCCAACACTTTGGCAGTATCGGAATCCCAGAAAATATGCGGTTTATTTTTATCCCCCTCTTTCCAGTTGAGTTTGAACGCGTCAAGTCGCCCGGTTTCCACAGTTTTTCTCATAGTTGCAGGAATGGTTTCAGCAATGCAAACTTTGATGCGTTCGGCAAATACGGGATCCGCTGTTCTGATATCACCCGGCAACGGACGGTTGAATTTTCTCATACCCATCTCCTTATTTTTATGTTTTAAATACAAGCGTTTTATGCTTTTTTACAATAGCATACTTGACTTTTTACCGCAAGGGGGTAGATTACTAAAAAAAGAAGACTATTCCGACTTTTCAAGGATTGCTCATGATAAAAAGCGCTTTTAGTTTTATCAATGGCGGCAAATTTATTTCCCGCGGATCAGGACGCCATATCACTCGCATGATCGATACAATGGAACTGATTTATGTGTTCAGCGGAACACTCGATATGTTTGAAAATGAACAGAAGTTCCATTTGGGAACCGGCGATTTTTTGTATCTTTATCCCGGGAAAACTCATGGCGGGCTTTCCGTTTACCCCGCCAATCTTTCGTTTTTCTGGGTACATTTCAGCGGGAAAATATTGCAGCTGAATCATTTTCCGCAGTCCGGTCACATCATACATCCGGGTCGGATGGGGGATTATATTTCCATGCTGCTGACAGAACAGGCTCTGGACAGAGATCAGGTCAGCTGCGATCTGCTTCTGGCATTGTTGATGAATGAAACCCGCCGGATGAATACAGATGACAATTCCGTTATGAATATAAGCATTGCAAACGCGGCGGAACGGATCTTGAAATTGCGTTTTGCCGAGCCGATTTCCACCGCGACGATCGCCGGGGATTTGAATTGCAATGCAGATTACCTCGGCAGAATCTTTCACCGGCAATTCCATTGTACACTTACAGATTATCTGAATAAATTACGTTTACGCAATGCCGCATCGTTGTTGACTTCCGGATACTTCAGTGTAAAGGAGGCAGCATACAACAGCGGTTTTACCGATCTCGCTTATTTCCGCAAACGCTTTTTGCGTGAATTTTTTATGCGTCCATCGGAATACCGCCGTCAACGTCTTGCCGGCCATATCAATACCGACAGCGCCCAGGAGTAATCAAGACATTCAATGAAAATTGAAACACAGTTTTTTTTTGATTCTCCCCAAATCAAATGAAAATCCTCATAACCTTTTGTCACAAACCGTCGAAGAGGCTTTTTCAAGGCAAAAATCTCTTAAATTACAATAACTGTATATTTAAGATTGCCTGTTGATAAAAAAATAAAAATTCCCTTGACAATATTATTGGAATATATTATATTACAACGAATAACGAAACAATCTGCAAAGAGGAACTATCGATTTTTATGAGAATGCTATTCAAAGAAAAAGTATCGAGTTCCGGCGGTTGAAATAAAAGATTTTCTGCAAAAACAGATATATGGCTGAAAGGAGATTTTTAATGAAAGTAATCATTATCGGCGGAGTTGCCGCAGGCGCAAGCGCAGCAGCAAGGCTGCGCAGACTTGATGAAAATTGCAATATCCTGCTTTTAGAAAAAGGCCGCTTTATCTCATATGCCAACTGTGGACTGCCTTATCACCTGGGCGGCGTGATCCCCGAAAAAGAGGATCTGCTGGTAATGGAGCCGGAGAAATTTGCCTCCTGGTTCAATGTGGAAGTGCGCACCGAATGTGAAGTCATCCGCATCGACCGGGCAAAGAAATGCGTAGTCTGCCGCACAAACGGTCAGGAATACGAAGAATCCTATGATAAACTTTTGATCGCTACAGGCGCAACTCCCAATGAAAAAAGCGATGTCGAAAATGTTTTCAATCTCTGGACATTCAAAAACATGGAAGATGTCGCTACACGTCTGGCAAATGCCCAAAGTGCCATCATAGTCGGTGCCGGTTTCATCGGATTGGAAACAGCAGAAAACCTGAAAGCTAAAGGTCTGGATGTTACTGTCATCCAACGCGGCGACCATGTATTGCCGACCATCGACCGTGAAATGGCAACACCTCTTGCCGAAGAACTGGCACGGCACGGCATCCATATCCGCTACAACTGCACTGTAAAAAGCTACTCTGCTAAAGATAATGGAGTGGAAGTTGAGATGGATTGCGGCGATAAGCTCTTTGCCGATGCGGTGATCCTTTCCACCGGAGTCAAGCCCAATTCCGCACTGGCAGCAGAGTGCGGTCTGGCGTGCGGCCCCCGGGGGCATATCAAAGTTGACGAGTATCTGCAAACTTCGGATCCGGATATATTTGCTGCCGGAGATGTTGTTGAACGCAATGAATGTGCAAAAAATGCGTTTTCAGCCGTTCCTCTTGCCGGACCGGCCAATAAACAGGGCCGCATCGCCGCTGACAATATTGCCGGCAAAAAATCAGTTTACCGCAACAGTTTCGGCACAAGTGTCGTCAAATTCGGCCGCCTGACTGCCGCCTCTGTGGGACTGACGGAAAAAGCACTCCAACGGAACGGGCAAACATATAAAAAACTCTATCTGCATCCCAACAGCAATGCCGCCTATTATCCGGGCGGATCCCGCATGACCTTGAAATTGCTTTTCGGCGATGACGGTCTGATCTTCGGTGCGCAGATCGTGGGCAGTAAAGGCGTGGATAAACGCATTGACGCCATTGCCTGTGCCATGCGTAACGACTTGAAAGCTCCCGAATTGGGAGAACTGGAACTTGCTTATGCTCCGCCGTACAGCTCGGCTAAAGATCCGGTCAACTTTGCAGGATTCGTGGCAGAAAATATCCTCAGCGGACTGACAGATGTGGTTTATCCGGATACGATCCCTGCCGATGCCGTTGTGCTGGATGTCCGAGAACCGGAGGAAAACGCTCTCGGGGCGATCCCCGGAGCAATAAACATCCGGCTCGGCGATCTCCGCAGCAATCTGGATAAGTTGGACAAAAGTAAACTTATCGTCTGCTGCTGCCAGGTGGGACTGCGCGGTTATCTTGCTGAACGCATATTAAAGCAGAACGGATTTAATGCCGCTAATCTTTCCGGAGGATATATGGGGTGGAAACTCTTTTTCCCGCCGGCAAAACAAATTCCGGTCAGCCAAGAAGAACGCACTGTTATTTCCGCAGCAGAAACGCTGGATGTCCGCAGTCTGCCATGCCCCGGACCGGTTTTGAAACTCAAGAGCAAACTGGAATCAATGCCAGAAAAGAGTCACATCCATCTCCTGGCGGCAGCAACTTTTGAAAAAGACTTGCTGAATTGGGCAGCAAACAACGGCAATACCGTTGTCAACTTGAAACAACTTTCCGATCATTTGGAAGCCGATGTAATCAAAGGCACTCCGTTAAAAATTTCTGATAATAATATGCCTCACGGTCATGAAGTATCAATGGTACTTTTCAGCAATGATTTTGATAAAGCGATGGCGGCGTTTATTCTTGCTAACGGACTTGCTGCATCAGGGGCGAAAGTCAGTATTTTCTTCACGTTCTGGGGGTTGGCAGTTCTGCGGAAAGATCCTGCTCCGAAAGTAAAAAAATCTCTGATTTCAAAAATGTTCGGATTTATGCTTCCCGGGAGTGCGGAGAAACTGGCACTTTCCAAAATGAGCATGTTGGGTATAGGCGATGCTATGATGAAATCGGTAATGAAGAAAAAGGGTGTCCTTTCCTTGCCGGAACTTATCAGTTCTGCCAGAAAAGCCGGAGTCAAATTCATCGCCTGCGATATGGCTATGGACATTATGGGGATATCGCGTGAGGAATTGATCGAAGTCGATGAAGTTGCCGGGGTCGCGACTTTTGCCTCGCTGGCAAAGAACAGCAATAACACCTTGTTTATCTGATATCCTTTCTGTCCCGATACAGGTCAACAGCTGTACCGGGGCAGAAATCATCCCGTTATCCGGTACATGGCTGATTTTGCCGCCGCCACCGGTTACAGAAGACTGCTTTGGGGTACTGTGTATATAGAGAATTTTTTCTCTGTTATCACTCTTCAATTTCATTACGCCGTGGCAAGCAATCGACCTTCCGCAAAGCCGCAGGAGGTGCGCGATTCAAAGTGGGTTTTACCCGCTTTGAATCAGCAGCAAGCGGTGCGTATAACCGCTTTTTTGTGTGAAAGTTTACTTTGTGTAGTTGATTTATCCATACTCTATACAGCATTTACTGCGTCATTATGACTTATTTGCATAATTTCAGAATTATCTGCACAAAATATACTTGAAATTATGCAGAATAATATTATATTATGGGCAGATAAAATAAAATCGTGGAGATGGATCTATGAGAAAATTTGATTATTCGGCATTTCCGGGTGCGCTGCTTACTCCGGAAATCAGCAATCTTTTATCCGCTATTCACGAATATCGCGGGAAGCAGGATTTGTACATTACTGCTAAAAAGGATATATTAAAAACGCTGCTTGAAGTTGCAATCATTCAAAGTACCGATGCTTCAAACCGTATTGAAGGTATTTTTACTTCCGCTGCCCGCTTGAAAGAGCTGGTAATGCAAAAATCACAACCAGTCAACCGCAATGAAAAAGAGATTGCCGGATATCGGGATGTTCTTGCAACGATCCACGAAAGCTATGAGTATATTCCGCTGACACCCAACTCTATTTTGCAACTGCATCGTGATTTGTATTCATTTCAAGCACCCGGTATTGGGGGGCATTGGAAAAACAGCGATAACTTGATTGCAGAAACTGATTCAGAAGGCAATCAGCATATCCGTTTTACTCCGTTAACTGCGTTTGAAACCCCACGGGCAATGGAAGAAATCTGCGCGGCTTACAAAAACGCTCTTGCCATTGGTGTTTGTGATCCATTGATGCTTGCAATATTGTTTATTTTTGATTTTCTCTGCATTCATCCATTTAATGACGGCAATGGACGTATGAGCCGTTTGCTTACTTTGCTGCTGCTTTATCAGAATGGTTATATTGTCGGGAAATATATCAGTTTGGAAAAACTTATTGAACAATCCAAAGAAACCTATTATGAAACATTGCAGCAGAGCAGTGCAAATTGGAACGGCAGCACGAATGATTATATGCCGTTTATACGTTATATGCTGGGGATCATTCTCAAATCTTATCGTGAATTTGAAAACAGAGTTGAACATATTGTGACTGGTAAACTCAACAAAACAGATCGCATCCGACTGATATTTGAACAGAAACTTGGCAAAATCAGCAAGTTGGATATTGCCAACACCTGTCCTGATATAAGTATTTCCATGATCGAGCGAACTCTGAAAGAGATGCTTGACAAAGGTGAAATCACCAAAGTCGGATCAGGCAGAGCAACGTCGTATGTAAAGAAATAGTTATCCGTCAGCTTGAGTTGCAACAGGCAGAGGAGCAAGAAAAATGAAAGAAACTTTAACTTTTCCATAATGAGTTATTCCTTTCAACTGTTAATATAACAATGCAAGGTATGTATTACAAGCGGAGAACTCTCATTTTTTCATTTTCTCATAATATGAGCGAAGCGAATGCTTCATATTGTGGAGTGAAACGGCTTGCCACGGCGTAATGAAATGAAGACGAGAACAATGCTTCAGCCGTCTTCGCTTTGCTACGCCGTGCCAAGTCTGAAAAGGCGGTTTATGAAGCACGGCTTCGCCGTATGAAGCGCACCTTCGGTGCATGAAGCGCCGCTCTGACAGAGGATTACCTCAACTCTCATTTTTTCATTTTCTCATCATATCGGAACGAAGTGGAGATGCTTCATAGCGGAATGAAATGAAGCTGCTTCATATTTGCGAAAGCAAATGCTTCAGCCGTCTTCGCCCTGCGGGCTACGCCGTGCCAAGTCTGAAAAGGCGGTTTATGAAGCACGCCTGACGGCGTATGAAGCGGCACTGCGTGCCATGAAGCGCACCTTCGGTGCACGAAGCGAAGCCTTTTCAGGCTTCATGTTTTTTTGCCCAAAATTTGGGCAAAAAAAATGGGGTGGTAGAACGGACTCGAACCGTCGACCTCCTGGGCCACAACCAGGCGCTCTAACCAACTGAGCTACAACCACCATATCTTTGTGTTTAATTAATATAGCATTGTTTGACTCCTTTGCAAATTCTGAAGTCAAAAAAAATATAAATACTTTTGATTCACGGGCGCACAATGAATATTTTGAAGCTGTTCAGAATGATATATCCGGTTTATTTGATCTGAAAGTTTGTAAAAATTGCAGATTATGCTATATTCATCGGGGATGGGATGTTATCAATGATGGTAATTGCCGCTGAAAACGGCTGACCTTTCCTGCGATAATGGATTTTAATTCTGATATTCAACTGGTTTTTAGTATGAACTACCCGACTACTCAGCCGTCGCTGCTGATGAAGCTGCAACAGGGCGATGAAATATCCTGGGCGGATTTTTATCACCGATATGCTCCGGTGATAAGTTGTGCAGGCAAGTATTATCATTTGGACGACAGCGAGTGCGAGGATCTTACCCAACAGGTCATGCTGAAATTTTTCGCCAATTCCAAATCGTTTACTTATCGGGCGGGACAGGTCAAGTTCAGAAGTTATTTTTCCAGAATCGTTCATAATCAGATAGTCGATACGATCCGCCGCAATAACTCCCGCCAGCGTTTGCAGCAAAGCAGCTCCGTTTTGTATGAAGATTTCCACGAAGTATTTATGAATGAATGGCGCAAAGCAGCTTTTGCCGAGGCTGAGGCGGAACTTAAACGGCGGGTCGATGAAAAAACTTTTCAGGCCTTTGAACTCTACGGGCTGCAAAACCGCCCTGCCGCGCAGGTAGCGGAAATACTGGATATATCCATGTCATCGTTGTACACCGCCAAAAGCCGCTGCATGAAACTCCTGCAGGAAATCATTGAGCGCTACAATCGCACCGATGGAGAGTTGAAACTTGAATTATAAGGTCAACGACATACTTGATGACTATAAACTTTTGAGCGAATGCGGTTCCGGGGCGTACGGCACAGTCTTTCTGGCGGAAAATCAAAAAAACACCCGGCGCGTGGCGCTCAAGATAGTTTACAAGCACGGCAATAATTCGGAGCGGGAACTCAAAGGTCTGCGCCAGTATCAGATCGTTTCGGCAAACACCAATTTGCTGCAGATATATCAGCTCAAAGAGTATGATGATTTCTTTTATTACACCATGGATGCAGCCGATAATCTGGGCGAAAACGGTCAATATGTGCCGGATACGTTGAGCAATCGTCTGCAGAAAAATCGCCTGAAAGCTGATGAAATCAGAACGATGGTCAGAAATTTACAGGAAAATTTGCAGGAACTGCACCGCAAAGGACTTTTTCACCGCGATATCAAGCCGGATAATATTTTGTTTATCAACAATCGGGCAACTCCCGGCGATATCGGCCTGGTGACTGACAATGCAATGACCGTACTGGCGGGAACGCCCGGATTTATCCCCCCGGAAGTACTGGCAGGAATCCGCAGCTACGAAGCGCGCGACGATTACTACGCCCTGGGCAAGGTCATCTATTGTGCGCTGACGGGCGAACCGGTCGGCAATTACCCCTCATTTCCCGCTGACTGCCCGCTGGATGATAATGGCGATTTGATAAAGCTCTACAATCAATACTGTTCGGGCAACCTGCCGGCAGCGGGCATCCACAGCCAAAGGAGTTGGCAGCACATTATGCCGTGGGCAGCAATATCTTTACTGATAATAATTGCGGTGTTTTTGGTTTTATCACATCGGCAGGCGGCAGTTCCGGAAATTGCATTTGCCCCGAAAACTGCGGCGGTAAACTCCGCACCTGACACTTACTTGGAAAGCCGCCGTCAAAAGTGCTATCAACAGCTGCACGATTTATTACAGGAACACGTTCCCGGGCAGGATATAATATTGCTTTATCCTGAATTGCAGAGTATTTACGAAGAAAAGATCGCCGATCGGAGCAAGGCTGGCAGTCCGTTGAATCCCGATGAAGCGCTGCTGGCGGAGTATTTTGAAAACGAAAATTCTCTGCTTGAACTGTTTGAAAATATCAAACACTCCATCAACGAGCAGGGAAATTTTTCCATTGAGGAGCAAAATCAGCTTGCCCGCCGGCAGGATCGGCGACGGCAGCTGGAAAATATTCTGGTAAAAAATTATAAAAAATAATCTCCCGGACTGTAAGATTGTTTTAACAGGTGCGTTTAATAAGGTGTAAAGCTGATTGTTACGGAGGGGCAAGAGAGGCGGGGGATGGCACGTTGTGATTGGCTTTGAGTAAAAAGCGATCAATCCTCCGGTGCTGGATGACCAATATCCGGAGCGTGCCTTTTTATTTGAAAAATATCATCAGTAATTAACATAGCAAACTGCAAATAAAAATGTTTACCAAACCTGAAAAATTCTTATCGGGTCTGCTGTTGGCAACAACGATTGTTTTGCAGCTGAACTGTGCGGCGGCTGAAACCAGCAAGAGTGATCTGCCTGAAAAACCCTCGCGCAAAAAACAGGCTCGTTGGACCACCGAACTGACTCCCGGGGTAAAAATGGAACTGGTTTGGATCAAGGGCGGCACCTTCCGTATGGGCAGCCCCGATTCCGAAATCGGCCGTTGGGGCAGCTGGGGCGAAAAACAGCGCAAAGTCGTTATCACCCGCCCTTATTATATTGCAGTTTACGAAACTACTCAGGAGCAGTATATGGCGGTGATGGATCGCAATCCGTCGAAAGTCAAAGGCGAAAACCTCCCCGTTACCAATGTTTCCTGGCAGGATGCTATGGCGTTTTGCGAACAACTGAACCGCCTCACCGGGAAAACACGCCCCAAAAATTACAAATTCACCTTGCCTACCGAAGCTCAATGGGAGTATGCCTGTCGGGCAGGAACAAACAAAGCCTTGAACAACAATAAAGATCTGACCGATTCTGAGCGCTGCAGAAATTTGGATGAAGTCGGCTGGTATGCTGCCAACAGCCAGGGCAAACCACATCCTGTAGGTCAGAAAAAGCCCAATAAATGGGGGCTTTATGATATGCACGGCAACGCGTGGGAGTTCTGTCTGGACTACTGGGCAAAAAATCCTGATCCCTGCGATAAAATAGATCCCCAAGGCCCCTCATCAGGCGAAAACCATGTTAAAAAAGGCGGCGGATTTTACTTGAAAGCTGAACGCTGCCGCTCCGCTTCCCGCAGTATGCAAAATGACTCTCAATGGTATATGTCTTTCCGCGTTGCGCTGGTCTATGCGCCTGAAAAATCTTCCCGCAAGCACAAATAAGGATCGGACTGCGGATTCAACTTGCGTAAAAATGCACAGATAAAAAAGGATTGTCAAACCATGTTGGACGAACTCGCGCTTATTTTTTCAGCGATATCTGCCCCAGCTGGATCTTGCCGTTGCCGCCTTCCAGCAGCAACCCCAGCGATCCGTAAAGTTTGATTTCAAGTTTATGTTTGCCCGCTGCGATTTCAAGCGGTAATGCACCTGATTGCACAATGCTGCGCTGCACTTTGACTCCGTCAAGGTAAATATCGCAAACACCGCTGGTCTTGCCCAGATCAATATATTCTGCTGTTTCCGCAAGATCAATATCCCACTTGAAGACCACCGCCCCGTCGTAGAAAATATTACCCTGCACAGCCAGCGGCAGCGCACAAACCAGCTCCGGCTTGCGCGTTTCAAGATCCATAACGATCCGTTTGGGTTCATCCACGATCAAATTGTATGTGGCGTGAACCGCCCGCGAGGTCACGGCACTATCCGTCCAAAGGGTCACGGCAATATCGCCGGAAAGATAGATCGGTTCGGTTCCGCTCAGCTCTTCTCCGCAAACCTTTATTTTGTGGATCCCCATTGCCGAAGCAACCTCGGGCAGCCGTGCGGCGTTGTATTGATCGTCAAAAATATTGAGCTGCCGTTCCGCTTTTATTTCGCAATCATCGCAATAAATTCTGCCTTTGAACTGACTGCTCCACTCCAGCGTAAGGGCAGTCAACGCAGTTTGATTGTTCCAGACAAACTCGTAAATACTTTCGCTACCCTGAACGGTTTTCTGCGCCGGAACCTCCAGCGGAATACGCTGATCGGCAAGATATTCCACCTGCGTTGTCAACGGTAGAGTACAAACTGTCTTTTTGATTGCCGCAGTCCGGTAAGACTCCAGCTTACCGCCGCCCAGCACGGCATATTCGCCGGGGGCAAGTACAATATTGTACTGTTTTTGAGCGTAATTCAACTCGCCTGAAAGTTCGCAATCGCTCCACAGATTGCAGGCAATCAGAAACTCCCCGTCGCTTTCGCTCCAACGGCGCATATAAGCCAGATCACCACCGCTGAAACTTACATCGCCGCCGGGCAGCGTTTCAAGCGACAGCGCCCCGGTAAATTCTGCGGGGTCGATGACCATTGCAAAATCCCTGCCGTAAAGTTCGGCATCTTTGCGCGTTACAACCACATACCCCACCGCGCTGCGGTTGAGCAGATCGCAAATTGCCAGCAGTTTTCCCGAAGCCGCCCGATCGTGCCGCCAGATATTTTCTGACGGGTCGATCACTGCCACTTCTGCCAGATATTTACCGCGGGAAGCAATTTCGCAGGCTCCCGCCAGCAATTCATTGAACTCTTTTACTCCGTTACGCAGCGCTCCGTGCAGAAATTCGGGCGGGGCAAAGTATTTGGTCGATCCGTAAAAACGGTGATGCACCGCATGAGGAATGATAAAATTCACCCCCATCATTATCTGCCACATGGCAATCCGCCGCAACTCCTGAAAGTCGGTGCCAAAATTGGTGGCGGCAAACATTTCGCACATGGTGCGCGGTCCATCCGGCGAACCATTTTTGCCCGCTTTTTTCTCCAGCATAAAAGCGGCGCTGGCAGCGTACTTGGCGCGTACATCGTACAGCGTGTTGCCAAAATCCTGATAGCTGCCGCGACCTGCAGTTCCCCAGAGTTTATGGGCTATGCGATAACGCGCGTCATAGTGTATACCGCTGTCCAGCAAGCCGATTTCGTGATCGGTACCGGGAAAATCGCTGTGGAACAAAAGCTCCATAGCATCGCCCTCGCTCACCAGCGAAGTACGGCGGCAGAACTGCGCCGTCAGCGGCCCGGTATCGGAAGTATGGAAGGTGTATTTGAGATTGTTGCGCTGACACCACGCGTGATTATTGGCGAACCATTGGCGGTAAAGCTCTCCGGCTACCTGATAGTAGTCTGCGGACTGTTCAGGGGCGCGGTCATGCAATATATCGGTCAAGTACGGCGTTATATCGTAACCGCGCCGTTGGATAAACTCAGCTTGAAAGTTCTTTGACCACGGGTAATAGCGGCCATCTTCCAGATAACGGGTCGTAAACGAATTGATCCTGCGGTTGTCGCAGTCGGAGAAAAAACCGTAGATACCATTGCCGAAATATTTACCCAGACGCTCCTTATGCGCTTCGTAAACATATTTTATAAAAAGGTCCGAACTCTCAGGCAGCTCAAAAGCCGGGAAACCCCATTCGGTATCCACTGCTTCGGCAACGCCCTGCGCATTGAGTCTGAGCCGCTGCTGAACCAGAGTGGGATTTTCCGCCTTGATCCTGCCGGCGGCATCCCCGGGGGGATAGTCAAAACCGTCGTTGATCCAGATCTCCAACCCGAGTTCCCGGGCAGGAATAATAAAATTTTCCAGCGTATCAAACCAGTAATCGGTCAAATAAAGTTTTTCATCAAACCCGGTCGGCGGCTTATTGAACAGCACGCAGCCGCCGTAACCGTTTTCCGCCAGATCCTGCATTGCCTTGCGGCACGCTTCGCGCGAAAGCGCTGCAGGATCAGTAGTATTGATGAAATAAAATGGTATCGGCTTAAAGTTATGCATAAAATCCTCTGAATATTACTTCAGCGTAATCGTATGTTTACCGGCAGCATAGCTCTTACCGCCGCAGAGTGCTTCGGTACCTTCCGGAACGGTCAGCTGCGCTTTGCCGTTGCTGTATTCTGCAATTACCGAACCCTGCGGCGTGGGGTGCTTCATATAAAACTCGGCAATATCGCCCGGCTGCGGATCGAAGACAAATTTCTTGAACCCGTTGGCGATCGGACGGATCCCCACCAGACGGCGCGGTATCACGTTGGCAGGAGCTGCACCCCAGGCGTGATTCCAGTCCTGATTGGGTTTGGCGGCGTTGTTCCACGCTTCCATGGAAATCGTTGAACCCTGACGCATCATACCCAGCCACGAACGGTCGTTGTCAGCACGCATCAATTCGATAGCGTGCTGCGCCGCACCGGTCATAAAGCAGGCATCCAGCAGGAACTGGGCGCCGTAGACGCTGCAAGCCATGCCTTTTTTCTGCATAAAATCAGCCAGGAACGGATAATCTTTCTTATCCGCCGCACCCCACGCCACGGCAAACATTGCCGAATGTACCGCCATGTGTTCGGATACGCTGTTGTCGCAGTACCGGCCATCGGCACGGCGGAAGAGCCGCATGATATCGCCCTGCAGCTTGGCAGCTTTGGCATCGTAGCCGCAGCCGGGTTCGAGGTCGTTCATCGCCTGATAAGCACCATAAAGGAATGCGTGGGGAACCAGATTCAATTCGTTGAATTCGTATCCGTCACGTTCTTCCCACGGCCAGTCGATCAGCAGCTGACTGTTGTCGGGGAACATTTCAAAATACTGATAATACAGCTTCATTTCTTTGAGCGCCGGGTGCATGGCTTCAAACTGTTCAGGATAGTGATAAAGACCATCTTCGCTCATATAGCCGGGCATAAATTTTTCGGGCATATCGCTCTTCCAATAGCGGTAGATATCTGTATCGCCCGAATAGAGGAAATAATCCCGCACCAGGATCGGTGTAAACAAGCGGTATTCCATCGCCGGGATCGGGTAGAAGGAGATCATGAAATCCAGCGTGCGGCGCGCAACTTCGTAACCGCCGCCGGTACAATAAGCGCCCAAAGCGTTGATGTAGCAGTCGCCTTCAAAAGCCTGACGTTCGCGGTCGCCATCCACATAAATACCGAAGCAGCTGGTGGCTTTCATGGAGTATTTGCAAAATTCCCAAACCTTGTTCAGCCGTTCGTCGGCGCAGCTGAACTGCGCAGCATCGTCATCGAAGGGCGCAAAAAGCGCGTGACGGGTGAATTTGACCGACTTGACCTTGCCCTTGACTTCCGCATAACGGAACGGAGCGATTTCGCCGCCCGCATTTTCGGGAGTCAGCACCTTGCTGCGCTGATAATCGTCCTGATAAGGCGAACGGTGTTTTTTGATGAACATAAAGCCGCGATTGCCCCCCTTCTGCAGCTCAACTTCAGCCACCTTGATGCAGCGGTAGCCGCCGGGTTCTCTTTCGATCTTACCGGGAGCAGCCAGCACTTCGCCGATCGCCATTTCCACTTTGCAAGGTTCATCGGCCTCGATCTCGTAAGCCAGACGGCCGAATGCCGCCAGCGCAAAATCCGCAAAAAAACCATCTGCGGTTTTTTCCAGAATCGCAGGAGATTGCTTTTCAATATTTATCTGCATCATAATATCACCTCTCGGGTTTCGTTTTATAAAAAATATTTTTTATATTAAAAATATGAATAATCACTTTCAATCAAAACAAAAATCGTTTTATTGGCAAATCAACTCCGACGGATAAGTAAGCTGCTCCGGTTCGCCGCCACTCAGCAGCCGCCCCGCCAGAGCAATAATATCGCTTGCCATGCGGGAAATCGGCTGGTCGAAAACGATCGTGCGGTCGGGTATCTGTTCGGGGTCATCCAGCTTGTTGAACGAAGCCAGAACAAAATCCTCCGGCGCTCTGCCGCATTCCGCCAGCGCCTCTTTCATCGTATTCCAAATCTGCCCCTGACTGCATACGATCGCCTGAATGGAGCTGTCGGAATTCAAGCGTTCTTTCAGCGCCTGTTTCAAAACCGTTCTCGTATCAAGCGGGTCAACCGATTCGCCTTCCGCAAAAATGCGGTTCCGCAGTGTGTAGCCATCCAGCGAATCAAACTTTCCGCCGCCGGCAATGATCTCTTCGCGCAGCCCCATACCGCGTTTACGGGCAAACATCATACGTTCATCCAAAGTCAGATAAAGCACATTGCGAATACCTTTTTCCAGCATCACTTTTGCCATACGCCGTCCGTCACCGATAAAATCACCGGATATATAACTGATGGACGAATGATCGTATTCGCGGTTGAACAATATGACGTGCTGCGGCATAGTCAAAAGTTTCAGCAGCGCCTTTTCGTGCATGAAAATAGACGGCGCCAGCCAGATGACCACCTGCGGAGCAAAACGATTCAGCTCATAAAACATAGTTTCCGCATTGCCGTCAAAATGATAAAACATCGTATGATAGCCTGTAACCTGAGTAGCGTAGACCAGCGAAGAAATGAACTCGTTATCCAGCGAAAACTTACTGGAGATAATCAGGAACAACCGCGTAGTAACACCGTGATTCTGGGGGCGGCGGATAAAACACCCCTTTCCCTGATGACGGTAAATCACCCCCTGCTCTTCGAGTTTTTCCAACGCCTTGCGCACAGTTACGGTACTGACATTGAACTGGCGGCGCAATTCGTTCTGGCTGGGGAGCATATCGCCATGCTGCCCCTGCTCGATCAAAGACATCAGATGGTTTGCGATTTCTGTTTGCAGTATTGCCATTTTTATTTTCTGTTGTTTATCTCCACTTACGGAGTATATTATAAACCTGAAAGCTCAAAGTTTCAAATTTTATTGCAATTTTTCCGATATTTTTATGCCAAATTCCAACAGGCGGGCAAATGACGGAATTGCATACTTATTTTATACTTTTTAGTTCCATTGATTTCAACACCGCAGGAGCATTGCCCTGCACGGTCAACTGGATGCTGGCGATCGTATCGGTATCGCCATTAGCCGTGCAGATACATTGACCGTTTACCAGCACCTGATAGTCGGCTTTGCGACGGATTATTTCCAGCTTGCACGGCTTTTTGCTGAGAACGACTTTCTTATCGCTCAGAAGTTTACAGGTAAAACCGTTCACGCCCTTCACCACCCAGGGTTTGTTCTTATCTTTGCTGACGGCAACTCCCAGCTGGGTTTCGCCGTTATCGCTCTGCAGCCGCCAGGTGTAAGTGCCGCTGCCCGCCGCGGCGGGATCCAGCTCCAGATTCAAAGACCAAACTACATCGCCATTGGTAAAACACGCGTCACGCTCCAGCGCTGCACGGGCGTTTTTGCCTGTCTGCGGCGCCAGCAAACCTTTGATTACCAGCGCTCCTTTAAGCGGCTTTTGGTAATCAATACCCTTGCAATACTCAGATAAAGTAAGCATCCAGTTTTGAGGTGAAAGATCTTCCCCGGTAAACTTTTCGCTGAAAACAACCGTATCGGCAAACAAACTTGCGCAGATTACTGCCATCAGCAAAACACCGAATAACTTTTTCATCGCTTATCTGATCCTTACTATTCCAACCGCAGCAGAACACCGCTGCCGGCGGGAACACTTAATTCTGCTTTATTGCTGTTGACCTTGCTCCAGGTACGTTTCAGTGCATCAAACTTTTCCAGCTTGCCGGGAGCGCACAAAGTTGTCTTTGCCGCCTGCTTGTAGTCCAGATTGACCAGCAGCACATGGCTTGCGCGCTCATCCCTGCCGAAAGTACTGACGATCCAGCCGCTGACCGGCGGACGCATGGCAAAGAGGTTGTCTTCGGTCTGCTTGGATTCTGCAGGTTCTTTCAGCCCCTGTGAAAAATTTTTAAGTTTGGGTTCCAGCTGAAATTCGCAATCATCGGGCAGCGTTTCCACGCCGAAGGGGATTTCTCCGGTATGATAAGGGTGCAGACTCTTGAGCGGGCGCAGCTCTTTGGCGATCGCCACAAACTCACGGTTCAGAACTTTGGCTTCCTCGTAAAGCGGCCCCGTCTTGCCTGTAACCGGGTCGCGCATACTGCCCCAATGCCCTTTGTAGCTGTAAACATAGCAGGAAAGCCCCTGGGACCCGTAAGCCAGACTGGTGTAAGCCAAATAACGGTATTCCTGCGGGTTCGGCACCCGCCAATGAAATGCCCACGCCGCAGCCTGCACAATATTCATACTTGGAATATTCCGTGCCAGCGCCGCTTTGCGCACCATGCTCTGATTGAGAAAATAAGTTCCACGGTCGCCTTTGCGGAAAAATGTATAATGGTCGTAACTCAACAGCTGGGGTTTGAGCTGTTTGCAATATTGTTCAATATATGCCTCGTAAGCAGCCACCGGCGCACCGGGAGTCCCCAGCTGGGCATTGCTGGCACCGAAGGGATACATATTGTTGAAATGCAGCAGCTCGGGCGCATTTTCGATCATAAAATCCACTCTTTTCTGCGCCATATCCATACGGGGACCAACTCCGGGCTCATCGCCGCAGGATACGCCGAACATGGCAGGATGATTCCGCACACTTTCCAGCCAGAGTTTGAGCTGCGCGACCCGTTCGGGAGTATCAGGATTAGCCGGCATCCAGAGCATTCCGCGGATACCGTATTTGTGCATGATATCCAAGTCGAACATATTTTTACCGAATGCCACATTGAACCCTGCCGCCGCCAGTTCGGCAGCAAATTCTTCGCTCATATCCGGGCCAGCCCAATACCAGATGATCGGTTCGCCCATCTCCCACTTCTTAGCGGCGGCATTATTTTTGGCTGCCAACGGAGCTGCCGAAGCGGAAAAACTTATACTGCGAATAATAAAATCCCCGAAGTGACTGGCGGGCAGTTTGTCGTTGCCTGCATAGCGAACTTTGCTGAACACCAGCTGCAGCGCAGCAACCGGGGCAGTCGAGCCTTTGCCTTCAAAAAATTTCCAATCCCGCAATCTGAGGGTATAAACATCGCCGCGCCGTTCGATGATAAATGCGCCCGACGCTTTGATCGGCAATTCCACCTGCGGTTTTACTTTCTGATTATTGATACCGAAACCGCCGCGTCCGGCGTAAGCGATCCAGTCATCGCGCAAACCGATTTCTGCCAGCATATTGCCCTTATCATCCAGCGCCCGGAGCGTGACTTCCCCAAAAAACGCCGCATCGCGCTGATCCCATATCATATCCAGAACTGCGGTGAAATCGCCCTTTACCGCTTCCAGCTTGCGTTCCAGCACAAAAGTTGTGGCAATCAGTCTGGCTTTGTTTTCGTTGACAAAACCGCTTACTTTGAGTCCATCGGATGTCGATTCCGTCTTAAGGGCTTCTGCTCCCAGCGCGGTAACTGTGCGCCAGGCAGAATCAAATTTTTCAACTGGTTTTTCGCTGAACTCGCCGCTGCGCTGCTGCGCTTCAAAGCTGATCGAATTGACCGTAAAAGTCCCGAAAGCAGCCGCCGGGATATTCTTTTCCGGATTCCCGCCGTAACTGACTTGTTTGATCAGCAGACGCACCGCCGTTACTGCCTTGACCTCGCCGGATACATCCAGCAGCGTTTTGCCGTTCAAACTGAAAATGCAGCTGCCATTGCTGCGTTCAATACCAAATACGCTCTGCCCGTCGTAAGGCAGCATACTCACCGAAGGAGTCTTTTTGGAGCGTACCGGTTCGCTGTGTGCAATCATAACGCCCCGCCCTGCGATCCAGTTATCCACCAGCCCGGCTTCGGCGACCAGTTTGCCGTCAGCGCCGACCAGCTGCAAAGTAACTTCGCCCATGAAGGAGTTGTCTTTGGTGATATGCGCCAGATCCATTCGGGCAGCAAAATCGCCAATACACTCGTCGATCTTGCGTTCCAGCACCAGTACAGGATGGGTTTTAAGGTTAGGCGACTTCAATCCGCTGAAAGTTAATTTACCCTGAGCGGAGTCCACGATCAAACCGTCGTTGCCGATCTGCTGTACGCTGTGCCACCCGCCAAGATTTCCATTGGCAAAGTTATCTGTAAAATTTGGTGCTGCGGTCAGCCGGATTGCTGCTGACAACAATATTGCGGAAAATAAAAACTTTTTCATAATAATCTTTTATCCGTATAATCTTTCAATACCTTACTCGCTGCGTCCCGTGCGGAACGGAGCATTATCGTTTTTGTGCCACTCTTCTTTGGAAACCATTGCTGCATGGCCATCCATAAAACACGCCGGAACCGATTTACCGTTGCCGTGATCCATATTCAAGCTGTCTTTGGACGCCGGTTCCCAGTCGATGCAGTAGATCTGGGCACCATAAGTACCATCAGTTTTGATATTGTCTTTGCAGCAGACATAACCGAGCATTTCGCTGGGAGTTTCGATACTTGCCAGCGTGCGCGGTGCATAAGCGTTGTTGGCGATCCAGTTGCCCGTCCAGACGTTGGCGGCATAATTCACGCCCTGCGCTCCTGCTTGAGCGCGCCCCCAGAAATCGCTGCCCGTGGCAGTCGGCAGCGGACGCGATGAACTGGGGCAGCGGAAATATTTGTAGCCGTCGTTGGCGTTGTATTTGTAATTCCCGTAATTGCGGTAAATAAGGTAATCGCCTTCGTAAGCATAACCGAAATATGCGCCCATAAATGTAGTCCACCAGCGGGAAGAACCGGAACCGGTATCACGATAAGGCACAACGTACTCCTTATTGTCCTGCGAGTAAAGTATGGTAGTATTGGCAATACCTTTAAGCTGCGCCAGACAGGCGCTCGTTCTGGCGCGTTGGCGGGCAGCAGAAAGCGCAGGCAGCAGCATTGCAGCTAAAATAGCGATGATGGCGATAACCACCAACAACTCAATAAGTGTAAATTGTTTCTTCATAACCTTAACCTCCTTAAAAAGTAGACCTTTACATTTTATTTACACAACTTAAAACCGACAAACAACACTTCTCCGTCAAGTGTTTGCCTATAGTATAACATAAAATAAGTTTAGTGTCAAGGGTGGATTCTCAAAAAAATCACATTTTTTTGTTCAAATCCTGTAAAAATGCAAAATTTTATGCGGTGAATATAGCAAAGGCGCCGTCCTTTTGATTTTTTTATATCTAAAGAACAGCGCCCGAAAAAGGTCTGGTATGACCTCAGGTTTTATTTATCGCCGTTGATCGCAGCCTGTGCCGCCGCCAGACGGGCGATCGGCACCCGATAGGGGCTGCAGGAGACATAGTTCAAACCAACGTTGTGGCAGAACGCGATCGTTTTGGGATCGCCGCCGTGTTCGCCGCAGATACCCAGTTTGATATCTTTGCGGGTGGCGCGGCCTTTTTCCACCGCAATCCGAACCAGTTCGCCCACACCTTCGGTATCCAGCACCTGGAAAGGATCGTAGTCATAAATACCCATCTTGACGTAGTCGCCCAGGAATTTACCCGCATCGTCGCGGGAGAATCCGCAACCCATCTGGGTAAGGTCGTTGGTACCGAAGCTGAAAAATTCGGCTTCTTCCGCAATACGGTCGGCGGTGACTGCCGCGCGGGGAACTTCGATCATAGTACCGATCTTGACTTCCAGCGTGCGTTTTTCCTGCTTTTCGATTTCGGCCTTGACCTGCAGAATGATCGCCTTCTGCAATGCCAACTCCTTAACGTTGCCCACCAGCGGCACCATGATTTCGGCCTTGGCGCCATCTACCTCCGCAGCGGCTTCCATGATCGCCCGCGCCTGCATGGCGGTAACTTCGGGATAAGCTATGCCCAAACGGCAGCCGCGATGACCCAGCATGGGGTTGAATTCGTGCAGACTTGCCACCAGCTTTTTGATCGCTTCCACATCCACATCCAGCTGTTCAGCCATTTCCTGCTGACCTTTGGGGTTATCGTTCTGGGGCAGGAACTCATGCAGCGGCGGATCCAGCAGACGGATGGTCGCAGGACGGCCCGCCAGAGCTTCAAACATACCCTTGAAGTCATTTTTCTGCAGCGGCAGCAAAGCCTCCAATGCAGCAGCATATTCCCTGACCGCCTTCAGATCGTCAGCTGCAAGGTTGGCGTTCATCAATGCGGCAATATCGCTGCAGTTAAATTCTTTCTTGAGCTTGCGGACAGTTTCCGCCACCAGAATCAAACGGCGGAACGCCACAATGCGGTCGCCTTCAAAGAACATATGTTCGGTACGGCACAAGCCGATGCCTTCGGCACCGAATTTGACCGCCACCGCCGTATCGTGAGGTGTATCGGCATTGGTGCGGATGCCCAGTTTGCGGTATTTATCCGCCAGCGCCATAATATCGCCGAAAGGTCCGGTAAGTTCAGGATCGACCGTGTCGATCTTGCCCTGATAAACGGCACCGGTGGAACCGTTCAAACTGATCCATTCGCCTTCTTTGACGATCACGCCATTGATTTCCATCTGCGCGGCTTTATAGTCGATATTGACTTCGCCGCAACCTGCCACACAGCAGGCACCCATGCCGCGGGCAACCACTGCCGCGTGGCTGGTCATGCCGCCGCGGCTGGTAAGAATACCCTGCGCAACGTGCATACCGCCGATATCTTCGGGGCTGGTTTCGATACGGCAGAGGATCACAGCTTTGCCTTCGGAAGCCCACTTTTCAGCATCTTCGGCGGAGAAAACCACCATACCTGCCGCCGCACCCGGCGAAGCGGGCAGACCGACGGTCAGTTTTTTGGCGGCAGCTTCGGCGCTCTTGACGAACACCGGGTGCAGCAGCTGGTCAAGCTGGGCGGGTTCCACGCGCAGCACGGCAGTCTTTTCGTCGATCAAGCCTTCTTTGACCAGATCGGTGGCAATGCGTACTGCCGCTGCAGCGGTGCGCTTACCGTTACGGGTCTGCAGCATATAGAGTTTGCCGTTGTCGATGGTGAATTCCAGATCCTGCATATCGCGGTAGTGATTTTCCAGCTTGGCGCGGATGGCATCGAGCTGTTTGAAACATTCAGGCATGGCTTCTTCCAGCGAAGGATAATCCTTGGCGCGCACATCTTCGGCAATGCCCTGACGCGCCGCCCACACCCGGCTGCCCGCCACGGTGATCTGCTGAGGAGTACGGATACCCGCCACCACGTCTTCGCCCTGAGCGTTGATCAGAAATTCGCCGTAGAAGTAATCATTTTCCCCCGTGGAGGGGTCGCGGGTGAACGCCACCCCCGTAGCCGAATTGCTGCCGGAGTTGCCGAACACCATAGTCTGCACGTTCACCGCAGTACCGATCAAACCGCGGATATCGTTGATTTCGCGGTAACGGATGGCGCGGGGGTTATCCCAGGATTCAAACACCGCCTGAATACCGCGGTAGAGCTGATCCATGGGATCGGCAGGGAAATCGCTGCCCGTAGCATCTTTGACGATCTGTTTATAAGTGGCAATAAGTTCTTTAAGATCTTCGGCGCTCAGCTGATTATCCTGCTTGACACCGCGGGAGTTTCTCAGCGCTTCCAGAGCGTGTTCAAAAAGATCCGAATCAATGTGCATAACCACGTCGCCGAACATCTGGATAAAACGGCGGAAGCTGTCCAGCACAAAACGTTCGTTGCCCGTCAGGTCGATCATCGCCTTGACCGTAGCATCGTTCAACCCCAGATTCAGCACGGTATCCATCATCCCCGGCATGGAGGCAGCCGCACCGCTGCGCACCGAAACCAGCAGCGGATTCGGGCCCTGTCCGAAGGTCTTGCCCACTTTGGCTTCCAATTCCTTGAGCGCGGCATCCACCTGGGGAGCGATCTTGGCAAAAAGCGCTTCCTTGCCGATCTTGCCGTATTCGGCACACGCTTCGGTAGTGATGGTAAATCCGGGCGGCACCGGCAGCCCCAGCGCAGCCATTCCAGCCAGATTGGCACCTTTGCCGCCGAGCAAAGCGCGCATCGTTTCGTTACCTTCGGAGTTGTTGCCTCCGAAATTGTAGACATACTTGACGTCAGTTGCGGAACAATTTTTGCAACTCATAGTGATCCTCTCTTCCTTTCTTTATTTTGAGGAACTTTAATATTCTCCGGCACGCTTCAGTCTGACAAAGTTTTAGAAAGGTTATGCTTTGTCCGCATGGCCGTCCGGAAATGAGATTCAAATTTTTTATCAAAATAAAACCATATGGCACTTCCGGACTTACTCTTCTGCTTCAAGCATATATCGCAATCGCCTGAGAAGGATTTCCGGAAGTTCTGCCGTATCTGTACGGCGCTTTATTCTGATTTTTTCTGGAAACAATTTGCGGTAAGAAAAATTGACTATGGAGTCCGGCCTTATTCCCGGTGGCCAGTGCTTGACCCTTGCCCGCTGCTTACTTCAGGCAAAAACCAAGCACCAAACACCGGATACTCCGCTTGCTCCAGGCTACTCCATTGTCGATTTTCCGCTCCCGCAGAAATATTTTTTACAAACTCCGCTGCTGCTCTCCCTGATTATTTGAACGAACGCAGCGCCTTGACGATCTCCTTCTTTTTAGGGTGTTTTTCCACTCCCGTAAGCACGTAGCTGCCCGCCATGAAAACGGGGAAACGGAAGCCGAGAATATAAGCAAAGCCATCTTCATTGTACTGAGCAATGATCTTGCGCTGCTGCTCCACGTCGGTATTGAAATAATAAACGCCGATCTCATCCTGATCGATCAAGATCGCACACGCCGAAGTCGCCCGCAAAACGTCAGGACGGATAGGCTGCAGCTGGACGACGTTGAGTTTGGAATCCTGCAAATGATAGGCAAAATCCATCAATGTAAGGTGATTATTTATTACGCTACTGTAGTCAAAGTCATCAATTTTGGTGGGCTTGAACGCATCCTCCGAAGAACTGCAGCCGGTGAACATGAACATTACTGCTGCTGAAAACGCCAAAACTGCGGACAAATAATTTTTCTTCACACTCTTAAAACTCATAAAAACCTCTTATTTACAGCGCAAGCCATCGGCAAAAGTTCACAAATCCTTTACACCGATAGGCTAATATACACTCAATAGATAAAAAAGCAAATTTTATTCCGATAAAACCCGCCGCAACCCTTGACAACGAACCCTACTAATTGTATATTAAGAAGATGGTAAGTCAGTAGAAACTGTTCTGATTTTATATAAAAAAACAACATTTTTTCAGGAGGTACAAATATGAAAGTTCTTCTCCATGTAAACTATTACGAAGGCGCAGGCAAATTTGATGATCTCTTCCGCATTATCCGTATGTCGGGAGCGGACGGGGTCGAACTGCGGGCAAAGACCTATTACAATATGGACAAAGCCAATTATCTGGCAATGGTCGAAGAACTCAAACAGCGCAATCCCGATCTGGAACTGGCGTTCGGCTATCCGATGCACTTTTCCAGCGTGGATGAAGATACCCAGAAGCAGGAATTTGAAGAATTTGTCGAATTCATCGACTGGGCAAAAGAAAAATGCGGCACCAAACTTTTGAATATGTTTACTGATTCGCTGGTCAACCCCGACTGCGAATACTTTGATTTCGACAAAAACGGCAGCGCCATGGCTGACGATCTGCTTTATGCCCGTCACGGCGCCGGTTTGACCAATGTAGGTAAAGAGCTGGAAAAACGCGGTATGCTCGCGGCGCTGGAAAGCCACAACTGCTATATTCACGACACAGCTAAAAGCTGCGCCAAACTCCTGCTTTGCGTCAAGAGTCCCGCCATCGGCATCAACTATGACCACGGCAACATTTTCCTCAACCGCAACGGCGAAAGCATCGACGAAGTGTTTGATGTACTCAAGGGCAAAATTTACTATGCGCACCTCAAGAATATGATGCGCTCCAGAGATTTCAAATACTACCTGCCCACTCATCTGGACGCAGGTCACATCGACACCCAGCTGGTGATGAGCAAACTGCGCAATGAACTGGCTTCGGGGATGATGGCGATCGAATACGCCTGCAGCGGCGACGGAGTTATTGCCGCCAAGCGCGATATGGAATATGTCAGATTCCTGCGCAGCTGGCTCGGATTCTAATTACCCGATTTTCAGGAGTAGATAAAAAATGAACATACTGCAAAAAAGCAGTGACGTAAACATTCTGAGCCGCTCCAAGCTGCCGACCCCGGGAGAAATACATTCCGAGTTGCCTCTGGCGCTGGATAAAGTCGCTCAGGTACTGCGGCACCGTCAGGAAGTTTTTGATATTCTTGACGGCAAGGACAAGCGCCGCATGATCGTAGTCGGGCCCTGTTCTCTGCACGACCACAATTCCGCGCTGGAGTACGCCGATAAACTGGCAAAGCTCAACAGCGAAGTCAGCGATAAACTTATGCTGATCATGCGGGTTTACTTTGAAAAACCCCGTACCACCGTAGGCTGGAAAGGGCTGATTTACGACCCGGATATGAACGGAGCGTACAATATCGACAAGGGCATCCGCTCTGCCCGCCGCCTCATGCTCGAAATCGTGGACAAAGGGCTGCCCGTGGCAACCGAAACTCTCGACCCGATCCTGGTGCAGTACATCATTGATGCCGTGGCGTGGACAGCTATCGGCGCCCGTACCACCGAGTCGCAGCCCCACCGCCAGCTGGCAAGCGGTCTTTCCATGGCAGTCGGATTTAAAAATGCCACCGACGGCAATATGCAAATTGCCATCGACGCGGTCAACACCGCCCGCCGTCAGCACAGTTTTATCGGAGTTGACGAAAACGGCGAAGTCAGCGTTTACCGTACCGCGGGCAATAATTACGGCCATATCGTACTGCGCGGCGGAGCGGGCCCCAATTACGGCGCGGAACATATTGCATTCCTCAAGGTAGCCATGCGCAAAGCCAAGCTGCAGCCGCAAATCGTTATCGACTGCAGTCATGCCAACTCCGGCAAACGCTTCGACCGTCAGAAGAAGGTCTTTTACGATGTGCTTGACCAGATCGTTGCGGGCGAAGATGCCATCAAGGGGTTGATGCTGGAAAGTCACCTGTGCGAAGGTCATCAGGATTTGGTGGAAGGACGCAATCCCCTGCCCAATATCTCAGTTACTGACGGCTGTATCGGCTGGCAGGAAACGGAAGAACTGATCCGCCTTGCCTACAGCAAACTTTAAGGATTTTCAACAAGTATGGATTACAAGATCAGAGATATATCACTGGCGGATTTCGGCCGCCGCGAAATTGAGATCGCCGAGCAGGAAATGCCGGGCTTGATGGCAACCTGCCGCAAATACGGCGCAGAACAGCCGCTCAAAGGGGTCAAAATCTCCGGCAGTCTGCATATGACGATCCAGACGGCGGTGCTTATCAAGACGCTCAAAGCCCTGGGTGCCGATGTCCGCTGGGCAAGCTGCAATATTTTTTCCACCCAGGATCACGCGGCGGCAGCAATTGCCGATATGAATATACCTGTCTTTGCCTGGAAGGGTGAAACGCTCGAAGAATACTGGCAATGCACGCTGGATGCTTTGACCTTCCCCGACGGCAGCGGTCCTGACCAGATCGTGGATGACGGCGGCGATGCCACCTTGCTGATCCATCGCGGCGTGGCAGCCGAAGACGATCCTTCGATTCTGGATGAACCGACCGATGTTGCCGAGTTGAAGATCATCAACGCCTTGCTTAAACGGGTTTTGAAAGAAAATCCCCGCCATTGGCATCAGGTCGCCGCCAATGTCAAAGGTGTTTCCGAAGAAACCACTACGGGAGTCCACCGTCTGATCCAGATGGCGGAAAAAAATGAACTGCTTTTCCAGGCGGTCAACGTCAATGATTCTGTAACCAAAAGCAAGTTCGACAATATCTACGGCTGCCGTCACAGCCTGCCCGACGGCATCAAGCGGGCGCTGGATGTTATGATCTCGGGCAAAACCGTTATGGTTTGCGGTTACGGCGATGTGGGCAAAGGCTGCGCCGAAGCCATGCGCAACGAGCGCGCCAGAGTACTGGTCAGCGAAGTTGACCCGATTTGCGCATTGCAGGCGTGTATGGCAGGCTTTCAGGTCTGTACCGTGGAAGATGCTCTGGCGGAGGCGGATATCTTTGTTACCACCACCGGGAATTGCGATATTATCACCGCCGAACACATGAGCGGCATGAAAGATCAGGCCATTGTGTGCAATATCGGGCACTTTGACAACGAAATTCAGGTTTCACGACTCGAAAGTTGGCCCAATATCCGCAAGACGGTCATCAAAGACAGCTCCTGCCCGGTGGCGCGCTACACCTACGAAGATGGTCACTCGATCTATCTGCTGGCAGAAGGTCGTCTGGTCAATCTGGGTTGTGCCACCGGTCATCCCAGCTTTGTTATGAGCAACAGCTTTACCAATCAAACGCTGGCGCAGATCGACATTGCCCGCAATCCCGACCGCAAAGTCGGAGTGTATCTGCTGGACAAAAAACTGGATGAGGAAGTTGCCAGACTCCATTTGGAAAAACTTGGCGCCAAACTGACCAAACTCACCCAAAAACAAGCCGATTATATCGGCGTACAAATTGACGGACCTTTCAAGCCCGATACCTACCGCTATTGATCTGCGGATAACCCGATACAAAAAACGGATGTTCTGCTCAAAAGGCAAAACATCCGTTTTTTTCTGCCCGAAACCATTATGGACGCAAGCGGCGTTCCCGGGGCTGATTGTAAAAGTAAGACTCCGCAGGACCGCGCTCCAGCAGCCAGTCCCGAACCTGATAAAATTCGCTTAAATTGCTGACCAGCGACGCGCGGTTTTTGCTTTCGCCGCCGAAGCCTCTGCCCCGCAGATAGTCCAGCAGTTGTTTGCGGGCAATCGTTACCCCCCGTTCATCGCCGTAATATTGACACATTTCTTCAATATGCTGTGTCATTTCTTCCGCCCATTGTTCCACGCTCGGCGGCACAAAATCATCCCCTTCGGCGATTTCCCGGAAGATCCACGGATTCCCCATCATCCCCCGCGCCACCATTACAGCAGAACATCCGCTGGAACGGCGCAATTCCTGCGCATCGTGGTAAGACATGATCCCGCCGTTGGCAATGATCTGGACATGAGGCACCGCCGCTGCACACGCACCTATAATATCGCTGAAAACCTTTCCTGAGTAAAATTTGCTCATCACCCTGCCGTGTACAGTTATGGCACGGGCGCCCAGCGCCGCCAGCCCGCGCACCAGCTGCAGCGTTGGTTCAGGATCGTTTTCATCCAATATACGGATCTTGGCAGTTACGGGGAAACGGCTGCATTGGGCGATCAATCCAAAACACTCCAACGCTTTTTCCACATCGCGCCCCAGCGCCGCCCCGGCGTGCTTTTTTGCCACCTTGGGAACCGGGCAGCCCAAGTTGAAATCCAGCACGTCAAAATTGCGCTGATTTATACTCTCCACGGCTGTCCGCAGCAGTTCCGGATCTCCGCCCACCAGCTGAACCGCCAGAAATTCCTCGTCTTCGCCCCGCGTCAGCAATTCCTCTGAACCGCTGTTGCTGTAGGCTATGCTGGCGGCATCCACCATTTCGGTAAAGCAATAAAAACAACCCTGCCGACGCAAGCTGCGCCGGTAGGGCAAATCGGTATATCCTGAAAGCGGCGCCGCCAGCACCGCATCTTCAGGATAAATATGTTGTTTTTCCGTCATCGGAGATTATCAGATCCCCGCCAGCGTGGATTTGTACGCCTTGACCAGTTCGCCCAAAGCAAACACCGTATCGCTGCCGTCGGCGCGGAACTTGAGGACATCGTCGTTGGTCACCGTACCGACTCTGGCAAAAGGCACGCCCTTGAGGATCGCGGCGATTTCGTCACGCTTATCAGGCGCAGCAGTCATAATAAAGCGGGTATTGCTTTCCGAATAAAGCAGTTCCGCTGCACTCAAACCGCCGCTCTGGGGAATGCTGGAAAGATCCACCGTCAACCCCAGACGGCCCGCTGCCGCCACTTTGGCAAAACCTACCGCCAAACCGCCGAACCCGGGGGTATGCAAGCTGTGAGCCAGCTTTTTGCCGGTGATTTCAGCAACTTTATCATACATGGTCAACGCCGCGTCAATATCCAGTTTAGGCACGTTGTTGCCCACATAGCCGAGCATGGCATAGTATTCGCTGCCGCCGAGTTCATCTTTGGTCATACCCAGAACGTAAACATCGTCGCCCGCCAGCTTGGCATCCAGCGTCACCGCCAGACGGATATCATCCATCTTGGCAATCACGCTGAAAAGTACTGACGGCGGAATGGAGATCTTTTTGCCGCCGCGGGTGGAGTCGTTCTTCATGGAGTCCTTACCCGAAATGCACGGCACTTTGAACGCCTTGGTGCAATCGTAAAGCGCCTGATTGGCACGCACCAGCTGAGCGAGTTTGTATTCGCCGTCGGGAGTCTTTTCGCTCTGCACGGGGTCGGGCCAGCAGAAGTTATCCAAACCTGCCATATGACCCAGCTTACCGCCGACTGCCAACACGCGGCGGATCGCCAAATCGATGCTGGAAGCCATCATATCGTAAGTATCAATATCGCTGTAACGCGGCAGCATGGCAGCCGACAGAATGATCCCTTCGGTGCTCAAAGGTTCGATCATCGTTACAGTTGCATCCGAAACCACATCGCGGCACTTGCCCACAAACGGCTTGACCACGCTCAAACCTTTAACTTCGTGGTCGTACTGACGGGCTTTGAATTCGTCGCTGGTGATGTTGAGCCGCGCCAGCATGGCGGGCAGATCCTGCGCCATATTGCGCTTGTTGAGATCCGTTGGTTCATCCCATTGCGGTTTTTTCCACGCCGCGTTCAGAGTCAAACGGGGCAAGCCCTGATGCATGAACTCAATATCCAGCAGCGCCACAGTTTTGCCGTCGTAAAGGATATGGAACTTGCCGTCATCGGTAAATTCGCCCAGCACGGTCACTTCCACATCCCGTTCCGCTGCCAGTTTTTTGAATTCTTCGATATGTTCGGGTGGAACCGCATAGCTCATGCGTTCCTGCGCTTCGGAGACCAATATTTCCCACGGTGCCAAACCGGCGTATTTCAGCGGAGCCAGCGCCAGATCCATACGGCAGCCGCCGCAGATTTCCGCCATTTCGCCCACGCTGGAACTCAAACCGCCGGCACCGTTGTCGGTAATAAAGCGGTAAAGACCGCGGTTGCGGGCTTCAAAAGTGAAGTCGCCCAGCTTTTTCTGCGTGATCGGGTCGCCGATCTGCACCGCCTGCACGGGAGAATCCTGATGCAGTTCTTCGCTGGAGAATGTTGCACCGTGGATACCGTCCTTGCCGATGCGACCGCCGCCCATAACGATCAGGTCGCCGGGCTTGATGGATTTATCCGCCCCGCGCACACCGTTGATGGTGCGGGGCAGCACGCCCACCGTACCGCAGTAGACCAGCGGTTTACCCAGATAGCGTTCGTCAAAATATTCCCAGCCGTAGCCGTAAGGAATACCCGACTGGTTGCCGCCGTCGATCACGCCCTGATGCACACCGTCGCGCAAACGGCGGGGATGCAGCAGCCCTTCGGGCACATCCTTATCTTCGGTAAAGGGCGAACCCAGACAGTAGCCCCACACATTGATCAGCAATTCTGCGCCCTGCCCAGTCCCCATGGGGTCGCGGTTCACCCCGACGATCCCAGTCATCGCCCCGCCGTAGGGGTCCAGCGCCGAAGGACTGTTGTGAGTTTCCACCTTGTAGCAGATATCCACCTTGTCGTTAAAGGTGATAACCCCTGCATTGTCGCTGAATACCGACACCAGAAAATCCACATCTTCGGCGATTTCTTTGGTCGATTTCTTGATAAAGCTCTTATAGCAGCTGTCAACGGTGATGCACTCGCCGTTTTCCAGATCTTTGTAATTGATTACTGCGCTGAAGATCTTGTGTTTGCAATGTTCGCTCCAAGTCTGCGCCAGCACTTCCAGTTCCACGTCAGTAGGATTGGCGCTCAGACCGTACTCGGCACGACCTTCTGCCACGCGAAAGTAGCCCTGAATGGCTTTCATTTCTTCCAGCGTAAGTGCCAGCGTACCTTTTTTGCTCAGTTCCACCAGTTCTTCGTCGCTGACTTCCAGATTATATTCCCGAACCGGAATACTGCCGACGGCGTTGATACGGGGCATATTCAGCGGAATTTCACCTTCCAGCTCCGCTGCAGCAAATACCTTCACCGTCTGAATAAGTTCATTGGCAAGCAGCTTGCGCGCTACGGTATCCACCGCTTCGGCAGTAAGTCCTGCGCCGTAGAGCAGATATTCCACCGAGCTGTAAACATCTTCTTCCTTAGTCAGCTTGCGGCCGATAATATCGCTGATGGCTTCCCGTGCGGTACGACCCACGTTATCGGTCACACCGGGTTTGAAGCCCACCACCACCAGAAAGCGGCAGCCGTTATCCGCGCTGGTCAAAGCATTGCCGCCAACGCGGCTGGTCTGCAGCACCGGATTGGTCAGATATTCAGCAATGCGCGCAGCATCTGCGGGGGTGATATCCGCCGAAACTGTATACACGTCGCGGGTGCGCACGCTGTCCAGCTGGATCTTCAGGAAATCATTGATCTGTTTTTTAGTCTTTTCTCCGCGGGCATCGTGCCATTCACGGCGGGGGGCGATTTCAATACGGTAATTCATATTTCAACTCCTTCAAGGATTATTTTCCGCAACATTTTTTATACTTTTTACCGCTGCCGCAGGGACAGGGTTCGTTAGCTCCGACTTTCGGGGTCAGCCGCACCGCAGGCTGCAGCACGATTCTGGGTCCCTGCGACTGGGGCTGACTGCCCGATACGCTGAAACTCTGATCGCCGCCGGCCATATTGCCGTTGACGGTGATCGCACCCTGTTCCATCGCCTTCTTCTGCATCTGCGCCTGCAATACTGCAATCAGCTCTTCAGGCAGTTCCCCGCCGGAAAGCTGCTGCGGCATGGCAGCAAACATCTGCTCTATATCGGTCAGGGTGGTGATCGTTACCCTGAACATATTTTCCGCTACCTTGCGCCGAACCGAACGCATCATCATTTCAAAAATGGTAAATGCTTCGTTCTTATATTCCACCAGCGGATCCTTCTGCGCATAAGTCCGCAGATAAATGCTGGAACGCAGCTGATCCATAGTGTACAAATGTTCCTGCCACAGCTGATCTATAGCATCCAGCACGGTATGCCGTTCCAACCAGATGAGCTGCGCTTCTTCCAGATGAGCGTTGCGCACTTTGTACGCCTCGCCGATCCGATCGGCGATCTGGATAGTCAGCGCTTCGGGATCGGTCACTTCGTTCTTAACGACTCCCGCAGTAAGTTCTTCGCGCTTGAACTCAATGGGGAAAGTGCTGTTGAGTTTATACAGCAAACGCTCCCAATTGAAGTTGCCCGCATCCTGCCGCGACGCCTTTTCCGACGGCGTGGCAGCCTGTTCGATTTCATCCAGCAGCATATCTTCCACGATCTTCATAAGCACGTCGCCGGGGTGATCGGTAAAGAGCGTTTCTTTGCGCAGACCGTAGATAATTTCCCGCTGCTTATTCATTACATCGTCAAATTCCAGCGTCCGTTTACGGATGGAAAAGTGCTGCTGCTCCACCCGCCGCTGCGCCGTTTCGATGGAACGGTTCAGGAAAGGATGCTGCAACTCCTCGCCCTCTTCGATCCCGAATCTTTCAAAAATCTTGACGATCCGGTCCGAGCCGAACAGACGCATCAGATTATCTTCCAGCGATACATAAAACTTGGACGAACCCGGGTCGCCCTGCCGCGAACAGCGTCCGCGCAGCTGGCGGTCGATACGCCGCGAATCGTGCCGCGAACTGCCGATAACGTGCAAACCGCCCAGTTCCGTGACCCCTTCGCCCAGCTTGATGTCAGTACCGCGTCCTGCCATATTGGTCGCCACAGTAATGGCACCGCGCTGACCTGCCTGTGCCACGATTTCGGCTTCGTACTGGTGATTTTTGGCGTTCAAAACGTGATGGGGCAGATTTTTGCGTTTGAGCATACGGCTGAGAATTTCCGAATCTTCCACCGAAATCGTACCCAGCAGCACCGGCTGACCAGCATTGTGCCGTTCTTCCACATCTTCGATGATCGCGTTGAACTTTTCGCGCTTGGTCTTGAAGATCGAGTCGTTGGAATCCTGCCGTATGCAGGGCTTGTTGGTGGGGATCACCGTTACATCCAGCTTATAAATCTGGTGAAATTCGTTAGCTTCGGTTTCCGCCGTACCGGTCATACCGGAAAGTTTGTCATAAAGGCGGAAGTAGTTCTGAATGGTGATCGTTGCCATAGTCTGGGTTTCTTTTTCGATCGTCACATTCTCTTTGGCTTCCAGCGCCTGATGCAAACCGTCGCTGAAGCGGCGTCCCGGCATCAAACGGCCGGTATGCTCGTCAACGATCATCACTTTGCCTTCCTGCACAACGTAATGTACGTCTTTTTCAAACAGGCAGTATGCTTTCAAAAGCTGCGAAAGGTTGTGCAGACGCTCGCTCTTGGCGGCATAATCTTCCTGAAACTTCTGCTTGGCGGCGGAGCGCTTGTCTTCCGGCAGCGATTCATCGTTTTCAATATTGTGGATCTCCTGCAGCAGATCGGGCAGAACAAACAAATCAGGATTGTCAGGTGCCACCGCGTTGCGGCCCTTTTCGGTCAAATCTGCTTCGTGAGTCTTTTCGTCGATATTAAAGTAGAGTACGCCCTGCACTTCCTGCAGCATACCGCGATTGTTATCGCTGCGGACAAAGGCTTCCAGCTTTTCCAATTCTTTAAGCAGATCGCCGTCTTCCAGAACGTGCAGCAGCTGCTTATGCGTGGGCATACCGAATTTGACCTGTAAAAGTTTGGTCAATGCTTCGGTGCGCGCATCGCCTTCCACCCCCGCTGCCAGCGCTTCCCGCGCCTCTTTTATCAAACGCGAACAGAGCAGATTCTGCTTGCTGTAAACATCTGCCACCAGCGGACGGATTTCCTGAAACTGCTCCTGATTGGACATGGGAACAGGTCCGGAAATAATCAAAGGGGTACGCGCTTCATCAATCAGAATACTGTCGATTTCGTCCACAATAGCGTAAAAATGGTCGCGCTGCACCAGGTGTTCCACATCGGTTGCCATGCCCATATCGCGCAGATAATCAAAGCCGAATTCGCTGTTGGTGCCGTAAGTTATATCGCAGGCATACTGCTGACGGCGTTCATCCGGCGGCATCATATTCTGCAGACAGCCCACCGTCAACCCCAGAAAGTTATAAATCAGCCCCATCCACTCCGAGTCGCGCCGCGCCAGATAATCGTTGACCGTCACCAGCTGGCAATTGCGCCCGGTAAGCGCGTTCAGATAAAGGGGCATGGTTGCCACCAGCGTTTTGCCTTCCCCGGTCGCCATTTCCGCAATACCGCCCCGATGCAGCGCAATTGCCCCCATGATCTGAACATCAAAAGGCACCATATTCCAGACTACCGGCTGCCCGCAGACCATCACGGTTTGCCCGCACATTCTGCGGCAGGCATTTTTGACTACGGCAAATGCTTCGAGCATCAAACTGTCAACTGTTGCACCGCCGGCGATCCGCTGCCGGAATTCGGCAGTTTTGGCCTGCAATTCACTATCCGACAGCTTTTGCAATTCCTCTTCAATGCGGTTGATCTTTGCCACCATCGGCCGCATTCTGCGGACATCCCGCTGGCTCTTGGTGCCGAAGATCATTTTTAACAACGTTGTCAGCATAAAAATCTGCCCTCTCTTAAAAACGCCCATACCGTCCGGCAGATTTTTGTACTTTTTCTGCCAGGACGGTCAATCGGACTTTATACAATTTTATATCTTTACTGCGCGCAGCGCCGGAACAGCTTTTTACTTTTACGACGCCGATTCTTTATAACTCTTTCAACGGAACGTATCCGGCGAAGACGGCTCGATCCACAAATGGAAATCCACCTTTTTTTCGCCGAAATTCAAAGTAATAAGTGTATTGAGCCGGGTCAGCAGAAGTGCGTAAGGGATCTTGACTTCCCGCGCACCCGCCACCGTGACTGCCACCGAACTGTCACCCAGAATATCTTCGGCATCGCGTATTGCCGACACCAGCTTGAGCATCCGCATAAGTTTATCGCGCAAAGCTGCGTCCAGCTCGTATGCACGATGGCACTTCGGACAGACTGCCTGAAAATCTTCATCGCAGATTTCTGCCAAATTAAACTTTACCACCCCGTCGCAGTTATCTGCATCCAGACAATGAAAGTCGATCTGCGCCTTTGCTCCCAAGCCCTGTTCCTGATTCATATTACTTTGTGATCCCCTGAACTTAATCAATCCTGCAGCAGCTTCAGCACCGCAGCAGGCTTATTCATATTTTCCACGATCTCGTTGATAAGATCCGCATTGCGCATCTTGCTGGAAATGCTGCTCAGCAAGCTCAGATAGCCTTCCTGATCTGCATCGTCAGCCGCGATAAAGACGATCACCCGCACCGGCTGACCATCCTGCGTTTCATAATCGCTGATTTCATTGGCGCAGATCCCCACCAGAATCACCGGCTTATCCATACGTTCAACGCGGATATGGGGCAGCCCCAAACCCTGACCGACGCCCGTAGGCATCATATTTTCCCGTTTCCAAACCAGACGGGAGACCACATCACGGTCAAGATGCGCCAGATCGGCGACCTGAGCGACCATCTGATCGAAGATCGTTTTTTTGTCATCGCCGTTCAGAACTATAACTGAATCTTTAGTCAGAAATTTACCAAATGAAACTTTTTCCATCTTTCTTTTACTCTCTCTTTGTATATGATTATATGCCGTATAGCAACTTAATTTAGCTTTATTACTGCAATTTTCAAGCTTCCAAAGTGCTTTTTTTCAATAAAACCTTACACATAGATGCTGCCGCTGGCGATATCGCAGTATATCATCATGCGTTCAGGTACATCCTGCAGCGGAGCTTCCAGTTCTTCGAGTTTATCATAAACACCTGCAACGTATTCATTTATACGCAAAGACGCTTCATAAATACGCTCTTTGACTCCGCCCATACGGTGCTGCATGGTTTCCAAACCGAAAACCTTTGCCGCATCCAGCCATTGTTTGCGGAACTCTTTCATAACTTCATCCATCAAAGCGGCAAGTTCGGGCAGTTTTTCATCGGCAAGCGCCTTCAGTGCCGCCTTGTCGCCGGCAAAGTAAGCCCGTTCCAGCTCCTGACGGCAAAGCAGTTTATCGCGCAGCAGCTTGCTGATCAGATAGCCGTACTCCAGATTGCCGCCTGAACGGTCGCCGCGGTACGGAGTTAGTTTTTCCACAATGGAGCTGAAATCCGCGATCATCCTGTCGGGCAGATTCTTATCCATTACCCGCAAGTTGCGGTAGCCCAGCCCCAGCAGAATATCATCCCAGAAAATCGCCAGATCGCTGTTATGGCAGCTTTTGACATCAAACTCCTTACCCGAGAGATCCGTTGCGCGATGCAGCAGCCCGGGCAGCTGGTTGATAAAGTAATCCCCATTGGTCAAAGCCTTGTAGCGCTGCGCCGTAATATCAGCATTATCCACTCCGTAAGCCAGATCGGCAGCTTCGGTCAAGCCGGTCCACGCCGAATCCCAATGGCAGATGGCACCGTCATCGCCCCACATGGTAAAGAATATTTCTTTGAGTTTTTTGCTGCGGCAGCCATTGATACAGGCGCGGTTGGCAATACTGCCGTGGATATGGTCGTACCACAGACGGCTCCAGATCCACACTCCTGCCCCCATCAGCGGTTCGCCGCCCAGTTCGCGGTGCATATCAATAAACTTTTCGTAAAAATCCTGATCCACGTTGTAGTAATCCCAGTAGACCAGTTCCACCTCGCGGGGAATGGCTTTGCGCACCGATTCAGGAATCTTGGAATCAAGATCGTAATACGCCTGTTCGGGATTGCCCAGCCGGAAGAACATATCGCTCCAGATCATCGGTTTGAGTCCGCGCTGACTGCACGCTTTGACCACCTGATTCAAATGATTGGTAAAGAGCTCAAAAGGCGGAGTAAATCCTTTCTGATCCATATAACGGCCGCGCCCCAGATCGTGAGTTTCGTCCATACCCACATGAATACGGCGACTGCGCAGATTGTCGCGCCAGAAATCCAGCATCTTGCCGATAAGTTTATGCGTTTTTTCATTTTCAACCATCATCACGCTGGATGTATCGGTGATCTTGCCGTAAGTATAGCGCCAGCGCAGCACCTGCCCCATATGACCCAATGTCTGAATACAGCCGATAAGCTCGATCCCGACCTTGGCTGCCATATCGTCCATAGCCCGGACCTCTTCGGCTGTATAGCGGCCGCGCATCATCCCGAACGCGGGCTCATCGGGCAGTTCGTAAGTATCTTCGCAATAAAGAAATATCGTATTGAATCCCAGCAGCGCCAGACGGCGGAATACCTTTTCCAGCATCGGCAGCGTAAAAACTATATTGCGCGAAAAATCCAGCATCACCCCCAGCATGGTAAAGGGCGTACTCTGCCGTCCGGCAATACCGGCCAATGCGCTGCCGATACCGCGGGCGGCGGCGCTGATGGTGTTGTAACGGATCAACGCTCCGCCGTTGTCATTGAATTCCACTTCCGAAATAACTTCGTCTGAGTTCTCCGCAATGCGCTCAAACTTCAATTCGCCCGGCTTGCCCGCCGCAGCTTCCAAACCGAAAAATTCCCCCAGCGACTCCAGCATGGCAAGCAATTCCGCCGGAACTGCCGCAGGGTCATAACTCATTTTTTCAGCAGCCAAATTCATAATCTCCACCCTTCAGAAAAGATCAATAGCAATTCAAAGTTTTTCCCCGCGGCTCATCAAAGCGGCCCGCACCGTATTGCGCATAAGCATCGCGATCGTCATCGGACCGACCCCGCCGGGCACAGGAGTTATTGCCGTACACTTGGGCGCCACATTGGCATAATCCACATCGCCCACCAGACGGAATCCGGACTTTTTGCTTGCGTCAGGAATACGGTTGATACCCACATCGATCACCACTGCACCATCTTTGACCATATCGGCCTTGACAAATTCACTCTTGCCGATCGCCGCAATCAGAATATCTGCCTGCGAGGTGTAAGTTGCCAGATCCGCCGTCCCCGAATGGACGCAGGTAACTGTGGCATTGGCGCCTTTTGCTTTCTGCACCATCAGCGCCATCAGCGGTTTGCCCACAATATTGCTGCGGCCGATAACCACCACGTGTTTACCCGCCGGATCGATATTGTAATACTCCAATATCTTCAACACCCCATAAGGCGTGCAGGGGAAAAATCCGTCCGTTTTGCCGATCAGCATCTTACCCACATTCAGCGCGTGGAAGCAATCCACATCCTTCGCCGGGTCGATCGCCGCGATCACCTTTTCTTCATCAATTTGCGGCGGCGGCGGCGACTGCACCAATATACCGTGGATCGTTTCATCGGCATTGAGCCTGGCGATCAGCTCCAGCACTTCTTCCATAGTAGCATCTTTATCCAGCAGGAATTTTTCGCTGCGCAAACCCAGTTCTATACACTTCTGCGCCTTGCTGTTTACATATACGCAACTGGCGGGATCTTCGCCGATAAGTATTACAGCCAGCGCGGGAGCGATTCCGTATTTGCTCTTAAAATCTGCCGCCATCTGCATGGTTTCAGCATTCACGCTTGCGGCGCACTCTTTACCTGAAAGTATTTTTGTTTCCATAGCAATCACATTCCCTGTTGCTCTCTATTATTGTTTGATTTCAAGAATTTCATAAATTTTTGCCATGATCTCAGCCACTTCGCACATCCGCCCCGTGCCATCGGCACCGCAGGCTACACGACCGGCGGCAGGCCCCACGATATGAACTTTGCGCCGCCGCAGAATTTCCACATTTTCCTGCACCGCAGGATTGTTCCACATGGCAGGATTCATCGCCGGGGCCACCAGCAATTCCCCGGTATTGGCAAGGGCGCAAGTGGAAAGCGCATCGTCAGCAATGCCGTGCGCCAGCTTGGCAAGCATATTTGCCGTACAGGGAGCGATCACCAGTAATTTACTTAAAACACCCAAATCAACGTGACCGGGTTTCCAGTCGTTGACCTCCCAGAGCGAAGTAGTTACCGCCTGTCGGGAAAGGGTCTGAAATGTCCTCGGCGTTACCAGCTGAGTGGCACTTTCGGTCATCACCACGTGTACCGTAAAACCTGCGGCGGTAAGTTTGCTGGTCAAATCAGCAGCTTTATATGCAGCAATACAGCCTGTAACCCCCAGAGTTATATGTATGGAGTCGCTCATTGCAGAAAATCCTCCGGCAGATGATCGGTTCTGGAACGCTGACTGCGGATAATACTTTCCACATCCGCCGCCGCTGTTTCCAAATCATCGTTTATCACCACATAATTATATTTTTTGTAGAATGAAAGTTCGCTGCGGGCCTTGGCGAGCCGCATTTCAATTTGTTCCGCCGAATCGCTGGCACGGCTGCGCAGCCGCTGTTCCAGAATTTCCAGCGACGGCGGGGCAAGCATCACAAATTCACATACCTTTTTCAACAGTTCGTTCTGTTCGGCTGCCGCCTGGATCTGCAGCGCGCCCTGCACGTCGATATCCAGAAAAACATCTTCCCCCGCTTTGACCCGCCCGATCACTTCACCGGCAAGGGTACCGTAGATATTATCGAAGACCCGTGCGTATTCAATAAATTCATTGTTGGCGATCCGTTTTTCGAACTCATCTTTGCTGATAAAGTAGTAGTGTACGCCGTCAACTTCCCCCTCCCGCGGCTGACGGGTAGTACAGGATATGGAAAATTTCAATTCAGGCATCCGACTGCGGACTTTACCGCAAACGGTGGATTTGCCCACTCCGCTGGGTCCTGAAACAATTATTGCGCTGCCAAGCCGTTTGATCTGCATAATATCTCTTGCCTTGTAGTTAATTAACGGTTTGATTCTGAATTATTCTTTTCGCGCATGGCTCTGCCGCCTGCGCACTCATCTTCCCAGCCGGGAAAGTGCCATTTCAGCGGAAAGTCGCAGCATTGCCGCGGCTTTACCGCCTGTAATTTACACGCGGGGCCTTCGGCTGCAACTTCAAGATATGGGCAGCTGCCGTCGGGATTTTCCAGCAGCGACAACCCGCTGCGGTCGGCAGTCAAACGGGTAAAGTTGTCGATAAACTCACCGCTGCTCATCCCCAGAAATGCGGCTATAGCGTCGACCTCCTGCGCGGACACCCGCACATACCCCGGCCAACGGCAGCAATTTCCGCAACGCAAACAAACAAATTCTTTATCCATCCGCCCCACGCAACCATAAAAAAAACGGGGAGCATCAAGAGGTTATACCCCTGCTACTCCCCGGATCTTCAATTGACTGCCCGTAAAATATTACTGGAAGTTTTCAAAGGTGAAATCGTCATCTTTGATATCAATAAAGAGGAAACCCAGCGCAAAGTCGACCCATTCGATGGGGTTCACAAAAACTTCACCCGTCACCAGCAAGCCGCCGCCGCCGCCGATCTGCCAGTAGTCGCGGGCGCCTTCGTGATACTGATAGATCTTCTGATCGGGCAAAGGCATACCCATAAAGCTTTCCCAGTAGCTCAGCACCAGACGGTTGGTCTTGACCCGTTCGGTATCTTCCTGCATAAAACCGGGCACCTGCCAATGCCAGCCGTTCTGCAAACCCCAACCATACTGGCGGTTGCAGTCCTTATAAAGCATAGCGCTGGTACCAACGCTGAAACCACCGCCGATAAAACGGGTGCACATCAATTCCAACTGAGCCTTGGGACCGAAACCGATGTTCACCGAGAAGAGGTCAAACAAATCGACCACGCGATTCGGCACATAAAGCACCAGTTTTTCCACAGTTTCATTGGCACGGGCGGAGGGCGCAAAACTGAATGCAGTCAGCGCGACCAGCAGCATGAAGCAGAACTTTTTCATTTTTCAACCTTTCGATATTGTAATTTTTAAAAAATTATCAGCAAATATTATTGAACGGTTATAACTTAACCTGAAAAGCAACTATATGCAAATTGCAATTTGACTATTTTCGGTTTTTTTTCGCATTTTCTTGAGCTTTTGCCCGTTTATAGTAGCTCTCCAGCTCTTCGGCGGTACAATTTTCCGCTTTTTTTCCTTCTGATGACAGCATTTTTTCCATACTCTGAAAGCGGTCAACAAACTTGCGGCAGCTGCGGCGCAGCAATTCATCCGCCGAAGCGCGTCGCCGGAAACGCGCCAGATTCACCGCTGCAAACAGCAAATCGCCCAGTTCTTCGTCGATATCATCTTCATTACCGCTTGCCATCGCTTCGGCAAGTTCGGCAGTTTCCTCCTGCACCTTTGCCATCACTCCGTCAACATTATCCCAATCAAAATTGACCTTGGCTGCACGTTTCTGGATTTCGCTCGCCCGATCCAGCGCCGACAAACTCAGCACCTTTTTGGCGTAGATCGAATCATCTGCGGCAGCACCCTTTTCCGTTGCTTTGATCTTCTGCCACAACCCGACCACCTCTTCGGCATTTTCCGCGTGAGCCGCACCGAAAACGTGTTCGTGCCGCCGCACCATCTTGTCAATCACCTCCCGACAGACATCCGACCAGGAAAAGCTGCCTTCCTCCCCGGCGATCACCGCCATGAAAACTACATTCATAAGCAGATCGCCCAACTCCTCGCAAAGATTGGCACGATCACCCAGATCCACCGCTTCAATAACTTCGGCGCACTCGCCGGTCATACTGCTGCGCAAACTCTCCAAAGTCTGCTTGCGATCCCACGGACACCCGTCAGGCTTGCGCAACGCCTGCACCAGCTGCACCAAACCCTCGGCACTGTACGGGAATAAACCTTTCGCCTCTCCAGCCATAACTCCACCCTGTTTGTATTCTGTTCGATCAAACTGCTTCAGAAAGCCTTGTTCCCGATAAGGCTTGACAGTCGGGAACAGAGCTGAAAACAAAAAAACCGACCTGCTTACAGCTGATCGGTTTCTTCAATCAATACCGCAAATCATTGCGGCGAAGATGGCTTACGCTTTGACAAAGTTGCCTGTGCGGATGCACGCGGTGCACATCTTCACGGTCTTGACCTGACCGTTGACGCGGATGCGGACGTTCTGAATATTAGGTTCAAAAGTGCGCTTGTTGGTTTTGACGACGTGCAAACCAATCCCGCCTTCTTTCTTCGACAAACCGCGGCGGATAATATGACCGCCTTCGAATTTTCTTTTTCCGCAAACACTGCAAACGTTGCTCATTGTGACCTCTCTTCCCGAGAACCCTGCCGAAAAGCAGGCTCATCGTATATAAAATTTTCTTAAAAACAAAAAAATGGTGGGTTGACCGGGGCTCGAACCCGGGACTCCCGCCTTAAAAGGGCGGTGCTCTACCGACTGAGCTATCAACCCTCGATCCTTGGCAGAACCGAACAATGCCTTTAAAATACTCGACTTTATCAAAATTGCAAATCTGCAACCGATATTTTTTCAAAAAAAATCTTCAGAAAACCTTTCTCTCCGCTCTCCATCAGTTAAAATCTGCCAGCAAAGGCAGGTGATCGCTGCCGGGAAACTGCACAATGCGGAATGATTTCAAATCCAGATCCGGAGAATAGAGTATATAATCCAGTTCCATAACCGGCTGCCGCGCCGGATAAGTAGCTGAATGTTTTTTATTGGCACTCTCAAAACCTGTATTATTGAAAAAGTCCGTCAATTCCCGACTGCCGCCGAAGGTGTTGAAATCGCCGCAAACTATACAGCGCTTTCGATTTTGCACCAGCGCAGTCAAATACTCCAGCTGTTTGCGCCGCACCCCGCGCCCCAGCGCCAGATGCACCAGCAGTATATCAATATCCTGAACTTTGCACTCCAGAATCAGCCGTTTGGTACCGCAGGGCATAAAATCGACCTTCTGCTGCTGACTCAAACCACTCCTGACCAGCAGCGCATTGGTCTGCCACCGCCAGTAGGGCAGATGATTCAATGGTGAATCAGGCGCATATTTGCTGCGGGCAGGCATCCGTTCAGCGTCGAGAGCTTCCGTCAGTTCCTGCAGCTGACTTTTGCCGCGGGTGCGGAAAGAGCCGCCGTCAACTTCCAGAAATCCGGCTGCATCCGCCCGACAGCGCCTGACCATCCGCTTGATCGCATCAAAGTAGCGCTCGGGCGTCCTTATATAATTCCGCACCCCCGCCGCCATTTCCCACGCGCCCAGCGGCGAACCGGTGCCGTAAGCTATATTATATACCAATATACGCATATCGCAGAAAAACTGTTCAGCTCACCGTAACTTTGATTTCGCCGTCACGGACACGGGCGCGGAGTTGTTCTCCCGGAGCAACCTTTTCCACACTGTCAGCCACGGTACTATCTCCTTTAAATAAGATAGCAAAGCCCCGCTTCAATATATGCGCCGGATCGTAGGCATCGAGCTTGGCAACTGCCAGCTGCAGTTTGCGTTCCTGCCAATTGCTTGCATTCTGCCATGCGCGCAGCATCCGCGCCGACATTTCATCCAAACGCTGAATATGATTGCGCAGAATATGCTCCGGTTCATGGAACGCCCAATGCCCTGCGGCGTTGTTCAACCGCCGTTCCGCCTGCAAAGCGGCAAGCTGCCAGCTCCGCTGCAGCCGCAGCAGCGTGTGTGCCAGACGCTCTTCCAACTGCTGCATATCGGGAGCAGCCAGTTCAGCGGCGGCGCTGGGAGTGGCAGCGCGCAAATCGGCGGCAAAGTCAGCAATGGTAAAATCTATTTCGTGACCGACGGCGCTGACTACCGGCACCTGACTGGCGGCGATACGCCGTGCCAGCAATTCGGAATTGAATCCCCACAAATCTTCCATGGAACCGCCGCCGCGGGTGACAACGATCACATCCGCCTGTCCGCCGTTGCGGTTGAAAAAGTCGATCCCCCGGATAATTGACTCCGCACAACCTGTTCCCTGCACTACTGCAGGATAGATCTTTATATGCAGCCACGGTGAACGGCGAATGGCTATATTGACAAAATCCCGCACTGCCGCACCGTCGGCGGAGCTGATAACCCCGATCGTTCGCGGGAACGGCGGCAGCGGCCGCTTGCGTTCAGGATCAAACAAACCTTCTTCCGCCAGACGTTTTTTGATCTCCTCGAACTGCATTTGCAGCGAACCGGCTCCCGCAATGCGCATATTTTTAATATTGAATTGATATTCCCCGCGCTGGGCATAGACGGTCAGCTTACCGAAAACCTCCAGCTGCATACCGATTGCCAGCTGCATGGCTTTGACTTTAGCTGCGCCGTTGAAAAAGGTGCATTTGATCTGACAATTCTTATCTTTAAGCGTCAGATAGACGTGTCCCGAACTGTAGGCAGTCATGGTACCGACTTCCCCCCGCAGCCAGAAGGGCATCAGGCTGTTTTCCACCAGCTCCCGCACCGCCGCGTTGACTTCGCTGACACTCCAGATGGGTTCGTTGCTGTTCATAGCATTGCCCTGAAGAACAAAAGGCTTACAGCTGCCACAGCTGACGAAGCGGTATAAGCTGCCTGATAAATATAGTTCATGGAATAAAAGAGCAGCAGCACCAGACCGATCACACAGCCTTTGCCCACCTCGTTGGCAAAGAGCCGTTCCACCGGCAGCAGCTCCCGCAGCACCGCCCCGCCATCCAAACCGGGCAGCGGCAGCATATTCAAACAAAACAGCACAAAGTTCAGCGTTGACATTACAGCAAGCCAGCGGAAGATGAGATATTGCGGCGAGCCTTCAGGTTCTTCGGGCATAAAATACAGCACCAGACCTTCCGCCAGCGCCGTCAGCAGAAAAAGCCCCAGATTGGTCAGCGGCCCCGCCAGCGCTACCAGTATGCGGCGCCGGGGCGTAAGCAGCGCATGATTTACCGGCACAGCCCCCCAGCAGATCCCCAGTATCAGCAGCATTACCAGACTCCACGGCCCCATCTGTTTTAACGGGTTGAGGGTCAAATGCCCCGCATACGCCGCAGTTGGATCGCCGCATTTGAGCGCAGTCCAGGCGTGAAAAAACTCGTGCAGACAGACCGAAAATCCCACCGCCAGCACCACCATACCAAAGTAAAGCGGATCGCTGAAAAGTTTGAATACAAAAAGATCCATCGTATCAGAATCCCGGCTTTTTATTCAACATCGTCCTCCGGCGGGAACCCGATCCCCACCGGGAAGTAGCAGAATACCGGCTGTTCCGCCGGGTGTTTGGCAATCAGCGCATCCACCGCCGATTGCAGGTGATCTTCTGAAACAACGATCTCCACTTTGACTTCGTCCGCAGCAATAACATTACCCGGCTGACCGAAAACGCCGGGCACCATGCGCTGACCGCGCCCTGCGCCTTCCCACGCCACAAAGGTATAGTGTCCCAAACGGCCGCCGCCGGCTTCCAGCACAGCATTGCGGACAACGCCGACTTGAGTGGTCGGCACATAAAAATCCAAGCGATAGTATTGTTTCATAAAGTCAACTCCTTGTTTTTTGATCGGTTTTCTGAATTAAAGTAACCGCAAAAAAGCAGATTACAACCCCCAAAAACGGATTTTAGCGGCAAAATATAATTTTTTTTCAAAAAAAAAGCACAAATAGACCTTTCAAGAGTTGACAGCGTAAAAAATGACTGTTAAATTACTCCCTGAGAATGTATAGTTTTGGTTAACGGGAGAAGTGAATCATGAAGCGAACTCAACACAGTTTCACGCTTGTGGAAATATTGATGGTTGCGGGGATGATCGCCCTGGTCGCTGCCATAGTGATCGTAAGCTACAACGGCATCTACCGCAGCTGGTCAACCGGCAATACAGTCGGGGCCATGAAATGCGCCCACCTGGCCATTGACCGGCATATGCTGGAAACCGGCACCTACCCCATTGCAAACGATACTCTGGGCAAAGTGGCGAAGAACGCTTCCGCCAAGCTGGTTGCTGAACTCAAGCAGGATTGTTCGCCTTACTCTTATGTAAAGAACGGCGATCTGCTGATCTACGATGACTTCGGTCCCAAACCGCCCAAAGCCCCGCGGGAAATTTACTACAAATTTCCCATCGACAGCAATACCAATGCCTTTATGCTTATGAGTATGGGCAAAGACGGCAGCTGGGGCGGCGATGACGACATAATTTATCTGCCCTTCGGCTGGCCTGCCAAAGACCTCAAACCCGGGTTTTATATGGCAACAACTTCGGCCTCGGGCGGGATCTCAGGCGAGATCGAACCGATAGCGCAGTAATCAACCAAGGACCACCGGCTTATGAAAAACAACAAGATAACTGTATCCCGAAAGCTGCACTATACCATCGTGGAAATGATGATGGTCATAGCTGTATTCATGATCATTCTTGCCATGGCAATGGTTGCGTGGCTCAACTCCGGCAATCAGGCGCAGCTGCGCAATGCGGTGCGGCTGGTCAGCAAAGAGCTGAGTCTGGCGCGTGCCAAAGCTATATCCGAACACAAAAGCGTGGGCGTTTGCTTTAATATTGATACCGCCAGCAAGATCGAAAACTTTGCCATGATCATCTGCCAGGAAGGTCAAAAAGATAAAGTCATGCCCGGCGAACATTGGGTCAAACTCCCCGGCCAGATCGTCTTTACCTGCAAAGATCCCGCAACGGATCAATCGGTCAAATGGATCACGGGCGGTCAGGGCAAGATCGTCTTCAAAGCCGACGGCAGCCTTTCTGCGGATACCGACGACGCGCTGGAAACCTTCTATCTGGTGGCAGGCGACCAGAAAACGGGCAAAATCGCCGAAGATGAACCTTATTATAAATTAGTATTGAACACCTTTACAGGACACACCATCATAACCTTCCATGAGGAATAAATACGATGAAAAAACGAATATATCACTTTAATCTGATCGAAATCGTCCTCACCGTAGCTGTAATCGCATTCGGGGTGGTGGTGATTCTGGGAATGTTGCCCAAAGGGTTGCGGGCAACGCGCAACGCGGCAGCAGTCAGCTACGCTTCGGGGGTGATCGAACAGCTGGGCGGCTATCTGCAAAGCAGAGGTTTGACCTCCAACGGAACCGACAATATCGAGTGCGAGGATTTTGACGAAAATTTCAGCGCCGTAGACGAAAAAGATATTCTCAATAACTACACCAAACTGGCAGAATATATCTACCGGCCCAACGATCTGCCCATCAAAACCGCAGCGGAAACAGAAAAGAAGCTGGGCGATAAGTTCAAACCCTTCTCCACCGGCGTGTTCAAATACGCTGACGCCAAAGATGTGTATGTTATCGTCATGGGCGACTCCCGCGAGATCGACGGCGAACGGGAAAACCGCTTGGATTTCTCGGGCATGATCCGGGTTTGTATGCAAAAAGAGCCGGAAATCAAAGTAGCAGCGATCACCCACAACGGGGTGGCAGTTGCCAACGATCCTGATTCGAGCCACGAGTGTTTCAACTCCGACGGCGATCAGCAATGCGGACTGGATTCGGATGATTTCACCGCCCGCAAAGTCAAACTCAACGGGGCTGTGATCTACATGGAGCTGAGTTATCCGTTATCGCTGCCCTACGCGGAGCGAACCAAAACCTATTACAGTTTTGACGTCAAAAAATAAGGAGCGCGAACCAACATGAAAATATGCAAAAAACATTTTACGCTCTTTGAACTGCTTATTTCCATCGGGCTGCTGGTCGTGGTGGCGGTGGTGCTGGTGCAGATGCTGGCGCTGACCAGCGACTACTGGCATCACAGCAACGAGCAGGGCGATGTCTATATGGATAACAAGGTATTGTTCAATATGCTCTCTGATGAATTGGGCAATATTGTCTACGATTACAGCAACGCTTCCGTTGCCGACAGCAACCACGCTCCGCTTTTTATCGGCGAATTTACCGCCGGATCTTCGGGGATGATCAAGGTGGAAGGCGACTCGCTGGACAAGGGGCGCACTATCTGCTTTGTGACCCATACCCGGCGGGACAGCGACACCGAAAACTCAGATATCTGCAAAGTGGCATATGTCTACTATCCGCCGCTGCAGGAAAGTTCCGGCGGCTACAGCAATCTGGACGACGATAAAGTACCCTGCGAGAAAAACGGCGTGATCGTGCGGATGATTCTGGACGAAGAAGCCTCCACCAGTTTCAAAAGCGGTCAAAGTATGGGAGATTACTTCAAGTTCGATCTTGCCAATGCCAAACAGGTGATCGAAGGGGTGATCGACTTCCAGCTTTACGCCTATAAAATGAAATCTGATACCGATGGCGAAACCTTGGAAGCGGCGGATTCGCCCGACAGTCAGGCAGGCTTGAAAAATGTCCGTGCCGTTCAGGTGGTCATTACCATGCTGCCGCCCAACCGCTGCAAGGAATTCAGAACCGATTTTCAGGATAGATCCGATGACGAACAGCGGGAATTTCTGCACAAATACGCCCGTACTTTCAGCCGTACGTTCTGGATAAATCAAATGAATGCAGCCAACTGAGGAGATAATAATATGCACAGAAAAAAATTCCGTTACAAGAAGAACTCCGAAGCTGGGGTGGCGTTGATTTTTGCGTTGGCGATTCTGGCGCTTTTGCTGATAATGCTGATCGGCTTTCTGGCATCCAGTCTGGTCGAACAGCGCATTGCCTACACCTACGGCGATGCCGCGGCTTCCCGCCTGATGGCGCGGGGCTTGCTGGTGAGAATTCAAAATCAGCTTACCCGGCCTTCGGATGCAATCATCTGGATGCGCAACCGCCCGGCAGATCCCAAACTGCTGGCGCCGATCGTATCCATTGCCGATGACGGCTCCCTGACCGATGGGGAAAGCAGCAACGACAAAGCCGCCGATAACGGCGAAAAGGGTGACGCATATCAGGCATTGAAGCCGCTGCTGCGCCGTTACATGGGCGGCGATTACTCGGATTTGACCGAAACTGACATCAAAAAAGAGTGGCATTGGCGGAACTTCTTCCCCAACGGGGTCAAAGTGGATTACCCCCAATGGATCTATTATTACAACAATCCTGATAAGGATATCATCACCGGCAGAGCCGCTTATGTGATTATCCCCAACTTCGGGATCGATCCCACGTTGCTGGACGATGGCACCGAACCGCGTATCGGCGCAGAATATCCGGAATTGAGTTTGAAAGCCTTTGCCACCGATAAGGGGGTGACCACTATACAGAAGCGCAACAACTGGCTGTCGCTGGATTGGCTCCTCGGCAAAGATGGTGTAACTAATAATGATTGTTTTGACTTTACTGAAATCAGTCAGGATTTCTACGCGGGCAAACTGGGCGCCAAAGATAAGAAATCCGAAGACAGTTCCAGCGAAGAAGCCTATCGGGAATTCGCCTCACTCTACTTTACCCCCAAACAGGAAATCGCAGCCGAAAGAAGCGATCTTGACGACACCGCCCGTAAGCTCTTTGACTACAAAACGCTGCAATCTTTTGACACATATAAAGCGCTGTTGGACAGCGTCCAGCTGGAACCCTCCAGCGCCCGTAATCAGATAGCCGCCAACCTCCGCGACTACATGGACAGCGACGACACTCCAACCTCGGACATAACCCCGTCGGAATGGTCCGCCACCAACGTCCCCAGCTACACCGGCAACGAAAAAACCCCGTATATCAATCAATTTGGAGTGGGCTTGCAAACAAATGCTTTATACAGAGAAATTGTAGTGAGCTATGCGGGACAACCATACAGAGATTTGGTTCAAATTGTTCAATGTACAGTTACTCTTAAAAGTTTTTTTGAAGCAATTAATATTTATAGAGAGGCACTTGCTGCAAAAAATATATATTTGAGTAATTACAATATAAAAATAAAGATTACCGCCTCTCGAGAGTATGACTCTAAAAACGTTGAAAAAGAGGTGATTTTTTCTGGTAGCGGAACGGCTAATTTGGGAGATATCCCTGCCTGTAATTATATTACTGATTTTGGTTCAATTGATGAATCACAAAATGCCAATATAGGATTTCCCACACTCGAAAAACTTAATTATTCAATTCCTACACCTGAAGTCAAGGTAAAAATAGAAATCGCCAATATCGAATTCGGCTTTATGATTTTGAGAAATAATGAGGGCAATAACGTTGACTATGTCAAGAAGGTCATGGATACCAGCACGCATATAGTCGCAGGTGAAACTTCCTCATTTGATCCGTCCACCAATCAAACTATTGTTAGCAACCTTAATGCAATTACAATGAAAACGCATATGCAAACCGAGATTCGCAGTGCTTATTTGAATTATTCGGTTAAGGATCCGCGGTTTAATCTGGATAACAGCGAGTGGGAGTTTGAACTTGTCCGCAGCAAGGCGGAATTGGCAACGTCGGATATTCCGAATTTTGGCAGCGCCAACAGCAATGCGGATGCGAAAAATGAAGATCCGACCAAAGAAAAAGATCTGGAAGCGGAAAATGACCCTGCCAAGCTGGCAAGCGCTTATATCCGCAACGGCGTTATGGAATCGCCCTGGGAATTGGGCTTTATCCATCGCGGACAGGCGTGGCAGACGCTGAATCTGAAAAGCACGCTGGATCCTTTGACGGCAGCCGGCGAAAAGGTCACTTATCTGAATGACGGTCTGCTGTGGGATAAACTCAAGTTTACCAATGCGGATAAAGCGGATAAATTCAATATCAATTATCCTGCCGGCAAAAAAGCGGTATTTATGCCGCTGGTCAAGGGCTTGAAGTATCACCCGCTCTCCAAAGCGATCAACACCCATGAGCTCAAGGAAGATGATGCAACTGCTTTGAGTGCCGATGCTGAAAAATCGCTGCGCGACTGGATTGCCAACAAATGCTATAAGGCTTCGGGCAATGATCCGGCGAACAGTGGGTCGGAAGTTTACAACCGCTATATCCATCGCGGGCAGCTTGCCAATGTAATCACCGACTGGGCGATCAACAGCAACGATTCGCCCTTCAAGGGGCAGAAGTTCAGCGATATAAATATCGAAGAACTCATCGGCAAAATCGTTCCTCTGACCCGTTGCGGTGAAAACTTTGAATACTTTACGGTATTTGCAGTGGCGCAGTCCATCAAGGATATCAAAGGCACAGCGTACACCTTCAACAACGATGGCGAAATCGCCGAAACCAAAACCGGTCTGAACCACGGCGGCAAGGCCGAGTCCGAGGTGGAAGACGGCGTAACAACCAAACAGTACGACAAGATCACCAACACCACCTATCTGGTAGCGCGGTTGAAGCGCAGCCTCAGCAACTGCGAAAACAAAGACAGCTGTCTGCATGGTATTCATAGCGCCAACTGTAAATTCCAGACTCAAGTCATCGAGTGCTACACCTTGAGCGAGCCGTAAGTTGCTTCAATCCTCAGCATGAACAACTGAAAAATTTGCAGCCGGCAGCGGCGGGAGAAATCCCGCCGCTGTTTATTTTACGAGCCGTAACTGTCGAATAAAAGTTGTAAAATCCTGAAATGGTGATATATTAATCCGGGATTTGTTTTTTAAGAGAGGCTGTTTTTTTGATTACAGAAGTTAAAATCTTGAACCGGTTGGGGCTGCACGCCCGCCCGGCGGCGCTGGTAGCGCAATGCGCGGCTAAATTTGAAGCCGCCATCAGCTTGACTGCCCAGAGCGGAGAAGCGGCAGATGCCAAGAGCATTCTTTCGCTGTTGATGCTCGGGGCGCCATGCGGATCGGTTCTTACGCTGGAAGCTCAGGGCTGCGATGAGGCAGAAGCACTGCAGGTGCTTTCGGGACTTTTCGCAGGAAAATTTGACGAAGATTAAACACTTTATTATACAATTACAGCGCGGAGCGGGGCAAACGATCATGCAGGGAAATAAATCAGAAAAAATCTGTCAGGGCATAGCTGCCAGCGGAGGTTATGCCATCGGGCGGGTCTGCTTTGTCCGTCACGAAGAAAATTTTTACACCGAACCTGTTGACCGTTCGATCGACGCAGCGGAAATTGCCGGGGAAATCAGCAATTTTCATGCAGCGCTGGATGCCGCCCGCAGCGAAATCATTGCCTTGCAGGAAGAACTCCGCACCAAAGCCGACGCCACCGATCTGGGAATTTTTGACGCCCAACTGCTGATTACCGACGATCAGATGCTTACCCGCGGCGTGGAAGATATGATCAACAATCAGCTGAAACCGGCGGATTATGCGTTTTTCAAGGTGGTGGAAAAATTTGTTGCCGCCTTCTCCGTTATGCCCGACAGTTACATCAAAGAGCGTACTGCCGATATCCGCGACGTGGCTGCCCGCGTGTTGAGTCATTTGCAGAAACGCGGCGGCAATTCAATGCACTACGATGACCAGCGGATCATTCTTGCTCACGACCTGACTCCATCGGATACAGCCGCCCTCGACCGCCGTCAGGTGCTGGGGTTTGCCGTGGAAACGGGCAGCGCTTCTTCCCATACGGCGATTCTGGCGCGTTCCATGCAGCTGCCGGCGGTATTGGGTATTCCCGGCGATTTTTTTGAAGCGGTACAGGATAACGATATGCTTATTCTGGATGGCTATACCGGCAAACTGATCCTTAATCCCACCCGGGAAACCGAAGCTGAATACCGCCGCAAACACGAAGCAGCTTTAATATTTTTTCACAAACTGGCGGAAGAAAACCGCCTGAGTGCGGAAACCCGCGACGGCTTTGTGCTGCAGCTTTCGGGCAATATCGAAAAAGTGGAAGATGTCGATACCGTCCACGAATACGGCGGCTGCGGCATCGGGCTTTTCCGCAGCGAATATATGTTCCTCAATGCCAGCGGCGTACCCGGCGAAGAAGAACAGATCGCCACCTATCGGGCGCTGCTGGAAAAGATGAATAATGAGTGCGTGGTAGTCCGCACGCTGGATATCGGCGGCGATAAACTCGATCAGGCGCTGCAGCGCTACGCCGAACCCAATCCGTTTCTGGGGGTGCGGGGGATCCGTTTCTGTCTGCAGGAGCGGCCCGATATCTTGCGCACTCAATTGCGGGCGCTGCTGCGGGCAGGCAAATACGGCAATCTCAAGGTAATGCTGCCCATGGTAACTTGCGTGGAAGAAATTCTGGAAGTGCGGAGCTTGATCTCCGAACTGGAAAAAGAGTTGCGGCGCGAAAAACTTGACTTTGCAGCCAATATGCCGATCGGGGCAATGGTGGAAACTCCGGCGGCGGCGCTGCTGGCAGGACCGCTGGCAAAGGTGGTGGATTTCTTCAGCATCGGCACCAACGACCTGGTGCAGTACACGCTGGCGGTAGACCGCACCAACGAACATTTGAACTATCTCTATTACCCGACTCACCCGGCGGTGCTGACTTTGATCGCCAACTGTATAGCCGTGGCGCGGCGGCACAATCTGCCGGTAAGTGTATGCGGTCAGATTGCGGGCGATCCGCGTTTTACTCCGCTGCTGGTGGGGTTGGGAGTCAACGAATTGAGTATGCCGCCCAACGCCATCGGGCCGGTGCGGCGGGTGGTGCGCAATCTGCAAATGGCAGATGCTGAACTTGCCGCCCATCAGGTGCTGGAGTGCGAAACTCCCCAGAAAGCGCTGAATATATCAATGAAGATGCTGTGGGATGTAGCCCCCGAAATTGCGGAACTTACAGCTCCTGAAATAGCATCAAAACAATAAGCAAAGCTCCTTAAAGAAAGGTTTACAAACTATGAGTACGCTTCTTTCCAATGAAATTGCCTCCGCATTGGGCAATTCTTCGATGATACGCAAGATGTTTGAAGCAGGCAATGAACTGCGGAAAAAATACGGCAGCGACAAGGTGTATGACTTCAGTCTGGGCAATCCCGACGTGCCTGCCCCCGCAGCGGTCAAAACCGCGTTGCAGGATATTGCCGCCAAAGCCGATGAACCCTTTGCGCTGGGCTATATGCCCAATGCCGGATACCCCGAATGCCGCGCCAAACTGGGCGAATACCTTACGCGGGAACAGGGTGAGAGAGTTCCCGCCAGTCATGTGGTGACTACTTGCGGAGCTGCCGGCGGGATCAACGCGTTTTTCCGTGCGGTGCTGGAACCCGGCGATGAAGTCATCTGCCCTGCACCTTACTTTGTGGAATACGCTTTCTACGCAGGCAACTTCGGCGGCAAGCTGCTGCCGGTAGCGACCAAGCCAGATACTTTTGAACTGGATTGCGATGCTATTGCTGCGGCAATCACCCCCAAAACCCGCGCGGTGCTGGTCAATTCGCCCAACAACCCCACGGGGCAGATCTACACCCGCAGCGAGCTGGAAGCGCTGGCAGAGGTTATGCGCGAAGCCGGCAGAAAATATAACCGCGTGATCTATCTGATCGCCGATGAACCTTACCGTTATTTGAATTATGACAACTGCGAAGTACCGTCGGTATTTTCGGTTTACGCGCCTTCGGTAGTGATCGGTTCTTTCTCCAAAACGCTGTCGCTGGCAGGGGAACGGATCGGTTATGTGGCGGTGAATCCGGCGCTGGAAGGTGCGGAGGAACTGCTTAACGGAGTGATTATGACCAACCGTATTCTGGGTTTTGTCAACGCTCCGGCTGTAGCCCAGCAAATCCTTATCCGCAGCGTGGATTCCACCATTGATCTGGATATCTACCGCCGCCGCCGCAATTTGATGGCGCAAGTCCTCAGCGATGCGGGAATCGAATTTTTAATGCCCAAAGGCGCGTTCTACTTCTTCCCCAAATCGCCTGTGGCGGATGAACGGATCTTTGTGGATAAACTTTTGCAGGAACGGATCCTGGCGGTGCCGGGGCGCGGCTTCGGCATGGCGGGGTACTTCCGTCTTACGTTCTGCGTGGATGAGTCGATCATTGCCAACAGCGCAGAAAGTTTCAAAAACGCCATGAAAAATCTTTGAGATCGATCGCAGAAAAACACCCGTGGATTAAGCCGGATATGCGGGTTGTTTTTTCGGCGGAACGGTGTATATTATATAGAGAAGTCAATAACGCCTCAGCGTGGTGTATAGAGTATGAGTAATGGAGCAACAACAGAAAATCTGGTGATCCCGCAGGATTACCGGTTCGGTCCCGGCGAAGAAAATGCGCTGGAACTGGATTGCGGAAAAAAACTTTACGATGTCAATATCCGCTACGAAACTTACGGCAAACTTGCTCCTGCCCGGGATAATGCCGTACTCATTGCTCACGCGCTGACCGGCGACGCCCATGTATCGGGCAAACATTCCGCCGATGACCGCAAACCCGGCTGGTGGGATAATATGGTCGGTCCGGGTAAGTACATTGATACGGATAAATACTTTGTGATCTGCAGCAACGTTATCGGCGGCTGTTCAGGCTCCACCGGTCCGCGGAGCGTGAACCCGGCAACGGGCAAACTTTACAATCTGGATTTTCCGGTTATAACTATTGCCGACATGGTGCGGGCGCAAAAGCGGTTGATCGACCACCTGCAGATAACCAGACTGCTGGCGGTAGTAGGCGGCTCAATGGGCGGTATGCAGGCGCTGGAATGGAGCAAAAGTTATCCTGAAATGGCGCAGGGCATCGTTGCCATTGCCACAACTTATCAGCTGGCGCCGCAAAGCATTGCCTTCAATTGGGTGGGCAGTCAGGCGATCCGCAGCGATTCGGATTTCAGCAACGGCAACTACGCGGTCAATCCCGAACGGGGGCTTGCCACGGCACGGATGCTGGCACATATAACTTATTTGAGCGATGAATCCATGGAGCAGAAGTTCGGGCGCAATTTGCAGGATGCCGACCGCTACAGCTTTGCGTTCAAGCGGGATTTTGCCGTGGAAAGCTATCTGGAACATCAGGGACAGCGCTTTGTGGAGCGGTTCGATGCCAACAGTTATTTGTACATCACCCGTGCGACTGATTACTTTGATCTGGCTGACGGCGGAACTTTGGCTGAAGCACTGAAAGTTGCCAAGTCGGATTTTCTGGTAGTATCATTTTCCAGCGATTGGCTTTTTACGACCAATCAGAGCGAAGCGCTGGTCAAAGCGCTGCTGGCAAATAATCTGAACTGTTCATTTTGCGAAATCGAGTCAAGTTACGGTCACGATGCATTTCTGCTGGAAGTGGATCGTCTGGGCGCCTTGATCCGCGATTTTCTTGCCAACCAACGGAAAAAATTCCAATGAGAAAAATATCCGCCAAACCGCCGAAAGAGTCCGAAACGCTGATCCGCCCCGATTTGCGGCGCATCGCCGAGCTGATTGAACCCAACAGCCGCGTGCTTGATCTGGGCTGCGGGGACGGCTCGTTTCTGGCATATCTTGAACAACTTAAACAGATCCGCCCGCTGGGGGTGGAAATTGATGCCAATATGGTCGGCGAATGTGTGGCGCGGGGTATACCTGTGATCCACGGCGATTTGAACCACGATCTGGATTATTTGCAGGATCAGAGTTTTGACTGCGTGCTGATGACCAGAGTGCTGCAGGAACTGCGCCACCCCGAAGTGATTTTGCGCGAAGTCACCCGTATCGGCAAACGCGGGCTGGTGGGATTTATCAATTTCGGTCATATCCGCAACCGTATGCAGCTGTTTTTCAACGGCAAAATGCCTTTCAGCAAAACGCTGCCCTACAATTGGTACAATACGCCAAACATCCATCTGGGGACGATCCGCGATTTCAGAGATCTTTGCGACAGTCTGAATATTGAGATCATCCACAGTTTTCCCATCGGCAGATCCCGCAGTTATCTGGATGTGAAACTGCCCAATCTGCTGGCGCACGCCTGTATTTTTGAAATACGCGACCGACAGCAATAATAATTTTTATCGACAACTGTTTTTAACCATATAAATATTCAGGAGCATATATTATGAGCAGCGATTTGAAAGCTTCCGCCCTCGCCTATCACTCTGCCCCCGTCGCGGGCAAGATCCATGTTGTATCCAGCAAGCCCTGCGAAACGCAGCAGGATCTGGCACTTGCCTACACTCCGGGGGTAGCTCAGCCCTGTCTGGAAATCAAAGACACCCCCGAAAAGGTGTGGGATTACACCGTCAAAGGCAATCTGGTGGCAGTGGTCAGCGACGGTACTGCGGTGCTGGGGTTGGGCAATATCGGCCCCGAAGCGGGGCTGCCGGTAATGGAAGGCAAAGCGGTGCTGTTCAAGCGTTTTGCCGATATTGATGCGGTTCCGCTGTGCATCTCCAAGGTATTCGGCGCCAACGGCAAGACCGATCCGGCTAAACTTATTGCGGTAACGGAATGTCTGGAACCCAGCTTCGGCGGGATCAATCTGGAAGATATCGGTGCCCCCGCTTGCTTTGAAGTGGAACAGACCCTTAAAGAAAAGATGAATATACCCGTCTTTCACGACGATCAGCACGGCACGGCGATCATCTCGCTGGCGGCGATTCTGAATGCCACCAAACTGCTGGGCAAAAAGCTGGAAGATTGCAAATTTGTGGTCAACGGCGCAGGGGCGGCGGGGATTTCCTGCAGCGAACTTTACATTACTGCGGGCGCTAAGCGCGAAAACTTTATCATGTGCGACAGCAAAGGTGTCATCCACAGCGAAAGAACCGATCTCTCCGCCGAAAAGCAGCGCTTTGCGGTCAAAACCGACAAACGCACGCTGGCGGAAGCTCTGGTCGGAGCCGACGTATTTCTGGGGCTTTCCGTAGGCAACTGCCTGACTCCTGAAATGGTCAAAACCATGAACAGCGATCCGATCATCTTTGCCATGGCCAATCCCACGCCTGAAATTTTCCCCACCGATGCCTTTGCCGCAGGCGCGGCGGTAGTGGGTACGGGCCGTACCGACTTTCCCAATCAGATCAACAACGTGCTGGGCTTCCCCGGGATCTTCCGCGGAGCGCTGGATGTGCGGGCTCGCAATGTAAACGAAGCGATGAAACTGGCCGCCGCCGAAGCCCTGTGCGAAGTCGCGGCAATGAAGGTCGATGCGGAAACGATGGAAGATCTCAGAAAAGCGTATCCGGCGGATGCCGCCAACGGTATGTTTGACGGCGACAATCCGCTGAAACTCTCCTATGTGATCCCCAAACCCTTCGACCCCCGCGTGGTGCCCCATGTGGCACGCAAAGTTGCCGAAGCGGCAATCAAAACCAATATGGCGTCGCTGAAGATCGAAGATCTTGATGCCTACGAAAAGAGCGTGCGCGAACGGATCAAAGCCAACCGCTAAACTATTTTCAATACGAAGCCAGTACCGCTTCCAATAAGGTAAAAACCTTTTATTGGCACTTTTTTCTGCCTGCCGACGGAAAAAAGTGCCATTTAATTTTGGTTCTGTTCCAGATAAAGGTTGATGGTTGGACTCGGGGAAGAATGTGTCGGGTCAGGGCATGGCATCTTATGCCAAGCAGCAGCGGCAGAGATCTGTAGCCAGCCCATTACCCGGCGGCAACAAATTACCGCACTTATCGGTCTGCTGATACACGAAAGAGATTTGACAAATTGCCGAATAACGTGTATCTTAAAACCATGTCAAAGAACGTATGGAGTTTACATTATATGCAGAACAAACCGTTTGTTGTCGAGTACCCGATCCGCTTAAACGATATTTCCGTTGATTCAAAACTCCGCAGCTGGGTTGCATTTGATTATCTGCAGGATGCAGCCGGCAAACACGCCGACTTGCTGGGGTTGGGCTTGCAGCAGTTGCGCAACAGCGATTTAAGCTGGGTGCTGTCGCGCATCCGTTTGAAAATGGATGATTTTCCTGCTTACGGCGACACCTTGCGCATCACTACTTACCCCAGCGGATTTGACCGGCTTTTTGCCTATCGGCAGTTTGTGCTGTCTTCGGCAAAAAGCGGCAGAGTTTTCGGGGTGGCAGGCAGCGCATGGCTGACTTTGAATACCGGAAATTTCCGTCCGGTATCGCCCGCCAGACACCTGACCGATCTACCGCAATGGCAATATGATGAAGCGATCTACTTTCAGGGCGAAACACTGGGCAAAATCACGGCGGCAGATATTGCCGATGACACTCCGACAATGGAACGAGTCAGTTGCAGCATGATCGACTACAACCGCCATCTGAACAACGCTTTTTACGCTATGTTTACCGAAAATTATCTGGGGGCAAAGAGTTCAGGCTTGATCCGCATGAAGGAGATCCAGCTGAACTTCAATCAATCCACGCCGCTGGCGGAAGAGATCGAGTGCCGCGGAATCATTCAGGGAAACGGTGCATTTTATACCGCAGGATTCCATCGCAGCAGCGGAAAAAACGCATTTCAGGCGCAGGGAATATTTGAAAAAATCATCCCCGAAACGGATAATAAAACAGCAATAAACAGCTGATTTGCCGGATATTGCACTTTATAGCCGGAAATTTCATTGTTTTATTGCCCGTTGAGTATATAATAAGATTGTGAAGTTGTTTTTGATCGGAGTCAATTATCCTCAATAATCCAGAAAGGACCAATTATGAAAGAAGTAAAAGTCGGATTGATCGGCCTCGGCTTTATGGGCAGCACCCATTGGCGCATTTATGAAGCATTGCCGGGAGTCAAAGTAACAGCGCTGGCGGATGTGGATGCCGCCAAACGCAGCGGCGATGTCAGCAAAGTGGTGGGCAATATCGGCGGCGGCGACAACTCCGCACCGCTGAATATGCAGGGCGTAACCGTTTACGAAGATGCGCTGCAAATGATCGCTGAAGCCGATGTGGATATGATCGATATTTGCGTACCTACTCCGCTGCACAAGGATTATATTCTGGCGGCACTCAAAGCGGGTAAACACGTTTTTTCGGAAAAACCCCTCTGCCGTACCCTCGAGGAAATTGCCGTCATCCGCGAAGCAGTCAAGGCCTCGGGTAAATTTTTCAATGTCGGTATGTGCGTTCGTGCGTGGCCCGAATACGACACCGCCAAACAGCTGCTGGATTCGGGCAAACTGGGCGCGGTCAAGTCGGCACTCTTCCGCCGTATGTCCCCCAGCGTGGATGGCAATGCGTGGAACAACTGGTTTATGAATGATGCCATGTCCGGCGGCGCCGCTCTTGATTTGCACACACACGATACGGATATTGTCTGCTACTTCTTCGGCAATCCTGCCGCTGTCCGCAGCGCAGGCGCCCGCGGCGTAGTCAGCGATAACGGCATCGACCAGATCATCACCAGCTACGACTATCAGGACGGCAAATTCATCACGGCAGAAGGCGGCTGGTGCGCGCCGGCTTGCGTGCCTTTTGAAATGAGTTTCCAGATCGTCTGCGAAAAAGCCGCCCTCAAGCTGGATGCAGCGGGCTTCCACATCTACTGGAACTGCGGCAAGGTCGAAACGCCCGATACCGGCGACGCATCGCTCCCCACGGGCTGGCACCGCGAACTCAAATACTTTACCGATTGCGTCCGCGACAACGTTACTCCCGACCGCTACCAGACGCCCGAATCGGTCTTCAACTCGCTGGCAGTTGTAATGGCGGAAATCCAATCCGTTGACAGCAAACAACCTGTGGAGGTCAAATATGTATAAAGCGCTCAATTACTGGGTCTACGGCGGTTTTACCGGGGAAAAGACTCCCTTTGAATTTATTGACTTTGCCGTTGCGCAAAAATTGGACGGCATTGAGCTTACCGTGGGCGATGCCCTTAAAGCGGATATCACTCAGGAAGAATGTGCTGCCATTGCCGCTTACGCTGCGGAAAAAAAGATCGGACTGCGCACCCTTGCCAGCGGTTATTTCTGGGGATGCAGCCTGAGCGCCGACGATGAAACTGAACGGCAGGCGGCAGTTGCATTCGGCAAACAGTATTTGCAGATCGCCAACTGGATCGGTGCCGAAACTATTCTGGTGATCCCCGGTGCAACCCGCGTGGCGTGGGAGCCTTCCCGCCCGATCGTCAGCTACAAAAACGCCTGGAACAACGCCGTAAAGTCCATCAACGAACTGCTGCCGACGGCGGAAAAACTCAATGTCAATATTGCGCTGGAAAATGTCTGGAACCGTTTTCTGCTCTCGCCGATGGAGTGGAAATTCTTCCTCGACCAGTTCAACAGCAGCAAGATCGGCATTTATCTTGACGTTGCCAACTGCAGCATTTACACGCCTGCCCAGGATTATGTGGAAATCTTGCAGGATTACGTCAAAGCCATCCATATCAAGAACTTCCAGGAAACTGACTGCGCAGGTGGCCTGCACGGTTTCGGCGATGATATTGCCCAGGGCGATGTCAACTTTGAAGCCCTGACCGCTGCCTTGAAAGCCATTGATTATCAGGGTACGCTGACGGCGGAAATGATTCCTTTCTGCCGTCTGCCCGATATGGTGCTGCCCGACGAAGAACTGGCGGTAAAAACCGCCGGCAGAATGTTGGAACTGTTCGGTAAATAAAGATCCGTTTCAAATTCGCACAAACCTTTTAACGGGTTGCTGCATAAGTTGTTGCAGCAGCCCGTTTTTTTTTTGCGGAAAAGTCAAAGGATAAACAAGGCAGTTTTCCGTCTGCATACATTGCAGCTCAAACGTATGCAGCACAAAAACTGTTCTGCTGAAGAAAAAAAATAATCCGCCGGAGCGGAAGGCAGAAAAACGCGCCTTACTCCCAGCTGCGCATTTCGTTGCAGATTTCCTGAAACACTTCCAATACGGGGCGTTTACCGGTAAAGTCGCAGCTTTCAGGATTCACCCAGAGCTGGCGCTCCGCATCGTTGGTCAGCTGCCAGAAATCACCAATCGGCATATCGCCCTCACCCAGCAGTGCATCGCGGAAATAAAGTCCGTTGCGTTTGGGAGTGTAATCAGCTTGCGCCGTGGTCGAAACGTGCCAGTCTTTGACGTGAAAATGCACCACGTAGTCCCGCAATTTCAAAAATGCCCCGCAAGGGTCTTCAGCAGTAGCTACATTGCCCTGATCGAAAGTCAATTTAAGTCCGGGCAGCTGCCGCAGCAGTTCCAGACACTCATCGGCAGTAGTGATAGGGCTGTTGATATAACCGGTACTTTCCAGCGTCAGCGTAACACCTGCTTTCTGCGCCAGCTCCAGCGCATTGCCGTAATAATCCAGATAACGGCTGCGGTCATCTGCCATGCTGGTCTGATTGATTCGGGCAAAGGGCGGCAGCATCAGCACAGGCGCATTCATAATCACGGCATCTTCCAGAGATGACTTGAATTCGTCAAAATAAGCCGGATCGTCGTGAATAAACCCTTCTTTAAGCATTGTATGAGCTGCAATCGGCACTCCGTGCGCATCGCTGGCACGTTTCAACTCTACAGAAGTGGTATGATGCAGCCCGATCCAGTCAATCGCGCCCATACCGCATTTGACTGCCGTTTCCAGAATTTCGTCAATGGAATATCCGCAGCCGACCATATCCGACATCATCAGCGACATCATGCAAATTTTCATAGCCCTATCAACTCCATAATCAGTTCATTTACTTCTCTTTAAGATACATCTTCCTGACAAAAATGTCAATCAACTATTCGGCATCTTATTGTAAAATCCGGCAATAGTTGCCATTTATTTATATAATTTTATTGAAAAAAAGCTGTCCGGTGCTATTGTAAAAACAGTTGTAATATATGAAAGGATCTCCCTATGCCCAACTTGCCGCTGCAATCGGAACTGGTTTTGAAGCCGGAAGTCCGTCACCTGCTGGACGATCTGGCGGCTTTGATGAAACTGCGGGCGGTCTTTTTCAGTGCCGACGGCAGAGAGATCGAACGGGGCCGCAATGCCGGTTGTTCCGAATACTGCCGCTTGATGCAGAACGGGCGGTTCAGTTTGCAGGCGTGTCTGGAACTGGATGCGGTCAAGCGGCAGGAAGCCCTTGCCAGCGGCGAAATCAAAAGCTATATCTGTCACGCCGGGCTGGGAGAAATCATTGCCCCGGTCATGCTGCTGGGGCAAAGTGCAGGCTTTCTGGTAATGGGGCAGTTCCGGGTATTTGCCCAATCACCCGGTTTTGAGCTGACCGAAGCCGAGCAAGCCGCTTACCTGAAATTGCCGCTGCTGACCAACGAGGAGATCCGCAATCTGATCCACATGGTCAAGATCCTGCTGGACTACATCGTTACCCGCGAGCTGGTGACGCTGCCGCAGGATCTGAGAATGTTGAAACTGCAAAATTATCTGGAAAAATCGCTGAAAAACAATATCACGCTGGCGGCGGCTGCCAAAGCGGTCGGCTGCAGCGAATCGACCTTGACCCACTATCTGAAAAGTCAGGGGACAAGTTTCAGCAAATTATTGACTGCCAAACGGATCGAACGGGCGAAAAAGCTGCTTAAATCATCGCCTCACCTAACCAATAAAGAGATTTCCGAAGCGGTAGGTTTTAACTCCGAAGGCTACTTTTCCCGCGTCTTCAAATCGGTCTGCGGCATCTCCCCCGGCAGCTGCCGCAACAGTTAAAGCCAACTGCAGGCGGAAGTTGCTCATTACCGCAGCCAGCCAAAAGCCGCCGACAGGAGTCTACCCTGCCGACGGCATCGGTTCAACCCAACCGGGCGAACAATTACTTTTTGTATTCATCCAGATAGATACAAATTGCAGTAATACCGGTGGTCTGCGCACGGAAATCGCTGTTGGGAATAAACGAAGAAACGTGTCCGCCCAATTTACCGATATTAACGCATTTGGGGTGATTGTCCAGCACGCTGGGATCGGAAGCATTCAAACGGTATTCATCAAAAACAATGGAATTATCCGGCCGATCGCGCCCCACAATGCAGCGGGCGGCCTCGCTGCCGCTGTAAGGATTGTGATGAACTGTAGCCCGATTGTTCATAAAAAATGCGGTGTAGCTGGTAATCCAGGGGGTACGCTCTTGAGAATCGCTGGGACAGCGGAAGTAGCGATCTTTGATCTTTTTAAATGTTACACCATCGCCGAAGTTGCTGTCGGTCATACCGCTTTCAGGGAAATAGTTGCCCAGTACCAGCAAATAACCGAAGGTGTGGCGGGATCCCCAGCTGGTTCCATTAAACAAAACGCAGGTGGAATCCGCCCCGCACTGAGAACGGTGCATTCCATGCGCCACATGGCTCTTGTTATCGCCCGCATACATGGTGTTGGAAAGAGTCAGCTGCTTGAGGTTGCCAATGCAGTTGGCGTTACGCGCCCGCTCACGGGCGGCAGACAGCGCCGGCAGCAGCATGGCAGCCAGAATCGCAATGATGGCGATCACCACCAGAAGTTCAATGAGGGTGAAGCTGAGCTTCACCCCGCCACGGCGGGATTTTGAAGATGGGGAAATATTTTTCATTTTTCCTCTTTTCAGTTTGTTTGGTTTTAACTTCAAATTTAAACTCTGTATACTACAATATAGTATACAATATTTCACATTATTTGTCAAGGGCAAATTGTATATTTTTATCTTTTTTTGCCCGAATCTGATTTTATCTTCAGCAAAAAGTTTTTTCCTTCCCCGATGCTCGGTTTTCAATCAACCTTCACGGGCAGCAGAGTCTGTAAAAAAGGCGGCTGAAGCCATTGCTGGCTCCAACCGCCCGTGGGGGGGGGAATTTCAAAGTTCTTCATCTGATTTGTCAGGATTGGCATCCAGCACCCGACAGACCAGACGGCTGGCGGCTTCCAGCATCAGCAGCTCTTCTTCGCTGCAGCCGGAGAAAAACCGCATAATGTACTGATTCAAACGATCGTCGATCCGGTCGGTGATCGCCTGAGCGCGGGGGGTGAACGACACCACAATATTGCGCCGGTCATCGGATGACTCGTGCCGTTTAAGTGCGCCCAGTTTCACCATCTTATCCACAAAGATCGATGCTCCTGAGGAGGTCATGCCCGTTATCTGCATGATCTTGCTCAGATTGCACGGCATGGAGTGACGCACCATCATCAGGTGCAGAAACTGCTGCCGCGGAATCAGTTTTGCGTAATGTTCCCAATCCTTTTCGATGAACCGCTTGCGCTTGATTTCGAGCATACGGCACATCTTTTTGAACACCTCTAACCGATCCAGCAGATATTCCGGCTGACCGGATAGCGGTGAAACATCATCCATATTTTTGTGTTGTTTTTTCATGGCAGGATCATTTTACGGGCTGATAACCATCGTTCAGCTGCTCGCTGACATCATCCAGCCGCTGATTGCGGTCGCTCAAATCTTCATCCAGACCGTACTGACCGAAGAACATATTACCGACGCGGCTGTTCATACCGCGGTTGACGCCTTTGACGATCTTGCCCAGATTTTCCCGGATTTCCGTATTGGCAAAGCTGTCGGGTCTGGAGTATTCGACCTTGGCGATCACCACCAGCTGTGACTGCTTGATGGATTCGCTTTCGGTGGAGAACACCCGTCCGATCACCGGCAGATCCTTGAGATAAGGCAGCCCCGTATTGGCGCGTACCGATTCCGACTTGCGGATGCCGCCCAGCACAAATTCCTGATCGGTGTAGGGCAGCTGTACGGTGGTGGAAATTTCGGACTTGCTGCGGCGGGCAGAACCGTCGGAGTTCCAACCCAGCAGCGAATTGCCCTGCATATCGAACTTCATGGTGGCGGCCTTACCCGTAATGACGGGAGAAACTTTCAGTTTGAACTGGAATCCGTCCGTAACCATGGGGTATTGCAGCCAGCCGTGAATGATCCCCGGGGCAGCATCCACATAGGCGTAATTATCGCGGTAATAGTTGCCGCTGTAACGGTTGCCCGATGCATCAACGTAACCGGTAAGATACTTGGTCAATGCGCTGGTGGTGGTATTGGCAAGGATCTCCGCCTGAGCAGGATCAAGTTTAGCCATAACAATATCCTTGCTGGCATCATAAAGTGCCTTATACTCAGGATTATTGGCATACAAGTAGTTATGCGCCATGGCTGCCGGCACACCCAGCGCTACTGCTTGCGCCTGAGCTTCGGCAACTTTGGCAGTCAGCGTGCTGATCGGCACGCCTTCAAAACCTTTTGCGCCGCTGACCTGATAACCGCCCGCCATCAAAGTCTGATAATTCTTACGGGCAATAGCATCGTAATAGGTAGCGGTACCCACCTGAGTACCCATTACACGCATGGTGTAACCGGATTTGGTCAGGTAGGAATCAATGCCTGCATCGTCGAACATTTCGTTAAGTTTTTCCAGCGGAGCGATCTTGCTGGTGGATTCGCGCAGAATGGTATCAGGATTGATATCCGTATAGACAAACTCCGTGCATCCTTCGGCAATGCTCCTGGCTCCTGCTTTGTAGTAGGTGCGGTCGTAGAAGAATCCGCTGTTGACCTGAATCTGCGAAGACTGGCGGTTCTGCACCAGAATTTCGCCCTGCGCCAGACATTTGGCTTTGCCGATACTGGTCATAAAGTCCAGATAACGGGTGTTCCATTTGGGATTGAAGTTCCAGTAGGAAGTGCGGTTGCTGCCGTTGTTTTCGATAGCGCTGGAGAAAAATGTTCCCCAGTTGCGGCGCGCCACAACTCCGGTGGAGAAAAGATCCACCCCTTCGTTGTTCTTCCAGCTCTGGAAGTCCACCCCGATACGGTCATCGTTTTCCGCATAGATTTCGATAACGCGGTAGGTGACTTTGAATTCAGGAATCGGCTTGTCGTACTGTCTGAGCATATTGCGCATATCCTGCCAATTCCACTTGCTGGCTTTGATGACCAGCGCGTTGAGTTCGGAATCCACCGTTATCGTGCCGGGAGCCACCGCAAACTGCGGATCCAGCTCGGATGAGCCCACCTTCAGCAGCATATCGCGCAGATTGGCAGCGCGGCTGATGCGGGGGAAATACAAATATGCATTGGCATCCGCCAGATAGGTAAGTCCTTTGCGGTCAAGCGAAGCGACAATGCCGTCAATGCCCTTGCCTTCGCCCGAATCGGCAAAACGGTATTCTTCGGCAGAAACCAGCACCGCACCGGTGCCGTCGCTGAATTTCACCGCCGTTACCTGCGCGGGGCTGGCGTTGATGCTTTTGGCTCCGACTGCCGCTTCCAGATAGCTGCGGACAGCGTAAGGATCGGCATTTTTCAGCAAGTAGGGTTTGGTGATAACAAAGGGATCGCTGTTATCGCGGATAACGTTCACCTCTTTGGTGCCGTCAGATACATTGATCTTGAGCTGCGCCTGCACATTGCTGGGGGCATAGCCGCCGGTAGTGTTGTGATTGGCAGCACGGGCAGTACCCGGAATCGCCTGAGGAGTAACGACTACATTGTGCTGACCATTGCTGGCACTTGCGCTGCAGCAAATCAGCAGCATCGAACCGGCGAGAAAGAATCGTTTATTGATCGTTTTCATAATATTTATCTTCCTTCCCGTCATTTATTGAGTTTTTCCGCAGCCTGAGCAGCTTCAGAGGGATCTGCTCTGAAAGGATTTTCAATACGGCGGTCAACTCCGTAGGCAGCGCTGTCGGAATTGAAGGACTTTTCATCCGAATTGATATCCACATAAGCCGCTTCGGCGGTAACTGCTATATAGGTGCGTTCTTTGATGTTGGTAACGGTGCTGAAAAGGTATTTCAGTACCGGGATACGGCACAGCACGGGCAGACCGATGGTCTGTTCCACATCGTTTTCCTTTTCGTAGATCGCCAGAATCTTTTCTTTGCCGAACGCCAGCGTGGCAGAGCCGCTGAAAAGCGCCGAATTGCTCAACTCAGAACCCGTGTTGCCACGTTCGACCACACTCTTGAAGTACAGCGAGTAATCAAAGATCACCCCGCCGGCTTTGGGATCAAGTTTGTTGCTCAGGCAGATAAAGGGATTCAGCACCTGCAGTTCCAACTGGGGCGGATCGGCGTGCATAACCCCGTCGGCATCTTCGTAGAAGCTCTTGCCCACAAAGGTACGGCCCAGCGTGTTTTTGGCAATATTCTGATATTCAGGACTCATGCTGGTACGGTAGATAAACGGCGCTGTGGCAGGATTGGCAGATTGCACCTGACGCAGCAGCGCCAGATCAGCTTTGTCACCCACCGGAGTATTGACCATCATCAAACTGCTGGTGCCGACCGCATTGCTGTTGCCTTCCTGCTGCAGACAACGGATAAAACTCATATCAAACTGCGGTGCAGTAAAGAATCCGCCCAACCCCCAGCTGGAAGATAGGGCGTAAGGCACATTTTCCAACAGTTCATTAACCACCAGTTCACCGGCGTTGTAACCTACGTTGAGCAAGTTGACCCCGGGGCCGTTTTTCCATGCCAGATAGTCAAAACCCCAGTCTTTCAGGTCGCTGTCGCGCACTTCGTAATAATTTATGCGCAGACGCACCTGCGGCAACGGGCGGTCAAGTTTTCTCAGCCACATCAAAGTACGCTTGGCGGATTCATCCTGATCGCGCCAGTAGATGGTGTTGGTTTCTTCGTTAATAAAGAGCGCCCCGGCATCGGAACTGATCGTGGAGTTGATGACCCGCGCCAGATCGGCTGCCGCCCGGTATTCAGGCGAATAGGCAACCCGGGTAAGCCCCGTACCGCTGATTTCGGCAGGCCGCTTGCCGTCAGCGGCGCTTTTCCGATCCAGCACCGCCACGATTTTATCCACATAAGGAATAAAATCCTTACCCGTGGATACCAGCAGCGCCTGACCGCCCTTGCGGGTCGATGTTACCCGCCGGACCGTCGAATTGCGGTCGTAGCGGAGAATCGCCGAATTGATGAACGGCAATATTTCCGCAGCATCTGCACTTTTCAGCTCATAGACCTTGCTTTCAAACCGCACCTGAGCATCGTTCTGACGCAAATGGATGGTGCGGGTACTCTCGGCTGCCGTCACACTCACCGGTGCGCTGACCGCCGCCAAAACCGCCAAAGTCATGGCATAATGGAATCTCTGTTTTTTTACCATTGGATCTCCCTTTGGGTTTGTTATTAAGTTGAATCTTTATTGTAAAATCTTCAGAGAAAATGGAACGCTGTAACTACTGCTTCCTGCCCGTTGGCCATACCCGTCACGACCTTGAACAGCACTTCGCTGGTGAACTCTTTGCTGTTGTTCACATTGCTGCGGCGGAAACGCACTTTCCAGATCTGCGGATGCAGCGGCGCCAGCTCCAACGTGGTAAGATAGCTGTAACCCATCGGTTCGCCGACTGACTCGATGACCGCTTTGCGGGTTTCGGCAAATGCTTCTTCGGTAAATTTGCTGCTCATTGATTCGGGCAGCAGCTTGACAAATCCTGCGGCGTCATTTTCGATAAACGCCTGCAAAAGTTTACGCGCCAGCTCCTGTTCCGCAGGAGCGATTTTGACTTCCTCCCGCGCCGGTGCATATTCATATACCACCGTACAGCCGCAGAAACTGCTGACCAAAAATGCCGATACCAGCAAAATAAAAAACTTCCGTTCCATAATTTTTAATCCCCATTTTGTTGACAGAACAAATATTTTTCAACAAAAATATCTTTCAATGCAAAGTAATTATCTATTTAATAGAACACCATTTATGAAAAAATGCAAATTTTTATATAAAAAAACAGGCTATTATGTGGTCTTTCAACATATTTGCGTACTGCGTTGACCGCAGCCGCAATTGACAATCGGTAAAAAAATCAAAAAACCTTTTTGCATTGCCGTTGGTATTGCCGACAACGCAAAAAGGTTTTTCTTCAATTAAAAATTTTCAGTAAAAAGTATTGTTGATTTACAACGAAGTCAGCACCAGCCCGCTGACAATGGCAATACAGCCGATGATCTTGGTCAAAGTACAGCGTTCGTGCAGGATCACGATTCCTGCTGCCATACACAGCGGCAGACTCATCTGGCGGAATGCCTGCACAAAACTGACGTTGCTCACAAAGGGCATCGCCGCCAGAATCAGCACATAGGCAAGACTGCACGCCACCCCCGAAAGCGAAGGCCAGACCGAACGGCAGAAATTAGCCTTGAACTCCTGCCGGGTATGGCGCGAAAAACTGCTGACGATCAAAAGCCCGATGCAGTTCAGCGGTTCGACCAGCGACATATATATACAGCCGTGCAGTTTGTTTACATCCGTCAGCGAATCAATGGCAAGTTTGATCCCGAAACTGTCCACGATCGTGTATCCCGTAGTTCCGCAGGCTGCCAGCACAATAAATCCCAGCACCGGTGTCCGATAAGTCCGCCAATGAAAATCCTTCAAACCCGGCAGCGGCAGAATCAGACAGCCGCAGGAAATCATGATCAGCCCCAGCCAGGTCAATATGCCCGGTGCAGCCCCCCAGCCGAACAGGGTGGTTATCAGCGCAGTCAGCAATACCGGCAGCGATCTTGCCATGGGGTAAGCCATGGATATATCGCTTTTGGCGTAAGCGTGCGCCAAACCTGTGTAGTAGATCACATTAAAAATCACGCTGCCCAGCAGAAAATACCAGAACTCTGCCGGCAATGCGGCAAAATCAGGACGGACATACAGCAGCATCGGCACCCAGAACAAAGCTGCCGTACCGCTGCTCTGGGCATAAAATACCACCGACGGGCGGTGGGTCTTGCTGATAAAGTTCCAGCCGGCGTGCAGCATCGCCGAAATCAGGATCAGCCAAAAAGCAATAAAACTCATTCTTCAATCACACTTTCAAACTAAACAACCTGCATCGCATTTTTCACCTCATGCGATGCAGGATATTACTGCTGATTACCTGCTCAGCGGTCAATACGGACAATGGTGTACGCCTTGAGCAACTCTTTGGGCAGAACCACACTCACCGTGCCGCGGGAGGCGTCGCAGCTGAACTGCAGCGGCTTTTCGTCGGGGAAGTCCGGCGAAATCGCCACCACTTTGGCGGGTTTTGCACTCTTGATGGTGAAACTTATATCCTTTTCAATCGCCGGGAAGGCAGGCTTCGGCACACCGAAGGTGATAACTTCGCCCTTGGCAACGGGGCCTACCGTAGCGTTGAAAAAGTGACAATACAAACTGTTGTCCTGCTTGAAAATGCTGGTCAGCACCAGATCGGGCGCTTCGACCTGCCAGACATCGGCATTACCGATGATCTTGCTCAGCACACCACGGAAGACTTTATCCAGCCACGGATCCACCGCAAAGTCGAACTTTTTGCCCACATAACCTTCCGGAGCGTTCAAATGGAACGCCAGCGTGATCGGCTGATAGTAGAAGGTGCCTTTGCCATAGGGCTGTTTGACCATCAGCGGATAACGCTGATTCTGGGCATTGCGCGCCCACAGCAGAGCCTCGGTTGGACGGGGATTTTCTTTGCTGTAATCGGGGTGGCAGTAGAAAGGCTCAAAGTTGAGCTTGACTTCTTCGCCGGTTTCAGGATCAGTAATGGTCTTGGGACGGGAGAAGTTGCGGTTGATGTCGTATTTGAATACATCGTAGAAGAGCCACTTTTTGCGGGTGTTGCCGAATTCATCTTCCCAGCCGGCGGTGGTCGAGAGATAGACCGTGCCGCCCTTGCGGGCAAATTCTTTGATTGCACGTCCGGCTTCATCGCTCAAGGCGCTGGAGCAGCCGAGCACCAGAACTTTGTATTTACTGAGGGCTTTGGCATTCAGGCTCATTTCGCCGATCACATCATAAGGTATGTGCATACTGCCGAGCGTCTGCGCCGTACCCATAAGTTCGCTGGAGTAGTTGAATCCGCCGCCGAAATCGCGGCTGTTGCTGGAGAAAAGCAGCGCCACTTCCGCCACGCTTTCGGCTTTTTTGGTATTCATATTGCGGTCGGCAAAGAGCAGAAAATGTTTTTCGCCTTCCGGCGGCACGCTGGCATCGTTGATCCAGGTGCTGTTGCCGTTCATATTGTTGAGTGCCCAACCGGCATAGACCACGTCGTAGGACTGGTCACCGCTGCTGATCATTCCCCAGACGGGCGTGCCGTAAGCCAGATTGAGCATCCGCTTGCTGCGGCGCAGCACATGAACGTAGCGCGCTCCGCGCAGCACGTTGCGGGTGGTGATCTCCGTACCGGGGAAGTCCACGCCGCGGCTCATCTGCACAATATCCAGCCCGTAACCGATGCTGCTGTAGCGGGAGGTGAAGCAATAGTGGGTAACGTAAGCGACAATGGAGAAATCGGGCTTGACTTTGTCAATCTCTTTCCGTAGTTCGGTAAAGAAATCCCCCACCTGAACCATACGCCAGTAGTTCCACACCTTGCGCAGTTTAGCGCCGTCGGCTCCGGTAAAGAGCGCCGTATCATCGGCGGGTACAAACCAGTTGGTATCTTTGTGGAACTTTTCGCGGCAGTATGCGCAAGTGCAGCAGTTGTCCATCATCATCACTTCGTCGAACATGATAGCATCGACGTTGGTGTATTTTACATACTCTTTGATGTACTCAAAGTAGTGCTTTTTGAACTTGGGATTGTTGAAGCAGAAATAGGGACTGGGCAGCTGATGATCGAACTGCACCTGCAATTCGTCAAAGCGTTCGCTGGCGGCGCGGAAACCGGCGTCCACGTTCCAGAGCAGCGTAACGTCCTGATGATCCATCAGGCGCAACCCCTGTTTGTGGGCTTCGTCCACATAGCGCTTCATATTCTCTTTGATTCGCGGCATATGCGCGTAATAGGTGTGGCGCGAGAGCATCCCGTTGGTGATGATCACACTTACGTTGCGATCCTTCAACTCCCTGACCCGCCGTTCCAGCGTACCGGGAGCATTGTAATCATGCAGAGTACCGGCATTGTTGGGGCCGAAGGTCTGAATGACCGAATTGTAACGCCAGTCGGCTCCGGGCTGTTCGGCACTCTTGAGAGCGTTGCTTTTAAGCGGCAGCAATTTGAGTTCGGCAGCACTTTCCTTCCCCGGGATCGGCAGCGTAAAACTTTCGACCCGCTGGGCAAAGACCGGTTTTTCAGTATATTGATCGCGCTTGTAAAGTACCGAAGGCTCAAAACCGTCGGTCAGGTAGAAGCTGCGTTCAAAGTTCATATCTTCCGCCCGCGCCACCAGACATTGCGCTGCCAGAGTCGAGATCCGGAAACTGCCCTGCATTTCCACAGTCAGCTCGCCGTCTTCTCCGATCCAGATCGGCATACCTGCAGTAACGAATTTGCCCCTCGGCACCGTGATCGGATTTTTGAATGACTGTCCATTGAATTTGAGCGTAAATTTGGCGGGAACGCCCTTCAGATTGCCGCTGCCGACGGTGACCCAGTAAAGGGCATTGCGCAGACCGCTTACCTTGAATTTGCCATCTTTGCCGACCACGGCGCTGTAGCGGGCACCGGTGGGATTTTCGTTGATAACTTTAAGATTTTTTCCATCGAGCCAGCCCGCTTTACCGTCAAATTTACCAGTGCTCAAATTGGTATAGATCTTACTGGTTTTAGCTGCGCCGAAGCTGAACTGTTTTTCGGGATTGAAGGGGTATCCCCAGTTGAAGTAATTCATAGCATGGAGTTTGTCGTAATCCGCCCAGCTGCCCGAAAAGAACCGCACCTTGCTGGTCATCGGGCCGCCCCATTCATCGGGATCGCACTCGTAGAAAAGCCGCACTTTGTCCTTGACTTTCACCACCGTCCAGCTGCCTTTGTAGGCATTGATCCCGTAATCGCTGTGGTAATCGCCCACGCCCTGGGGGTTGAAATCAAAGACCATTTGACGGCCGTCCTTACCTTCCAGCGCCACAAAACGGGCGGAAAATGCCTTCATATCGGCGTTGACATCGGCAGGGAATTCCCCTTCGATGACTTTGGTATTGGAAACCCGTCCCGAAAGAGCTTTGTAACGCATACCCGCCACTTCCGAATAAGGCAGCACCAGCGTGTACGCCACAATGGGTTTCTTCATAACCGCCGGGCTGTAAGACTCAAAAAAGGTCTGGAAGGAGAGTTCCACCAATTTACCGTCTTTGGTGACCGCCAGCTCTTCGCGGAAATTGCCGTCGTAATTTTTGCACCAGCGGTTGAAGACCTTCCACTTGCCATCGGCAGTTTCCACCACCTCGGACTGAGCTTCAGGAGCATTGAACTGTTCAGCGCCGTGGATCGTGTACCACCGTTCGCTGACCAGCGCTTTACCTTTGTAATTGATCGTAAAAGGAGCGCTGCCGCCCATCGACCAATCACCTGCGACTGCCGCCGAAGCAAATATCAGCAGCATGAATCCAAAAAAATTTCCAATCTTCATGACTGAGATCCCTTTGGGGTTGAAAAAATACTGTTTTTGTTGCTTTTGGGACAAAATATAACTGTTTTTGATTTGATTTCAAGTTTTTTTGCGCTATTGTAAACTGTCAATTTTTTGTGACACTTTTCAGCCAACCCAACCGATCACGAGGGATAAAATTATGAGTATAGATGCTGCAGAACTCATCAAAATCGGCTTTTCCGCCAAAGAAGCCAAACTCTATTTGACCTTACTTGCCCGCGGCGGCGGCACCGCAGCCGAACTTACTGCCGCCAGCGCGCTGCAGCGCCCGACAGTTTACAGTCTGCTGGAAAGTTTGCAGGAAAAAGGGCTGGTGGCAAAATGTCTGCACGGCAGCCGCAGCTTCTTTACCCCCGAACCGCCTGAACAGTTGATGAAAAATATTGAAACGCAAAAGCGCAATATCGACCAGCTGCTGCCCGACCTTACAGCTATGTTTATGGCAAACAACCTGCACCCCAGAGTGCGCTATTACGACGGGATCGAAGGCATCCGCAAACTGCACGAGATTTTTCTGAGTCTGCCCCGCGGCTCCAACTATTACTACTTTGGCTCCATGCGCAGCAGCGTGGATGCTCTGGGGGAAGATTTTGTAGCAGAGTACACCCGCCAGCGGGTTCGTAACGGCATATGGAGCAACGGTATATATCCGCGGGAAGCCGCCATGGCCAACCCGGATCTGACCGGTAGCGCCAAGAACTTTCGCCGCTTGCGTTACTTCGATTTGAAGGGCATGACCAATTTGGGGCAGCTGACGCTGTTTGACCGCAAAATCGCCATTTTTTCGGGACGGCGCGACCTCTTCGGCATGATTCTTGAAAGCGAAGATTGCTACACTATTATGAAGATGGTCTTTGACGCCATGTGGTCAATGGCATCGCCGGAATAACTCATTTTAAAGTGTCAATAAAAAATAACACTGTTTTTTCAGTAAATTATCCGTTGCCGGTACCATTTTTTTACGCTCCCGGCTCAACGGAAGCGGCAACAACCGTCAGGCAGGGGTGTTTTTCAGCGCAGCCCGGAGTTTATATTGATCTGCAACGCTCCGGAACAATCACATTCCCAGCAGTTTGCCTACCCGATAGAACTCGCTGACGCTCCACGCCTGGGCTGCACAGCCGCCCCAATGATGCGGATAATCACCGTCTGATACTTCCGGCAACTGTCCCGGGCAGCCGTCGTTAAAATATGCCGAACTGGATTTGAGCAGCGCCCGGGCAGTCGGCAGTATACTGTCCCCCAGATACATATAGAGTGCTTCCACATAACTCGGGAACGGCCAGCACCAGGCGGTGCCGTTGTGATAAGCGATCTTGCGGCTGGTATCTTCGGGCCCGCAATAGTGTCCGCGATAGGGAAAATCGGGATCGTTCAGCAAATGACCGTGCAATTTTACCGGCAGCGGCGGAATCACCTGCTGATTGCCCAGCGAACGGATGGCGCCCGGAATTATCAAACGCCCCGCATTTTCCACAATTATCTGCTGCGCTGCAGGCTCGGTCACCGCCCCCAGCGTAACGGCAAAAAGCATATTCGGCCGCAGGGCATTATCCGCCTGCGCCTGAGCTGCAGGAGTATCGGCTGATCCATGCAGACAATCGCTGAAAAATCTTCCTGAAGCGTGATAATAATACTTCATTATTGACTTGCGCGTCATTTCGGCATCAGTTGCATATTTTTTATCCAGTTGCCCCAGCAGACTTTGCAGCGCAAACCAGAGCGCTTGAATTTCCACAGGGTACCCGGCCCGCGGCGTGGCGGCAGGGTAATTGGTATCCATCCAGGTAAAATGCGGCGGACTGTAGATCAGATTGCTTTCCGCATCCGCAAATATACCGTTGCCCGTGCCGACACGGTAATGATGGGCTATGGATTCAATAATATCCAGCACGGGTCGTTGAGCGGCTCCGGCACGGCACTCCAGAATATCGCGGCTGCCGACTGCTTTCATATAGTCGTTCACCGCCACCGCCAGCCAGAGCGGAGCATCGCTGGTATCGCGGTTGGAGTCGTTGCTGCCGCGGATCATATTGGGGATCGTGCCGTGTTTTTCAAATCCGGCAAATTGCAGAATAATATCCCGGGCGGCTTCCAAATTACCGGCGGCAATAAGTCCCCGCAAAGCGATCAGAGTATCGCGCCCCCAATCCAGAAACCACGGATAACCTGCGATCACCGTCTGGAACTCATTGCGTCTGACCACAAATGACTCCAGCGCACAGGCAGCGGCATCCATGATCCTGACCGAAGCGGGGAAACGCTCAGTTGCAGGATAACGGACTTCAGCGGTATTTTTTCCTGCGCAAGCCTCCAGTATCGCTGTGGCGCCCGACTCCAGCGTTCCTGAAAAATATCCCGGGCTGTAGAGATCGGTACAATGATCCAAACCGTAGTAATTTTCCAGCGGCAGCTCATTCATATAACTCCACTCATCTTCGCGGAAAAAGCTGCAATCGCTCATCTTCACTTGCAGTTTGCGATCCGCTGCCGGAGCAAAAACAAATCCGTTGCGCTGCGCAGCAACTGCATTGCGGAAACCGTTTTCCGCGCCTGAGTAAGCCTTGGTAACGGCGTGATTATCCCGATCATCTATCTGCGGGCGGACGATCAGCTGCACCGCCGTATGATCGGGCAGCATCCGCAAATTGCCGTTGCCGGGGCGACGTCTGAACTCCAGCTTTACCGAATTGGCATTGAAGGCAAAACTCCCGGTTATATCCAACTTGACCACTTTGCCCTGCCCCATGGGTACATCAAACTCCCAGCGGGCCTGATTGCGCAAAGCCATGCGGAAATGCTCCTGAACCGCAAAATTCACCTCCTGCGAAAAGCCGTTCAGCACCAGCCACACCTTGCAGCGCACCAGCATCACCCGCCGATCCACCGGGTATTCCTGATTCAGATTTGCCGCCAGCAACGCGTCGTATTTGCTGGTAAGTTCGCCCCAGCGGGCAGGAATTTGAGCGTATCCGCCCAGATCGTTCACCCCCAGCGCGTGTCGCGGCGGACCGCTTTTAAGGGCGTTATTATCAAAGTGCAAATGCACCAGTTCATCTTCATTTTCCGACGGCAGATATCTTACATAACTTGTGGAGCGCTCCACTTTGCCATTGATGAAATTGGTCAAAGCCAAAGCAAAATCCCCCACGGGGGCTTCTTCGGGATTCAACGGGGCAAACAGCGCAAAATAACTTTCGGGAGCCAGTCGGACCGAGCGTTCAAAACGCAAAGTCCGTTCCCCCAGTTTCAGTTCCGCCCGGAAGGCGTTGGAGCTGTGTATTGCCAGACACCACCCCGGCGGTACCATCAGCAGCCGCTGATTATCAGCGTGATTGCAAAAGACCGTCACCTTGCAGCTGCGGAAAAGGCTCCGCCAATCCTGCAAAAAATCATCCATCAAACTTTTTATATTGTTGTTTACGGCAATTCCTGCCGCCTGCAAGGTTTTGCCCAGAGTCAGCGCCAGTTTTTGCTGCCGGATGATTTCCGGAGTGCGGAAGGGACTTTGCAGTTCGTAATTCTGCTGCTCAAGATCGGCAGCATTGCTGGTCAGCAAACGACATTCACCGGGGGCAAGTTCCGCTATAAACTCCCGCCCGGAACTTATCAGCTTATACTCTTTTGCGCTCAATAAATCGTAGTTTACGGCAAAACCTTCGGGATAAAGTTCGCAGCCGAATCTGACCCGGGCCCGGTTGCGCCAATCCAGATTTATCAGCCCCAGCAGCGCCGAATCGCCGTTTTGCCGCCGAATCGCCAGCGCCTGCGAGTTTTCCCGATTTTCCCAGCGCTTTTCCGCCCCGCCGTAAAACGCCCGGTGCTGCCGCATTGCGCCGTGCAGACGCTGCAGAAAATCCACCATATTCCGCGATGCGCCCCAGTTAAGGCTGCGCGCTTCGTGTACATCGACTTTTTCGGCGGCAAACCACTCCACGCCGTTGGTAAAACCAAAGGCGCCGCCATCGGACATAAAACACATCAGCGCACACCGCATCATGGCAAAAGTTTCGCTTACCGAAGCAAGACGGTTGTTGTCGTGGGTTTCGGCAAAGTTGATCAATGTACCGAATTTGGCACTTACCGAAGCAGAATAAGCCGAGTAGCGCTCCACCTCTTCGCGGCTGTAATTTTGAAACAGTTCCGAGTACCCCCAGTCCAGACCGCAGTTTCCCAGCAATTTTTCCTGCTTATCCAACGGACCGCCCAAACCTTCGAGCATAAAAACTGTATCCGGATACTCGTTGCGCACCTTCGCTTCGATATAGCGCCATGCGGATTCAGGCAGCATATACCCCGCATCGCAGCGGAAGCCATCCACCCCTTTGCGGCACCAGTACAAAAAGACCTCTGCCATGTAGCATTGAACCTCTTTCCGGCTGTAGTCCAGTTTGCAGAGATCCGCCCAGACGATCCCCCAGGCGCCGGGTGATTCAATGCGGCGACTGGCGGCATCGCGCACAAACCAGTCGGGGTGTTCCACCTGCAGACGGCTCGCCCAACCGGTATGATTGACGGGTATATCCAGAAATATTCTGCCTTTGCGTTCGTGTACGGCATCCACCAGTTCTCCGAACTGTTCCAGCGGCGTGGCACTTTCGTCAAAAACCGCCAGCGACGGATCCACGGCAAAGTAATCCAGCGAAGCAAACGGGCTGCCGTAGCGCCCCATACGCCCGTAAACCGTCGGCACCGGGTGGATCGGCAGCAGCTGCAATATCCGCGATCCGAGTTTGCCGAAAATAAAGTCCAGTTTGCCGATCAGATCCCGAAATGTTCCCGACGGCGGAATCACCGTATAACCCGCCTGATCCAGCGCGGCAAGTTCAGCAGCATCAGCTTCTTCAATACTGTTGGTTCGGCAGCAGTTGCCGCCGAACTGCCTGACAAATGCGGTGTACATCAAATTGGCCCCGATATTTTCGGCGCTTTCGATCTTGATTTGCAAATTTTCCCCCGCGGGCCAGAGCAGTTCCCCCCGCCCATCGGCAGGCACAAAGAATGGTTTAAGCTCAAAAACACCTGTATCGGTCAGGATCATTTCCACTTCAAACCGATCCGCCGCCACCCGGTGCATAGCAATATCCTGCCAATCCCGACCGGCGGGGCGCTGATTTTTTTCCACCTCGTTGATGATCTCCCGCCGATGGATCGCCGCCATCCCCAGATTGGTACGCAAAAACGCGCTGCCTTCCGCCAGCGGTGCGGTATCGGACAAATAGAATTTTACACATTCCCCTGCATAAAAGATCCGTCGGCGGCTGTATATTCCAAATTCAAGCATACTCTTTTGTCCGTTCCATTCTGTATAAGTTTTTCCACGGTTCCGGCAGCATTTTACCGTTTAATCGCGCCGTCCGCCCAGCAGTCCCGAGCGGATCAGATAGTAAAGCAAAGTCAGCAGCGCACTTACCGCGCTTGCCACATAGGTCATAAACGCTGCATTCAGCACTGCGCCTGCCGATTCCGATTCCATCCGCGACACGATCCCTGCCGACACCATCAGCTTTTTAGCCCGGCTGCTGGCGTTGTACTCCACGGGCAATGTTACCAGCGTAAAAAGTACCGAAAGCGAAAACAGCACGATCCCCACCAGCATCATCGCCTGACTCTGGAACAGAAAACCCAGCAGCAGAATAAAGTAAGATGCGCTGCTGCCGAAGTTGGCGGCAGGCACCAGCGCGCTGCGCATGGCAAGCGGCGCATAATTTGTAGCGTGCTGAATGGCGTGCCCTGCTTCGTGACAGGCTACGCCGATCGCCGAAAGGGAATTTTTGCCGTAAACTTCGCTGGAAAGGCGCAGCGTATGGCTGGTTGGGTCGTAGTGGTCGGTCAACATTCCATCCACAGGTTCCACCGTAACGTTGTAAATACCTGCGCTGTTGAGCAGCCGCCGCGCCGCTTCCGCCCCCGTCATGCCGCTGGAGGCGGCGATTTGGGAATATTTGCTGAAAGTAGTGTGGGTAAACAAACTTGCCAGCCCCGCCAGAATCAGACCAGGCAGCATAAAAAGCAGATAAAGCGGATCAAAATAAAACATAACAACTCCTTCTCCGGTAAACTTTATGCGGCAAACCGACTGCCGCCGCAACATTTTTTTGACTTCCGCAAGATAAATAGACCTGAAAAGTCAGGCATTTTACTCCTGCGGCACTACTTCTCTTTATATATTAATGTAGCACAAAAGTTATCTTTAAGCAAGTTGAAAATCGTTTCTGCGGCTCATCTGCGGCATCTTTAAGCTGCAAGCGGCACTTTTCCGACGGAAAAATACCGGAAAAGTGCCGCAAAAAAGTTGCTGCTGCGGTCATTTGCCCGCTTCAGCCGAACTGCGTCCGCGTTTAAAGTGGCGCGGAGTTGCCGGCAGCAGCCGATCGGGGATGGCATCGTAACTGACCTGCCCGATCACCAGCAGTTCGGTATGCTTGACCGAGGTGCTTTCGCTGCTGAACAAATACCCCAGATAAGGTATATCCATCAAATACGGGATCCCCGAACGCGAAGTCACCTCGGCAACCTTCTTCAATCCGCCGATGGCAAATTCGCCCACGCCGTGAGGCAGACTCACATTCTGCAGCACCTCGTTTCCCGGCGAAATACGCGGCGCGCCGTTGGATTGAAATCCCAACAGACTGCTGTTGGTCAATTTGACCGTAAAACGGCTTTCATCCAGTCCCACGGCAAGATCGCTTATCTGCATGGAAAAGCCGTAACTGCCCGAAAGCGCCGTCAACTGCTGATTGCCTTTACCCACGCGGATCGGGTCGGTCGGCGCGGTATCTTCTCCCGTAACAACTCCGATTATATGATTGAGCAGTTCGTAAGCGCCGACTCCGTTATTGGGAAAAATATTTTCGGCGCTGCTGCCCGGCACACTTTGCGAGTCGTCCATATAAAAAATATGGTTGAGCCGCTCCAGTTTGCCCACGGTGGAGTTGCGGATGCACAATTCGCCGCTGAGCATGATCTGCGCCTTGCCGATGGCGGTCAGAAAATCGATATAGCGGCTGTTCCATTTGGGGTTGAAGTTATAAAAACTTGACCATTCCGAACCCTGACGGCGGTTGAGTCCTGCCACGGTGTAAAGTGCGCTCCAGTTGTTGCGGTAGCGTCCACCGGCGGAAAAGAGATCCGCCCCCTGATTATTTTTCCACGACTGGAAATCAATGCCCAGTTTATCGTCATTTTCGCTGTCGATTTCGTAAACGGTTATCTTGATACGCATTTGCGGGATCGGCACATCGTAACGGGCAAGCATACTGGCAATATTAGCTGCCGAATAATTTTCCACATCAAAGATCAGCCAGTTCAGATCCGGATCGTATGCCACCAGATCCTGCCCCTGCCACAATTCAGTAACGTCGCTTATATTCATCCCCGAATTTTCGATCAGCGGCTGCAGATTACGCGCGGGAACAAACTTGGGCATATAGATAAAAAACGGATTGCCGTAACTTATTTCGCCCAGCGCCGGATCGTCCAGCATTGCCACCAGCGAGTCGATCCCCATACCGTTGGGCTGATCTTCAAAACGGTAATCTTCGGCGCTGACCATCAGCAGCGCGGTGCCGTCGGCAAACTTCATACACTCCACGGCGGTGTTGCTGCCCAACTGGGCAACGGGTGTATAACCCATTTGCGCGTTGACGCTGTTCAGTACGGGAGCAGTTACGGTGCTGACCACCGGCAGCGTAACTGTATTGCCGTCAACTGTGGCGCTGTTGATGACATTGCCTGGAGTCTGCTGGATCATGGCAGTATTGCCCACGCGTTTACTCTGCACCATCTGCCGCAGATAGTCGCGGAAGTTGTAGGGATCGACGTGTTTTACCACATAGGTTTTGGTAATGACCCGCGGATCATTGTTGTCGCGGATAAAGTGGATCGCTTCGGCACCCTCTTTAAGCGGTACGATCAGCTGGGCCTCCACGCGTGTACCATCGTAGCCTTCGGTGTTGTTGGTGTTGGAGTCGCGGGGAACGCCCGGATTGACTGCACCGCTTAACGGCAAACTCAAAAGCGCAGCGGCAGAGAAGGTATAAAAGATTTTTCTGACCATAAAAAACTCACTTTCTGATACTGAAAAGCTCGCCGGTTTTGAACGTACCCGCCGCCGAAGAATTCAACACTCTGGCGTTTACTGTCAGATAAACCCGGCATTTTTCTTTCTGGACGGTAGTGGTGCTGAAAAGATACTTTATCAGCGGTATTTCCGATAAAAACGGTACTCCGATAACCTGCTCGACTTCCTGTTCGGTATCCCATTGCCCTAAAATAAACTCTTTGTTCAAATCCAGCAGCACGCTGGATTCCATATTGCTGGAATTGACCAGCTCTTCGCCGCTGCTGCTGCGTTCCAGCACCGTGGCGCTCTGCAGGCTGTAAGCAAAGAACACCGTGCCGGGATATTGGCTGTAATCGCCGTTGCGGTAGGGTGTTACCGAAAACGTTTCCGTCGCCGGATAGCCCGCCTGCGGCGAACCGTAATGGATATTCACCACCGGCTGGTCGATCCTGAGGTAAAGCTGATTGAATCCTTCCGGCAAATTCAGATTGCTGGCAACCACCGAAGTCTGATCGTTGTTGCTTTTGACAATATTCTGCAGCTGGGGGTTGAAAAATATCTGATAGCTGCGGGTGTCGGAGTTGGATACATTCAATGTGGCGGTATTGCTGACTTTGGCATTGCCTTTCTGTTCCAGCATCCTTATAAAGCTGGCATCGAACTGCGGAGCAAAGAAAAATCCCCCTACAGGGCCCGAAATCGCCTGCAGCGCCGCGGTGCCGCCGGAGCTGAGGCTGAACGCATCGAAGGCGGTCTGGAATATGTTCAACCCCGGACCGTTTTTCCATGCCAGATACTCTATACCGATATCCCGCAGCGAGCTTTCGCGCACCTCGTAAAGTTTCAGTTCAAACACGATCTGCGGCGCAGGGCGGTCGATGTAACTTAAAAATTCAAAAACAAATGGTGTATTGCTGCTGTTGTCTTTCCAGTAGATCTGGTTGGAATTTTGGTCATAGGCGTAAACTGCGCCGGCGGGTCCCGTGCCGATAACCGAATTTATCAGCACATTTATCAAACCCTGCCCTGAACGGTAGCGGGGTTGATAGACGGCGCGGGTTATACCTGTACCGCTGATAACATCGTCAGGGGTTTTGCCGGATATTTTAACATTGCGGTCAGCCTTGCGGACAAAGTCATCCACATAGGGCATCATCTCCTCGGGGCAGCTTACGGTCAAAAGCTGTTCGTTATTGCCGCCGAGGATCGTATTGGCACTGGAGTTTACATTGTAACGCATCACCATGCCCAGCACAAAAGGTACCAGATCGTTGGCTTGCACATATTTAAGGCGGTAAACTTTTGATACCATATAATCCTGGGCATCATCCTGAATCAGATGGAGAGTCTGCACGTTTCTTTCCGCCCCGCATAAAACCGCCGTACCCGACAGCAGCAGCAGAAGAAGAAGATATCTCAATTTCTTCATAAATCTAACCTTTATTAAGAGCGCCGTCTGCCCCGCTGAGATGGTTATTTTCAACCGTACCGCCCCATCGGGGAAGCGCGCTCGGTAAAAAAATATTCCTGCCGCTGCCCAAAGGAACAAAACAACGGCAGGAACAAGGAAGGGTCAAAACACTTTCAGATCAAATGAATCCGAAACTCACCACTTGCGCCTTTTTATCCACTTCGCCAATGGAAACCTGGAACAGCGCCTGCTGGGTGATTTCGCCCACATCTTTGCTGATCTTCTTGAAGCCCAGCTTCCACAAACGGATGCTCAGGATCGGGTGTTTGAGATCGGTCACATAATCGGCGCTGACCACTTCGCCCATGGCTTCGGTCAGCATTTTATGCGCTTCGAGAAATTTCTTTTCGTCAAAATCCTTGCGCAGATTTTCCGGCAGGGCGCTGACGAAGGCTTTGGCATTGCCATCTTTGAAGGCATGAGCCAGCGTGGAAGCAAGTTTGCTGGATTCGGCTTCAAAATCTGCCAGCGGACATTGGTGCTTGCGGGATACTTCTACGGTTTCAGCGGATTTTTTTTCGGCTTCAGGCGTCTTTTTTTCGCACTGAGCAGGCTGCAAAGCGGCCTTGGCTTTCTGCGAACCGGGGCAGGTGCTGGTGCTGTCGCACTCTTCCACGATCACGGCGGAACCGCCGGGACCGGCGGCAACGGTTACAGTTTCGCTGGTTTCGCATCCTGCAAAAACAGTTCCTGCGGTCAGGACGGCGGCGAGTGATCCGAAGATCTTCCACATTTCTTTTTTCATTTTCTTCTCCTGTTTATAGGTTTCTGACGGTACCACCAAAGTACCGCAACCTATATGGAGCTGCCGAAGTGCAAATTTGTTCCTGAACTGTTATTGATTGCCAAGCGCCTTGCAGTAACTTTTTACAGTCAGCGTTCGATTTCCTCCCATTGGACTTCCCAGCGGTAAGCACCGTGACTGCCGTGATTCTGGCGGAGGTTTATAACGATCGCAAAGAGAAAGGTATCGGGCAGCAGCTGTTTATCCAGCACCCGCAGATTTTTATCCCAGACTTCGATCACCAGATTATCTCCGGCATTGAACTGCAGCAGTTCCCGGCGCACACTCTGATCGTTGGAGTTGTTGATATCCAGCAGAAATTCGCTGTTGTTTTCCTGAAAAAAACAAACATCTTCATTATTGACTTTCAAATAAAGATCGGGCTTGGCAGATTCCAGCCAATAGCCGGTGTTCACCTGAGTTGTAACGCCGCTTTTTTTATGTTTGAACTCCAGAATCTTACCCGGACAGCTGATACTCAAACGGGTGATTTGCAGTCGGGTATCGGGCTTGATCGATTCAATGCGCCAATATTTCACCAACGCCACGCCAATGGCAACGGCAAAAGCAATAAGCAGCAGCAAAACAGCTGCCAATACTGTTATTACTACTTTATTTTTAAAATTCCAGCGCTTCATAAAGATCCCGGCAAAGTTTTTTACGCTGCATAACAGCGCATTTTGCTTAAAGCAGCATTGCAGAAAAAATATAGCATTTTTTCCGATTTTTTCAAATCAAAGCCTTGAATATAATTCCTAAGCAGGTTATATTTTCTCCGATGTAATTTGAACATTATTGCTCTAATAACTATAACTTGCAAGGAAAATAAAATGAGTAATCGTTTGGAAAATAAAGTCTGCGCCATTACCGGTGCAGGACGCGGTATCGGCGAAGCTGGTGCTAAACTTTTTGCAGCAGAAGGCGCCTGGGTTTTTGTGCTGGAACTGGATGAAGTATCCGGTCAGGCGTGCGTCGAAAGCATCCGCAACGCCGGCGGCAAAGCCGAATTTATCAAGACCGATGTATCCAGCGAAGAATCGGTAAAAGCCGCTTTTGCCGAAATCAAGGCTAAAGCCGGGCGGCTGGATGTTATGTACAACAACGCTTCGGTCTACCTCAACGGCAAAGACGGGATCATTACGGAAATCGACCCGGCGATCTGGCACAAAGTGCTGGCGATCAATCTGGACAGCATCTTTTACTGCACCCGCGAAGCACTCAATATGATGATCGCGCAACAGAGCGGTTCCATTATCAACACCGCCAGCAGCGCCGGCGTGGTGGGGATCCCCCGCTGCGATGCTTATACCGCCGCCAAAGGCGCCACGGTGGCATTGACCCGCTCCATGGCATCCGAATACGGTCAGTACGGAATCCGTGTCAACTGCATTGCGCCGGCGGCAATCGCTACTGCCATGGTCAAAGAGTCCAACCCCGACGATGATACCTTTGACCCCAACTACTTTATCAAGGTCCGCACCCCGCTGCGCCGCTGGGGAAAGCCCGAAGAAGTGGCGGAACTGGCGCTGTTTCTGGCGTCGGATGCCTCAAGCTACCTCAACGGCACCATCATTGCTGCCGACGGCGGAATCACCATCAATGGCGACCTTGCCAAAGCCAAGTAAGATTTGAGGCTGTATTATGCTTGAAATAACCAATTTCCGCGACGGCGCCGTGCTTGACCGTGCCAACGGCAGAGAAACTGCTGAATATCTGGAAATCAGGATCGAAGGGATCGCTTCCACTCAGAGCAGCGTCTGCGTCAACGGCGTTTTAGCAGAACGCAATGACCGCAACTTTTCCGCCACAGTTCAGCTGCGGGAAAGAGTCAACACTGTAACGGTGGAAGCCAGCGATTACTATGGAGTCAGCAGCCGGCGCATAACGCTTTTCTGGGATAAAAAATCCTTCAAACGCTATAACTTTTTTGTGGATGACTGCTGCTTTTTCCTGCGCAATATTGCCCTTATGCGCCCGAAATCTATTTTCGAAGAACTCTTTCTGGCGCGGCTTAAAAAGATTCACGATCAATACGGCAGCAAATTTACGCTGAACCTCTTTTTTCACGACGATCACCACGATTTTTCCATTGCCGATATGCCCGCAGATTACAAGCAGGAGTTTCAGCAGAATTCCGATTGGCTGCGGATGAGTTTTCACGCTTACAGCGAGTTTCCTGATCGGCCCTATCAACACGCCGACGCTGCAAAACTCGCTGCCGATTACGATTTGATCTATAAGGAAGTCTGCCGCTTTGCAGGAGCAGAATCGTTTATCGCACCGCTGGTGATCCATTGGGCAATGACCAATCCGGATAATTTTTCTGTGCTTAAAGAACGGGGTACCCGCTGCCTGACGGGGCAGTTTATCGGCAGCATTGCTTATATCGGCGAAGCTCACACTTCGGCGGTAACGGATATCGGATTCCATTACGAAAAAGATGTTGCCAACTATCTGGCTGCCAACCACCGTTTTTACGACCGCTTCCACGATATTATTTTAATGGATAATCTGCTGTGCTGCAATTTTGACGATCTGGATACGATCCAATCCAAGTTCGATGCCCTGCCCGAAAGCGGGTACGACACACTCAGCTTGATGACCCACGAGCAATACTGCTACAGCGACTATTTCAACTATATACCCAACCATCTTGACCGCATCGAGTTTGCCTGCAAAATGGCAAGTCTGAAAGGCTATAAGCCCGTCTTTTTCAACGAAGGAGTTATGGGCAATACTCAGGCAGACTCGTAAACCATACAACAATATTGATGCAAAAAAATTCAGGCGCTTTTCTGTACCGCACGGTGACGGTATAAGAATGCGCCTGAAAACTTTTCCCGGCAAACTTATTCAAAAACTATCTCAGTAAACAGCGGGCGATGATCGCTGGCAACTGTTTCGGGAAGGATTCCGGTATTGACAAATCCGGCAGCTGACTTGGATTTCAAGGCAATATAGTCGATGATCTCGTTGGGGTTATCCGCAGGATGGGTAGGCATAAAGCTGCCTTCGTTGGCGATGCTCCAGCTCTTGCGGAGCTCTTCGATCGGTGCCGAATCGGGTTCGGAATTCAAATCACCCAGCAATACTACGGGTAAATCACCTTCGGATTTTTGCAGCGCGGCGATTTCTCCGTTGATCTTCTGCACCGATTCAACGCGGAAATGCTCGTACTGCGGCTCCCAGCAGAAATGGGTCACGACTGCGTAAAAAGGTACCGGCGCTTCCACCCGGGCAAAAACCGCCGTGCGGGGTTCCATTTCCGCCAATCCCGGCAGCATGATCTGTTTGATAACTTTAACGGGGTGCGGAGTAAAAAATGCCACGCCGTAGAGTCCGACTCCGCTGACCTGTTCAGGATAGCGCGGAGCGCGCATTTCCAGCGCAGGAGCAAAGTGATAATTCATCTTCAGGAGTTCCGCCAGCACCGCAGGCTGATCTGCCGAGTTGCTGCGCATACAATCCTTGTCGATTTCGTTAACGGCAATAAAATCAACATCCATGGTTTTGATAACATCGGCAATGCGCGGCAAATCCAGCACTTTGTCCATGCCCCAGCCGCCGTGGATATTGTAAGTGGCGACCTTCAGCGATTTTTTTTCATTCATCTTTTTTTTTCTCCGCAATCAATGTGTATAATCGTATAAACTTTCAACAGTTCCACCGGCAGAGTCAAAGTTATGCCGCCAGTGGAGTTCTTTTTGAATTCAAGATTGCGTGCCCCCGCAAAATCAGGCGATACCGCCCGTACCTGTTTGACATCTTCAAGATCAAACAAAGTTATGACCGCATCTTTTTCCAGCGGCGGGAAGGCATCTGCCGGTACGCCGTAGGTAACAATTTCGCCCTTGGGCAGCAGATTGTTGCGGGTATTGAGCAGATGGATGCTCCAGCGGTTGCCATTCTTGTAAAGCGTAGTCAGCACTCCGGCGGGCAGATTGGTCTGCCAGCGTCCGGCGGAAGCTTCGTTGACGATCGCAAGCATCATATTGCTGAAAACGCCTTCCAGAGCTGTATCCGGCTCGAATTCCCACTTTTTGCTCACATAGCCTTCGCCCGCGCACAAATGCAGCCCCATGGAAGCGGTCTGATAGATGAACTTGCCCTTGCCGTAGTTGCGTTCAAGGATCATCGGCTGATCTTTTTTCAGCCAGAGCCGCGAACTCTTGTCTTTTACGCCGCTGACCGGAACGTTGTAGAGCTTGCTCCGGAACGAGACGGTTTTGCCGCTGACAGGATCGATCACCGAATCGGGGCGATTGAACGAATACTTCATATCAAAATCGCACACATCAGCAAATGCCCACTCTTTGCGGCGCACGCCCAGACCATCTTCCCAGCCGACGGTGGTGTTAGCATAGACCCAGCCGCCGTTTTTCATAAATTCTTTGATAGCCGCAACTTCTTCATCGGTCAGAGCCGAACAGCTGCCCAACATCAGAACTTTGTATTTGGCAAGCTGACGGGCGTTAAGGTTCATTTCGCCGATATAGTCGTAAGGCACATGCACCGTATCCAGAACCTGACCGGTACCGAGTATTTCGCTGGTGCTGGAAAGTCCGCGACCCCAGTCACGGCCGCGGGCGGAAAAGAGCAACGCCACCTGAGCAGCGGATTCGGCATTTTTAAGATCCATATTTTCCTTGAGTGCAAAAAAGTCGCCCTGCCCCGGCTTGGGTCGGCTGTCGTCGTTGACCCAGGTGCTCTGACCGTTCATATTGCTCATGGCCCAGGCGGTATAAAGCACTTCGTAGCTGGTGCTGTTGGTTCCGCACAGAGTCCATACCGGCACATTGTAGGCGTTGCGCAAAAGATTTTTGGCCTTGCGCAAAGCAAAGACGGCCCGGGCACCGCGCCACTGGTTGCGGGTGGTGATTTCGGTTCCCAGGAAGTCCGCACCGCGGGCGATTTCGATCAGATCGGAACCGTTGCCGAAGGAAGCGTAGTTGGAGTAATAACCATAGTGAGTCGTGTAGGCCACCAGCGAAAAGTCGGGCTTGACTTCGTCAATGGCTTTTCTGAGATCGGCAAAAAAGTTGCCGACCTGCACCTTGCGCCAGTTCAGGAACGCGCGGCGCAGCGGATGACCGTTGTCGTTCAAGCTCTTATCCATTTCGTTGACGGGAATGTACCAATTGGTATCCTTGTGGAACTCTTCGCGGCAGGCAGCACAGGTACAGCAGTATTGGAAGAACATAACTTCGTCGAGCATCATGGAGTCGACGTTGGTATTGCGCACAAAGTTTTTGATATACTCAAAGTAATGCTCTCTGAACGCCTTGTTGGTAAAGCAGAAATAGGGACTGGGCAGCTGATTGATATTCATGCGCTGCAGCTGGCTGATATTTTCGGCCGCGGCACGGAACCCGGCATCGATGTTCCACAGCAGAGTCAAATCCTGATGATCCATTACCCGCAATCCCTGTTTATGGGCGCGTTCGGTCAGGCGTTTGACCGCTTTTTCGGCGCGGTCAAGGTGCGCATAATAGGTGTGGCGCGACAGCATACCGTTGCTGATGACCACCGAGCTGTTGTTGTCTTTGAGGAATTTCAGGTGCTTATCCAACTCTTTATCGTCAGGATATTCGCCCAGCGTACCGGAGTTGTTGGGGCCGAAGTTGCTGATGATTGCGCCGTAACGCCAGTCGGCAGCAGGATATTTTTTGGTATCCAGCACCTGCACCCGACGGGCGGGTTCGCGGTAGGCTCCGGCGGCTTCTTTGCCGGGTTCGGGCAGGAAAAATTCTTCCCGCGCCGCAGAAAATCTGGCAGGAATATTGTAAAGACCGTTGCGGAAAACCACGCTGGGTTCAAAACCTCTGGTGCGGTAGAAATCGCGCCGCACGTTCACATCTTCGGCATCGGCCAGCAGCATCTGCACGCCCAGCGTCGAAATCAGATAGTCGCCCGAAAGTTCCACATCGAGCTTATCTTTGACCCAGACCGCACCGCTGGCAGTCACCGCATTGCCCGCCTTGACTGATTCATTCTGCAAAAAGAGTTCGCCATTGACTCTGGCGGTAAACTTGTTGCTTTTGCCAGCGTAGTTGCCGCTGCCGATGGTGACAATATAAAGCCCGGGATTCATTCCGGCAATCCGGAACTTGCCGTCTTTGCCCTGCAAGGCCGAGTAGAACGCGCCTTCGGGCGCACCGGCCGCCGGAACAGCAGATTTATTGCTGATCCAGCCATATTTTTTGCTGTCAGAAAATGCCTCCGCGCGCACCGCAGTATAGTGATCCGCGGCTTTCCCCGGCCCGAAGCTGAAAAGATATTGCGGCAGATAAGAATCCCCCCAGCTGAAACGGGTCAACGCATGACGGCTGCGGTAAGTGGCAAAGTCGCCGCGCACAATCTTGAGTTTGCCGGTGAATTCCGCGCCGTAGGGGTCGGGAGTTATGCCGATGGTGCAATGGATCTCATTGCCCTTGCGCGTTACCGACCAGATTCCGCGCACACAGTTGCCGGAGTAGTCAGAAATAGCATCCGCGTAGCCAACGGGGTTAAAATCCAGCACCAGACCATCTTTTTTGCTGTCGCTGCCGACAACGATCGTACGCATATTTTTATAGCCGGAAGCGAAATCTTTGCTGCATTCGCCGGAAATTTCTTTGGGGGAACTGACGCGGCCGGTGACGCCGTGGTACTTTTTATTTTCAAAGATGTTCCACGGCAGTTTGACTGCGTAGATAAGCGGCTTTTTTCCGGCCACAGCTTCGTGGTCGGACTCCACACGCATGGAAAAGGTTATTTCGACTTCGGAGCCGTCGCCATTGACCACGATTTCTTCGCGGAACGGTACACGCTCTTTGCTGAAACGGTTAAAGACGATACTGCCGTCGTCCAAACGCTTGATGTCGCCCTTTTTCCCTTCCAGCAGCTCGGTACTGCCCATGGTAAAACTGCTGGAACTTATCAGCGGCTGCTGACGTGAAAAGATCGCGCCGGATTCCTTTAACTCAAACTCTCCGCCACACAGATAACTGACAGCACTACCCAATAGCAGAAATGCACCTGCGGTAAAAATCTTTTTCATAATCAAATCCTGTTGGGATGTCCCGGAAAATATCCTGAATATAAAGATAACTTGCCCCGATTACTTAATCAAGGGCAAGTTATTACATTGCTAAAAAATCATGTCCTTAAAGCAGCTCAACGATCGTCAAGACCGTAGCTCATGCAGTTGGTTTCAACAGTATTGGGCATCAAAGATTTGTTGTTCATGTTGCGGACGTTGCCGGCAATGGCCAAAATGTTGATCTGGTTGGGATGGGGAGAGGTATAGGTACTCTGACCCGAACCATGGTCGGAAGCAATGGTGTTGCTGGGCATGCACTTACCGCCGAGCATATCGCGGGCATAAGTGGCATCGCCGCCGAACTTGGATTCGCAATACTTGGCGTTCCACCAATACCAGGTGTAACCATCGACGGTGTTGGCAAAGTTGGTAGTTTCCGAAGGACACTTGAAGAATTTTTCGCGGAAACTGTTAGCCGCTTCGGTCGAACCGGTGGTCCATTGGCTGTAATAGCCGCCCTGCCAGAGAACGTAACGGCCAACGCCGCTCTGCCAGTATGAACCATAGCTGCCGGTGTAGTCGGGCAGGAAGTTATAGGAAGGAGGCAGCTGATCCTTGAAGTCCTGAGCATACATGGTACAGGCCAAACCGTAAGTTTTAAGGTTGCTGGTGCAGTTGGCCATACGGGCGCGCTCGCGGGCGGCAGAAAGCGCCGGCAGCAGCATTGCCGCCAGAATGGCGATGATGGCGATAACAACCAGAAGTTCGATCAGCGTAAAGTGTTTCTTCATAACAGAGTCCTTTCTTGCTTTTTCTGTTTATGCTTTGTTTTCACTTACTAATTTTGTTTGACGACAATAGTTATTATACGCAGAAAAAAGCATTTGTCAAGGCTTTTTTGCGTCATGGGATTCTGTCAGAATTTTTCAACAATCAACCATACATCCATCACGTTATTCATAAATACATTACAACTTTTTTACGAATTTTGACCAACAATAAAATCGATAAAAGCAAGCTGCCTCAACCCGTCAACCGGTACCATCATCAAGCAAACAAGCTCAAAACCGCCTGGCAAGTCTGGTTCCCTGTCAGAAAAAAAGAACAGGAAAATTTTTCAAAAAAATGCCGGAAACATCTGAAAAAAAGCAGATCCAACAATTGCCTGCAGCAATCTGCCGCAAAAAAAAGAGCTGCTGCCAACCCTTTTACGGATTTTGGCAACAGCTCCGAAGTTATATCGCGTTCAGCGGAAATCAGAGATCAGCGATCTTGACCAGCGCGCCATTGGCAGCACGGCTGCGGCTGGCGGCTTCGAGGAAGGCGATGATATTGAGCGATTCTTCGATATCCAGCGGGCTCTTGCCGGTCTGGAAGAAGGGCACCACTTCTTTGAGCAGCATGGAGTAGTAAGGCACCGCACCGGATGCCACCGCCTGACGCTGGTGGGTATTGGTGGTGATGGTGCAGCCGAATTCCCAGACGCCGTTGCGGTTGCCCAGGATCGAACCGATTCTGCCGTCAGCCCAGCGGCCGAAAAGCAAATCAGCGTGCTGGGTGGGGATCACCTGCACGGATTCGCAGCCCTTGCCCAGCATGGCAAAGACGATTTCCGTGGAGTGGATACCGTACCAGAAATAATCGCGGTAATCATCCAGCAGATTCATGGGACCGAAGGCCTGACAGGCAAAGACTTCGGTATCTTCTTCTTTCTTCAGATCGTTGATGCCCAGCGCGTAGCGGATGCTCGAGCAGCTCATCAGCGGTATATTCTTATCTTTGGCGATTTCGACAATAGCTTTGGCATCGGCATAGTTGCAGGCCAGCGGCTTGTCGATAAAGACAGGTTTGCCGAACTGAGCCAGCACTTTGAACTGTTCGAGGTGCTGATCGCCATCCACACTTTCCAGGAAGTAGGCATCCAGCCCGGCCAGCGCTTCGATGGAATCAACGATCTCCACGTTGCGTTTCTTCAGTTCTTCGGTAAAACCTTCCACGCGGTTGGCGCTCAGACTGAACTTGGCGCTGCCGCCGGGGAACGCCTTGACCACCTGACAACCGGGGACATGGAATTCATGACTTTTGTCATTCAGAAGATCGACAAAAGCCGTAACGTGGGAGGTATCAAGACCGATCATACCGATTTTAAGTTCAGACATTTTTCTATCCTTTCGTTTGAAAAATTATCGGGTTGTTGAGCTTATTAAATATTCAAAAGTTTTTGGGCGTTGAGGTGCGAGATCTTGTCGTAAGCTGTCTGCGAGATCTTGCCTTCCGCCAGCCATTTATCCATCAACGGCTTCTGGGGCGGGATCGGTTCGTCGATGGCGCTGAAACGGTCGGTCCCGAAGTAGAGTTTATCCTGGAACTTTTCCATAAACTCAGGCCCGTGCACCGGGTCGCAGCTCAAAGCATAAGCGCCGCTGCCCGCAGAAATATCGCCGCCGATATTGGGATATTTTTCAAAGAGTTCCCACAATCTGCCTTTTTTGGTGTAAGGATTGTAGAGGTAGCCTTCGCTTTCGCTTTCGGGCACTTCGCCGGAAATTTCCGTCCAGAACGCCATGGAGTGGCCGATAAAAACGGTATCGGGATACTTTTGCAGCATCCGTTCAAAACCCGGCAGATGGAATTCATCGGCAGCGCCGTAGTTATGTCCGGTAATACGCTGAATGTGGAAAATCAGCGGCATATTCAGTTCTCCTGCCGCTTCGAAGATCACGCCGTAACGCTCATCATCGACCGGGATCGTACCGCAGACTTCGCCGATCCCCAGACAGCCCATTTCGCGGTAGATCTTCAACAGATTGTACATACTCCCGGGCGTACCTTTTTTGCCCCAGACCAGCATGGAACGCGGATCGACTGCGCAAAACGGGATCAAACGGTCAGGATGCGCCTTGCACGCTCTGATCACTTCCTGATTGCCTGCCACGCCGTAGCGGTCGAGCACTTCGGGGTTGACCAGCGGCAGCACCACGGATTTGTCGATCCCTTCCAGATCCATACGTTTGAGCAGCACATCTACATCAAATGGCGGACGACCCAGAATTCCGTAAGCCAGTTCGGGGCAATCCTGATAGGTTATATGAGTGTGAATGTCAATAAACATAGCAGCAAACCTTTCGTTGAGTTTATAAAGCGATTCTTTACTGAATATACCAATTATCCGTCAATAAATCAAGTCAGGAACAAGATTTTGTTGGATTTTTTGCGTATCAGTAAGCTAAAAATGCAAAAAAATCGGTTCTGAACAGGCAAAATTGCAACTTCTATATTATAGTATAACCAAATGCAATACTTTAAGGAGAAACTCTTTTGATCGAAGTCGAACAGGAAGCACGCAAGCGCGTAGAGCGGGCATTGATCGTCGGCACGGCGCTGAATAGTGAAGACAGCAGCCGGGTGCATTGCCATCTGGACGAACTTGCCGAACTGCTGCACAATCTGGATATTGAGGTGGTCGGCCGCTGTGTGGTCAAACTCAAAGGTCAGCCCCACGCTCAATATTATGTCGGTACCGGTAAAGCCGAAGAGATCGCTTTGCAGCTGGAGGAACTCAATGCCGATGTGCTGGTGTTCGATATGGAAATAACCCCCACCCAGCAGCGCAACTGGTCGCGGCTCTGCCGCAAAACCTGCGTGATCGACCGTCAGGAAGTGATTCTGGATATTTTTGCCGACCGCGCCCGTACCCGCGAAGCCGTTTTACAGGTGGAACTGGCGCGCTGGCGCTATCAGCTGCCGCGGCTGGCAGGAGCGTGGAGCCATTTTTCGCGGCAGCGGGGCGGCGCGGTCAACGCCAAAGGCGAAGGCGAAAGTCAGATCGAACTCGACCGCCGCCAGATCAAGATGCGCATTTCCAGACTGGAACAGGAACTTGCCGCAGTACGCAAGCAGCGCGCCACCGGGCGCAAACAGCGCGAACGGCACGATGTACCCCACGGCGCGATCGTAGGCTATACCAATGCAGGCAAATCATCGCTGCTCAAACTGCTTTCGGGCAGGGAAGTTATGGCGGAAGATAAACTTTTTGCCACTCTGGACCCCATGACCCGCAAGGTCATATTGCCCGATAATCAAACAATCTTGCTGACCGACACCGTCGGATTCGTCCGCAAGCTGCCCCACGATCTGGTGGAAGCGTTCAAATCTACGCTGGAAGAAGCGGTTTTAGCCGATTTTCTTATTCTGGTGCTGGATCTCTCCAGCAGCGAAATCGACGAACATTGGGATACGACCCTTTCGGTACTCAAAGAATTGGGTGCGGATACGGAAAAAATTCTGGTGGTGTTCAACAAGATCGACCGCCCCCACGACGAACTGGCGCGGATCAGAGCGCGGAATTTATTTGCCAACGGCTGCTTTGTATCGGTTGCCACGGGCGAAGGAATGGATGAACTTTTAACGGCGCTTGCCGCCATTGCCGGAGAACACTCCAAGGTAGTGGAACTGGTAATTCCGCCCGAACGGGGCGATATTGCAGCCATGGCTTATCAGAAGACCACCGTGCTGGCAAGCAAATACGACGATTACGGCAATGCGCTGCTGACGATCAGCGCCAATGCCTTCTACCGTAACAAATTCAAAGATTTTCTGAGGAAGTTATCATGAGAAAAATTTTACTGCCATATCTGACAGTAATACTGCTGCTCTTCGGCGGTGTAACATCGACCTCCGGTGCTGAAGCCTCGCCCTGGAACAGTTGGCGCAAAGGCTACGAGTGCTACGACCGCGCAGGTGCATTCCGCAACGATAATCAGCTGGAGCAGGCGCTGGAACTCTATCAGCAGAGTTGCGACCATTTCAGCGCCATCCGGAAAAACTTCCCCGACTGGAACAGCAGCGTGGTGGAAGGGCGCATCAAACTCTGCCGCAACGAAATAGAGGAAGTAAAAAAACTGCTCCGCTCGCATCGCTCCAACGCCGCAGCCAGCAGCAGATCAATAAACAATACCGACCGAACCATGCCCGAGGTGCATCCTGCCGACCAGGATCGATCCCACCGTAACAGCGCGGCAGGCAGCCGTTCAAGCCTTCCAAGCCGCGTTGCCGGGAACCGCAGCAGCAGTTATGATGATGATTTCGGCAGCGTGCCCGCACGCAGCGGCAACCGGCTGTATATAGAAATGCAGTCCGAAATCGACCAGTACCGTCGCAAGCTGCGCGCCGCATTGCAGGAAATCGACTCGCTGCAGCTTAAATTGCAGCAAAATGAATCCCGCAGTCGGGATATCGACGGAGTTTTGCGCGACTATCGGACGCTGCAGGATAAATACTCGCTGCTGGAAATGCAGTACAAAGATGCGCTCAAACGCGCCGAAGGCGGCGACCGCGAACGCTATCAGAGCACCGTATCCGAGCTGCGCAGCGCCAACGACAATGCGCAAGCCAGACTCCGCGAACAGGAAAATGAACTGAAAGTCAAAGATCAGGAATACGCCGTTTCGCGCACGGAAGTATTGCAGCTGCGCGATGAACTGCAAAAGCTGAAAAGCGATAATCAGCGGCTCAAACGCGATGCCGAATTGCAGCGCGCCCGCGCCGCCCGCAGCAACAACAGCGAACTTACCGCCAAAGTCAGCAATCTGGAAAGCGAACTCAAGCGCAAAGATCAGCGCATCGAACGGATGATGCGTCTCTTGAGCGAAAGCTCCAACGACGGCAGCAGCGTCAACACCGCCCTTGCCGAAGAGGTCAAACAGCTGCAGGGCGAACTGGATGAACTGCGCCGCAACTCAGGCATGGAAAGCGAACTGCGGCGACGCATCAGCACATTGACCGCAGCGGAGAGCGATTTGCAGAAACAGCTGGCGGATTCGGCGGAACTGATGAATCTGCGCAATTCGGAATTATTGGAACTGCAGCGCTCCGAACGGAAGCTGAAACACGATCTGGATTTGCTGCAGCGGAAGGCAGAACAGCAGCAAAAACAGCTGAGCAGCAGCGAAAATGAGCTTAAAAACTCGTTGAATAAATACGCCGAACTGGAGCGCCGCTATCAGGATCGGCTGCAGAGCGATGCAGCCAATCAGGATAAGTTCAGGCAGGAAAAACAAGCCGCTGAACGTACTGCCATGGAGTCCAAAAATCTGTTGCGGGAAAAAACCGACGAGCTTGCCGCATTGCAGAAAGAACTCAATTCCGCCCGCGAACTGGTCAAAGAAGCCCGCGCCGGAATGATCGAACTTACCGCCAAACAGCAGTCCGGCGAAGTGGAGCTGAGCAAGATGAAAGCACTCCGTCAGGCGTATGACGAGCTGAAGCAGAAATTTGAACTTATCAGTCAGGCTTCCAGCAGCGACGTGCTTACCTCGCTCAACCGTATTCCCGCTCTGGAAGAGAGTTTGCGCCGCTACGAAAAGGAGAATAACAAACTTATCGGCGAACTTGCCAAACTCAAGCAGGCGCTGGGTAAAACGCCCGATAAAAACAATGTTGCCGTATTGGCTGACAGCGAACTTGAACATCTTGAAACGCTGCTTGCCGATGCCCGCAGCGCCGCGGCACGGGGCAATCACGAAATCGCCATGTGGGGCTATCGGCAGGTTTTGGCACGGGACAGCGGCAATCAGGCAGCCGCCGCCGAACTGGGCACGCTTTACCTCAAAGAACAGAAGTTTGAAGATGCCGCCAAACTGCTTACTCTGGCAATAAAAAATGATCCTGACAACGAAAAGCTGGTCGATGCCCTCGCCCGCAGCGAGATCGGCAAACGCAACTACAATGGGGCGTTGGATCTGCTGACCACCTTCAAAGCCAAACGTCAGGGCCGTGCCAGCGCCCCGCTGCTTTTAAGCGAAGCGGTAGCGTGGAGCCGCAGCGGGAATCGCGCCAAAGCGGAAAATGCTTTCCGCGTAGTGCTGCAGATCGACACGGCTAATATTGAAGCGGCGTATGAACTGGCGCTGATGCTTTCGGCAGATAAAGCGCGGCTGCGGGAAGCAGGGGAATTTTATATGCTGGCAAAATCCAACGGTTTACCCGTGGACAGTTATCTGGAAGAGATTCTGCGCAGCGTGGGCAACAACGACAATGCCACGCGGGATTTTCTGCTGAAAAACGCCGCCGATGCGCTGAAAAGCAACGACCCTGCCAGCGCCGGATGGTATCTGGCGGAAGCCGCCAAACTTTTCCCGCAGGATAAAGAGGTCAAACTTATGCAAGCGCTGCTGGATCTGTTGCAAAAGCGGCCTGCGGATGTGATCAAACAGTTTAGCGGCGTGGACGGAGCCGAAGAAAAACTGCTGCTAACTCTGGCGCTGCTGCAGAATAATGAATTGGAACGCGCCGCCGAAGCAGTCAAAACATCAGTTGCGATCAGCAAAACGCGGCTGCCGTCGGAAGTGATCAAAAAGTTCATTGACGATAACAAAGGTGCTGAAAAAACACCGCAATATGAACTTTATAACACTCTGAGCAAAAAACTGCCGTAAAAATCGCAGAAAACTCGCTTGCGCTATTTGCAATATCGCCTCAAAGGGTCTATAGTAGCAGAATTTTAATTCAGTAAAAGCTATGGAGGATCACTTTGAAGAGCCGTTCGGCGTTTGAAGAACGCCTGATCAGTTATTCCAGCGAAAGCACCCTTAAAAGTGCCAAACAGCTGCTTAAAAATAATCAGATTTCGGGAGCATTCCGCGACCGCAATCAGGTGCTTCATGCGGTTTTTGAAGAAAAAAACAACATCAAGACCCACACCCATTTGCAGCTGGGCGACAAAGTGCGCGGTCAATGCGACTGCGCTGCTGCCAATCAGGGCGGTCAGAGTTCTGATAACGGCGAACTTTGTATGCACGCAATCGCGCTCTGGATGTATGCCGGATTGTTCAAAGTTCCCGAACAAAACGCTGCCTTTGTGGATACCGACGAAGCCAACTATGTGGGCTTGCGCAACGCCGGTTTGGAGGCGCTGGCCAAGGAGTGTACCACCAGCGCCCAACCTGCCGAAGTGGTGATAAATGCTGAATCCGCCTTTCCGCACGTGCCGAGCAAGTGGGAAAATGCAGTCCTTTCGGTGCGGCTGCGCAGCGGCAAAAAAGAGTATCTGGGCAATTTGAACAATCTGCGTCAGCTCTTTTTTGACAAGGTGCTTACTGTACAGCTTAAACTCAGCGATTTTACCCTCGCCGACCGTCAGATCATACGCTTTCTGGCAATCAACGGCGAGGCCGAAAATTCCAATATATTGCTCAACAGCGAACTGACCAGCGAACTCTTTCATATGCTGGGTGATTTTAAAAACTTTTTCCGCAACGGGCGCCGGGTGATAATCCATAACGACTGCGCCGCCGAAGCGGTCGTGCTGAGCGCCAACGGTAAAGATGCCAGAGAGTATTCGCCCGGGATCGTCTACCGCGGCGCGGCGCTGGAGATTCATTCGGCAAAAGTCATCACCGGCAAATCGGGCTGCTGGGTGGGCAAAAACGGCGAATATTTCTGGCTGAATGCAGGGTGCGAAGTTGGCTTTATGCGCAATTTTTTCCGTCTGGGCCGCTGGAACGGCAATATGGCAGGCTGCAATGAATTTCTCAGAACCATGCCTTTCCGCCAGATCAAAACGCCCTTGCACGAGCCGCAGGAAAAACCTGCTGCGGTGGTGCTGAACGGCAGTTTGCTCCACGACACGCTGACGCTGGATTTGAAATTTGTTTACGATAAATACAGTTTCCGCCCCGACGGCGGCAGATTGGCGCTGGACAGCAGCAGCAACTTTTTCCTGCGGCAGGAGATGATGGAAGCGGAAATCGTCAACGCGTTGAAAATGCTCAAAAGTTCCGGCGATATCACCCGCGGTCAGGCAATATTGAACGGCAGCGAAAATATCGGTTTTTTCCTGAACGAACTGCTGCCCGATTGGCTGAAACGCTATAAATCCATGGCGCTGGGCGGCACTCTTGCCCAACTTGCCAACGGCGGCAATCAACTGCCGATGCTGGAGTTGGAATGTCAATGCAGCGGTCAGCTCAACGAGCGGAATTGCTACATTTTCACTTACCGCTGGGGTGATCGATCCGGCGGAAGCACCGCCTGCGGAAACGTTCTGCAAGCGGCGCAGAAACACGAGCGCTTCATCGTGCTGGATAACGGGCGCTGGAATCAGCTGGCTAATTTTGAAGATACCGTCAAGCTGGGCAAACTTATGCAATCGCTGGATGAAGCGAAGAATTGTTTTGAGATCCCTGCCGTCATGCTGCATTATTTCCGCCACTTAACGCGCCATTATGCGGGGGTGAAACTGCCGGAAAGTTTTTTGGCGAGTCCCGTTGCAGAAACAACAGCTGTGCCCGAAAAGCGCTATCCATTCAACGCCAAACTGCGGAATTATCAGCAGGAAGGCGCCGCCTGGCTGCGCAAGATGCTGGTCAACAATTTCAACGTTATTCTGGCGGATGAAATGGGGCTGGGCAAAACAGTGCAGGCGCTGGCAGCTTACAATGAACTGCGGCAGCTGAACAATGCGCCTTCGCTGGTGATCTGCCCTGCCAGTCTGGTGGAAAACTGGTCGCGGGAGTGCGGCAAATTCCTGACTGACTGCAAGGTGGGGCTGCTTTACGGCAGCAGCCGTCCGACGGTGGCTAAAGATCTGAACGGTTACGATATAATCATTACTTCGTACTCCATTGTCCGGCGGGAACTTGCCAAATTAAGTAAAACAGTTTTCAATCTGCTGATCCTTGACGAAGCGCAGCATATCAAAAACCCCGGTACCGCCAATGCCCATTCCTGCAAATCGCTGCGGGCAAATCACAAACTGGTGCTGACGGGTACGCCGCTGGAAAATTCGCCCGAAGATCTGTGGAGCATATTTGATTTTCTGCATCCCGGATTGCTGGGGAGTTTTTCAGGATTCAAACAGGAATATGCCGACATTGGCTCCGACTTGCAGCTGCGCAATGATCTGGCGGCACGGACTGCACCGTTTATCAAACGACGGGTGAAAAGTTCGGTAGCGCCTGAACTGCCGCCGAGGGAGGATGTAAATATTTTCTGCACCATGGACCAGCTTCAGCGCAAACTTTACGATTCGATTCTGGAAGAAGGACGCAATATGCTGAGCGATATGGAAATGCAAAAACGCAAAAGTCCTAAAAAGAATATGCAGATCCTTACCACGCTGCTGCGGCTGCGGCAGATATGCTGCCACCCGCAGCTGCTGAACAATATGGAGTCCGGCAACGGTGCGGAAGTATCAACTCAGGCAATCACCGATATACCCTCAGCCAAGTTCGAGCTGATGCAGGAATTGCTTATGGAGCACATCGACAGCGGCCACAAAGTGCTGCTGTTCAGCCAGTTTACTTCGCTTTTGAGCATTGTGCGCAGCTATCTGGACTCGCGGCAGATTAAATATTGCTATCTGGACGGTGCCACCCGCAACCGGCAGGAGGTGGTCGATGAGTTCAACAATACGCCCGATATTCCGATCTTTCTGCTGAGTCTGAAAGCAGGCGGCACAGGGTTGAATTTAACGTCCGCCGATACGGTAATGATCTACGACCCGTGGTGGAATCCTGCCACGGAACTGCAAGCAACTGACCGCACTCACCGCATTGGTCAAACCCGGCCGGTGCGGTCGATCAAACTGCTGGTCAAGGATTCGATCGAAGAAAAGATCCTCGCTTTGCAGGAACGCAAACAGGAGCTGTTTGACTCCATGGTGGAAAATCCGGCGCTGTCGATGGAAAAACTCTCCATCGAGGATTTGAAATACCTTTTCCAGGGCGATTGATGAATTGCGGACAAAAAAAGTTCAAAAGCCGGGTTCAGAAACTTTACTTTTGCCGTTTGTGTGTTATTTTACCCGTTGTAAAGCAATAAAATAACATTCGGGGTCGATCAATATGGCATTTATCCTCTATCGGGAATACCAGCTGGAAAAACTTGCGCAGCGCTTTGTAAGCGATATTTACAACCGCGCTCCGGCAGATAATGATCTGTTGAAACCATGCGAAGTGATCGTGCAGACCCGCGGCATGGCTGAATATCTGCGGCAGGCGACGGCACGCGGCAGCAAGATTGCCGCCAATCTGAACACCTACTTTCTCAACAGTTTTACCGACAGGATCTTCCGCACGCTGTATCCTGAACAATACCGCGCAGGAGCTCTCCGCAGCGATCAGCTCAATATGCGGAAAAATCTGTTGCGGCTGCTGGGCGATCAAAAATTTATTGAGCAATCAGCCCCGCAGCTCAAAAAATATATCGGCAACCCCAACTGTCATTTGAAACGCTGGCAGCTGGCAGGCAAACTGGCTGACCTTTTCGACCAGTATCAACTCTACCGCGGCGATGAACTTTATGCGGGAACACTCTTTGGTCCCGACAGCTGGCAGGGGACACTCTACAATAAACTTTTCAATGCTGAAACTCCGGGGCGGGATCACTTTTTCAGAATGTTGAAAATGCAGGGGCTGACCGAACAGCAAGCGGGGGGGCTGCCCCGGGAGATCACCGTTTTCGGAGTGGGGGCAATGCCGCCGGTCTATCTGGAGATCTTTGTAAAACTTGCCGAATATACCAGAGTGAATTTCTTTTACCTTACACCATGTCTGGAGTATTGGAGCGATCAATATTCTTATGCGGAACGGAAACATCTGCCGTGGAGTGTGGAAGATACCGGCAACCCCATATTACAGGCGCTGGGCAGACAGGGCCGCAGCTTCTTTTCAGCATTGATGGCGCAGGATCATGTTGCAAGCGAACTTATCGGCGAAGCCATGCTGCCCGATGAATCTGCGGGCAATACCATGCTGGAAATAATGCAGCACGATATTCTGGGTATGTTCGACCGCCGTGCGGCGGCGGTCGATGAAGACACCACGCTGATCGGCACTCCCCGCAGCGATCTGAAAAATGACGGTTCAATAGCTGTACACAGCTGCCACTCGCTGCGGCGGGAACTGGAAGTGCTGCACGATGAACTCATCAAACTCATCCGCAGCGGCACCGCCCCGCAGGATATTATTGTTATGGCGCCGGATATTGCCAAAGCGGCACCGTTGATCGACGCGATTTTCGGCAACGGCCCGTTGAAAAATGTCTACAGCATTGCCGATTTACCCGATGCAGAGTATCAGCACGCCTTTGAAGCCTTTCACAGAATATTGAAAACAGCAGCGGGCAGATTTGAATATACCGAGCTTATGAGCCTGCTGGATATGCCCTTTATCAGTATGGCGCTGAAGCTGACCGATGAAGATTTGAGCAATATAAGCTCCATGCTTGCTGAAGGCGGTGCCCGCTGGGGTTTTTCAGGCGCCATGCACGCCAGATTCTGCGGCGGAGATTTTGAAGAATACACCTTCCGCAGCGCCATTGATCGGCTGTTGACGGGCTTTATCTGCCGCCAGAATAAAGATGATTCCATACTTATCAACGGAACAGTTCCGCTGGAAAAGCTGGGCAACAGCACCATAGCGCCGTTCTGCCGCACGGTGCGTTTTCTGGAAAAACTTGCCGATCTGGCCGATGAACTTCAATCCCCTGCGCTGCTGCAAGCTCCCGTAAGCCAAACGCTTGCTCAATGGCAGCATATTTTCTGCGGGATCGCCGATAACTTTTTCGGGCAGGATAACTTGCAGCGCACCGCTTTGGCTCCGCTGCGCAGCGCCCTTGCCGAACTGGAAAATATGGCAGAAGAAAATTGCCTGACCGAACCCTGTCAGCTGAACGCGGCGCTGGCGATTCTGGACGATCTGTGGGTGCTGCCCGAAAATTCCGGCAGTTTTCTCCGGGGCAAGATCACCTTCTGCCGTATGGTGCCGATGCGTTCGATCCCCATGGATACGGTGGCGGTACTGGAAATGAACGAAGGCGTATTTCCCCGCCGCAATACAGAAATCGGCTTTGACCTGATCGCCGCCTCGCCGCGGCCCGGTGACCGCCAGATCGCAGTACAGGATCGCTATTTGCTGTTGGAGGCGCTGATGGCGGCGCGGAAAAATCTGCTCTTCTTCTATCAGGGGCGCAACTCCCGCACCAACGAAAAACTCCACGCCTGCGCCCCGCTCAAGGAGATAATGACCTATTTGAAAAATGCTTTCCTGCTGGAAGAATACGAACATAAAATTTCCGGCATCGCCGCCGAATACTACCGGAAAGATGCCCCCTATCCTTCGCTGGATATGGACAACTATCAGGCGCTGCTGCAAAGCAATAAAACTGCCGCGGCAGAAAACGCCGAACCGTCACCGCTGCAGCTGCCGGGATTGGATTGCAGCGCTCCTTTGCAGTTGAAAAGTCTGTGTTCATTTTTCGGCAACCATTGCCAATGGGCAGTCCGCAATAAACTTGGAATATACTTTTCACGGCAGGATGAATTCAGCAACGATGAACCCTGGACGCCCCCGCCCAAAGATCTGCATAAACTCGATTCTGTAATCGCCCGCTTCGGCGGCAGGATGGATGAGGATGATCTTTTTATCCATGCGGGGAGCTGCAACGTGCTGCCACCGGGCAAGGTCGGAAGAGTTTTCTTTGAAGAACGCTGCAATGTGGTCATGAATGTACCGCCTTTGTGGAAAAACCTGCTGCAGATACAGGAACGGCGCTATATAGCCTGTCAAATCAAAGGCAAATTCGGCAATACGGACGTATGTACCGTTTCGGGCATGGTCAACATGACTCCTGACGGCAGGACAATATTGGTAAATGCTCAAAGCGGCTACAAAGCTGCTCATGCGCTGGAAGCGTTGTTCGGCGCTCTGATCCAGGCTGCGGGCAGCAACGAAAGCTGCGGGGCGGAAATATTGAACCTGTCAGGCGGTAAATACGAAGAACACTTTATCGAACCCGTATCACCCGAAGCAGCAGCAGCCATGCTGACCGAATTGCTGGAGCTGGCAGCACAGGAACAACCTTACCCGCTGCCGCTCTTTCCGACCGCTTCGGTCTATTACAACGATCTGAAAAAAGCGGAAAAGAAGTATTACACCCGGAATTACGATTCAATCAGTCACAAATGGAATATTTACGGCGATGTTACGGACGAAAACATCCGGCGCTTTTACACCCTTGAACAATGGCAGGATCAGGATTTTCAGCTGCAGTTCCGCCAATACGGACAAATGCTCTACTCGCTGCTGCAGCTCCGGCAGGAGGATCAGGAATGACAACTGAACACATTGCGGAACTCGATTCCATACATATCCCCCTGAACGGAGCAGCGCTGATCGAAGCGGCAGCGGGTACAGGCAAAACTTATAACATCCAGAATCTGACGGCGCGGATGATCGTGGAAAAAAATTTCACCATCGACTCCATTGCCGTAGTCACCTTTACCGAAGCCGCCGCCCGTGAACTGGCGGAACGACTGCACACAGTACTGGAGGCATTGAACGAAAAGCTGCTGGGGCAAAAACTCAGCCACGCTGCCGAAGATAAACGCACCGATGAGCTGATAAAGCATTTTGACGAAGAAAATATCTCCCGGAAGGATCAGCAAAAAAGGATCCAGGAGGCGCTGAAGGACTTTGACAACAATCGGGTATCGACCATTCACGGCTTTTGCGCCCGTATTCTGGCGGAAAACGCCTTTGAGTGTTCGATCGCATTCCGGGTGCGGCTGGAAAAGAATATTGATATTTATGTGGAAAAACTATTGAAGGATTTCTGCCGTATCATCCGCTTCAATCAGCAGCAGCTGCCGGGCATGGAAAATCTCGCGCCCGACGGTCAGCTGCATAAAATGATAAAAACGCTGTTGGAGCGCCATGAACTTTTGCAGGAATATAAAGACGCGCAAGTGCCGCCGACCTCAGATAATCTGCTCGGTACCCTGAACAGCGTGCTGGACGAATTCTACCAAATACCCATTGAGGATCTGGTCGGCGAGCTGACCTCTTTCAAGGGCAAATTAAATAAGATCAATTCGTATGGAACTGCTGAATTTTTACAAAGCAGCGCCGAACAGCTCCGCAGCTTGCTGGCAACTCCACGGAAAGCGATCCGTAACGCGGATTATCAGCAATGGTATGAAGTTCTGCAATATCTCCCGCGCAGCTTCATCCTCAGCAAAGCCAACAAACAGCAGAAAGGCAACGCAGCGGCTGTCGAAAGTTATGTTGACAGCTGCCGTATCTTTGATTTGAGCGAAACATTCACCGACACCTTCAGACAGTTCGATCTCTGCTGGAAGCTGGAAGCGGGTAATTTTGTCCGCAGAAAACTTGCCGAATGGAAACTGCGCGATAATTTCCAGGGCTTTGACGACCTGCTGCTTGAAGTAGCAAAAGCGCTGCGCAGCGGATCGTTGGCAGAGGTGCTGCGCAATAAATTCAAAGCGGGGATCATTGATGAATTTCAGGATACCGACCCGCTGCAATACGAAATATTCCGCAGTATATTCATCGAAGGCAGAAGTAATGCGCCGTTTTTTATGGTGGGCGACCCCCGTCAGGCGATCTACTCTTTCCGCAGCGGCGATCTGGCTACTTATATGCAGGCTAAAGCGGAATGTATGGCGCTTGAAGGCGGCGCGATTTACAAACTTTCGCGCAATTTCCGCAGTTCGGGGCCCATGATCGATGCATTCAATCTGATCTTTGAACACGACAATCTTTTTGCCGAAAACGCCATCCAGCTCGGCAAAACCCTCAAACCCGATACCCCCGACGGCGATCTGGTCAGAGTGATCCGTCAAGTCGACGGTCAGAGTATTCCCCGAGTCGTTGATCTCCCGCTCCAGCTGGAATATAATACAAACGGCGACAACAGCAGCCTTTACCGCAACTGCGCACGGCAGATCATAAATCTGCTCAACAGCAAAGAGTTCTTTTTGAGTCATAAAGGTCAACTCCGCCCCGTCACGCCGGGGGATATTGCGGTGCTTGCCCACACCAACGACGAACTTCAGCTGATGCGCGATCTGCTGACTCAGGGCAACGTACCCGTTTGCGGCGAACGCAAAAGCGGGGTGTGGAGTTCTGCCGAAGCTGCGGAACTGGCCGATTTCATGCAGGCAATTCTGAGCAACGATGAAAGCAGCATCCGCATGGCGCTGACGGGCAATCTCGGCGGACTTACCGAAAACGATCTTGACCTGCAGTCACCCGATGCCATGCTCCGACGGCTGAACTGGCAGCAGAATATGAAGCAGCTTAACGAGTGCTGGCACAACGCAGGTACTTCGGCGATGATGCGGATGCTTTTCCGCATGGATTTCAGCGGCGGAGAAAGCACTTTCAAATCCCGCATGAGCTGCCGTATCGGCGGCGAAAGAGTGATCGCCAACATGACCCAGCTGGGGGATCTGCTGGCGGAAGAGGAATACCGCTCCATGCTGCCGCCCCGGGGAGTACTGAACTTTCTGCGCGAAAGGATCATGCTCAGCGAAAACAGCGATGAAAACAGCGAAATGCTCGATTCCAACCAAACAGCGGTCAAACTTATCACGATCCACAAATCCAAGGGTTTGCAATTCCCCATCGTCTTTATCCCCAACGCTGCGGCTTACTACCCTATGCGGATGAAGGGGATGAAGGTGTATCACCGCAACGGCAGACTCTGCTGCAACCCCGACGAAAAGCTCGAAGATGCCAAATTTCTGGCGGCGCTGGAAGAATTGCAGGAACAGCTGCGGCTGCTCTATGTGGCGATCACCCGTGCCTGTTCAGGTTGTTACATCAGTTTCGACAGCAGCTCCAAACCGAACTCGCCGATACATTGGATCTGCTCGATGCGTTCCAATAAGGATGCAGAAAATATCGAAACAGTCAAAAATTTTCTCAGTCAAAGCAAGGCGGAAAACTCCGATATCACCGTCTTCGGCCCGCCCGAACTGTTTAACGACGCACTTAAAGCCCAAGACAGTCAGGAGTGCTATCAACCTGAAATAACTGCCGACGAGATCATCAAACCGGAAACAGTCAATGTTATTGCCAACCGCTGGCGGATATTAAGTTACTCTTCGCTGCCGGTCAACGGCAGAAAATCCGACGCTGCTGAACAGCTGACCGATCGTGATGAAGCCGATGAACTCAGCCCGAATCAGGAAAATACGCCAGGTAAACTCAGCGGCGGGATCTGGGATATCCCGGGCGGAGCAGCCATCGGCAACGCCTGGCACAAACTGCTGGAAGAAACCGATTTTACCGCCCCCCTCGACCGTATGCAAGTAAAAAGGACATTAGCTCTGTATAATTTTTCGGATGCCAAATACGAAAATGCCACCTGTCAAATGCTGGAAAATCTCCTGAGCTGCCGCCTGCCCTGCGGAATGGTGTTTAATCAATTAAGTCCCGATAAACGGCTCTGCGAATTTGAATTTCTGTTAGCTGCCGCCAACGGTATATCGCTGGAAAAATTGCTGAAAAGTGTGGAGCCGTATCTTACGGAAAAGTTCGGCAACACTTATCAGGCGGAAGATATTCTGCAAACTCAGGGCGGATTCTTCGGTGGTTTTATCGATATGATCTTCGAGTATCAGAATTGTTTTTACATCGTGGACTGGAAATCCAATACGCTGGAGTTCCAAGCCGGCAACTTTACCGGTGAAGCCCTGCAAAATGCCATGTTCAACGCCACCTATCCGCTGCAGTATCTCTGCTATCTGGCGGCGCTGATGCGCTATCTGGAACAGAAACTCAACTGTACCTTTGACCAAACGCTCTACGATAAATATATCGGCGGAGTATATTATGTATTTTTGCGCGGATTGCAGCTGGGGAGCAACTGCGGTATATTCAACGACCGCCCCGATTATCAGACGATCCGTGCGCTGTGTAACGCTTTATGCGGCAATGCTGCGGAAAGGATTTGCCGATGAACAAATTAAAAATGGAACTGGATTTTATTAAAAATTCAGGTTTTTTCGACGATACATCGCAAGTCATTGCCGATTTGATAATGCGCAATGCGCCCGTTCAGTCACCGATGCTGGCAATAACAACTGCGCTGACGGTGAAATCTCTGCAGGAAAATCACGTCTGTATGCAGATAAAAGAATTTGCAGGCAAAAAGTTGGAATCCGCCAATGGTGCGGTGTATTTTCAACTGCCCGACTATGAACAATGGCGCAAATATTTACTGCAAAGCGATCTGCATCCAGCTGCGACAGTTCTGAGCGATGCCGACAGTGAAGATGTTGTGCCTGAATCGCTGCTGGTGATCGACCGTGCAGGCGGCTGTTACCTGCAGCGGCAATGGGCATATGAACACTCGATTGCCGTTAATTTGCTGAAACGGGCGGAAGAAAAACTGCCGCTGCCGCACATGGAAGCGGGCAAACTCCACAATATGATAAGTTTTTTCCCCACCGGAGATGAACACCCCGAAACGGATTTCCAGCAGTTGGCGCTGCTGGCGGCAATGCGCAGCAAATTGCTGGTGCTTTCGGGCGGCCCCGGCACCGGCAAAACCACCGTGGCGGCGGTATTGCTGGCACTTAAATTGGAACAGGAACCGGATTTGAGGATATTTTCGGCAGCTCCGACCGCCAAGGCTGCGGTCACTTTAACTTCATCATTGCAGGAAAATGCCCGTCTGCTCAACACCGACGAAACGGTACGGCAAAAAATATTGCAGATTGAAACCAAAACGATCCACCGTTTGCTGAACTTCCAGCATAAAAGCAATGAATTCAAATACAATGCGGAAAATCCGCTGATTTGTGACCTGCTGTTGCTGGACGAGTGTTCCATGATCCCGCAGAATATAATGGCACAGCTGCTGGAAGCGCTGCCCGCAAGTGCAGGAGTTATATTGCTGGGCGATCGCCACCAGCTCTCCAGCGTGGAAGCAGGTTCCGTGCTGGCAGATATCTGTTCTGCCGCCATCCCCAACTGCGGCGATGCTGAACTGGTTGAACTTTTTGCCCGCCAGACCAGCTGGCAGATAAATTGTCCCGATAAAGCTGTTTTTGATGCCATGCCGCTGACGGGCTCGCTGGTCGAGCTGACCGAAAATCATCGTTTTGCCGCCAGCGCCTCCAAGTTGGGAGTCATTGCCGGTTTGATCCGCAATCTCTCCGGTCAGGCGGAAGAATCCGTTCAGGCTGCCGACACCATCACGGAGTTGTCCGGCAATGAATTCGAGTTCCATACCCTGAGCGAAAAATCGCTGAAAGATTTCCTCCGCGCTGCCATGAATCAAGTCCGTCTGCCCGGCGGCGAAAAACTTGCCGATCTGCCGCGTCTGGCAGCAGCCGGCAACCGCGAATCGCTGGACAGAGCCTTCCGTTTGCTGAACTCTTTTATGCTGTTATCCCCCGGACGGCAGGGCAAATTCGGCTTTGAACGGCTCAATGAGCTGCTTATTGAAATGCTTCAGCTGCCGGACGGCAATGCTGCGGGTGTGCCGCTGCTGATTCTGAAAAACGATTACCGCGTCGGGCTTTTCAACGGCGATATCGGGTTGATCGGCTGCGATGAATCCGGCGCCAAACGGGTATTTTTCCCCGCCGCTGCCGATGACGATACTGCCCGGACAGCTTACCGCAGTTACGCTATCGAAGAGTTGCCCGATTACAATTACGCTTTTGCCATGAGTGTACACAAATCTCAGGGCTGCGGTTTTGACGAAGTAGTGTTCGTTCTGGCGGGAGCCGAACAGCTGCTGACCCGCGAAATGGTCTATACCGCCATGACCCGCGCCAGAAAAAAGCTCTGTTGTTTCGGTTCAAAAGCAACTTTGGCAGAAGCACTTGCCAAACCGACCCGCCGTATGAGCAACCTGAGCAGCCGCCTCCAAAAAGACTTGTAAGATTAAAAAAATCGTTAATGTCCCAAATTTTGTGATGGGACGAGTTGTTTGACAAAAGTGCATCTGACCTTTATTTTTTAATAACCACAATAAAAAATAAAGGAAAGATCAGATGCGTAATAAAATTACTATGGAAAT
>SUWJ01000032.1 GCA_015061545.1 Lentisphaerota bacterium | reverse complement strand
GCACAGCCAAAAGCACCGGCAGGATTCTGCAAAACAGAATTGACCCGGCAATATAATCAAGATCCGTTTTCCGGCAGAGGTTGAGCGAAAGCCTTTGCCGGAAAAACGGATGGTGTTTGGAAACATCACCGAAAGCATAAAAGTCAAAACAGAGAACAGTTTCTACCTCAAAGTAATTGTCTGTAAATTCCGATAGAATAAAAACCGCCCCGGAAAACAGTCGCACCGCAGACATTTATTTATCAGCGTTTATCTGGAAAAGGTCATTTGCCTTCCGATATTTTCAGAAGCATCTGTTTGTAGGAGTTGTCGATTTGGCGTGGTGTTTTTACCGGATACCACACTTGATCGGCAAGAAAATCGGCGATTTCCGGATTGTTGCGGGCAATGCCGTGAAACTCCAATATCACATCGGCAATATTTTTCCGTACCTCCGCACCGTAAGCGGGAATGATGCGGTGCTGCCAGTATTCTTTGTAATGGGCATCATTATCTTTCTGATAACGCGCTTTGAGTTCCGCATCATTTTTCAATTTGATTTTTACCGCAGTACAATATCGTTCAAACTGTTCAGCGTTGACGGGGATCATCGGAAAAACATAATGGATGCTGATATTATCTTTTTTCTGCGGTTTGTAGGGCTGAAAGACCAGTTCCAGATAGCGGTCATTTTTATATTTTCCCTGCTTGGACTGCCACTGTTCAAAAGCGGGATTCCACACCCGAACCATCGGCATTTCAGGTGAAAACAGATATCCAAAATTGCCGGGCTTTTTCTTGATTGCCGCCAAACGTTCATTGCGTTCTTTGCGGGATTCTTCATACGCACCGCGCTTGGCAAGGTATTCTTCAAATTCGTAAGGATAATAACGGAAAACCGCCTTTTCAATACCCCCCGCCCAACTGGAACCGGTTTCTGTTACATAAAATTGAGCCTGTCCCAATCCAAAGGTCAAGTGCTCCAGATATTCGCACTTGTAAGGCTTACGCTTGTTCCAATCTTGGTTACGCCTTGTTCCTGCCATCCCCAGATAGCCTTCCATCGTGTAATTGACAAAGAGTTCGATCTCCTGTTTGGGTTCAAAGGTCATCTCCCATAGGAATAGTTTGCTGAACTTCTTTTTCTCGTCCCACGGCACGAAACGGACGGAAAATGTTTTATCTTTGGTTCCGGCAGTAAAACCGTAATGTCCGATCAACTGACTTTGATTGAATTTTCCTTTATTGTCCTGCAATCTTGCCTGAGTATCCAGAGGAAAACCCACTGGAGTAACTACTTTTTGATCGGTGAGATTACGCAGGATGAAACGGCAACGGAAATCCATTTTATCCAGATTGCGGCAGGAGGTGTCAACTGGATAATTTCCCCGGTGCGGGATCATAATGATCTCTTCTTCCACCATTTGGATTTTGTCCGTCTTTTCCAGCGTCGGCGTTTGACCGCTTCCCCGGAACACTCCGGCATTGCCCAAACAACTTATGAAGACAAAAAGCAACAAACAGAGAGTCAACAACTTTTTCATACAAACACTTCCATGCTCAAACCAACCATCTCACAGATAATATACCATATCCTGCAAAGGTTTACAACAGCGGATTACAGATTTTCGATAAGTTTCGACAAAAGTAATACTTGTAAATAAAAATCTATCAGAAATGCCGCTTGATAAAAGTTCTTCCGCAATGGGTTATTTAAGATTCTGTTTCGTGGTGTTGATTGAGGCGATCAGAGTTATTCTGATTTCCCGGCAGAGAGTTTCCAACCGATCATATTCTGCAGAAGAAAGGATATTTGTTTTTCCCAATAGCAGCAACCAGTAACTTGTTTCATTGGCTTCTTTCAAGGAAATTTGCAATTTTGAAACAAAATCAGCTTTCCCGTGAGCATATTGCGCTTCGTGGATGTTGGCTCCGATACTGGTTCCGGCTCTGCCGATTTGATTGCAGATGATCGTTTCTCTCTGTTCTTTCAGATATTTTACAAGATTCAATATTTCAACTGCAAAGGCAACCGAAAGATCAACGAGTTTGTTTGAAGTTTTTTCCATGACAGAATTTCCCTTTCCTCTGAATAATGTAGCATTGGCAAGGAATATTTGCAAACACAACTCTCATTTTTCATTTTTTCATCATACGGAGCGTGAGCGGAGTGCTTCATATCGGAATGAAATGAAGCTGCTTCATCTGAAAAGGCGTTTTTATGAAGCACGCCTGACGGCGTATGAAGCGGCACTGCGTGCCATGAAGCGCACCTTCGGTGCATGAAGCGAAGCCTTTTCAGGCTTCATTCACCATTTTTGCCGCAGGCAAAAATGGTGGGCGATGACGGACTCGAACCGCCGACATTTTGCGTGTAAAGCAAACGCTCTAACCAACTGAGCTAATCGCCCCTGAAGTGATTATTCCCTAATATATCACAGAAAACGGAATTTGCAAATCATCATAAAATATTTTTTGACGATATCAAAAAAATTCCGTCTTTAAAGGTTGACAAGACTCCATATTCAAGATATATTACAACATTGCTATTTTACAACTTTTTCTATTAACAAAAAATTGTGTTTTCGGAGAAATATACAATTATGCTGCAAAATCGACCTGCTATCCTTATTGATGCTTATTCGCAGATATTCCGCGTTTTTTATGCTATCGCGCATTTAAGCAGAAAAGATGGCTTCCCCACCAACGCGTTGTTCGGCTTTGCCAGATTACTGCTGCAAATCGAAAAGGAGTATGCCCCCAAAGCCGGAGCCATGTTTTTTGACTGCGGCAAACCCGCTTTCCGTTTGGAACTCGCCCCGGATTACAAGTCCAACCGCCCCCCCATGCCGGAAGCACTTAAACAGCAAATGCCCCTGTTGAGAAATCTGGCAGAATTATTCGGCTGGAACATTTGCCAGTGTACCAACTATGAAGCGGATGATTTGATCGGGGCGGCGGTTAAAAGCGATCCTCAACGGCAATTTGCGGTAATCAGTTCCGACAAAGACCTTTCGCAGTTGATAAATGAACAGATTTCCATGTTGATCCCAGCCCGCAGCGGCGGCGGTTTTGAAGTGCGCGACATTGAAAAAACACTTGAGAAATTTGCCGTTGCCCCCTGCCAGATCGTAGATTATCTGGCGATGCTCGGCGACGCCTCGGATGCTATCGACGGAGTTCCCGGGATCGGGCCCAAAACTGCAGCGGGAATCCTGAAAGATGCCGACTCGCTGGAAAAGTTCTTTGCCAAGCCAGAACTGGTGAGCAATCTCAAGCTGCGCAGCAAATTACAGGAAAATGAGGCTTTGCTCAGACGCAACATAAAATTGATAACCTTACGCACGCAATGGCCTGATTCCGAACTTGACCCATTGGAAAAAGTTTTGCAGAAACGCGCCCCGGACTGGGATGCCATTGCCGATTTTGCCCGCTGTTATGAATTAAAAAGCGTACTTAAAGAGCTGCCGGTTGCAGCGGAGAAAAAAGCCGCAACCGATTCCAATGCAGCTGCGGCCGATACAGAAAAAAACAATTCTGAACCGGCAGTTGATCTTTTCAGCTGGAGCAGTCAGGCGCAATCGCAAACCGTGCAGCTTCAGGAATCGACCTCAGCTCCGGGCGAAGATTCCCCACCGATCCAGGGCTCGTTGTTTTAACTTGCGGATAATATTGTTGAATCAGGAGTAAAATCTTATATGCCAGACCTCAGCACCATTGCCATAGAAAAACAGCGGCATCCGACGCTTTCGGCAGCAAGTCCGTTCAATATCGACTATATGTATGTAAAAAATCCCAGCGATTCATATTATGGAGATATTCACTACGCGTTGCAGCTGGGGATCTGCCTGACGGGTGCGATCGAAATCGTTTACGATGATTTTTCCCGTATCTGCCGCCCCGGAGAATGTTTCTGGACAATGTGCTGGGAGCCTCATGCCTGTCGGGTTCTGAAAAAGCGCAGCTTTACTGTGGCGGTCAATCTGGAGATGAATTCGCTGGGGTCAATAGATCCTTTCGGCGCGTGCAACTGGCTGCTGCCTTTTACCTTGCCGCCGTCGGAGCGCTATGTGCCAACTACTGACAATGACAGAATGAAGTTTCTGGAAGCAGGCAGAAAGCTCTTTCATTGGAATCATCGGCGAAGTGTTTACTGGCAGCAGAAAAGCTGGCTGCTGATCAATGAGCTTTTGCTGGAAGCGCTGGGCAATATACATTCGCAATACCACCCTTCCAGCGGACACATTACAGCTTCCTGCGACCGTTTTGCCCGGCTGCGGCCTGCCATTGAGCTGGTAAGTGCAGCAGAAGATGAACCGCTTACGCTGGCACGGGCCGCCAAAGCGTGCAGTTTGAGTTCCAGCCGTTTCAGCGAACTTTTCCGGGAAGCACTGGGCAGCAGTTTCGGTCAGTTTGCCGCCCGGGCAAGAATAAGTCAGGCAGCGCGGGATATTGCCACCAGCAATATGGCGGTGGAAGAAGTGGCAGCCAAATGGGGTTTTTTCGACAGCAGTCACTTCTGCCACGCGTTCAAAAAGATTTATCAATGTTCGCCCTCGGAATTCCGGCGGCGCCGCAAAGAATCAGGGGTGATTTAGAATGAGCGTAAATATCGCCCTGCTGCCGGCTCGGCAATATAGCAGAAGATAATTCAGGAAAGGAGTTTTTATGATAAATGTTTTTATTGTATTGATAATTTTGGCTTTAACAGCATGGTTCTTCCGTTTGCCTGCGGTTAAAGGCAAATGCGGGGAACTGTTGGTGGCATATCGCTTGAATTCGGCGCTGGACAAAAATGTGTATAAAGTTATAAATAACGTTATGATCCCTGATGGTAATGGTGGCTCCACGCAAATTGACCATATTGCGGTTTCTCCGTTTGGCGTATTTGTAATAGAAACCAAAAATATGAAAGGGTGGATTTTCGGCGACCGCAATTCCGGTCAATGGACACAACAGTTGTACAAGAACAAGCATACCTTTCAAAATCCGTTCAGGCAGAATTACAAACATATACGCTGTCTGGCTGAATTAACCGGACTGGCAAGCGATAAATTTATACACGTTATTGTATTTGTCGGTGATTGCACTATCAAAACCCGCGAACGTCTGCCGTTGGCTCTGACGGAAAATGCAACGCAAATGCTTGAGTTTATAAAAAGTTTTGATCAACCGGTCATCGCCGATGATGCAGTTCAAAATATCTGTTCGGCAATTCTCGCCAACCGAATCGAAAATACATTTGCCAATACCCGGACGCATATAAAGTATGTTCAAAAAATTGCATCAGACAAGCAGACCGATAAAGAACCTGCCAGTTATTCTGCGGAGAAAATCGCAGAAATGCCTGATCCGCCAATATTTACTGAACCCGAAAATTCGGAAATACCTGATCCGCCTGTATTCATCTCCGATGTAGACGTTAAAACTCCATCATGTCCGTTGTGCGGCAGTTCCATGGTGCAGCGCAAAGCCCGCAGCGGAGCCAATGCGGGAAAAATTTTCTGGGGGTGCGAACGCTATCCGGAATGTCGCGGAATCATAAACATCGATTAACATTGTCTGTGAAAAAATTTGAAAGGAAATAAGGTTATGAAAAATAAAAATTCAATGTTCACGCTGATCGAACTTTTGGTTGTTATTGCAATTATTGCCATATTGGCGGCAATGCTGCTGCCCGCGCTGTCCTCGGCACGCAATGCGGCGGCGCTGATAAATTGCGTGGGCAATATGCGGCAGATCGGGCTGGCAACGGGAATGTATGCCGATGAAAACCGCGGATTTTACCCGGTTGCTGATACCGATCCCAAATGGAATACCGATCGGGGCTGGGGGAATCTGCTGCGGATTTCTCAGGGGTCGCCCAAGAATATGTTCATCTGTCCCCGGGAGGATCGCCGGGAATTTTCCTACTCCATAAATTACCGCGAACCTTTCCAGCGCTCGGGAGAACGTTTTGCCAGCTGGAACCGGGTCTATCTTGACCGCACCCGGGCAGGAGCTTCCAACATTATTCTGCTGGAGGAAAGCGATACAAATATGTTCGAGAGTTGGGATTGCGATCAGGACAACTATACGCAGAATTCTGAGCCGAAAGACCCCAATCGTCACAACGGCTTTGCGGTACTGTTCGGCGATTGCCATGCCGAACGGATGAAAAAGTATGATTTCAACGAAATAACCTACTACTCGGATCGCTTTTCCCAATGGCTTTCCGCCAATCCCTACGGCAGTTATTGAGTTTTGTACAGCATGGAAAACAACATCGCATCAGCGCCCCTCACCGTCGGCAGGCTGAATAAAAAATTTCTTGCCATACTGAAAAACGCACGGCTTTGCGACAGCGTTCGGCTGCGGCGGCAATGGTCGTCGCTGGGGTTGCGGAAAATGGCTCCTGCCGAATTGCTGCCTGACTCGCTGCAGCCTTCGGTAAAACAACTTATGGAACGCGCCCGCGCCGCGCGGGAGCGCTCGCTCAAAACCTTTGCCGATCAACTGAAGATCGAATACCCCGAATCGCTGCCCGTCAGCGCCCGCAGCAGCGAAATCGTGGAACTGATAAAAAATAATCAGCTGTTGATCGTGGCAGGTTCCACCGGATCGGGCAAAACCACCCAGCTGCCCAAGATGGCGCTGGCGGCAGGGTGCGGTCGTTCGGGCAGAATCGGCTGTACTCAGCCGCGGCGGCTGGCGGCTTCGTCGCTGGCAAGGCGGGCGGCAGCGGAAATGCAATGCGAGTTCGGCTGCGAAGTGGGCTATAAAGTACGTTTTGACGATCATACCTCGGAGAACACCGTAGTTAAATTTATGACCGACGGCATCCTGCTGGCAGAAACCCGCGACGACCCCGATCTGCTGCAATATGACTGCATTATGCTCGATGAAGTTCATGAGCGGTCGCTGAACATCGATTTTTTGCTGGGTTATCTGAAAAAGCTGCTGAAAAGGCGGAAAAATCTCAAAGTCATCATCGCTTCGGCAACGCTGGAATCGGAAAAACTTGCTGACTTTTTCGACCACGCGCCTTTTGTGCAGATCGAAGGACGCACCTTTCCCATCGAAGACTATTATATGGAGCCATACAAAGATGAAGAACTCCCCGAACACGTTGCCCGGGGCGTGGAATTCATCACCGAACTGGATCCTCGGGGCGATGTACTCGTTTTTCTGCCGGGGGAACGGGAGATCCGCGACTGCAGCGAACTGCTTAATGGCAGACAATATAAAAATACCGAAATTCTTCCGCTGTTCGGCCGTCTGAGTGCCGCCGAGCAGAACCGTATATTCAGCAGTTCCAACCGTCGGCGGGTGGTGCTGGCAACCAATGTGGCGGAAACCAGTTTGACCATTCCCGGAATACGCTATGTGATCGACAGCGGTCTGGTAAGATTGTCAAGATACAATCCGCGTACCAGAATTCAGGAGTTGCGCGTTGAATTTGTGTCGCAAGCCAGCTGCCGTCAGCGGCGGGGGCGCTGCGGACGGTTGGAAGATGGGATTTGTGTACACCTTTACAGCGAAGATGATTTGAAAAACGCTCCGCCTTATACTGATCCTGAAATCAAACGTTCAGGTTTGGCGGGGGTAATACTGCAAATGGCATCGCTGAAACTGGGTTTGATCGAAGATTTTCCGCTGGTCGATCCGCCGTCGTCTGCGCTGGTGCGCGACGGCTATCGGACTTTGAACGATCTCGGAGCGATAAATCCCAACGGTTCGCTGACCCGTTGCGGCTGGAGTTTGAGTCAACTGCCCCTTGATCCGCAGCTGGGCAAGATGCTGCTGGAAGGCGCCGACCGTAAAGTGCTGGCGCAAATGGTGGTGATCGCGGCGTTTTTGAGCATCCCTGATGTGCGCGAACGCCCCTTTGAAAAGAGTCAGGCTGCCGACAGCGCCCACAGGCAATGGGCTTCGGAGCGGTCGGACTTTGTTTCGGCGCTGAATTTATACGATGCGCTGGAAAAAGTTTACTCAGTTAATCAGAGCTATTCGGCGCTGCGCCGCTATGCCCAGAGCAATTTTCTCAACTACCGCCGTGTGCGCGAATGGCGCAATTTGGTGGAGGATCTGAATAGTATCATTCAGGAAAATACCCGACAGGAAATAAAAGTATCGCCAATTCTGACCGAATTTGATTACGATGCGCTGCACCGCACCATACTGTCGGGCTTGCCCCGTCAGCTGGGATATTTTGATCGGGAACAGAAAAATTACTTCGATATGTCAGGCAAGCGCTTCAAAATCTTCCCCGGGTCAGCGCTTGCCAAGCGGAAAAGTTTACCCGAGTGGATATTGAGCTTTGCGCTGGTGGAAACCAGTCAGGTCTTCGGCCGCTGCTGTGCCGAAGTCAAGGGCGAATGGCTGTTGGATATTGCTCCCCAGCTGTGCAAAAGTGTTTACGATCAGGTTGCCTATTCGCCTCAAAATGGTTTTGTTGCGGCACGGGAACGCATCACTTGCGGCAGATTGCTTATCCACCCGGGTCGGCGGCGGCATTACGGCCCGATCGCCCCGCGGGAAGCGCGGGAGATCTTTATTCAGGAAGCGCTGATAAATCACAATATAAGCGAACACCTTGCCAAAGGTATACCGTGGCTGGAAAAGTTTTTGCAAAGCGCCAGGAAAGTACGCAAATTTGAGCTGAAAATGCGGCGGCCTGAAATGCTTTTCAACGAAGCGGAGCTGCGGGAGTTTTTTACGGCATCGCTGCCCGAAAATTTTTACAGTTTGCAGGAAATCCGCAACCATTGGAAGCGTTTTCATAAAAATTTCTCCGTACCGGAAAATTTGTTGTGGGAGCGGGAAAACTATCCCGGTGATCCCGAAAAAGATTTCCCCGATGAATTGATTTTCAGCGATGTACCTTTCCCGCTGGAATACACCTTTGATCCCGGCGGCGAACGCGACGGCATAACTTTGATCGCCGATGAAGAAACGGTCAATTTGCTCCCACGCTGGGCGCTGGAAGCAGTAGTGCCGGGTTTTCTGGAAGAAAAACTGGAGTTTTATCTAAAAAGTCTGGTACGGCAGGATCGGCAGAAAATCGCCCCCATGAGCAGTTTTATCACCGATTTCTGCCGCCGCTGGAAATCAGGAAATATCTTTAACGAACGCAGTCTGGGCGAAGCGCTCTCCGACGAATTGAACAAGTATTCTGTTGTGGTCAACAGCAATGCTTTTGCCGATGTGCCGCTGCCGGAGTATCTGCAAATGAAGCTGCTGATAATCGACAGCGAAAACCGTGAAAAAGAGCTGCTTAAAGAAGTTCCTGCGCTGGAAAAATCAAGTTCCAAACTTTCCGGCGCCCTGCCCCGGGCTCAGGCATTCTGCTGCGAAGCGGGCAAAAGTTTCCCGTTGGTACCGACTTTGCCAACTCAGATAAATTTGACTGATAAATCGGCTGATACCGCCTACCCCGCACTCTTCAGTACCGAAGACGGGTTGGTAGGTTCGGCGGTTTATTTGAAGGAAGCTGAAGCGCGGTGCCGACACGATGAAGGTTTGTTTGCCCTGCTGAAATTGCAGCTTACAGGTCTGCTGGGTGCAATCAGAAAAGATTTCAAACTTGCAGCCGCTCAGGAAAAGAGATTTTTCAAAAACGCCGCAGCTGAAAACGCCAAAAATTCATGGAAAGATGATCTGCTCTATGCCGCCGTACTTAAAGCGCTGGGCGATGCTGACCAGCGCTGGCAAATCCGCAGCAAAAACGCCTTTGACAATGCCCGTGAAGCCGCCCGCAGCCGTTTTGCCGATAGCGCCGACGAGCTTGAAAGCGCATTGAAATATATTTTTGAACAGGAGAGTAAAGTGCAGACTCTCCTGCGGAAACTCCCGGATAATTCCACCGCCGCAGGCGATATAAATAACGAGCTTGCCTTCTATTTCAGGAACGGTTTTCTGCGCGGCGGCAACTGGCACGAAAATTACAAACGCTATCTGCGCGGATTGGAACTGCGCCTGCAGCGGTTGATCGCCAATCCCCGTCAGGATGCGCTTAAATATGCGCCGCTGGAGCCGTATGTGGAAAAGCTGAATATTCTGCTGGGAACCCTGCCTGAATTGGAAAGTGCGCCCATGGTGTATGACTTTGTACTGCTGATGCAGGAGCTGCGGTTGTCGGTCTTTGCCCCCGAAGTACGCACCCGCCGGAAAGTTTCGCTGGAAATAATAAAGAAAAGCTGGGATCAACTCCGCTGCTGAACTTACAGTTCGGCAAACTCCAGTCGGGAGTCGGAGAGTTCTTTTTTCAGCGCTTCTGCCAGCATCAATCTTGCCCACGCATCGTAGAGGGCATTGCCGATTGCTTTGGAAAGTTTTTCATCCAGCGGCAGATAGATCTGGCTCAAGGCATTCTTGCGCATCAAAAGCAAATATTTTTCCGCAGCAAGAATGTTGAAATCTTTATCCAGCGCTTTTTGATCCTTCTGATGCAGCCGCACCAGTTCAGTAAGTTCTTCCGGCGGCAGCTGCAATGCACCGACCGCTTTACTTACCGCAGTTGGGCTCATGCCCTGCAAAAGCAATGCGTGAGCTTGTTTTGGCTTGCCTTCCGCAGTTGACTCAAATACCCATATACTTTCGGGATCGATCAGAGTGCGGCGGAAGATCGGCAAATGCCGGTAGTAGTAATCGCTTATATGCTCCTGAGTGATGCCGCGGCGCGAACTGTGAAGTTTGATATACCAGCGCCGTACCGCTTCTGCCAACTGCAATTCGATCTTACCGGACTGACGTTTCAGCCATTGTTCGACAGTAATGGATTCTGTACGCAGCTGCTGTTGGAATTTACGGGTGTTTTCCTGATCCAGCAGCAGCAATGCTTCCGACAACGATTGCATGGTCAATTCCTGCGATAGATTGATCCCGCTGCGTTCGCAAAGCGTGATCGTACCGATCATCGGCAGACGTTTTTGCAGCAGCTCCCTGATCTGCGGAGAATCGACCGGCACGCCTGCAATCGCGGCAGCTTCGGCTGCGGAAAATTTCCGGTTGGCAAAAGTAAAAAATACTTTTTCTGCATCTTTGACTGCACTATTGCCCCAAAGGGTAACTGCCGCCATCAATGCAGTTGCTGTTGCCAACAGCTGCCGAAAAGCGCAATTCATGGCTTCACCGCAGGAGCAGCGGGAGCAGCGTTTTGCGTTTTGCTGCGCTCCTGAGCAGCGGCTTTGTTCCGCATGGCGGTAAGATCTTCAGCCCGCTTCTTTATATCGTTGTGCAGCTGTTTGGCTTGCGGATATTTTTCTGCCAGCGGTCGAATCGTGTTCAGCGCTGCGGCAAGCTCGGCAATATTCTGCGCGGCAGCCAGCTTGCGCGCCGCCGCCTGCAAATTGATCAAATCCAGAACTTCATCTTCCTGCACCCGCAGCTGGGCAAGTACCGGATACTGCCGCCGTTCCTGACGGATCAAAGCCAGCGCCTGGTTCAACTTGCCCTGATCGATCAACTTCTGCACCTTGCGGCTGCAGCGGTTGCTCACGATCCGATCCCGCATTTCCATAAGCTCGATATCGTCAGGCTCCAACGCCAGCAGCTTTTCGATAATATTCAGAGCTTCATCATCGCGTTTCTGCTTGATCGTTTCAAATAAACGGTTGGTAAGTTCAACCCGCGACACGGGCGGATCGGGGGCGTCTGACTTGCCGCAGCCTGCAGCCATAACCGCAAGCAGCAGGCAGCAGACCGGCAATGTCCAACAACGTAAATATATCATAAAATCGGCAAACCTTTCTCAATAAAAGTAAAAAACTCAACCTGCAGGAAAATTCGCGGAAAAATCTCCTGTTCTATACAATACTGGCAAAAGCTGTTACTTGCAATTGGGAAAGGCAAAAAAAATCGATTTTTCAACTTGCCAACTGCGGTCGTGCGATCCGATATACCCTCTGAAATATCGCAAAAAATACTTTTGAGTTGTTGCAAAAATTGTAAAAACAAGTTATTTTACAATATGATTGTTTTTTTATTACTCGAAGATGTTACGCAGCAATCTTTAAACGGGAGTGTGTGTTATGTTGGAATCTGTTTTTACGCAATCTTGCAAACTGGGGCTTTTTGCCGGGAGTCTGGCTTTTTCGCTGGCAGCTTCGGCAGCACTTAACACCAATGAAAATGATTTTACCTCGCTGCGAGCTGATGCGCCTGAGTGGCAACCGATCAAACCGGATCTGCTGATCTACGAAAAAGCGCCTTACACCGGCCCGTATTTTGCCGGTAAAATGCTTGTACCGCCTCAGGATAAAAATAAAAATGAAACCGTGTTCTGCGGCACTTTCAAGCTCAAAAAAGCGCCGTCATTCGCTTATCTGCAATGTATGGCGGAAGGCGGCAGTGTAACGGCATGGCTCAACGGCAAAAAACTGGCATCCACCGCCAGCAAAATTCATCCGGCGGGAATGCGGGTGCAGACACTTTTGCACGAAGGCGATAACACGCTTAAATTAGTCTGCACCAGCAAATGCACCGGTACTGCAGCAGATCTTTATGTGGTTTATGCAGACAACAGCGTGGAAAAATTTTCTGCCGACGATTCTTTCCGCATCGAAAACAGCAGCAGCAAAGTAACTCTGAAGGAAATCGAACGGCCGTTGAGCGAAGCGGATGTATCTTCAGCCTATCTGCCTTATATGGATATAGCTCTGGCACAAAAGAATTTTATTTCAGGCAGCGTAACTCCCGCCGTTGCCAAAGCCGGCAGCAAGGTGCAGCTGCGTTTTGAGTTTGACGGGCCGATGCCGCAAAAGAGTTTTCCTGCCGAAGTGAAACTTTTCGACAAAAATACCAAAAAATTTCTCTGGAGCGACAAAGTTGAATTTTCCACCGAGTGTGTAGTGCGCACTAAGCCCGGGCGCTGGCAGCTGGCGACGGAATACGAACTGCCGATGTATTTTCACAGCTGCGATGTAATGATGACGCTGAAAGCCAATGAATTTTTCACCTACAGCGGCAACACCCCGACTGCAGAATTTTCCATGCAGCAGCTGGATACCGTGCCGGGGTTTGAAAAGCCCCCCGTCAGCAAAGTCGAACGTATCGGCAATGCGCCGCAATTCACCCTCAACGGCAAACCGTTTTTCGCGCTCTGGGGCGGAACCTCGTGGAAGTTCCGTGTAGATAAACGCGCCCGCCACAGCGATATGCCGCTGCAGGCAATCAGTTCCACGGTGGATTGGCCCGACCATTGGTGGCGGGGGATCGATGAGTACGATCTGACCACCTTCGACCGCATGGCGGAAAGATACCGGCGGGAAAATCCCGATGCCTACTTTATTATCAATCTTTTGATCTATCCCCCCGGCGAATGGACCCAGCGTTATGCGGACGAAATGTGCCTGCAAAGCGACGGCAAAAATGCCCGTCTGGGACGTACCTCCTACTCCATAGCCTCCAAACAGGCGCGCAAGGATATGATCAAAGCCATGACCGTTGCCATCAATCATCTGGAAAATTCGCCCTACGCCAACCGGATCATCGCCTACAAGATCAACTCCGGCGACACCACCGAATGGCTGGCGCACCGCTACGCCGAAGGTACCAGCGTAGATTTTTCGCGCCCCTCCAAAGAAGGATTCAAAGAGTTTGCCGCCCAACGTTATCCGCAGCTTAAAGACACCTCCATTCCCCTGCCGGAAGAACGTTCGGCGCTGGATAACGGCGAGATCATCCGCGATGTAAAGAAGCATCTTAAAACCACCGCCTACAATCAGTTTTACTCCGAGGTCAACGCCGATTTCATGATCGAAATGTGCCGCGAAGCCAGAAAGCTGGTGAAAAACCGTAAACTTATCGGCACCTACTACGGATATACATTTATGGTCGGTTCGGGCAGCGTATCGCATCTGCGCGCTCACTTTGCCATGAAGAAAGTGCTGGATTCAGGTGCGGTGGATTTCCTTATGTCGCCTCAATGCTACAGCAACCGCAATCTGGGTGACAGCTGCGGCGATATGAAACCCTTTGCCAGCATGGCAAAACATAATATCGTGCCGATAATCGAAGATGATACCCGCACCCACTCCGGCCAAGTGCTGCATCAGGGTTATTACTATTGCCAGACCATTACCGAAGCTCAGACTCTTGCCGTATTCAACCGTAATATGGCAATCGCCATCTGCCGCAATCAGCCGAATTTATTCTACAGCTTGTGCGCCGGATACGATGTGGATTTTCCTGCGGCGGCGCAAATGGGCAAAACCCTCAGCACCGTGGGCAACTTTGCGATCCGGAAAAAGTTTCTGCGCAATGCCGAAGTGGCAGTAGTCGCCAGCGAGGAATCTCACAGCGCCTCGCCGACGCTGGATCACCCGCATTTGAAAAATCCCGCCCAGATCCAGCAGCTTTATATGCCCGACGGCTCGATCATGCTCAATCCCCAGATCCGCACCGCTGTCTGGGGCGAAACGCTGGATTTGAATCTGACCCGCCTCTCCCGTTCAGGCATCCCCACCGATTATCTGCTGGCGGAAGACCTTGCCGATGAACCGGGCGACTACAAGGTGTATTTCTTTTTGAACTGCTACAATTACGACGAAAAGTTCCTGAAGGCGGTGGAAAAACTCCGTCAGCGCAACTGCACGCTGGTCTGGCTTTACGCCCCCGGTTACACTTACGGCTTGGAAGGCAATACAAAAAATATGAAACTGCTGACCGGCTTTGAACTGGATAAAGTTACCGATACAGTAAAACCGCTGATCCAACTGAACGACGGCCGCAAGTTTGCCTCGCCGATCCCGCCGGTAAAACCGATGTTTGCGGTGAATAAAAACGACTCGGCTCAGGTGCTGGGCCGTTACGAAAACGGCGATGCAGCTTTTGCCGTAAAACAGACCGGGCAAGCCCAAAGTATATTCTTCGGCTCTTTCCGGCTGGATGTACCGATCATTCAGGCGATCCTGCAAAGCGCCGGCGTGTTTGTTTATTCCGAAAGTTCCGACCCGGTGGAAGCCAACTCCAATCTGGTAACGCTGCACGCCCGTTTTGCGGGCAAGAAAGCGATCAGACTGCCCCGCAAGACAGATGTGCTGGATATTATCAACAAAAAGATCATTGCGCGTAACGTGGATCGTTTTGAATTCGATTCGCCGCTGCACGCCACCTGGTTTTTCTACTACGGCAATGATGCCGACGAACTGTTGAAAAAACTTTGAGCAGTCACAATAGGAAAAAATCTGCTAAAATAAAGTTTTTGCTTTTTAAGGTAATGCCATGGATCATATATTGCAGAAAAAACACGAAGTTATTGCCCGAGAAATCGCCGCGGCGGGCATGGTTCTGCTGGAAAATCAACAACATATCCTGCCGCTGGCACCGGGCAGCCGAATCGCTCTTTTCGGCACCGGGCAGCATAGTTTCAGTTCGGGCGGCACGGGGGCAGCAGCCGTAAAAGGACGCAATAACGGCGATATGGCGGCAATATTGTCGGATAGTCCGGCAGCTTTTCAATTGGAAGAAAATATTCTTGCACTCTATCGGCAGCAGCCGGATGCAATTCCGACAGCCGGGCAAATCGCTGCTGCCGCCGACACCTGCGATATTGCGCTGGTAATAATCTCCCGCAACGCAGGCGAAGGCAGCGACCGCAAGGATATCGCAGGGGACTTCCGACTTTCCGAAGATGAAAATACATTGCTGGAACGACTCGGCAATTCTGCGTTCAAACACGTGGCAGTAGTGGTTAATTCAGGCGGCATCATTGAACTGGGATGGTTTGGCAAATACAGTAATTTCCATGCGTTGCTGCTTTGCTGGCAACCGGGTTCGGAAGGCGTGGCGGCGCTGGCGGAGATCCTTTGCGGAGTCCGCAATCCCAGCGGTCATCTGACCGATACGATCGCAAGTCGTTACTGCTACTGGCCGTCGGCAGAGGATTTTCAAAAATACCGCCATACGCTGGAATATACCGAAGATGTATATGTTGGATACCGTTATTTTGAAACGATTCCTCATGTTCAGGATCAGGTGCTTTATCCCTTTGGCTACGGTTTGAGTTATACCACTTTCAGTATTCATTCCTGCAGCTGCCAATGCGCAGATAAAGCGCTGACTCTGCAAGGCAAAGTCAGCAATACGGGGCAATATCCGGGGCGGGAAGTTATTCAATGCTATGTCAATTCCCCCGGCAGCAACCGCCCGAAATTGGAGTTGAAAAGTTTCTGCAAAACCGCCGTTATCCAGCCGGGCGAAAGTGCTGATTTTACCTTAACGGTGCCGATCGAAGAACTCAAACGCTTCGATGAAAGCGGCGAAATTTGCGGTAAACCCGGCAGTTTTGTGCTGGAAAAAGGCGATCATAACTTTTTTTGCGGCAATTCCATACGCAACCTTACCGCCGCAGGCGTCTACACTCAGGAACAAACCGTAATATTATCCACACCGGGCAATATATTCCAAACTCAAACCAACAGAACCCTGCGGTCTGACGGCAGTTTCCGCAATAATGGCTCAACGCATCACGAATACGATCGCACCAGCCGATCAACCAAGACATCAGCAGCGTCGGATAAGGTGATCATGCTCAGTGATGTAGCGCAGCAAAAATACTCCATTGAAGATTTTATTGCGCAGTTGAGCAATGAAGAACTGATCCATCTATGCTGCGGACAACCGCCGGAACTGCCCCGCTGCACAGGCGGGATCGGCAATTTGCAGAAATACGGGATATGCAATATTCAAACTGCCGACGGTCCGGCGGGTATCCGTTGCTGTTATCCGGCAACGTGGTTTCCCTGCGCTGTATCGGTTGCCTGTTCGTGGGATCCGGAGCTGCAGTTTGCCATGGGACAAGCCATTGCCGAAGAGGGGTTGAATTGGAATCTGGATATTCTTTTAGCTCCGGGACTGAATATTCACCGCGATCCGTTGTGCGGGCGGAATTTTGAATATTTTTCGGAAGATCCGCTGGTATCCGGCTGCACCGCCGCTGCATTGGTAAAAGGTGTCCAGTCAACCGGTATGGGGGCAACGATCAAACATTTTGCCTGCAACAGTCGGGAAACCTCCCGCAGATTGTGCAACAGCATCATTTCGGAACGCGCCTTGCGGGAAATCTATCTGAAGGGATTTGAAATTGCAGTAAAAACCGCTCAACCGTGGTGCGTTATGAGTTCCTACAATCTGATCAACGGCACCCATTCCAGTTCCAGTTATGCGCTGCTTACCCAACTGCTGCGCAACGAGTGGGGCTTTGACGGCGCAGTTATGACCGACTGGCTGTCGATAGATCCGCTGTGGAAGGAACTGGCAGCAGGCAACGACCTGAAAATGCCTGTAGCCACCCGGGAAGATGTCGATATGGTGATAAATCCTGCCGTGGATATGGATCAGATCCCGCTGATACCCAGAAGCGTGCTGGAAACCTCCGTCCGCCGTATTCTGCAGTTGATAATGAAAAGTTATTCATTCAAAAATCAACGAACTGTTCTCCCCGTAAAAATAGCCGAAGCTGGCGGCGTGGTGAACGCTATGGAATTGTGCAATATAAGCCATGGCGGAATCGGCGTTATGCAGTATACAGCTCCTGACGGTCAACGCGATATATTATATGATATAAAAACCAATTACTGGCGCAGCGAAACAGCGGTGTACTATCTGCTGCAATTCCAAAAAGCGGGCACCTACAGTTTAAGTTTGGATATATCAACAAGTTCCGAATCTCTGACTGTACAAATACTGCTTAACGGCAACGAAGCAGGCAAAATGCCGATCAAGGCAACAACTTCCATTGAAAGCGAAATTGTCTTTCAGGAGCAAGGCGATCTTGCCATGGAGTTTCCTGCCGGTATTCCCTGCTGCATAAAGCTGTTGTTTGAAGATCCGCAAAATCAGGCAGCAGCGTTGGCAAATCTGACAATAAAAAAACTCTGAAGATTTTAACGCCATCGGTCAGCGGTTGGAATAACGACCATACAATTTTTGTTCAGGAACGGAATAACGCAGCGTTAAGCCGCCGCCGTTGGCGTGGCGATTGTTATAAAAATAGTACGGTTTCGGCCAGGTATCATCGGAATAATGCAGCGGACCGATATTGCTGTCCTCATTGACATCTGTGCGGTTCAAAACAAAGTTATAGCCGTGTTTTTTACGGAAGATTTCAAAATCTTTTTCTGAAACATTGCAGCTCCATTCCGCAGAATTGGCAAATGCCATACTTTGGCCATTGACCTCAAAATTATAAGCCCCGTCGGGAAAGAATCTTGTTTGCATTGACGCGGGCATTTTATAGTTTGCAGGCAATTTTTCGCCCTGATAATCATAAGTGACAGGATTGAAAGCCCAAACCAGCAAATTGATTATTACGCCGGAGATAATTCCGTCAGCAGCAAAATTCATTCCTTTGGCGTGTTTCTTAAATGGCAGAAAAATCCCGGTCAAAATCGCCGCCACCAGCAACAATACGAGCAGAAAATAATCTGTATCAAATCCGAAGAAATAATTGATTTGCCACTTGGCAGCCACAATTTCAAAAATGGCAAAAACAAACTGAGCTGCCCCGCACCAAATCAGAACACTCTGAACGCGTGAATTTCTTACCGGGTCAACAATTATATCTTTGCGGATGCGGCTCTTAAATCCGCAATATAAAAGAGAGAAATAAAATACCGGCACAATAATAAACCCGAGCCAATACAACGGTTCCGGCAGCAATACCCCACCCAGCACAGAAAAAACCGGCATCAACAGCAAAAACGCCGTTCCCATAAACACCCATGTAAGGATACGATATACGATTTCTCCAGCCCCCCGCAACTTTTTTTCATCCATCCTCAACGCTCCCTTTCAGCACATTTATACTGCAAGATACGGTCAGTATTATATTTGCTTTGTTCAACAAGCCCGCTACCCGCACCTTCACCGGCAAGTTAATTCCGGGTGGATTGATAGGCGTTGGTATAGCGGTCACGGAAGTCTGCTGCTTGTTCGGCAAGCAGCAAAGTCTGCATGAAATTATGTGCCTGTTCCGGCCAGTTGACCACATCAAACGTGTTTTTGCCCAGCAGCATTCCGTGGTCGCCCCAGTAATAAAGTGCCAGTTCGCAGGGGCGCTGCTCAGCTGCCATTGCCTGAGCGAACTCTATGCTGTTACGGTAATCCACTGACTGGTCGCAGATAGTGTGCATCAAAAATACCGGCGGCGTATCGGCAGCAATATGTTTTTCCAGCGAATAAGCATCCCGGACTGCAGCATAATTTTCCCCCAGCAGATTAGCCTGAGTTCCGCAATGGCTCCAATCGCTGAAAACCAGCACGCCGTAGCACAAGATCATGCAGTCGGGCCGATGCGGAAAAGAGTCCGCGTTATCGCCGTCGGCGGCAGAGAGTTTATCGCACAATATTCCCAGCGAGCCCGCCAGATGCGCCCCCGCTGAAAATCCGCAGGATGCCACCTGATCCGGAATCACGTTCCAGCGCTCCGCATTGGCTCGAATCACTTTCATTGCCCGCATTGCATCCAGCTGCGGAGCCGGCCATTGTTCGGGAGCGGTGCGGTAATCCAGCACAAATGCGTGATACCCCAGCTGGTTGAATTTTTCCGCAATCGGAAAACCTTCGGTACTGCTGCAAACGCATCCGTAACCGCCGCCGGGAATAACCAGTATGGCAGGATGTTTTTTGCCGTCAGTCAACAGCATGGGAGTTACAGCCGGGCGGTCGGTGGCTGTTTTTATTGAATCATCATGCCAGAGGTAAATCTTTTCCATAGCTCTTTTCCTGATTTTGATATTATTTACCGGTGCTGCCGAATCCGCCCTGCCCGCGATCGCTGACGGAAAGTTCATCGGCAGTTACCAGCTCCACCTGCGGCAATTCGCTTATAACCATCTGAGCGATACGGTCGCCGCGTTTGACAACAAATTCTTCCGGACCGTGATTGAAGATTATCACCCCGACTTCCCCCCGATAACCTGCGTCGATCGTCCCCGGAGAATTGGTCAGCGAAATATTGTGTTTAAGCGCCAGACCGCTGCGGGGACGGATCTGTGCTTCGTAATTCAGCGGCAGTTCAATGCAAAATCCGGCAGGAACCAGAAAACTCCTGCCGATCGGCACAACTGCATCGATCCTGCTGTGCAAATCAAAGGCGGCATCGTCGGCGTGTGCCTTAACAGGAAAGAGATCTCCGCAATCAGGAAGCGTGGATATTTTTATTTGAATTTTCATTAAAAACCCCTTTTTTATTTGCAACAAATTATTTGTCGTGATACTTTACTGCCACAACAAACAGATTGCAAGATATCAAATTGATTTAACGGTGATTTTTATGGATATACGCGTTGGTATTGGTTACGATGTACACAAATTGGCTGAAAACCGCAAATTATTTCTCTGCGGCGTGGAGTTCGATTTTCCGCTGGGCCTGCTGGGCCACAGCGACGCCGATGTTGCTTTACACGCCATTATCGATGCCATATTAGGAGCGGTCAACGCAGGCGATATCGGGCAATGGTTTCCTGATAACGATCCAGCGTATAAAGACGCCGACAGCCGGAAACTGCTGCAGCGGGTAATGAACAGTCCTGCGCTGCAAAACTGGGAGCTGGTAAATCTGGATTTGATCATCGTAACTCAGGCGCCCAAAATCCTGCCGATGGTTCCGGCGATGAAAAATAGCTTGAGTCAGCTGCTCAACTGTACAACTGACCGCATTTCCATAAAAGGTAAAACCACCGAAAAACTGGGTTTTACCGGGCGCGGTGAAGGCATAGAAACTCAGGCGGTCGTGCTGATGCAGAAAAAATCCTGACCCATTCAGCGGTTACTGCGCAAATTGCGGTGATAATCGTAAATTCCGCGGGTAATGGCGATTGCCAGATTTTCCTGATAGTTGGCTTGAGCCAGCAGATTTTCTTCGGTTCGGTTGGAAATGAATCCGCATTCGATCAAAATGGATGGGCAGCGGGTTTCGCGCAGCACCACAAACCGCGCCCGTTTCACGCCGCGATCAGGCGCCTTGAGAATCCTGATCAACTGATTCTGAACGTGCCACGCCAGCGAAAAACTGTTTTTGGCGGCATTCTCGCCGGGATATTGATTGTATTGCACCTTGGTGGAACCGCTGGAAGGCGCTCCCGATGAGGTCAGCGCAAAAGTTTCGATCCCCCGTACCGTTCGGTTGCCTGCGGCGTTCATATGGATCGACACAAAAAGATCCGCCCGCTGCCGATTGCAGAGATTCGCCCGCTCCGACAGCTCCAGCTTGCGGTCACTGACTCTGGTCATCAGCACCTTATAACCAAGTTTGCGCAAATGTTTCTGCACCCGGTTGGCAATTTGCAGCGTCAATGCTTTTTCGGTATTGCGCAAACCTGCTGCCCCCTGATCCTTTCCGCCATGTCCGGGGTCAATAATGATCGTGCGGATACCGTTTGCCCGCAAGCAGCGCGGATTGAACAACACCTGCACATGATCGAAGAAATCTGAAGAACTTATATACAGCTCCCCCGATTTGACCATCGGCTCAAAGTTGTAATTGATCACAATACCGTTGAAACTGCCGAAACGTTTTTGCGGAGTAAAGACCATCCGTCCCGCCGCCCCCGTCATTTCGTAACGATTCTGCACTTTGATCAGCTTGAGCCGCAAATAGCGCGCCATATCCGCCGCGCGGTAATATTTGCGCCCGGCAATATACGCTATGGTAAAATTGGTGCCGTCTTTAGCCGGGGCCGCCGAAAGCTGCGGTACAGCGCTCAGGCCGGTCAGTATAAAGATCAGCAGATAAAATGTAAGTCGCAGCAGCATAGTCACCGTTTATTTTCCGATCTGTCTTTGCTCAGGCAGCGAACCGATATTTGCGAACTGTAGTCTTCCAGCGGCGGATACATTCCCTCCAACTCCCTGCCGATCAGCGCAGTTTCGCACAAAGCGCCGTACACATGAGCCTTTGCCGCGCGGATGGCATCTTTCCAGCTGTTGCCCAGACTGATCATGGCAGTAATTCCCGCCGACAGCGTACAGCCCGTGCCGTGGCTGGCAAATTCGGAAAGATCCTCCAGCCGGGGCGATGAAAACGACCAGACTTTTTGGTTGATAACGGCAATATCGCTGGCCTGTTTACCCGTCATGGCATGACCTGTTTTCAGCAATACATTGCAGTTATAATTTTCTGCCAACTGCAAAGCTGCATCAACATAGTCACTCTGATTTGAGAGCTTTCTTTTCAGCAGCCACTCCGCTTCGGGCAAATTGGGAGTAATCAAATCCGCCGCAACCAGCAATTCATTTTTCAGCGCTTCCCGTCCGCTGGCGTCCAGCAATTCCTTGCCTGAAGTTGAGATCATTACCGGATCCACGATCAGCGGCAGCTTGCAGTTCTGCAGCTCTTTTGCCACGGTGTGAACCACTTCTGCATTACCCAGCATCCCGGTTTTGACCGCCCGAACCGCCAGAGTCCCCAGCACCGCTTTGATTTGAGCTGCCACCACTTTCGGCGGCATGACTTCCACGTAGCTGACCTGTCGCGGATTCTGAGCCGTAACTGCAGTTATTACCGAGCAGCCGAAAACGCCCGCAGCATTGAATGTGCGCAAATCTGCCTGTATGCCTGCACCGCCACCGGAATCGCTGCCGGCAATGGTCAACGCCGCAGGATAAAACTCATCAAGATTACTCTTCACAAAAACCAACCTTTCTTTTATTGTTTGCTAATATAATGCAAAAAAATCAAAAAACTAATTTCAAATTCAGCTTTTCTGAAAAAAAATCTTGACATTTTATTATCCGGGCGTTATAGTAGTTCCAACCGTTAAAAAAGGAGTCGGGACAATGAAAAAAATCAAATTTGCTGCTGTCGTGATCATGGCCGTATCTGCTCTCTCTTTTGCCGTTGGCAAAGATATTGCAGCCGCAGGGAAAAACACACTTCAAGCAAAAGCTGCTGCCGAAGTAAAAAAAGCTGCCGCCAAGATCAAAAAGCCCACCACGCCAGCCGAAACCATCGCGGCATTCTACACTGCCATGGCGAAATCGGATTTTGCCGAAGCTAAAAAATATGTCAAAGCCGATGAATTGAAAAAGATGATCGGAACGCTTGCAGATCTGGTCAAAGAAATGCCTGAGTTCAAAGCCGATGTCGCCAAAGATTTTGCCCCCATGCTCAAAGGCAAATGCACCTCCGAAAAAATCACCGGCAATAAGGCGGAAATCGTCTTTACCTACAAAGAAAAAGGCAAAGATAAAAAAGAAACCTATAAACTGGAAAAAACCGGTAATAATTGGATCATTGTAGACTAAAATAAAATCCTTGAATAAAAATCAATTGGGCTGCTGCAAAAACTTATGTTTTGCAGCAGTTTTTTTGTCCTAAAGGAAGACAACAAAAGAGGCTGTTGCAAAACAGTTTTGCAACAGCCCTTCTGTAACCAGACAAGTTTAATTACTTGGCAAAAGCGTCGGTAACTTTCTTGAACGCTGCCATGACTTTGTCGGCTTCGGCTTCGCCATAACTTTCGTTGAAGAAGAAGTTGAAGTCGGTGCTCATGGTAGCATCGCAGTTGGGGGTGGGATATTCCGCATTGGGATCGCCCTTGTACAGCGGGTTGTTCCACGGATGCTTGTTGGCGCGATCCTTGAACCATTCCTGAGTAGCGGGCAGCGCGGCGCGGTAGTTGGGCGCAATACTCAGACCTTCAGCCTGCAGCGCGGCGCAGAATTCTTCGCGGGTGCACTTCATGTTTTCGGCCACAAAGCGCAGACGCCACCACCAGTAGCAGCTCTGGAAACCTTCGCGCAGATCTTTCTGCGGAATGTAGATGCTCGCCAGCTTGTCAAAACCGCGGTCAAACATCATCTGCACAAACTTCAACCGGCGTTCCACGATGCCGGGCAGTTTCTTGAGCTGGGCACGGCCGATCGCAGCGTGAAATTCATCCATATTGCAGTTGATGGCAGACAGCACGTTGGTATGGCCTTCCAGGTTGAAGGGCTTGCCGCGGTCGGCGGCACGGCGGATTTTCCAGTACTGATCTTCGCTCTTGGTAAAGACCGCACCGCCCTGACCGCCGACGCACATATGTTTGCCGAACATCAACGAGAACGATCCGCAGGTACCGAAAGTACCGCACTTGCGGCCGTTGATGATCGCCATGTGAGCCTGAGCGCAGTCTTCGACCACAGGCAGATTGTATTTTTCGGCAACCTTCATGATGCCGGGCATATCAGCAGGTTCGCCGCCGATATGGGCAACCACGATGGCGCTGGTACGTTCGGTAATACGCGCTTCGATCTGAGCAGCACCGGCGTTGTAGCTGCCGGGTTCAGTATCCGCAGGAACCGGAATGCAGTTGAGTTCCACAATAGGCATCATCCCGCCCGGGTCGGTAACGCAGCCGACGATCACTTCCGAAAACGGAGGCAGCTGCAGACTCTTGAGTGCAACGTACACGGCATTGGTACCGGCGTTGACACCGTCGGCGTAACCGCCGCCGAGGTATTCGGCAAATTCCTTACCGAACGCTTCTTCTTCGGGACCATTGTAACCGATGGCGTTACCCGTGGCAATGCTCTGATCGAACAAAGCATCTGCTGCGGCTTTTTCTTCTTTGCCGAAGTGGAAACGATTCGGCAAACCTTCGGCAGCCTTGGCGCCGCCATTGATAGCGAGTTCAGGATTACTCATTTTTTTATACTCCTTGTTTTAGGGGTTGAATTGTTATTCATCACCGGTATAACGGTGTAACTCAAAATAAGCCGCCATAAATGCAGCAGCCTGTTCGCCGTTCGGCGATACCCGATGGCGGATCAGCGGTATTTTACTCTTGCTGTGTACCGAAAAATAATCTTCCGCATTAAAAAACATATCGCTGCCATCCAGAATAATGATCGCATCCACGGGAAACTTGCGCACCAGCCGCACCATTGCCGCACCCAGCATTTCCCCCAGCGCCCGCTGAGTCGCTCCGCGATTGCTGCTGCTGTTGAACAATTCCCGTCGGGAACCGCTGGTAACATAATTTTCGAAACAACCGTATTTGCCGCAATAGCACCGCCGCCCGTCGGGCTTGACGCATATGTGCGACAGCCACTCTTCGCGCTTGGAAAACTCCGACACCGGCACGCCATCGCGCACCAGACCGAACTCGATCACCTCGCCGGCGTGGATCAGCGCCAGGTTACGGCAATTCAACTGCCGCGCCAGCAGAAAAGCATCCACGTTGATTATCACATCGCGGTAAACTGCCACACCGGTTTCCCGCCGCAGAAAATTCACTAAATTGGCGTAAACATCTTCCCCCGCCAGCGGCGGCTGCAGCCAGCGCGAAATTGCCAGCCCGATACCGTACAGCACCCTGCCTTCCAGTTCTTTGCAGCTCTCTCTGACCAAACCCAGAATCGCGTTGAAGGCGCTCAAGCGGCTGAACTCAGGCTCCAGTTCCACGGCACAACTCTTAAGTTCCCTGCCGCGGGAGTCTATCAGTACGCCGGTGATCCTCAAGCTGCTGGATATGCGCAGCCCCAGAAAGCAGAGATTATCGGCATTGCTGCGGTAGATGCTGCACGGTCGGCCCTTGCCGCCTGATACAACCTTTTCGCAATACAAAAGTCCGCATTCAGTAAGCTGTTCCAGATAAGACGCGGCGGTACGCAGATCGATCCCCAGCCTTCCGGCGGCTTCCGCACGGCTTATACCGCCTTCAGCTGCCAGAACCTGCTGTTTAAGCAAGCGAATTACCTGAGCCCGTTTGGTATCCTTCATAGCGATCTTCTTTTTTTCAGAGCACTCTTTTCCGATTTCACAAGTTATTTTATCGCCGCAGAGATCAAATTTCCAGTTTTTAACCACTTTTTTTTTATTTTTTATCAAATCAGATTGACAAAAATGTATATAAATAGCGCAAAGTGCCGACCGAATCTTGAATAAACTTAATAAATTGCGGAATTTTCCGCCTGATAAAAATAAAGGTCAATACATAATGAGTACCCAACGTTACCGCCGGGAAATCGCCGAAGTTGCCGATATTCTCACCCGTCACGGCCTGCAGGAAAATGAGATCATCCGCCTGCTTGACACCGCACCTGAACAATTTGCCCGCTGGAAAAAATCCCACGCCGAGCTTGCCGCCGCGCTGCAGGCGCCTTCCACCGCCGACCGGGCGGAACAGGCTTTACTCAAACGGGCGCTGGGTTTTACCGTCAGCGAAAGTTCCGCCGAAGAACTGGTCGATAAAAAAAGCGGTGAAGTTCTGGAAGTCCTGAAACGGCGCACCATCACCAAAGACGTTCCCCCGGACGTGCGCGCCTTGCTCTTTTATCTGCAAAACCGCCACCCCGAACGCTGGGACCGCAATCACGCCGTATCCACTTGGGAATTTGAACCCGACGCCACCGAAAAAGATTTGTAAAAAATGTATTGATAACGCTTTTTCGGAGCGGAAATCTGGCAAATAAAAACTCTTGACTTCAAACATGATTGAAATTTCTGTCTGAAATACGCTTTGTTTCAATCGTGTTTGAAACGCCGTTTTTTAATTTTTCAACATCGTTATCGGCAATACATATTCCATTCGGGTATTTTTTCAACAAAACTCCCCAAAAATAAACGCCCTGTTCCCAATAAGGGTCGGTACTTGAGGAGGGGAAAAAGACCTTTTTAGGAAAGGTCCTTTTTCCCCTCCTCAAACTCTACCCCTTTTTCCCAAACCTTTTCTTGGCATTTATCTATTTGTTGCACAAATAGATAAATGCCCTTCAAGTATTCAGAGTTTTGCAACACAATGAAGCTCGCCAACAGCTCATGCGGCGGAACGCCGCAAAGCCCGGTCAGGGCCGCGAACGCATGAGAGGGCAGTTTGCCG
>SUWJ01000031.1 GCA_015061545.1 Lentisphaerota bacterium | reverse complement strand
GCAAGACAAAAGCAAACATTGGGAATCATCTTCTGCTGATTTTCATATTTTTTACGTTTTTTTAACAAATAAAATTTGACAAACCGTCTCTCATAGGAGGGGTGGAGTTTGAGGAGGGGAAAAAGGACCTTTCCTTAAAAGGTCTTTTTCCCCTCCTCAAGTACCGATCATTATCTGGAACAGATTTTTTCTATAAAGTATTCGGCGATTTGGGTGTTGCCGTCGAGTTCGGGGTGGAAGGTCATTGCCAGTTGGTTGGCATGGCGGACGGCGGTTATTCTGCCGTGGTGTTCGGCGACAACTTGGGTATTGGGGGCGCAGAACTCGATTTGCGGGGCGCGGATAAAGCTCATGGGTACATTGCTTATATCGTCGAAGGTTCCGCGGATGTGAAAGCTGCTCAACTGGCGGCCGTAGGCGTTGCGTCTGACGGCGATATCCAGCGTGGCAAGGTGGCGCGTGGGGTCATCCAGCAGCTGTTTTGCCAGCAGGATGGTACCTGCGCAGGTTGCCATGACCGGTTTGCCGTCAAGGATCATTTTTCTGAGCGGTTCCATCATGTTCAGCTCGCGGAGCAGTTTGCCCTGCACGGTGCTTTCGCCGCCGGGCAGGATGATGCCTTCGAATGGTTCAAGCAGATGCCGCGCCTGCCGCAGAAACAACGTTTGACAGCCCAATCGGCGGAAGACGGCGGCGTGTTCTTCAAAGTCGCCCTGCAGCGCCAGAAGTGCGATTTTCATCAAATACCCCGTTCTTCCATAATGATTTTTATTTCGGCGGGATTGATTCCGACCATAGCTTCGCCGAGATCGCAGGAGAGTTCTGCCAGCATGGCAAAGTCCTGATAGTTGGTAACTGCTTTGACGATTGCCGCCGCCCGTTTAGCCGGATCGCCCGATTTGAAGATGCCTGATCCGACAAAGACGCCTTCCGCCCCCAGCATCATCATCAATGCCGCATCAGCGGGAGTCGCCACGCCGCCGGCGGCAAAGTTCACCACCGGCAATTTGCCGTTTTCGTGAACATAACGCAGCAGATCATAAGGCACCTGCAAGGTTTTGGCACATTCGTAAAGCTCATCTTCGCGCATATTGACTACGCGGCGGATCTCCTGATTCATCTTGCGCATATGCCGTACCGCCTGAACCACGTCACCGGTGCCGGGTTCGCCTTTGGTGCGGATCATGGCAGCGCCTTCGCCGATGCGCCGCAATGCTTCGCCGAGATCCCGGGCGCCGCAGACAAAGGGGACTTTGAAGGCACGTTTATCGACATGATAAATATCGTCGGCGGGGCTGAGAACTTCGCTTTCGTCGATGTAGTCGATTTCGATGGCTTCCAGAATTTTAGCTTCGGCAATATGCCCGATCCGGCACTTGGCCATAACCGGAATGGATACCGCCTGCTGGATACCGCGGATCATGGCAGGATCGCTCATGCGCGACACGCCGCCTGCGGCACGGATATCGGCAGGGATCCGTTCCAGCGCCATTACCGCACAAGCTCCGGCTGCTTCGGCGATTTTTGCCTGTTCCGGGGTGGTAACGTCCATAATCACTCCGCCTTTAAGCATACGGGCAAGGTCGCAGTTGAGTTGGTATTGTTCGTTGTTCATAATTGCAAACTCCTTTTTTTGTTGATCAAATGGATTTTTCGGGAATTTTGATTTGACTTTAATATAATGAGGTGCTATATTCAATACAAATTGAAAAATTGTATGGATTACAATAAAATGCCGACAAATTCTTTTGAAAACTTTTATCTGAGCTGGCTGCCCGACCGTACTCAACTCAAACGGCCGTTTTATCTGACGTTGGCAAACGCGTTGGAAGGAGATATAATTTCGGGGAAACTGGCACCCGGAACCCGCCTGCCGCCCCAGCGGGAACTGGCGGATTTTCTGGATCTGAACTTTACAACAGTTACTCAGGCATACAATCTTTGCCGGGAAAAAAATCTGATTTACGGCGTTACGGGGCGGGGAACATTTGTATCGCCGTTGCCCGGAAAAACTGCTGCCGAAGCTCCGCGCGCTTCCGCAACTATGATCGAACTGGGGCTGGTCAAAGGCTTCGACCGTATTCGGACGCCGATTATTGAAGCCAGCGAAAATGTGCTGAAAAAAGGGTATATCGAAGAACTTTACAACTACACCGAACCGGCGGGGCATCTGCATCAACGGGCGGCGGGAGCCCATTGGATGAGTCAGATGGATGTGCATACCGACAGCGAACACACCGCGATTTTTTCCGGTGCGCAGAACGCTATAAGTGCAGCGCTGCTGTCGCTTTTCCGCATAGGCGACAAGGTGGCGGTGGATGAATACACCTACTCCAATCTGATCGGCGCGGCACGATTGTCGCATATAAGGCTGCACCCGGTGCGGGGCGATGAGTACGGTATGCTGCCCGATGAACTGGCGGAAGCCTGCCGCCGGGAGTCGGTGCGGGGGATATTTTTAATGCCTAACTGCGCCAATCCCACCACCTGTACGATTCCTGAAAAGCGCAAGGACGAACTGTCGGAGATCATTGCCCGCAATAAATTGATTTTGATCGAAGATGACAATACAGGAATATTGCCGCAGCAGGATGGGAGTTATCACTCGTTTTTCTCGCGGCTGCCCGGGCAGACATTTTATATATGCAACTCCACGATGGCGCTTTGCAACGGTTTGCGGGTGGCATTTGCGGCGTTTCCCGAAGCATTCCGCAGCCGGCTGCTGAACGCATTGTTTTATTTGAATATCAAGACCTCGTCGCTGGATGCGGAAATCACCACCGAACTGATTTTAAGCGGTAAAGCCGCCAAACTGCTGGAGCAGAAAGCGCTGCTGGCGCAGGAGCGCAACGATATACTCGATTCCATCTTTCCCGAGGCAGTCAAACCCGGCAGTACGTCGGCGTTTTTCCGCTGGCTGCCGCTGCCTGAACTGAGGATAGATCAAGTTGAACTGGAACGGCAGCTTATGCAGCGCAACGTAAGGTGTTATTGTGCGTACCGCTTTACGGCGCTGCGCACACCGGGGAACTTTGTCCGTCTGGCGGTATCTTCGCCCGACAGCGCCGAAATGCTGCAAAAAGGTTTGCTGATACTCCGCAACTATCTGCAATCGCTGAACTGAAACAAGCTGTGTGAGCAGTTACGGATCACTGAAAAATCATTTTCTGAGCAACTTATTATGGTATGATCTCTGCTGTGTTGATAAAGTTTGCTGCCGCCGGATTCCCGGCGCGGGAATTATGCTTTGGTTATGCGGATTACTTTGCTCGCTTGCGCCTGTTTGCGGTAACGTGACGGCTGGATGCCGAAATATTTTTTGAATTGCCGCGAAAAGTAGTTGAAATCTTTGAAGCCGCAGGCAAAGGCAATGTCGCTTACGGGTGCGGCGGTGTTTTCCAGCGCGGCGGCGGCTTGATTCAAACGCAGCTTCAGCAGATAATCAATGGGCGGAGTGCCGGTAATTTTGAAGAAGTGCTGGCGGAAGCAGGAAATACTCATATTGCAGAGCTGTGCCATTTTTTCCATATTCCATTGTTCGTTCAAGGTTTGCTGCAATTCGGCAAGCAACCGGCTGATTTTGGTGGTGTTTTCGGAACTTTTGCCGCTGCCGTGGGAGATGTTGTGCGTCAGCAGATACATTACGCGGGCAAAATTGCTGAGCAGCAGCGTTTTATCACCCGGTTGGAGGTCGGAATTGCGTTGATGCATTTCTTCCAGCAGATTCAATATTTCAGGCAGAGCCGCCGGGGATATATACATACTTCCGCAGAGAATGTTGCAGTGAGTGTTTACCGTTGAATTGAAGAGCAGCTGAAAATTGGGCAGCAGGTTCAAATCAGGCAGGGTGTATTCCAGAAAATACTTTGAAAACAACAAGTTATAGATCACGAGATTGTCGTATTCCATATAGCAATGACTCTGGTTGGGCTGAATCAGGAATACATTTCCGCGCTGAATTGACCATTCCTGACCGCCGCAGGAGTGTTTGCCGCTGCCATCGGCAACGACCACCAATTCGTAAAAGTCGGAGTGATAGTGTTCACCCGGGGTATTGCTGTTGTTGCTGTGCAAAGTTTTGCGGCAGACAAGTTTAAAATCGTTCCATGCGGCGTAGTTGCGGAAAGTACTGCCCGGTCTAAAACTCATAAAAAACTCCCTGGTAAAAATCTTTAGTAAATTAAAGATAGCACAAAATAAAAAAATGTCAAATAATGCTAAAGAAATGTCAAATAGTGCTTGTATTTTTTTGTGTTTTGCAGTATAATTGATAATGAAACACAAACTGCGGGCGGTTCCGCAGATGTTTGCAAGCAATAAATTTTACAAAACAAACAAAAGGAGAAGTGTTATGTTGAACATGACCAATTCCGCAAAATCCCACCATGGTGGGGTGAAGCTGCGCTTCACCCTCATTGAACTCCTCGTTGTCATCGCCATTATCGCCATTCTGGCGGCGATGCTGCTGCCTGCGCTTTCCGCAGCCCGTGAACGCGCCCGTATTGCCAATTGTATCAACAACCTCAAGCAGATCGGTCTGGCTTGCCATATGTATGGTCTTGCCAACAAAGATTACTGTCCGAAGGCTCCCGGTGTGTCGCACAACAACAATTACGAACGCAATATGACTGCGATCAATATTTACTACCGTCCTCCGACCATGCTGATTTTCGGCGGTTACTTCAGCAATCAGGCGCCTGCTGATACCGATCAGCTTGCCAAACAGGTCGATACCTACTTCCGCTGCCCCAGCGATACAGCCAACTGTAACTATAATACTTCGGGTAACTACTACGGTGTAAGCTATACCTACTGGTTCTGGGATGAAACCGAAGCCAAAGCTCAGTTGGGTGATGCGGTCGGTGTCGGCCGCAGCCGTAATATCTTCGGCCGCAGCAACCCCGGCAGCATTATTTTTGCCGACTGCACCGGTAACGGCGGTATGACGCCTGCCCGTCAGCGCAACCACGCCAACAGCTTCGGGCGCTTGTTCCTCGGCGGTCACGCCTACCATGAATCCATTACCGAAGGCAATGGTAACTGGTATTCCGCTAACTGGGCGCGTATGCCTAAAGATTACGACGAAAACAAGCAGTAATCCGCTGTTTTCAGGAATGGGCAAAGCCGCTTTGACCGCGCGAGCCCATTCCTTTAACGGCTGAAATAAAAAAAATTGCATAAAAAGAGCTTTTTTTTTAAGATTCAGCCTTGACACGCGTCAAGGAGTATTGTATATTTATTACAGCTACTTATTTTCAATAAATATAAAACAAACCAAGCAAAAGCAGAGGAAAAAATGAACACTATTCATTGCAAAATGGCTGGATTGCTGACTCTGGCAACGGTATGCGGAATTGCTTTTGGCGGCAATTCTGATATTGTTTCCATGCGTCGTGAATTCAGAAAAGCTGTGGCAGCAGATCCTGCAAAGTCTGCTGAATACCTTAAAAGCACCGATCCTGAGATCCGGCGCAGCGCCATCTGGCAATATTACCAACTCAAGCAGGAAAAAAGTCTGGACGTGCTGGCTAAGGCGATCTCGGATGCCGATCCGATGGTGCGCAAAACCGCCGCCGAAGCGCTGATCGGGCTTTACAGCAAGAAAAATGCTGCCGCGGGCAAATTGCTGGAAAAGATGGCATCGACCGAAAAAAATCCTGATTTGCGGCAGCTTGCCAGCGCATCGGTCTGGCCCTTCCAGCGGGAAATAAGATTGCTGCGGGATAACCCTTCCTGGGACTACTCCATTGCTACAGTCAAGAGTGTGCAGCTGCCCACTACCGGCTGGAAGTTTATTCTGGATAAAGAGATCGACGGCCATAAAAAGGGTTACTACAAAGTCGATTGCGACGTTTCCAATTGGAAGGATACAAAAGTCGGCTGGTGGGAATCCCTCGGCTACAAGAATTACGATGGTTTTGCCTGGTACCGCATTGAGTTCGATGCGCCGGAAAAAATCGACCACAACGCCGTGGAACTGCATTTCGGCGCGGTGGACGAATCGGCGTGGATCTGGCTCAACGGTACTTATCTGGGCTGCCACGATATCGGTCTGTCGGGCTGGAACGTACCCTTTGATGTGGACTGCACCAAAGAATTGAAGTGGAACCAGAAAAATGTGCTGATCGTGCGCGTGCAGGATGCCGCCGATGCCGGCGGTATCTGGAAGCCGATCACCCTCAATGTACTCAAATAACGCAGAAGGTTGATGATTATGAAAAAGACAGTTTCTATGTTGTTTGCAGCTTTTATGCTGACTTTCTGCGCGATGGCGGCGGAAAAGATCGTCTGGGATTTCTCTCAGGCAGAACCCAACAGTAAATTCAAGTTGTACACCCGCGGCGATACTAAGATAGCTGATGGTGCTTTGCAGGTAAAAGATGCCTCCGGCAAGGTCGGCGGCGCAGCGATGAACAGCATTTATCCTGAAGTTGTTGTGGATAAGGCCTTCCGCCTGACCATCGAATTTTCGCTGGATGGTAAATTCAATCACAAGACGCCTGCCATGCTTTGGGACAGCAAGTATGTAACGATGCCCAATGCTACGCCTGCCCACAAGAATTTTCACCGCGGTTTTCAACTTTATCTGAATCCTGCCATCGGCGGTAATTACCGCATCTGTGCCGCTTTCGGTTACGGTACTGCCAGCCAGCAGGTGCAGGCAAACATGGTCAGTATTGAGCCTGATGTAAAGCACACGTTGGTTATGGAGTTCAACGCTTCCGACCGCGCCACTTTTACCTTTGACGGCAATCTGGCTGGAACTTGTATTCTTAATCAGGGCTTTCTGGCTCCGCCTTTCCGTACTCCCGTACTGGGTGACCGTCAGGGTTCCAGCTTTTGGCCGCTGGGCGGTTCGATCTACAAAGTGACGCTGGAAAAACTCGAATGGCAGCCGCTGCAGATCGGCAAAAGTCCGGTGGATCGCAAGGTATTTCTCCGTGGCGAAGAAAATGCGGCATATCAGGTGAATATCCGCAACTTCTCCCAGCAGAATTGTCAGGATCTTACGCTGGAAGTCACCAGCGATATGGGCGTCAAAAAAATTGCAGTGCCGAAGGTGGACGCGGGCAAGATCAACAAAGTTGCGCTGGCTATCGACAGCAATCTGCTGCCCGGCGATTACGCTTTGGACATGGCTTTGCTGGATAAAGACGGCAAAAAACTTGCCGTGTGCAAAGACAATTTTACCATCGTTCCCCAGCCCGGCGATTATATGCCGGTGATGCTCTGGGGCGGTTTGCCGCTGAGCAGCGCCACCCGGATCGGTTTTACTCATATGGGTATGAGTCTGGTTCCCCACAGCGGCGGACTGGGCCCCAGCGGCTATGCTGCGTACACCGAGTTGCTGGATGAATATTTGAAGAACGGCGTTTATACTTACGCTCCAATCACCACGGATCGCCGCTTCACCCAGCAGAAACGTTTTCTGCGTACAGGCTACAACAACAGCACCATCGTGCCTGCCAGCGTTGACCCCTCCCGGGAAGAATTGCAGAAGGAACTGCTGAACGCGGTTGCCGCTTCGGCGCAGAATCTGGGTTCACACCCGGGGTGGACGATTGCTCTCTCCATCAGCGAAGAGCGCGACCGTACCAATGTGGACTTTTCCGGCCGCATGAACGATGCTTTCCGTCAATACTCCGGTTACGATATGCCCGCAAGCATCCGCGGCAAGTATCCGACTGCCCGCCGCGCCAATCTGGTGTCGGTGGACCGCATTATTCCTGACGATGACAAGGAGCTCAACTTCTACCGCTGGTTCTGGACCCGCGGCGACGGCTGGAACGATCTGCACAGCAAGATCACAGCCGAACTGCACAAATATATCAAGCACGACTTTACCACCTTCCACGATCCTGCGGTACGCGTGCCGCTGGTCTGGGGTTCGGGCGGCAAGTGCGACGCTATCGCCCATTGGACCTACACCAACCCCGACCCGATCAAAATCGGTCAGACCACCGACGAACTGATGGCGATGGCGGATGGTTATCCCGGGCAGAAGGTGTTCAGCATGACCCAGATCATCTGGTACCGCAGCGCCGCCGCCCCCGGCAGCAATGTTAAGAACAAGCCCGAATGGCTGGCGCGGGAACCCAAGGCGGTTTATATGACGCTGCCGCCGGATGCGCTGCGCATTGCCCTTTGGAGCAAGATCTCCCGCAAGATCGCCGGTATCCAGTATCACGGTGCCAACTCGCTGACGGGAGAAGATAACAAACACCAGTACCGCTACACCAACAGCGAGTCGCAGAAGGCGCTGCAGGAATTGGTGCATAATGTGATCAAACCGCTGGGGCCCGTGCTGAAAAAGGCGGATGAACAGCCGCTGGAAGTGGCGATTCTGGAAACCTTCCCCGCCACGCTTTACGCCCAGCAGCATTTCCCGGTGGGCTGGAGCCGCAACTGGGCGGCAGATCTGCATCTGGCGCTGCAATGGGCGCATTTCCCCGTGGGGGTGATTTTTGACGATCACTTGCTGACCAATAAAAATATCGACAATCTGAAGGTGTTGTTTATTCCCGGTGCGGAAGTGATGACCCGTTCGGTGGTCGATAAGGTCAAAGAGCTGCAGAGCAAGGGAGTTATCATTGTGGGTGACGAATTTACCCCGCCTGAAATTTCGGTGGATTTGCGCCTCAAGTCCATCCGCCGCAAGGACCTTGATCCCCGTCAGGCCAAGGCGGATTTCCAGCAGCTTGGCCGTCAGATCGCCGCTATGCTCAAAAAGCATTACACTCCCCGCTACAGCGCCGACAATCAGGATGTGGTGCTGCGCACCCGTCAGGCAGGCGAAGGCGAATACCTCTTTATGGTCAACGACAAACGTACCTTCGGCGACTACATCGGTCAGTGGAAGCGCGTTATGGAAAAAGGTCTGCCCAACACGGCAACGATCAGAATCAAAAGCAATGCCGCTGCCGCTTACGATGCAGTCAAACATCAGCCGATTGCAATCAAAAGCGCCAATGGTGTGGTGGAATTTGTCAGTAAAATGCCTGCCGCCGGCGGTCAGCTGATAATCCTGCTGCCCGAAGCGGTGGAACAGGTCAATACTTCCGTTTCGGCAACCGAAGTCGCCCGGGGCGAAGCCTTCAGCATCAATGCGCAGATCTGCGGCAGGAGCGGTGCGATCAAAGCGCTGCTGCCTGTGGAAGTTACGCTGCTGGATGCCAACGGCAAAACCCTGCCCGGCAGCGGTTACTACGCTGCGGAAAACGGTCAGCTGACGGTCAACGAAACTGCGGCTGCCAATATGACCGCAGGTCAGGTGACGGTGAAAGTCCGCTGCCTGGCGTCGGGCAAAGTCGGCGAGGCTGTGTTCACAGTAAAATAAGCTGTATTACGAAAAATTACCGAAGGCTGTTGCAGAACTTGCGGAGTTTTGCAACAGCCTTTTTCCTTTACTTGAAACAGCGCTGAATTGCGGACTTAAACTTGATATGGGCGTATAAATCCATATTTTATGACTTTTTTGCTGCTGAGCAGTTGCAACTGCGGCTTTTTGCGGTTATATTAGTGCGTGTTTTATATTTATTTTAAAGAAAGGAATCTAATTATGAGCAGTGTAAATTTGAAACGTCAGCAGAAAATCAACTCGCAGATGGGCGAAGTTATGGATGACTTCGACCGTTTTGAGTTCTTCCTTGCCAATCATTGGAAAAAAATCGTTATCGTTGCCATTCTTGCGGTGGTGGCGGTGGCAGTTTATGTTACGGTTGCATCGGTTATGCAGAACAATCGGCGCGATGCGGCTCTGGCTTATGCCAAGGCCAAAAATGCTGCCGAACTGGAACAGGCGATCAGCAAATTCAGCAACGCCCCCGGCGCGATCTATCTGCAGCTGGCAGGTATGTATATCAACAGCAAAGATTACGACAAAGCCCGCGCCGCGCTGGTCAAAGCTGCTGCCGATGACAGCGATGTAAGTTCCGGCTGCCGCGCCAAACTCAATCTGGCGGGTCTGGACGAATTGCAGGGCAAATATGCCGAAGCCGCCGCCGCTTTTGCCGATTTTGCCAAAAGTTGCCGCGAGCCCGGTTGCGCCGTATTTGCAGCCGAGGCTTATGCCGCCGCCGGCCGTAACTATTTGCTTGCCAAAGATAAGAGTGCTGCCAGGAACATTCTTGAAGCGGGTCGCGCTTTTGTCAAGACTCTGCCTGCGGAAGATGTTGCCGCGTCCCGTCAGTTCGGTATGATCATTGCCGGATTGCTGAACGACGCCCGATAAAAAGTTGTTCTTTCCCGGCTGAATTTGCCTGATTTGCCATTGGTGAAAGGGGGTCTTTTGTGTTGATCGGTCTTACGCACCGCATCGAGCGGCAGTTTGCCGAATTACAGAGTCGTCACGGCCGCAAAAAGAGTCCTTTCTGCCTGTGCGAAGGGGTGCGCTGCTGCGGAGAGTTGCTCAACTCTCCGGCGGCATCAAGCGTGACTTTGGCAGTAATTTCTGAAAAGCTGCGCTGCGGATTCGAGTTCCCCGAAAGCTGCGATGTTGTGCAGGTCAGCGATGATAAACTGCAAAAACTTTCGGGCACCGTCACCAGTCAGGGCATATTGCTGCTGCTGCGGCGCCCTTCGGTCAGACCGGAGGATTTTCCCGCGCCTGCCGATCCGTTTATTATAGCAGTTGATCAGCTGGGCGATCCGGGCAATTTCGGCACCATATTGCGTACTGCGCGGGCGGCGGGATTGCGGGAGTTCTGGTTTACTGCGGGTTCCGCCGATGCTTATGCGCCCAAAGTCATCCGTTCTTCGCTGGCGGCGCAATTTTCCATGCAGCTGCGGGAATTTGCCGATCTGGATGAATTGCGGCAGTTTGCCGAACGCTGCAACTACAAAAACTTTTTCCTGACCGATCCCCATTGCGGCGAAAGCTGTTTCGAGTGCGAAGCGCTTTTTGACCGCAGCGTGGTGGTTATCGGCAGCGAGGCTCACGGTATCGAAAGCAGTGCCGCAGGGAGTCGGGTAACGATTCCCATGCCGGGGAATTTTGAATCGCTCAACGCTGCACAGGCGGCTACGATCGTACTTTTTGAACACGTCAGACGGTTGACTGCCGGAGGAAAAAAGTAAGATTATGCACACTTTTTTTCTGAAAAATATTCCCGCCGAAAACACCATTGCCCAACTGGAAAAGCGCGAACACGATCACCTTTTCAAGACGCTGCGCTGCCGGGCGGGTGAACAGATCAAACTTTGCGACGGCAACGGTACTGTAGCGTTGGCGGAAGCCACCGCAGAACGGGAAGTGAAGATTCTGAGCAAAACTGTTTTTCCGCGCAGCGATACAGAAGTGCATCTGTTTTCGGCTCTGCCGAAAAATGCTAAACTTGATGCTTTGCTCAAGCCGGTTACCGAAGCGGGGGCAGCGAGCATCACGCCGCTGAAGTGCCGTTATTCGGTTGCCGAAAAGGAGTCGATCCCCGAACGCTGGTATCTGCTTATGGAAGAAGCGTGCAAGCAATCCACCAATCCGTTTCTGCCCGAAATACACTCTCCGCAAACGGTGGCGCAAGCTGTTGAATATTGCCGTATGCAGGGTATGCTGATCTTTTTCGGCGCTCAGCACGGTTCGGTGCTGCTGCCGCAGGATTTGCCGACAGAAGGCAAACTGAAACTGGCGTGGATGGTAGGTCCCGAGGGCGGATTCGATGAAAACGAAATTGAGCTTTTAAGCGAAAACGGCAGGGGAATAACGCTGGGCAAATATATTTTCAGGCTGGAAAATGCCGCGTTGGCAGGCTGTTCATATTTGTACACCATTGCCCGCGCTGCAGGGAGAGTGCTGTGAAGAATTTTCTGTACATAACTTTTGCTGCGTTGAGTGTTCTGCTGGCGGCAAGCGGCTGTTCCGAAGGCGATGAACGGCGGCATCCGCTTTTCAGGCAGGGCGAAAATGCGTTGAACTCGGGCCATGCGCTGGAAGCGCTGCAGCATTTTTATTCGCTGATAAAGCGGCGACCCAACTGCGTTTATGCCCATCTGCGGCTGGCAAGTGTTTACGATGAATTGCTGGATGATCCGCTGAACGCGCTGATCCACTACAATTACTATCTGACCGTGCTGCCCAATGCTCCTGACGCCGAAGAGGTGGCAGCGTGGAAACTCCGCGCAGAAAAACGGTGCTACGAATTGCTCAAGGAGCGCTTTGATCCGCCCGAACTTATCACCGGTCAGGGAGAAACTCAAGCCGAAGCTGCCGCAGGAGAAACTGCAACTGCCGCCGTCGGAACTCCGGATAAAGCAGAAACAACAGCTCAAGCCGAATCTGCCGCAGTAAATGAGCAACCGTCTGAATCACAAGTCAAGTCAGAAAATCCCCCCGCAGTTGAACCTGTTGCCGGGAACAGCGGTCAGGCAGTTAAAGGATCCGATGCGGCAAACGAGCTGACGGAAAAGGATCAGGAAATAGCTGAACTCAAGGATCGGCTGGCTCGTTTTCAGGCAAGATACCGCTTTATGCAAATGGAGTTGGAAAAACTGCGCGCCATGCAGAAAAATCCTGCCGTTGCCCAGGGCAGTATCAGCAATTCCGCCGCGCCGTTGACTTCTGCGCCGACCACCGCAGCTGCTACCGGAGGAACGGCAGCAGAAACGTTGGCCGACGGCAGCCGCGAAACGCGCCAATATACGGTGCAGTCAGGCGATACTCCCGGCAGGATCGCCCGCAAGTTTTACGGCAAAAGTTCGCTGTACACGCTTATTCTGCGTGCCAATCCGCAGGTCGATCCCCGGCGGATGCGTCCCGGAACGGTGCTGATTATACCGCCTGTGGAATCCAAATGAATCAAATTGCAAGAGGTGTAAAAAAATGAAAAAACTTCAATTTGCGTTGCTGTTGACCGCAGCGGTGCTGACCGTTGCCGTCAGCGGGTGTGTTCTGACTCCGCACGAAAATCACACCACCAGAAATTACGATCTGGCAATGTTGATGGCGGATAAAAAGCAGGATCTTTTCCGGGTATCGGTTTTTGAAAATAACACACCCAGCCGCAATCGGATGCTTTACCGGCAGAAAAATAATCAGATCGTGCAGGATGAATACAACCGCTGGGTTCAGACTCCCGAACGGCTGCTGCAAAGATATTTTGAACTGGCTTTTCCCGTCAGCGAAAGCGCCGATGTGGATGCACTGGGCACTCTGCGCTGCACGATCACAGCTTTTGAGTTCGACTGGGAACGCAGCGAAGCGGTGCTGGCATTGAATTACTTTTTGCGCAGCGGCAGCGGTAAACAGAGCAGCGGTTCGCTGATCTTCCGCGAAAAAGCCGCCGAACACACCCCAGGCGGATTTGCCGGAGCGATGAGCCGTGCAGCCAATGCCGCTGTCGAAAAAATCGCTCAGGCAGCCCGGAAACTTGCTCAAAATAACTGAAAGCAATTCCTATGTGCGGAATAGTCGGTATCTACAACACTTCCTGCGCCGAAGCTGATCTGCAGCAGGTGCGCGCCATGAGCGAAGTGCTGATTTGCCGCGGACCTGATGCGCAGCGGCAGCGGCGGCTGGGGCGGGCTGTTTTCGGGCATTGCCGATTGTCGATCATCGACCTTTCCAGCGCTGCCGATCAGCCGATGTACGATGGGCAAGAGCGCTGTATGATAAGTTTTAACGGCGAAATTTACAACTATCGGCAGCTGCGCAGTCAACTGTCGGCGCAGGGATATAACTTTGTTACCAACAGCGATACCGAAGTTATTCTGGCGCTTTACCTGACCGGCGGCAGCGATGCACTCAAACTGCTGGATGGAATGTTTGCCTTCGGCTTGTACGATCAACGCAGCGACGAACTTATCCTGATGCGCGATATGCTGGGCAAAAAGCCGTTATATTACTTCAGTACTTCGCAGCGGCAGCTGGTCTTTGCCAGCACCCTTCCGGCGCTGAAACGTCATCGGCAATGGCAGGGCGAGCTGGATGTTCAGGCAATCAGCGATTTTCTCAGCTACAGCGCCATTCCCGGCAACAACAGCGCATATATGCACGTCAAGAAGGTTCAGCCCGGCTCAATAATGCGTTTTAATGCCGCAGGCGAATGTTTTACTGAAAAATACTGGCAGGTTGATTACAGGAATAAATCGGATCTGAGTTTTGACGATGCCGCAGCAATTTTGCGGGAAAAACTTGATTCCGCAGTCAAAAAACGGCTGGTTGCCGATGTTCCCTGCGGCGTTTTCCTTTCCGGCGGGATCGATTCGGCGATCATCTCCATGCTGGCGGCGGAAAATTCGGCAGAAGCAATCAACGCCTATACCGTCGGATTCGATGAAAAACGTTACGATGAACGCAATCTGGCGGCTTGCAGCGCAGAATTTATCAATCGGCGGACGGGTGGAAAACTGCTGCATTGCACGCATAAAGTAGATTGCAGCAGCTTTGAAGAATTAAGTTCGCTGGCAGAGGTTTGCGGCGAACCGTTTGCCGATTTCTCGCTGCTGCCATACAGCTTTCTGTGTTGTTTTGCCGCCGGAAGCAACAAAGTGGTGCTTTCAGGCGACGGTGCGGACGAAATCTTCGGCGGCTATGAGCGCTATTATGCCATGCGCTGCTGTGCGCTTGCCAATAAGATTCTGCCGCCTGCGGTATTGCGCTGTTTAGCCGATTGCGCCGGGATGATTTTTCCCGACCACGGTAAACGCTCGTTCCGTTCCCGTCTGCGCCGCTTGCTCAGTTTGGCTGCCACGCCCGAATCCGAACGCTATTGCCAACTTATGATGCAGATAAGCGAAACGCAAAAGCAGCAGCTTTACGGTTCACGGATACTTGATCTGGCTCCGCAGCCCGGTCAACGGATATTGCAGCAGGCGCTGAAACAGGTCACAACGCTGCAATGGCAGGAAAAATATGCCGAATGTGACATGGGTAATTATCTGATAGATGATATTCTGGTCAAAGCCGACCGCGGCTCCATGAAACACTCGCTGGAAGTCCGTTCGCCGTTTCTGGACCGCGAGTTGATAGAATTTGCCGCAACGCTGCCGTTTGAGTACAAACAAAAAGGCGCCCAACGCAAAAGAATTTTGAAATACGCCATGCAGGATAAATTAGCCGGAGAAATCATCTGCCAGCGCAAACGCGGTTTTGCCGTACCCATCGGCAGCTGGTTCCGCAACGAATGGCGCGAAGTGCTGCGCACAAGTTTGCTGGAAGGCAAGCTGGTAAAAGATAACTGGATGAATCCCCATGCCCTGCAAAGATTGCTTGCCGAACACGATTCTTTGCGTAAAGATCACAGCGAACTGCTGGGCAATCTGCTGATGCTGGAACTATTTTTGGAAAAAGCAAACTGACCTTTGAAGAGCGCAACCGGGTGTCGCGGAGCTTGGCGGTTGTTTGGGCGGCGGAAAATTCCTCCGCCGCTATCGGGATAGACCCGCGCGAGATGGGTGTGGCAACACTACTATTGCAAGAGTGGCACTGTTTTGTCGGACTTGTCGGACAGGTCGGACAGGTCGGACAGGTCGGACAAAAGTTCTGCTCAACCGAGCGACGGTTGTATTACACCGCCCTCCTTTAAAAAACAAGAGGGCGCTATTTTTTTGCTGCGCAAAAAAATAGCGCCGCAAAAAGGTTTTTTGAAAGGAGGTGGGGGGTTGGGGGCGGAGGAAAACTTTTTTCCTCAAAAAAAGTTTTCCTCCGCCCCCAAAATCCATCCCCCGATCTTCAGCGGGGGATAAGGTGCATACCGCCGTCGATGGGCAGGATTACTCCGGTCAGGGAGGGGTTGTGCCAGAAGAGGTTCAAGGCGGCGGTGATTTCGCTGGTATGGACGGGTTTTTTCATTGGCACGCGGTCGAGGATTTTGGTCATGCCTGCGGTTTTGCAGTTTACGGGGGGCAGAACCGGGCCGGGGGCGATGCTGTTTACCCGCAGTTGGGGGGCGTGTTTCAATGCCAGATCCTGCAAGGCGTATGCCAGATAGATTCTCGTGGATAAATAGGAATCTTCTCCCGGGGCGGGTTCATGATATTGCCGTATGGCGCCGTGGGGAGTCAGGATTTCGCAATCCAGCAGATTTACTGCCAGCAGAGGGCGGTCATGCCGATCAGGGTGATGGAGCTGACTTTGAATGATTTCCAGCGGAGCGCAGGTATTGACCTGCCAATAGCGCTGACGGATCTCGGGTGTTTCGACGCCATCGGCGGGAGTCAACCGGTATACGCTGGCGTTGTTTACAATAAGATCAAAAGCGGGCAGAGTTTTCAGCCACGCGGCGCGAGCCTGTGCGTTTTCAAGATTGCAGAGTGTGACATGGTGCAGATGGCTGTTTTTCAGCGTGGCTTTAAGTTCGGCGGCTTCGGTTTGCGATTGCCAAACGTGGATATGTACGGCAAAACCCATTTCGGCGCATTTTCTGACCAGTTCGGCGCCGATGCGTTTGCCACCGCCGGTGACCAGCGCCCGCCAAGGTTTATTGGAAACAGTATTGGCAGAAGGGGAATTTTGATGACTCATAATTGTTCACTCAGATAACGTTCAAAAAATTCTTTTGCCAGCGGAGCGCAGTTTCTGCCGCCTGACTTGGCTTCTTCCACCAGAACCGTCAGGGCATAATTGGTGCTTTCGGACTTGACAAAAGAGGTAAACCAGGTGTTATTGATCCTGCCCTGCGGGGTATCGACTTCGGCAGTACCGGTTTTGCCGTAGATGATAAATTTATCGCTGCGGGCGCTTTTGCCGCTGCCGCGGGAGGCGTTGACTACCTGATACATCCCTTTATGCACCAGCTCGATGGCACCGGCGGGCAGATTCCATTCTTTGTCAATTTTGGGTTGATTGCGGAAGATGAGTTTGCCCCGATCGTCATAGACTTCTTTTAAAAGCTGCAGTTCCATAAGTTTTCCGCCGTTGGCAATGGCGGCGGTAAAACGTGCTGCCTGCAGCGGAGAAACCAGCACCCGCCCCTGACCGATGGAAATCAGCGCGGTATCGTAATTGCGCCATTTATATTTGCTGCTGTTGAAACTTGCTGCCGGATTCATGCCGCGGGTCCCGCCGGTTTCCAGCTTGGTGGATTCGCCGATCCCTGCCTGAGCGTACATATCGGCAAGTTTATCTTTGCCCAGCATCAAGCCCAGCTCGATAAAGTAGTCGTTGCAGGAGCGCTCGATGGCTTCCAGCAGATTCAGTTCGCCGTGACCGTAGCGGTTGGCGCAGGAGATCCGCGCGCCGTTGATAATGCTGCGGCCGTCGCACTCGATGATGGTTTCGGGATCAAAATTATCTTTCAGCGCTGCCAGCGCCGCCAGCGGTTTGATAATGCTGCCGGGCATATAAGCGCCCCGCGCGGCGCGGTCGAACATGGGCAGATCTTTATCCTGCAAAAGTTCGCGGTAGTAATCTTTGCTCCAGACAGGGGTGGTGCGCGATATATCCAAATGAGGGCTGGATACCATTGCCAGCACCTCGCCGGTATCGGCATTGAGCAAAACCATGGCACCGCGCTTGCCCTGCAAGAGTTCTTCGCCCAGCTTTTGAGCGCGGGAGTCGATGGAAAGCACCACGTTGTTGCCGGTTATCGGCGCCATATATTCCAAGCGGTGACTGCTGACATAACCCAGATGATCCACCTGCATAAGTTCGTAGCCGGGGAATCCGCGCAAACCGGGGATCAGATTATCGCCGGCAATGGTATCGAAAGCGCGTTCGGCACCTGATTTGCCTTCTTCATCGGCGCGGTAGTAGAAAAAGTCCCGCCGATCGGGGGCTTTGTCGGCAGATTCAGGACGGGTGAAGCCGATCACCAGCGATGCCAGCGACTTTAAAGGATAGTTGCGTACAGGATTGATTTCGATCCCCACTCCCGGCATTTGCGGCATAAGCTGATAGGCTCGCGCCAGTTCGATTTCGGAAAGATCTTTGTAGATCACCAGCGGCAGCCCCGGGGTAATGCGGATATGCCGTTTGATCGCTTCTTCGGTCAATGAATCGGGCCGATTCAGCTCGCGGGAAAAGGTTACAGCTATATTGCGGATATTTTCGATAGTACGGCGGCGGGAGTTGCGGCGCATTTCCTGCAGATAAAATACCAGATCGTAATTAGGTGCATTATCCGCCAGCACGCAGTAGTCGGAAGTAAGTATGCGCCCCCGCAAGCCGGGCAGCCGCACCCGACGGACCGACTGGCGCGAAATGGACTTGCGGTAACGCTCGCCGTAATGCACCTGTTCGTGCCACAGCTTGAAGATCAGTATGGCAAACCCGCCGGCCATGACTGCGGCAATTATCAGCAGCCGGGCGCGGAAACTGTTAGTTTGATTCATAGGTGTTTACCGCCTTTGCGCTTGAGATAACGCGGCAGCCCCAGATATTCGGTCAGGGCTTCGCCGATCAGGATCATCAACATAAAGATCAATGCCGAAACTGCGGCGCTCCAGGCTGTCAGGTAGAGCAATTCCCGGAGTTTTTCCAGCGAACCGCCGCCGCTGAGCCATTGTTCGAGCCAGACTGCCGCTGCGGGCAGCGCCGCAGTCAGCGCCGCCCACGCTCCCGGTGTCCAGAAGCTGATCCGCAGCGTATCGCAATGGCGCTTGAGCCACCAATCCAGCAGCAATGCCAGCAGCGGATAAGTTACAATGTTCAGCAGGTGCCAGCTGCCGCCGTAGAGAATGGTCAGGGTCAGGGCATTGAGCAACGCCGAACTCAGCCCCCAGTATCTGCCGAATGCCAGAGTTATGTACAGCGAGTTCATCAGCGCCAGCGGCAGCGGCCAACCGCAGCTGCCGATAGTAAGCTGCAACAGTGTCAGCAGAAAACCGCTGAAGATCATGAAGACCGCTTTGCTCATTGCTGCGCCGTACTTTCAGAAGATTTATCCCGCACCAGCCGCGCCACCATTACGGTACGCAGCTGCTCAAGTTCCGCTGCGGGGCGCATAAGTCCCCGCCGATAGAGCCGATCGCCGAAGGGCCGGGTGGTGGATTCCACGCTTTCCAGACTGCCCAGCCACAGATTGGCGGGTATGGCGGATTCAAAACCGGTGGTATAAAGCTGTTCGTTGCGGACAAATACTCCGTTGGCGGGCAGAAAACCTATCGGCACCAAGCCGCCGCTGGCTTTGTCGAAAGAGCCTGCATTGAGAAAACCCACCGTGCCTGATTCCGGCAGCAATACAGAAATATGAAATTCCGGATTCAATACGCTGGTCACCCGGGCGGTATGTTTGGCCACGCTTTCGATGACTCCCAGCAGCACCACCCGATTTTCCCCATCCGGCATCGGAGCTACTACTGCCAGCCCCGGTTCCAGCTGGTCGTAAGAACCGCGGTCGATCGTAAAACCGCTGTCCCACAGCCAGGGGTCGCGCAAGATCACCTGAGCTGCAATATATTCGTATCCCGAGGGATTTTTCAGCTTCAGCATAGCGCGCAGGCGGCGGTTTTCCCCTTCAAAGGTGCGGGCTTCTTCCAATTCCATTATCAACTTGACATTCTGCTGATTGAGCCGCAGTACCTCGTTGGCAAGTTCGGTGCGGCTGCGCAGTTTGAGCGTTTGATCTGCCGTCAGATCGCCGACGGCGGTGGTAAGCATTAAATAGGGCGCAAAAAAGTTGCCCGTCAGCCGCTGCCACGGCGCAGTTGCCGCCAGCAGCAGAAACAGCGGTACGATAAAATACCACGCCAGACTCCAGTTGCCCCGGGGGGCGGTGCCGACCTGACGGGATGATGATTTTCCGGATCGTTTTCTTTCGGGCATTGCAAAAATCCTTCTTACTTCCTGATTGCAGGTAATATACAGCATAAAGCAATTTTATGCAATCCTGACCGCGTAAAAAATATCACCTGCTCAGGAGTTACGAGCCGTTACAGCAATAAAAAACGGCGCGTTCCATCTTTTCGGCGCTCAACAACCCGGCGCTGACCAGCTCTTCGGCGCGTTGGGCGACCAATTCTTCGGGTACATTCAACGCCGTTGCCATATCGCTTGCGGTAACCGGCCGCACCTGCGCCAGCTCCAGAATGGCAGAATCGAATTTTCCGGGCGGGATTTTTTTGCACAACGCAGCGCTGCGGCGGCGGTAGCGGCCGATGCACTCCACAGGAAAGTACGGTTCCAGCGCGGCAACAAATGCGTTCAGCGAGGCGCGGTCGGCAGGTTTGATCCAATCGACCACGCCGGGGCGGTCAAGGGTGTTGAGCTGAATACTCTTCAGTCCGCGGAAGGTTTTTATATGCTCAACAAAGCGTCCGATACTCTCAATTGAATCATTCACCTGCGGCACGACAAAAAGTTCCAGCACCAGTTTGCCGGGGTATTCGGCGGCGGCGAGCCGGATCCCTTCCGCCAGCGATTCAACGGTGATTCCAGCGGCAGGGCGGTTGATGATTTGCAGTTCTTCGTCGTTGGAAGCGTCAAAGCTGGGCATGGCCAGATCCACATATTCCAGCGCCGCTCTGACTTGCGGATCGTTAAGCAGCGTGCCGTTGGTCAGCAAACAGAGTTTATACTGCTGCCAATGCTCTTTCAGCCAGCGGCAGATTTCGGTCAGATCACTGTTCAGAGTCGGTTCTCCTGTACCGGAAAAAGTTATGTAATCCAGTTCGACCTGAGTGGAAAGAACTTCGGTAAGTTCCGCTTTCAGCTCTTCAATGGGTACATAGCTGCTGCGCATTGTGGTCAGTTCGCGGGTTTTCCCTGCTTCGCAATATATGCAGTCCAGCGAACAGCGGTGGCCGCGGACAATATCCACCCCCAGCGAGATGCCCAGCCGTCGGGACGCTACCGGACCGAAAACATATTGTTTGCCCATAAAATATTCTCCATAACTTGAAATCGCCAATTTAGGCGTTATTTTAATTAAGATAAATGTAAAGAAGTGATTTTTCAAGCCGAAAGTCAATAAAAATGATCATTCAATGGTATCACGTTTACTTTTTTGCGCTGATTTCCGGTACGGTGGCGCTGCTGCTGCTGACTCCGCTGGCGCAGAAAGCCGCCGCCGTATTCGGGGTGATGGATCGCCCCAGCGAAAAACATAAATTTCACGGCAAAGCAGTTCCGCTGCTGGGCGGCGCGGCAATGTTTTGCGGCTGGCTGCTGGTACTGGGCTGCGGATTGCTGGTCTGGACCCAGTTGGATTCGGTGGTGCAGGCTTCGGTTATCAACACTTACTTTGCGGGCGCTTATTCGGTGATCGACCGATTGGGATTTCTGGCGCTGGGGGCATTCCTGGCTACTGCGCTGGGAACTTTTGACGATATAAAACACCTGAAGGCTCATTGGAAATTTCTGGGGCAGCTGATCGTGGCGCTGATTGCCGTCGGGCCGGGGGGAATACGGATCTCGCTTTTTGTGGAAGCTCCGTGGTTCGGTTTTGCCGTTACCGTCTTCTGGTTTATGATGCTGATGAACGCGATAAACTTTTTTGACAATATGGATGGACTTGCCGCCGGAACAAGTTTTATTGCATTGAGTATTTTTACCGTGGCAGCAGGATTCCAGCAGCAGTATTTTACCGCCACTTTAAGTGCGGCAGGTGCGGGGTGTGCGCTGGGATTCTGGTTTTACAATTACACTCCTGCCTCGATCTTTATGGGCGACGGCGGCAGTCATCTGCTGGGGTATTTACTGGCGTTGTCCAGCGCGGGAACTACATTTTTCAACCCCGATATTGCCGCCAGCCGGATATCGGTGCTGATCCCGCTGTGTATTCTGGCGGTGCCGATCTTTGACGCAGTTACAGTAACGGTCGTCAGGACGATCCACGGCAAACCCTTCTGGATCGGCGATCACAACCATATCTCGCACCGTTTTGTCCGTATGGGTTTGAGCCGTAAGCGGGCGGTGCAGCTGGTGCATATACTCTGCTTGCTTACTTCGCTGGGGGCGCTGCCGATGCTGTGGGGATCGCTGGCGACTACGGTGGTGATCGTGCTGCAGATGGTGCTGCTTCTGGCGTTGATAACTATTCTGCAATACGCGGTCGTGCCGCAGGATCCGGACAGCGTGGTGCCGCCGGATGAACCGCAGAAAGATGCCAATCGGGAGTCGGGAGCGCAACAGTAATGAGTGTACGGCGTATCGTTGCCCGAAGGATAGCGGACGGGTCGGGCGGAGATTTATTTTCAGGACGGATCACCGCCGACAACGGTATGATCGTAAAAATCGAGCGCGGCAGTTTTTCCCCCGCCGCAGACGATATTTTTGCCGATGAAAACGAAGTTGTGGCGCCTGCGTTTATCGACGCTCACGGCCACTCCGATATTTCGCTTTTAGCCATGCCCGAAGCGGAAGGCAAAACCGCTCAGGGCATCGGATGCGAGATCTCAGGCAACTGCGGACTTTCACCGTTCCCGCTGACGGAGCATAACCGGAGCCACTTGCAGGAACTTTACTTCCGGTACGGCATCAGACTGGATTGGACAGATTTTAATACCTATATGCAGCGCGTGAACAACCAGGCAGGCAAGCTGAAACTTTTTGCGCTGACCGGACATAACACTTTGCGGGCGGCTGTGGCAGGATACAGTCAAAAGCAACTTACCCGGACTCAGCTTGTTGCCATGTGCCGATTGTTGGAGCAACAGCTGGCACAGGGCAGCGCGGGGTTGTCTTTCGGTTTGCTTTATACGCCGGGATGTTTTGCCGACGAGCCTGAAATCGTGGAACTTATGCGCAGCGTTGCCGGTCAGGATAAAATCTGTACGGTGCATTTGAAAAGCGAAGGCGATAAACTGACTGAATCCATTGATTTCATGCTCAGCTGCGCCCGGAGAGCGGGCTTGAAAAAACTGCATCTGAGCCATTTGAAAACCGCCGGAAAACAGAATTTTCATAAATTGCCCCATATCCTGCGGGCGCTGGAAAGCTGCGATCTGCGCGTTACGGGCGATATTTACTGTTACGATGCAGCCATGACCCAGTTGAGTGTGATCCTGCCCGCACCTTTTGACAGTTACGACGATGTTAAAGTCATGGCGCTGCTGAAAGATGAAAAAATCCGCGCTGAAGTCTTGCAGCTGGTCCGCAATGAGCGTTGCGCGGAATATTGGCAGAATGTACGGCTGATCAATGGCGGCGGCAGTTTTGAAAAATATGAAAATATGTTTTTGGATCAGGCGGCAAAAGCGGCGCAACTTTCGCCGGAAGAGCTGTTTCTGGCAATATTAGCGGAAAATTCGGTGGCGGCAACGGCGGCATTTCATACGCTTTCCGGAAAAAATATGCAGCTTTTGGCGGCGCATCCGTCGGTAGTTCCCGGCAGCGACGAAAGCGCCCGCAATCGGAGCAGGGAGTACGGAGTCAGCCATCCGCGGGGCTTCGGCAATCACGCCCGGTATTTCAGGTTGCGGCGGGAGCAGGGGGCGGAAGTTCAAACGATAATCCGCGAAATGACCCTGCAGATTGCAGAAATATTTGCTTTGGAGCAAGTCGGGGCGATCCAGACGGGTCGTCAGGCTCGCTTTACAGTTTTGGATACAGAAAAATATTCAGATAACGCAACGTTTGCCGATCCGCATAAACTTGCCGCCGGTGCAAGGCTGATCGTTTAGACAACAGATTTTTTATGGTGGAAAATGTTATGGAAAAAGAGTACGGCAGCGACATATTTCTCAGTCGGGAACTGAGCTGGCTGGATTTCAATGCGCGGGTTTTGGAAGAGGCTTCCTGTAAAGATTTACCGCTGTTGGAAAGGCTCAAGTTCATCGCGATTTTCAGCAGTAATCTGGATGAATTTTTCATGGTGCGGGTAGCCGGTCTGCGCCATGCACTCAAGCGGGGCGATCACCGTTGCGACCCCGCCGGGCTGAGTGCTGCTGAACAGTTGCGGTCTTTGCGCTGGAAGCTGGATAAACTGCTGGATCTTCAGCAGCGGATACTTTGCAGCGAAATCATCCCTGCGCTGGAAAAACACCAAATTTACCTGCGGAAGATCAAAGATCTGTCACCCAAGACGCGCAAACAGTTGAAAAAATATTTCCGCAAAGAGGTTCTGCCTGTACTTACGCCGCTGGCGGTGGACCCCAGTCACCCCTTCCCCGTGCTTAAAAACGGAGTTATTGAACTGGCGGTGCAGCTTAAACGCCCCGATGCGGACAAAGACGGACTCTTTGCGTTCGTGGAAGTACCTGAAGTACTTGACCGCTTTATTGCCGCCGATGATAAACCCGGCGGACAAACCTTTGTGCTGCTGGAAGATCTGATCGAAAGCGAACTCGGTGAACTTTTCAGCGGCTGCCGCATTATCGACAGCGCCGCATTCAGGATCACCCGCGATATGGATTTCAATATCGAAGAAGACGGCGATGACCTGTTGCGGAGCGTGGAGCTGAATCTGCTGGAGCGCCGCAGTCGCGAACCGATCCGGTTGGAGGTGGAAAAACGCGCCCGCGGTGCGCTGAAAAACTTCCTGACCAGAGAATTTGAACTGGACGGCGAATTCCGCTACACCGTAAACGGTATGCTGAATTTGAAAGCGCTTTTTGAACTCGTCGGCAAGGTTGCCGCGCCTGAATTGCTGGAAAAACCGTGGCTGCCTGCCGATCACAGGGAACTGCCCGAAAACGAGAGCATTTTTGACAGCATCAAACGCGCAGGCGAAATTCTGCTGGCGGTGCCGTTTCAGAAATTCGATCCCGTGATCCGGATGCTATCCGAAGCTGCCGAAGACCCTTCGGTGCTGGCGATCAAACAGACCCTTTACCGCGTGAGCGGCGATTCCCCGGTAGTGGCAATGCTGGCAAGAGCTGCCGCCAACGGCAAACAGGTAACGGTGGTGGTGGAACTTAAAGCGCGTTTTGACGAAAGCAACAACATTGTCTGGGCAAGGCGTTTGGAAGAGGCAGGCGCCCACGTTATCTACGGCATTTCCGGCTTGAAGATCCACGGCAAGGCGCTGATGGTGGTCAGGCGGGAACAAGGTTCGATCCGGCGCTATGTGCATCTGGCGACAGGCAATTACAACGACAGGACCGCCAAACTTTACACCGATTTGAGCATTTTCAGCTGCGACGAGGTGCTGTGCGGCGAAATCGCCGCTTTGTTCAATATCATCACCGGCTGCGCCCGTCCCGAAATCGCGTGGCAGAAGATCAGCGCCGCGCCTTTTGATCTGCGCTGGAAACTCCTGCAGCTTATCGACCGCGAGCGCAATCATGCTCTGGCGGGGCGGCAGGGCAGGATCGTGGCAAAAATGAACTCGCTGACCGATCCTGAGATCATCCGCCATTTGTATATGGCGGCCGATGCCGGGGTGGAGGTCGAATTGATCGTGCGGGGTGTCTGCTGTCTCAGACCGGGCATCGGCAACAAAAATATCCGCGTTATCAGTATAGTTGACCGCTATCTGGAACACAGCCGCATCTATGTTTTTGCCAACGGCGGCAGCGAGGAGTTTTATCTCTCCAGCGCCGACTTTATGACCCGCAATCTGGATCGGCGCGTGGAGATACTCTTCCCCGTGACCAGAGAAATTAATTGCAGCAAACTGAAAAAGATTCTGGCGTTTGAACTCAACGATCAGCTGAAGGCGCGGGAACTCAATTCCAAAGGCCGTTATCAGCGCAAGCGCAACAGTTCAGCTGCCAGCCGCAGTCAGCAGAATATATATAATTTGTTTGTTGCCGAAGCGCTTCAGGATAAACACGCTCTGCTTAAAATTTTCAGCAGTACATCGGCTGATTCTGTGGAAAAATCATCCGACGGTCAGGGCAAAAGCAGGTAATTTGACTGCACCTTTCCGCTGTTGGAAGATTGTTGCGGAAAAAATCGGATTTTTTCTGAATCAGGGCTTGACAAAATCGTTTTTTTCGTTTATAATAGTTAATATTATGAAAAAAATATCACAAAATAAACGCCGTAATCCCTGCGATAACCGCTCTGTTTATGTTATGCAGCGGGGTCGGTGCTTTCCGCTGGAAGATTTTCCGCTGGGGGTGGTCTACAGCCCTGAACAGGGCTTGCTGGATTATCATATTCACGAAAATTTTTCCGAACTGGTGATAATCACCGAAGGTACGGGTATCCACGAAGTCAACGGGCGCAGTTACCCCGTTACCGCAGGCGATGTATTCATGGTGCAGGGCGATTATGTGCATTGCTACAGCGACGGTTACGGCCTGACGCTGGTCAATGTGATCTTTAACTGGGATGAATTGCCGCTGCCCCAATGCGATATCGGCGAAATTGCCGCATTTCAACACCTTTTTGTCATTGACCCCGCCAATCAGGATTCAGACCGTTTCGACCGGCGGGTGCGGCTGGCGCAGAGCGAACTCAACGAACTGTTGCGGATAGTCGGCGATCTGGACAGGATCATCAACGCCCAACCCGTTGGCGCCGGGGTGCGCTTTATAGCGCTTGCCAAGTTCATGGAACTTATTGCCGCGCTGCTGCAAGCCTATGAGCGGGCAGCAGATGCGCTGAAGATAAACTCCCTTCCGCAACGGCTCGGCGTGCTGGCAGCTATGCTGGAACAGAATTTTATGGAGCAAATCAGTATCGAAAAGATGTGCCGCGTGGCGGGTATGAGCTACGCAAGTTTATTCCGTCAGTTCCGCCGCTACTTTAACGATACACCCGGCAATTATCTGCAAACTCAGCGTTTGCGCCGTGCAGGAGAGCTTTTGCTTCAGCAGCCGGAACTTTCGATCAGCGAAGTTGCTTTCCGCTGCGGATTTACTGACAGCGCATATTTTTCGCGCAAATTCAAAGAGTACTTTCAAGTATCGCCATCCCAATATCGGTATAAATAAATCCTGTAACGCAATTAAACCTGACTGCAGGATAAAAAAAACGGGGCTGTTGCAAAACTATTCAGAGTTTTGCAACACAATGAAGCTCGCCAACAGCTCATGCGGCGGAACGCCGCAAAGCCCGGCTTGCCGCGGCGTAGCAATGCGAAGACGGGTCAGGGCCGCGAAC
>SUWJ01000030.1 GCA_015061545.1 Lentisphaerota bacterium | reverse complement strand
TAAAGACGAACCGGATGTGTGGTATCACGATATTTTCCGGCAGGACGGAACACCGTTTTCGCCGCAGGAAGTTGAGTGCATCCGTCAAGTCAACGGCGTAATTTGAAAATATAAACTCAAGGTAAAAACCACCCCTTAACAGAAAGGAACAAAAAATGAAAAAGCAATTCACCTTGATCGAACTTCTGGTCGTAATCGCCATCATCGCCATTCTTGCAGCTATGCTGCTGCCTGCGCTGTCCTCGGCACGGGAACGCGCCCGCAATATCAGCTGCGTGAACAAACTCAAGCAAATCGGGACTGCCAATATTCTTTATGCCGATGACAACAAGAGCTACATTGCCATTGACAAAGCGGAGCGTTCCGCCGGTTGGAGCATGGAATACAGCCGCGCAGTTTATGACAGCACGCCGGGATTCAAACTGCTGTTCGGCGGATATTTCGGCAGCCAGTGGAAAGGTGTGGATCAGGGCGGCCGCGAACAGTGCCGTCAGGCGTTCCAATGCCCCAGCGACAGCGGCAACTACGGTTATAACGGCGCCAGCAAGAAAGTGGAAAAGGATGCTGAATTCAAAAATGTGGGCTGGATTTCCTACATTGCCTTTACCGGTAATCAGGCGGCTGCCAACGGAACGGGTTCTTACGGCGGTTATGCCCGTCAGATCATGGGCCGCGACAATCCCGGCTGCGTGATCTGGGCGGACGTGCTGGGTTCCACTTCGGCAGCCAAGATTTATTTGCATCCCAATGCTATCAATGCGCTGTATCTGGGCGGTCATGTCAAGATCAATCTGCTCAATGATACCATTAAAAATGATACCACCGGCAACTGCGGTGCCATCGTTAAATATTTTGACGAAATCGAAAAAGACTGAAGAACTGAACAGGTATGATATGAAAAATTTTACACTTAAAGAGTGCATTTTCTGCGCCGGAATAATTTTTCTGCTGGCGGCGGTAACTCCGATTGCCATTGGCAATGCGGTCGGCAGCGCCAAGCTGACCGCGTGTGCGGATAACCTCCGCCGGATCGGTGCTGCGGAACTGGGGTACGCTGAAGATAATAAATCCGAATTGGCGATGGGCGAAGCCAACTTCATCAAAGGTGGCGGCGCAGTCCGGGCGGCAACTTATTCCAAAGGTACTCCGCCGATAATGCTTATCAATCTCAAATATCTTAAGAGCGACAATCCGTCGGAAAATCTTATTGCCAAGCGTGAACGCTTTTTCCGCTGCCCCGAAGATGAAGTGAACTTTGTCAAGACTCCCATCTACGGCTGGGGAAAACCCGTTCCTGCGATCTCTTATCTTTATTGCTGGTTTTCCACTCAGCAGGGTTTGAAGAGTCACTCGTATCCCTGCAAGACCAAGCCTGAGCAGGACGACGATTACGGCTTGCGCAGCAATATTGATCGTGACGAACCCGGCCGCTTTATCTTTTCCGATTTGGTCAAAACGCTCAGTTATCGCTGGGCGAATGTCCCTAAAGAGAAAGCGCGCAGCAATCACAACGATCAGTTTAATGTGCTTTACCTCGGCGGACACGTTGCAGTCAAGAAAATCACTCCCAAACAGGAAGAGTGGATCGCTGACGGTACCAACCGCTTTGCTCATCTGGCTGATGATGTAAATTAAGCAGCCGATATTCAAGGGGAAAATTATGTTCAATATAAAAAAGCTGCTGATTTTTTCGGCGGTGTTGGGCGTCACGTTCTCAATTTGGGCAGATAACCGCCCCGAATGGCGCAAGCGGCCGTTTGAAATAACTCAGGGTTTCAAACCGCGCTCGACAGTAATATGGGACATTGCCAAAGGCGATCTGGAAAAATGGTCGGTGCGCGGGGTTTTGAAGTTATCGGCTTTTGAGCGTGTCAAACTGTGGAACGATCAGACCGTTCGTGCCGATGTGCAGAAAAACGGTTCCGCCACGCTGATTCCTCCTGCGCCGCTGGCGATCCCGGATGATTCCGACGGGCTGGAACTCTGGTTTTACGGACCGCGCAACAGCGCTCCGCGGGTTTTTATAACCGTTGGCGATGCCAATAACCGCCGCTACAAGCTCAAACTTTCCGGTTCAGGTTCGCGCTGGGATTACCGTCCGTGGTGGGGGGCAGGGTGTGTGCTGCTGCCCAAAGAGGCTGAAAAACCGCTCAGAGTCATCAATATCCGTTTTGAAGGGCTGAACCTCAACCGTTATAAAAATGATTTTTTCTGTTTCGATCATCTGGGGGCGTACAAACTGACCAAGCCCGAATTGCTGGATATACATAAAGTTGATTTGCCGTTTCCAGTTACGGCTGACGGTATTATGCCGATCGGGATGAAAGCGGGTGCGGAGAATAAGGTCTCTGCCGATAACACCGGGAACGTTTTCAGCTTTGAATACAGCGGTTCAGACGGTAAATTGGTCTATAAATACACTCCGAAAAGCGGCACGTTGAGCGATTTGACCTGCAATTTCAACGGTAAAGAGTTTGCCGTAGCGCAGCAGGGCGGGATCGTTGCCAAGTACAACGGCGTAAAATTTGCTGCCAACGACCCGTCGATCAAGGCTCAGCTGATTAAATGCAAACTTGAAAATAATAAACTTTTCACCCAATGGCGTTGGAGCAAAAATAATGCAGATCTGGAGTTTGCCCTCAATTTCCGCATCAAAGGTAAATCGCTGGAAGTGGAGGCAAAAACGCTTACCGATGGCGCAGAAGGTCTGCATTTTGATGCTGGATTTTTCAAAAACGTGAGGAATCCGCGCCTGTTCGGATTATCTTATTTGCACAACCGCTGGGATCAGCCGAAACTGCTGGTTACGGATGACTTTTTTGCTTCGACTTTTATCGACTGGTATTTCAGTCATGCCTCGTGGATCACCGAAACCGACGGTTACGGCGGTCTGCCCCGGGCGGAAGTTTACCAGGATAACAGTTCGGTCCGGGTGATGGGCGGCAGTACCTATACGGCCATGAGCAACGACCGCACCAATCCGCTTTATGAACGATTTTATATAACTGTTTCGGCAGATATGCACGACTGTATGCCCAACATAGCCAATCCGCCGTCCCGCTTTCTGGAGGAAACCGGGCGGATGCTGTGCGCTACAAGAATGCACTCGGTGCAGGAAGAGCGCTGGCAGCAGGATCTGCCGCTGGAACTGGATTTCTGGGCAACGCTCAAAGCCTACGGCGCCGGTGACTGGTTTGTGCGGTTCCACGAAGAGCAGTTCCGCACGCCGATCGAAAACAACCGCTTCTGCCGCTCACTTGATGGAGCCCGTCAGATCGGCGGCGATGAAACGCTCAAAACGCTGGTCAAGGGTATGAGTCAGCGGGTCAGGCGCTATGGAACGTATAACAATCCGCGTATTATCCACCCCTATGCACCGGAATTCAAATATTCGGAAGTGGCGTTCTTCAAAGACAAGGGGTATCTGGAAGGCTGGGACGGCTGTTTCCGCCCCAAATGTACCGTCACTGCACGTCTGCAGGCTGACTTTGTCCCCAAATTCAAAGCCAAATACGGCTGGAACGCTGAATATCTGGATGAGTTGACCAATGCGCCGCCGTGGGGCGATGTGGACTTTGATGCTTCCACGCCCGGTGCGGGGATGTTTACAACCGTTTTCAAGTGCTACGGTCATGCTGCGCTGCAGCAGAAAGCGATGTATGACGGCCCCATCTGGAGCGAAGGCTGTGCCGCGTACTTCTGGGCAGGTTTGCTGGATGTGGATTACGCCACCAGCAACGAGAAGAAAAGCGATATGCCGCTGGTGGACTTCAAGGTTATGAAGCTGAAGAAACTCTCCAACTATACGGGTGCGGCGTGGGATATTCTCTACAGCCGGGATACAGATTTGCAGATCGCCACGCAGATCGCTTACGGCAGCATCGGGCATATTCCCGGCCGGATCGGTAAAACTGAACCCACACCGATGCACGGGCAGATCTACAAGCTCAAGCCCGATCATTGGCAGGAACTTTTGCGCAGTTACTTTATGATGCGCCAGCTGCAGGAGCTTTACTGCGGAGAAAGCGCGGTGGATATCCGTTACAATATCAACGGTAAACTGATGACCACTAACGAAATGCTGAAAGGCAATCACCCCAACTCCGGTTTGATTTATGTAAAATATGCCAACGGTCTGGAGGTGTGGGTGAACCGCAGCGCCAAAGAAAATTGGAGCGTTAAGGTCAACGGGCAGAATCTCACGCTGCCGCCCAACGGTCACGCCGCTTTTATGGCAGGAAAATTGCTGCAGTATACCGCGCTGGTAAACGGGCATAAAGCCGATTACAGCTCGGGATTCCTTTACACCTATTTTTCAGGTCGGGGCGAGCTGACAAATTTCGGCAGGTACGCTGCCAAATACAGCTATCTTCTGCAGAAAAATTCCGATGGCAAAAACCAACTGATCCCCGCGCCCTTTACCGCGGCGGAAACAGTAAGCGGTCTGGAGGGCAAAACTGCCCGCAAGCTGGATAAAACTGCCCATGACCTGAAACAGAGTGTCAGTATTTTAGCTGGCAAGCTGGAGGTCGACGGCAGCTGTTTCAGCTACATGATCGACTGAAGAAAAGTTATACAGCAAAAGCGGCTGCTGCAAAAACTCGCAAAAGGGTTTTGCAACAGTCCGCTTTTTTATGGTATTTGCTGCGGAGAAAAAATATTTATTTTACTTTAATACTTTTAAAGTAAGTCAGATATTTTTTGTTGGCGGCAAACATCTTATTGACCATTTCGCGGATTTCTGCCAGACTGAGAACTGCCGAGGTCAGCGGGTCAAAAATAATTGACTGGTAGATCTTGATGGGGTCGCCGGATAACGCGCCTTCCAGCGCCAGCGTTTCGCAGCGGCTTGATGTGTTGCACAATATTGCCAGCTGATCGGGCAGGGCGCCGACATGGAATGCGTTCAAACCTTTCTGTGATGCCAGCACCGGAACTTCCACGCAGGCACCTTCGGGCAGATTGGTGATCAAACCGGTATTGGGAATGTTGCCGTTGAATTCAAAAGGCGTGTTATCGCCGAAGATACCGTTGAAGATGCTGGCGGCGTATTCGTTGCCGCGTTCCAGCGGAAAATCTTCTTTCAGCGCATCGCTGCTCTGTTTGCGCCAGGAACGGGCGAACTGCCGATAGTAGTTGACAATATATGCGTGTTCGCCGGGGTTCCAGTTGGTGCCGTATGTGCAGTATTTTTCGATCAGATCCGGGCGCTTGCGGAACCATGCGTTGTATTCGCTGTTGTGACCGCTGGATTCGGTAACATAGTAGTCCAGTGCCAGAAACATTTCGTTGCGTACCAGCTCCTGATTGTAGATATCTTTCCGGGTGGTGACTGCTTTACGGATCAGGGGATAAGCGTCCTGACCTTTCCAATCGAACTTGAGATAAAATGCCTGATGATTGATACCGGCACAAGTGTAGGTGATATCTTTCATATCCGCTTTTATCCAGGCGGCGAGCATCGCCGCAGTACCTTGTACGGAGTGACACAAGCCGGTAATGTTCAAGTGCGGATAGACTTTCTGCATACCGTTACAGAGCATTGCCATGGGGTTGGTGTAATTCAGCACTACCGCATCAGGACAGAATTTTTCCACATCCGCGCAAATATCCAGCATTACAGGCAGCGTGCGCAGCATACGGAAAATTCCTGCCGGACCGCGGGTGTCGCCCACATTTATATCCACATTATACTCTTTGGGGATCGTTACATCGTGCTTGAATACCTGATAGCCCCCCTGCAGAATAGTTATCACTACGCCGTCGGCATTTTTGAGCGCTTCGGTACGGTCCATCGTAACAGTAAGTTTGGCGGGGTAATTGCCTTTGGCAATGATCTTTTCCACCGCTTCTTTGATGAATCCAAGCCGTTCCGCATCAATATCCATCAGCGCAATTTCTGCATCCTGCAAAGCGGGAAAGGTGAGAATATCCCGCACCAGTTTGCGGGTAAAGCCAAATGAACCAGCTCCGATAAAGGCGATCTTTTTACGCATGACATCTTCCTTTCTTATTCAGATTAAGAAATATTTCAGTTGCTTATGTCCGGATTAAACGGCTTGACGGAGAATATACAATGCAACTGTACTCGTGTCAAGTGTAAAAAGAAAGAAAATTTTAAAAAATATTCTTTTTGAACTTGCTAAAATAAAAAGTAGGTATTATATTCGTTTCAGGTTAAACTTTTGAACTTATTTAATACAGGATTTTTATGGGCAACGTCAACCGCGCCGGAACATCCGGTAAATTTCAGGATTTTCTCAACTCTTCAGCCATCATCTGCCAATCCCGTGCCGCAAGTGCGGCTGCAATCATCAACGAACTGGTTGATCGGGCGGCAGACAATAATCCAACTCTTGACCGCGACAGCGTAAAGAAAGCTGTTTTTGAACGGGAATCGATTTTCCCGACGGTTATTGCCCCCGGTTTGGCCATGCCTCACGCCCGAATCGCAGGATTGCAAGAGCTGATCGTGGCGCTGGCAACTTCAAAAGAAGGAGTTGCGTTCGGCGGGGCAGATGATTCCGAAACGGTGCGGGTGGCGGTGCTGGTGCTGGCGCCTGCGGATAATCCGGGATTGCATCTGCACGTGGTTTCGGCATTGGCGCGGGAATTCAGTGATTTGGAGAAGATCGACCAGCTTTCCGAACTTACCAGCGTGGACGAAGTGGTAAAGTTTTTCGGCGTGGTGCCGATGCGTCTGTCTGAATATCTCAAGGTTGGCGACGTTACCAGCGGAGTCGGCCCCGTGGTGCTGCCCAACGACAGTCTGGCATTTGCACTGCGCAAGTTTGCCGAAACCAATGCCGAACAGATCCCCGTAATTGATGAAAACGGCGGTGTGCTGGGCATTGTAACGCTTAAAAATATTCTCAGCTGCAACCTGCCCGAAGGGGTGTTGGAGCAGGATGATCTTTCGGCTATCTACGACTTCCGTCCTTATGCGAATATGCTGAAGAAATCCGGCGATATTCAGGTAAGCGAGGTCATGGAAAAATCCTGCGTGACCGTCAACGAAGATGAATTTGCCGTACAGCTGCTCAAGAGTTTTGTCAACACTCCCGTAAACGAAGTGCTGGTGGTGGATAAAGATCAGCGCTTGCGCGGAATGGTGGCGCTGAAAAATTTCTGTGCCAAGCTGCTTTGGGATTGAGCTTGGACAAACGGTTTAATATTAACACAGGTTTGATTAATGAAAAAGATTTTTTGCAGTTTGATCGTGCTGCTGGCGGCGTTTTATCTTGCCGCAGCCCTGCCGACCGGGTCGTGCGACTGGAGCAATGCGGAAAAAGTAGCCCCCGGGATCAGGTTGAAGATGTTTACGCTTAAAGATCCGCGCCCGCTCAACATTATGGCGGTGCAGGTGGATCTGTCGCACCCGCGGATCTATCTGCGCACTACCGGACGGGATAAGGATTGGGGTAAACCTATGCCCGATTTTCCCTCTATGAAGATCGAAACCAAACGCAATCAGGTGGGCAACTTCCTGAAAGAACAGCGCAAACTCGGTCACGATATGCGTCTGGCAGTCAATGCTGCACCGTGGCGGCCCTGGACCAAACCTTATAATCACAAATATTCCGGCAACATCGGTCTGGCGATTGCCGACCGCGAAGTCGTGGCAGTTCCTTCCAGCCGTCCCGTTCCGGCTTTTATTATCCGCAACAACGGCGTGGCAGATATGATAACGGTCAAGCCCGGGGATAAGGTGGATGGCATCAAGCTGGCAGTTTCAGGTTTTGACTTTGTGCTGCGCGACGGCAAACAGAGCTGCGACAATAATATGCGGTTGGAGCCGCGGACTTTTTTCGGTCTTTCCAAGGATAAGAAAAAACTCTATTTTTTGGTTGTCGATGGTCGTCAGAAGGGATTCAGCGAAGGTTTTGCCTATTGCGAAGGCGCCAAATTTCTCAAATATCTGGGTGCGCACGATGGAATCAATATGGATGGAGGCGGTTCCACGACGCTGGTGACTTGCAAAAAAGATAAGGTTGCCGTAGTCAATTCTCCGCCCGGAACCAAGCCCGAAAAACGCAAAAGTCCCGACAAATACACCCGCCCGGTCGCCAACAGCGTTGGGGTTTGTTTGCGCAAGATCAGACCCTGAGGCGGTGCAGTATGGGTAAATGCGTTGGAATCCTTACTGCCGGTGGTGACAGCCCCGGACTTAATGCGGCGATTCGTGCCGTGGGTAGAGTCCTGGCAAGAAATAACTGCCGTTTGATCGGCTTCAAAGATGGTTTTGAAGGAATTGCGTTCGACCGCTGTACCGAGCTGGATGAAACTACGCTTTCCAACGTGCTTACCGTTGGCGGTACGATCTTGCGTACCAGTCGGCATAAGCCACACAAGATGCCCGTGGGCAAAAAGGTTATGGATATGACCGGGGCGATAGTGGAGAATTATCACCGTCATCAGCTTTCGGCATTGATTTGCATCGGCGGCGGCGGAACGCATAAAAGTGCGCTGCTGCTGAAAAAAGCCGGACTGAATATTGTCACCATTCCCAAGACCATCGACAACGATCTGGGCGGTTCCGACAGCTGTATCGGTTTTGATACCGCGCTGAATGTGGCGACCGAAGCCATCGACAGTCTGCACAGTACTGCCAGCAGCCACAAACGCATTATGCTCGTGGAGGTAATGGGGCATAAGACCGGTTGGCTGACGCTGGGCAGCGCTATTGCCGGCGGTGCCGATGTGGTGCTGATTCCAGAAATACCTTACAACTTCAAGAGTGTTGCCGATGCGTTGAAAAGCCGATCCCGCGCAGGTAAACTTTTCAGCATTGTACCTGTGGCGGAGGGGGCGATCGACGAAGATACTTTTGTCAGGATCAAAAAGCTGGAGCAGGAAATAAGTTTATGCTCCGACAAGGCAAAGAAGAGTTCGCTCAAAGAGGAATTAAGCAAACTTACCGCTTATAATCCCGCCCGTATTTTTGATTTGGCACGCCGTTTGGAAGAAGCTACTCAGCTGGAAACCCGCGTCACTATTCTGGGCTACTTGCAGCGCAGCGGAACTCCCAGCTGTTTTGACCGTTTGCTGGCAGCTCAACTGGGTAGCTGTGCGGCGCAGGCGGTTTTGCGCGGAGAATCCGGCTGCATGGCAGCTTACGAAAACGGCAGCTGCCGTATGATACCGATCGAAGAGGTCGCTGGAGTGCGCAAAGAACTCTCGCTGGATCACCCGTGGGTCAAAAACGCCCGCGAGCTGGGTATTTCCTTCGGCGAAGCAGTCAATACAACGGGCAAATAAACACTCTTGCGGCGATATTGTTGCAAGAACTTTATACGCGCAGTATAAAATCAAGTTTACAAGGCTGCTCTGTTCTGAATACTGCAGAAAAAAGTGGTATATCTGATAGTTTTGACTTGAAAATCCTATTTTCAGTGCTATGTTAGGAAATGGCTGATTCTCGGCCGCGTTTGATGCAAACCAACACGGCTGAGATTTTTTTTAATTAAATCAATAAAAAGGAATTGCAAGGCATGATGCAATGGTATGACTGGCTGATCGTGGCCATCCCGACGCTGTTTGTGTTTGGGGTTGGTCTGTATTCCCGACGTTACTTGCGTGACGTTACAACGTTTCTTTCCGCAGGACGAGTCTGCGGCCGCTACGTTATCTCGGTAGGTGATGTGGCAACCACTTTGTCTATCATCGGGTTGTTAAGCTATGTGGAAATCCACTACAAGACCGGGTTTGCCACTACATTCTGGGCGGCGCTGCTGCTGCCGGTAGGGGTGATGCTTGGATTGTTCGGGTATGTGACCTACCGTTTCCGCGAAACCAAGGCGCAGAGTATCGGGCAGTTTCTCGAAATGCGTTACAGCCGTAAGTTCCGTATCTTTGCGGCGGCATTGCGCAGTATATCTGAAATGCTTGCCAATATGATCATGCCGGCTTTGGCAGCCCGGTTCTTTATTTACTTTCTGGATCTGCCCAAAACGTTTCCGCTGTTTGGTTTTGAAGTATCGACCTTCCATCTTATCATGCTGGTCTGTCTGATAATGGCGATCAGTATTATCTGCATGGGCGGAGCCATGAGTATTATTGTAACCGATACTATTCAGGGATTTATCTGCTACCCGATGCTGGTATTATTTACCATCTTTATTCTGGTCAAATTCCCGTGGTCAACGGAAATGATGCCGGTGATGACCGACCGTGTGGATGGCGAAAGTTTTCTTGACCCGACCAATATCACCCGCTTGCGCGACTTCAATATTTTCTCGCTGCTGATCCTGCCTTTTGTGGTGCAGTTTCTGCAGCGCGGCAGCTGGATCGGCGCCGGTTCTTCGGGTACGGCAGCTATTACACCCCATGAACAGAAAATGGCTACTTTGCTGGGTACCTGGCGCGGTGCGCTGGGTTCGATTTTCTATGTGCTGGTGGCGGTGTCGCTGCTGACCATGCTCAATCATCACAATCATGCCAAAGAAGCTCACCATATCCGCGTGGAACTTTCCACCAAAGTCGCGCAGGAAGTTGTGGCCGATGCCAAGCTTCAGCAGGCAGTTATCGAAAGTGTCAAAGCCATGCCGGTGCAGGTGCATGTGGTCGGCGTGGATCCCAAACTTTCGGACAAAGACAACATTGATACGCGCTACCTCAACACCGCCAAAGCGCCGATGGTGGCGGCCGATGTGGATGCGGGTAATGCCACGTTCCAGAAGTTCCGTACACTCTACTATCAGCTGATGCTGCCGACCACGCTGCGCAATATGCTGCCCAGCGGTATGCTCGGGTTGTTCTGTCTGATGATGATCCTGCTGATGATTTCTACCGACGATACGCGTATATTTAGTGCTGCAATTACGGTCAGTCAGGACGTGATTTTGCCGTTCCGCAAAAAGCAGCTTACTCCGCGTGAACACATGTGGATGATCCGCTGGGTGGCGATCGGTATCGGGGTGTTCTTCTTCCTCGGTTCAAGTTTTATGGCGCAGCTGGACTACATTCAGCTCTTTGTAACGCTTATGACTACCATGTGGCTGGGCGGTTGCGGTCCGGTGATCATCTTTGGTCTTTACAGCCGTTTCGGTACTACGCTGGGTGCGTGGTGGAGCTTGCTTACGGGTATGTTTATGGCGTTTGTCGGTCTGTTTGTGCAGCGTAACTGGGCGGATATGGTTTATCCTTTCCTGCGCGACCACAATTTGCTGGAAGGTACAGCCAAAGTGCTTACCGCACTTTCCAAGCCCTTCATGCCGTATATCGACTGGAGCAATATGGTGCAGGACAGATGCCCGATCAACAGCTACGAGTGGTACTTTATCACCATGATGGTCACGCTGATCCTCTACTTCCTCGTTTCGTGGATCGATGGCCGCGGCAAGGAAAAATTCAATCTGGATCGCATGCTGCACCGCGGCAAGTACGATTTGGAAGAAAAGCGCGAACTCAAGAGTGCCTGGACCTGGCGCAACGTCTTTGATAAACTTATCGGTATCACGCCCGAATATTCCAAGTCCGATAAGTTCATTGCCTGGTTCTATTTCGTCTACTGCTTTATTTACGCATTCGGACTGACCTTCGTAGGTGTGATTATCTGGAACACAGTCACTCCGTGGACAGTTGAAATGTGGAGCAACTACTTCCTGGTTACCGTGCTTGTTGTGCCGGGAATTATGGCGGCGATTACCGCTGTCTGGTTCGGTATCGGCGGACCGATCGACCTGTGGAGAATGTTCCGCCGGTTGGAAAGCCGCAAGATCAACGTGCTCGATGACGGCCGCGTGGAAGGCAACATGTCGTTGGCTGACAAGGCTGAACTGGAAGCAGTTGACCGCGAAGATGCAGAGAAATCTGAAAAATAATTCAGGTTCAAACATCTGAAAAATAAATATGCTGCTGCAGGATCGAAAGGTTTTGCAGCAGCATTTTTTATTTGAATATCAGGTGAAAAACAGCTGTTACTCAGCGGAGAGCTGTTGGCAGAGCGCCTGAAAATCTTCAGGGATCGGGGCTTGAACTTTGATGATTTCGCCGCTGACAGGGTGAGGTATTGCCAGCTGCCAAGCGTGAAGCATTTGGCGGGGAGCGGCAGAGGCGTATCTGGCGCCGTAGATGCCATCGCCCAGCACCGGGGTTTTCAGCGAGGCAAGATGCACCCTGATCTGATGGGTGCGGCCGGTAAATATTTTTACTCGTACCAGCGCGATCTTCTGCCGGGCAATGAAACCTGCAGCTTTTACCGAATATTCGCTGATGGCAAGTTTGCCGTTGCGCTGTACGATCGCCATTTTCTGACGGTTGACGGGGTGGCGGCCGATAAGATTTTCGATCCTGCCGCAAGCGGGGCAGGGCACTCCCGCCGTCAGCGCCAGATAGGTCTTGGCTGTGGCGCGTTCGGCAAATGCTGCACAGAGTTTGGCTTGAGCTTCGGGCGTTCTGGCAATGGCAAGGCAGCCCGAAGTATCTTTATCCAGCCGGTGAACTATCCCCGGACGGCTGCCGTCGGGCAATTCCGATGAACGCAGCTCAGGATAACGGCTCAACAGCGCATTGACCACCGTGCCGTCCGGATTGCCCGGAGCCGGATGAACCACCACGCCGGGGGGCTTGTTGATGATCGCCATATATTGATCTTCGTAAAGCAGTTCAAATGCAAACTCTTCGGCAGTCGGAACGCTGTTGTTGGCAATTTCAGGAATGTTGATTTCCACGATGCCGCGATCGGGCAGCGGATATTTGTTGACGGTGATCGGCTTGCCGTCAAGGGTCACCGCAGCTGATTGAATAAGTTTTTGCAGGTAACTGCGCGAATGTTCCGGCAGCGACTGCGAAAGAAATTGATCGAGCCTGGCTTGGCGGTTTTCTGGAGTCAGTTGAATTTTGCGGATCATTTTTCAACTGTTTCCGCTGCTTGATTTATATTGGATCCCGCCTGTTCCTGCTGCGGAGCGCGGAGAAATTTTACCAACAGAAACACCCCCAACGGAATCAACGCAAACCCGATGACCTGAGCAGGAGTGAAGCCGCGCACAAAGTCAGTATGGTCGCCGCGGAAAAATTCGTCGATAAACCGCAATACTCCGTAAGAAAGTATATAACAGCTCATTGCCACGCCCCGTTTGGCTTTGCGGACCAGCAGAAAGAAGAGCGGTGCCAGCAGCAGATTAAGTGCCGCTTCGTAAAGCTGCACCGGGTGAAGCGCTGCTCCTGCATAATGCTGATAGGGAGGCGTATTTACCGGATAAGTCACCGCCCAGAACAGTTCCGCGGGTTTTCCGTAGCAGCAGCCGTTGAAAAAGCATCCGACTCTGCCCAGCGCATGAGCTGCCGCCAGCGCCGGAGCGGTTATATCCAGCACGCGGACTGCATCGGCGCGGCAAATTTTCTTTACATAAAATATCAACACCAGCGCTGCCAGAATAAATCCGCCGTAGAAGACCAGTCCGCCCTGATCTATACGGATTATCTGCCCTATGTGATTGCGGTAGTAGTTCCAGTTCTGTATTACATAAAATATGCGCGAGCCGATCACGCCCGAAAGCATGGCGGCAATAACTATGTTGGCGGTTTGATCTGCCGAGAGCTTGGCGTAGCGGCGGTTGAGCTGCATGATTATCAGCGCTGCCAGAAAACCTGCCGCAGCCATAACGCCGTACCAGCGGAGAGAAAACTTGCCGATCGAAAGAAACACCGGATCCATATCAAGCGGTCCTTTTTACAGTAAAAAAGCGGTTTAAAAACAAAAAAAATGGCAACCCCACAAGGATTCGAACCTCGACTAAATGAACCAAAATCATTTGTGCTACCATTACACCATAGGGTTGCATACATCTTATAACATAATCCGATTTTTGAAAAAATCCAATATTTATGATAAAATTTTTACAGAGAATTTCAAAAAAATGCAGTTTGATCAACCTGTTACCGTTTGCAGAGTTTCTGCAATGCTTGAATCAGGGCGGCGGCGTAAACTTGCATACCCTTGTCGTTGGGATGCAGTTTGTCGCATAAAAGTTCATCCTCCTGCGGAAAAAATGAGTCGCCGTCCAGCAGGGTGAGCGCCGGAAAATTCTTTACTTCTTTGCGGATGATATCGGCCAGGACTTTGCGCTGATCTTCCAATTCGCTTCGGGTGGTCGGGATCGGTGTTATTACCAGAGCCGGTTTGCCGTATTCCGCAAGTCGGCGCAGCGATTCAACGGTACGGCGGCGGAAAACCTCCAGCGATGTGCCGTGGGAGGTATCGTTGACCCCCAGGCCGGTAACTACAACATCGGCATCAATTTCCAGCGCTGCTGCCACCAGTTTGTCATCCATTATCACTCCGCCGATCGCGGTGTTGTGCAGCTCCATATTCAGCGCTTCAGCGGCAATCGCCACCGAGGCGCGGGAGGGGGAAGAACAGGTCATGCCCTGCAGAATGGAGTCGCCGCAAATCAGAAGTTTGGGCTGATTGTGTTCAATCGCCTCAAGAGTTGCCTGACTGTTGAGCTGCAGCGAATAATTTTTCAGCATTACCAGATGGGGCAGGTGAATGACCACCTTTTTCCGCCCCGCAGCAAGTTGCAGGGTATGTTTTTGAGGTCCGTTCAGCGTAAAAAGCTGTTGGTCAATAAATATATCCGTAGTGTAAACTTCCCGGGCAGCTTCGCCGAACTCACACTCCCAGCTCAATATTTCTGCATCGGTAAAAAATTTTATCTGAACCCCGGAAAGGCATTGGGCGCGCACGAGCCAGCGGGGGGTATCGGCGCAATACTTCAGTATGGATTCAGGCACGCGCCGCGTGGGAGAAATTGTACCGTAAAACAGTTCAGGGCAGTTGGCAAGATCAATATTTTTCATCTCCTGACAGTTCATAAAATATACCTCTTCAATTAACAATACAGTTGATCGTAAAACAATATAGGAATATACACCGTTTCAGCATATAGTCAAGTTTGGAAAAATTTTTCTTAGATCGACAACTGTTATGATGACAAATAGTGAAAAAAAGCGGAGAAAAAACGTTTTTTTAGCGCTCAAATTGTTGCATAATCGGGTAAATAGAGTTATCTTAAGGAGATTGTCAAAATATATTAACATAAAACGCCGCAAAATGGCGGTGAAGGAGAATTTTTTATGGCGATTTCGCAACTGAACGTACTGTTTACCAAACACCACCGGATCATCTTCGGGGTTTTTGCCGTACTTATTATCATGGCATTTGTGCTGGCTGACTGGGTCGGCAGCGGGACAGGCGGATGCAGCCGCGGTTCCATGCCTGCGGCAGGGGAGATTTTCGGTAAGGAAGTCAGCTATGCCGAACTCAATAACCAGATGCACCGCGATATTCTGGCGCTGCGCGTTTTTATGAATGTTCCCGTCAGCGGTGCCATGCGCGAACAGCTGGAAAACTTCTCCTTTTTGAATCTGGCTCATCTGGCGGTTGCCGAAATGGATAATATAACCGCTTCCGACGAAGAAGTCGCAGTCTTTCTGCGCAGCCGTTTTGTGGATGAAAAAGGTAATTTCAGCAATAAGATCTACAAAGATTTTGTGGCAGGCTATCTGGCGGCGGAAGGTTATACCGCCGAAGATCTTACCGAAGCTGCCCGCCAGCAGATCATTCTGGATAAATTGCGTTTCGCCCGCACCGGCAATATTGTAGTTACCCCTGCTGAAGTCAAAGAGTTTTACAATCTGCTCAACGGCGAATACGAGGTGATGGCAGCCGAATTCAAGATTGCGGATTTTGAAAAATCCGTACAGGTGAAAGATGATGCGCTCAACAACTTCTTTATGCAGAAGCGCGACAATTATGTGATCCCCGCCAAAGCTCAGGCGCTGGTGCTGGAAATGCCCTTTGCCGCTTATCGTTCGCAGGCGATCCGCGAAGTCAAAGATGAACAGCTCAAAGCCTTCTACGAACAGAACAAACAGCTCTTCTCGACGGTCAAAGACGGAAAAGTTGAAACTCCGGAGTTTGAGAAAGTGAAAGATCAGGTTCGTTCTTCGGCAATTGCCGATGCCGCCCGCACGCTGGCGATCAATGCAGTCAACGACTTTACCAGTCAGGCTTATGAAAAGATTGCCGAAGTTGCCCCCGAAAAGCGTTTGGAAGTATTCAAAAAATGTCTTGCTGATGCCAAACTCAAGGTCAAATCTACCGGTGTTTTCTCCGCCAACGATCAGCAGGCGGGTTCGATCGGCAACGCTGAACTGGTCAAAGAACTGACCGCCATCACCGCCGACATCCCGATTTCCAACTGCGTGATCGACGATAAAGCTGCTTACTCCGGCTACGTTACCGAACTGGTTCCCGCCCGTCCTGCCGAACTGGCGGAAGTCAAAGCAGCTGTGACCAAAGATTACATTACTGCCGAAGCGATTGCCGCCGCTCAGGCGCGGGCCGCTGAAGTTGCCGCCAAACTCAATGCGATTCCCGTGGAAGGCCGCATTGCCCGCGTGCAGGCGTCAAAAGATCCCAAATTTACCGCTGTTCCCAAGTTCACTCTGGCCACCGGTTCGCAGGAGCTTATGCAGAACAGTATGATGGTTGCGGATATGCTGCCCGGCGAAATCAGCGAACCGTTGATGACCTTCAACCAGTCTTTCCAGCTGTTGGTGGTAGTCAAGCGCAATGCGCCCGCCAAGGCTTATACCGATGATCCCGCAGTCGAAGCGCAGTGCCGCAGCTTCAAACAGGCGATTGCCCAGCAGGAATACGACTCCTACATCAACGCCAACTGCAAGCGTTTTGTCCAGCCCTCTGCGGAGTAAGTTGAAGCGTTTGTTCCCGGGAATGATTTATGAATCTGCAAGCTCAACCGATTAATTTCCGGGCATTGGCTTTAGGCCGCCATCTGACGATTGAATATTACGATTGCGATGCGGGAATATTGGCAGATACCTGCCTTATGGAGCAGATTTTTGTTGAGGCAGCCAATGCCAGCGGGGCAACGGTGCTGGAATCCAGTTTCCACCCGTTCCAACCGCAGGGTGTCAGCGGAATCGTGGTGATTTGCGAGTCGCACTTTGCGGTTCATGCGTGGCCCGAACACGACTACGCGGCGGTGGATATTTTCACTTGCGGCGATCAGATCGACTTCAATCTGGCGGCAACGGTGCTGCGGGATAAACTGCAATCCCGTTCGATGGTGATTTCCAATGTTCTGAGTCGCGGAGTCATGGGGCAGGATGGTACCGTTATGCGCGAAACGCCTGCCTCGGATCTTAGCAATGAAAATACTTTAAGCTGGCAGGATCGTTATCAGAGCGCCGATGCCTGGGGAATGCTGGCTTCGGTGGATGTTTACAACTGTCCGGTTGAAATGCTTACCGAAAAGAGTATAGATATGGTATTGCAGCAGTTGTGCGGCAAACTCAACGCCGATTGCTGCTGCGCCAGCTGCTGTGCAAAATTCAGCGACCCGGAAAAGGGGGATGGTTTGCGTTTTACTCAACTGCTGGATTGCGGAACCGTTACCGGGCGATACAGCATTGAGCGCAAGACGTTTTATTGTGATATTTTTATGGGGCGCTTTTTTGATCCGCGGGAGATATCCGAATTGTTGATCGAGGCGCTGCATGGCGATTACTATCGTTTGCAAGTGGCTATGCGCCAATAATTTTCAGGCAGGTTTTATTATGAATGAAAAAACTCCGCGTTATGTGCATGAAATCGATCAAGGTTTTGGCAATATCGTAGAAATCAAAGAAGTTCTGTGCGATTGCCGGAGCGATTTCCAGCATATCCAGATATTTGAAACTGCCGAACTGGGCAGGATGATGATGCTTGACGGGATAATCCAATTTACCGAGTTTGATGAATACACCTATCAGGAAATGATGGTTCATCCGGCGCTGATGGTGCATAAAAATCCTGAAAAGGTGTTGATTATCGGCGGCGGTGACGGCGGTGTGGCGCGGGAAGTTGCGCGGCATAAATGCGTTAAGCAGATCGACCAATGCGAGATCGACGGCAAGGTCGTGGAGCTGTGCCGTAAATATGTGCCGTCTATGGCGTGCGGATTTGATGATCCGCGGATGAATCTGCATATTGGCGACGGTTTGGAATTTGTACGTAACGCTTGCGATGAATACGATGTTATAATTGTGGATTCCACCGATCCGATCGGTCCCGGGGAGGTGCTTTTCGGCAAGGAGTTTTATCAGTCGGTGCATCGGGCGCTGAAAGCCGATGGGGTGGTGGCATCGCAGTCTGAATCGATTTTTCTTTATCCTGAAATAGTGCAGCGGCTTTACGGCTTTACCCGTGAACTTTTTGCATATAACGGTTACGCATTTATTGCTGTACCCACTTATCCTGCGGGGTCGATCGGCGTATGCGTAGCTTGCAAGAGTCACCCGGTCGATCAGCCGCAGCGGCAGCTGGATAAAACTCTGGCGGATGAATTGAAGTATTACAACAGCGATATTCACCGCGGGGCATTCAAACTGCCGTCTTTTGCTCAGCGCTGGTTCGCCTGATAAAAACTTATGCGTTTATTCTGTTCGGAGAGTTCTTCCACCTGCACGTTGATCCCGTAAATACGGCTCAAGAGATGGCAATTTAACAAATCGCCGGCTTGCCCGTGGAAAAATTCGCCGTTGTTGCCCAGCAGCCATAAGTTGCCTGCCGCACGACCGATAAGTTCAAAATCGTGGGTTATGACCAATACCAGATGTTTTTTTGCATATTCAGTTAAGTAACAGGCAGTCTGATTGCACCAAACGGGGTCCAGCGCAGCAGCAGGTTCATCCAGCAGCATGATATCGGGGGATAAGGCAAAAATCCCCGCCAGCATTGTGCGGGCTTTTTCTCCGCCGGAAAGGGTGTTGACGATTTGTTTTTGCATATCGCTCAACTTGAACATCTCCAAAGCGTTATCAATTACAGCACGATCGTCAGCAGCGAGCTTGCCCAGTCGTGGAAAGCGAGCCGAAGCGAGGATTTCCACCAATTCGCGGACAGTAAAATCCAAGTTCAGATCAATATTCTGCCACAGGGTTCCGATGGTGCGGGCACGTTCAAGATGCGAGTATTCTTTCAGCAGTTTGCCGTTGATATGAATTGAACCCGAATCGGGAACCAGCGCACCGCAGAGCAGTTTCAGCAGCGTACTTTTTCCTGCGCCGTTGGGACCGGTCAAATAATGTACAGCACCGGCTTGGAGTTGAGCAGAAATTTCTTTCAGCAGCGTATTTTTTCCGTAGCCAAAGGAGAGATTGTCAAGTAATATATTGCTCATCGCCAGGACTCCCGTGATTTATTCAGCACATATAAAAACATTGCCCCGCCGACTACCGCAGTCAAAACTCCTACCGGCAATTCTCTGGTCGGATTGAGCAGTCGGGAGAGTAAATCGCAGATCTGCATAAAAACTCCTCCCCACAGCGCAGCAGGAATAACAATTTTACGGTGATCGCAACCGTAAAAGCGCCGGATCAAATGCGGCACGATCAATCCCGCAAAGGCAATCATGCCCGCCAGCGCCACAGTTTGAGCTGCCAGTAAGCTGCCGATAATAATAAAGAAAACGGTGTAAAATCCGGGCGGAACCCCTATGCTCCAGGCAACATTGCTGCCCAACGCCAACGCATTAAGTTCGCGGCCGAAACAATGCAGAACAACGCAGGCAATCAACGTTGCCGCCAGCGCCGGATAAAGCAGTACAGGATCAACCGCCTGCAGATCGCCCAGCATCCACCACGTTACCCCGGCTAATTCATCGTTGTCGGCGCAGCTGACCAGATACATAAGCACTCCGGAGGCGGCAGTTCCGGCTATAACTCCGCTTAAAAGCAGATTTTCCACGCCTTTTCTGCCACCTGTCAGCAAAACAGCCGCCAACATTATCAGCGCACCGATCCACGCCATAGCAGGCACAATATAGTAACTTAATAAATGCAGTTCAAGGACAAACGCCAGCGCCGCCCCCACGCTGGCTCCGCCCGAAATCCCCAGCGTGAAAGGTTCAGCCAAACTGTTGCGCAAAACCGCCTGTAAAGTCAAACCTGCCAGCGCCAGCGAGCTGCCGACAACGGCGGAAGCTGCCGCACGCTGCAGCCGCAAAGTCAGCACTATATCGCTGTTGAAATCCTGCCATACCAATCCTGCGCTGCCGAAAATAATGCCAAGCAATGTGGTAATAAGCAAGATAAGCAGCGGCAGCAGCCAGTTGAAAAAAATAACTTTATATTTCATTTTTCAGTTTCCGCAATGGCGATTTCTTCGATTTGCTTACGCAAGTTGTTCAACGCTTTGCCGAATCGCGGTCCGGGGCGGGTAACAGGGTCATCAATCGCGTGGGTGACGATCTTTCCTGCCTGTACAGCTTTTACTCTACCCCAAATCCGACTTGATCGGTCGATTTTTCCCGGTAAACCCCAGATAATAATATCAATCGGGGCAGTCAGCAGCCATTCGGTGGAACATTTGAAATATTTTTCAGGAATTGCGGCAGCGGCATTTTTTATTTTCATAAGTTTAAGCGCTTCGTCAGGAAGACTGCCCGGACCTGCGACCATAATGGGTTTGTCGTTTACCACCCACAATGCACGCAGCGGCAGGGCGGGAGCTTGCTGCAGTTGGGATATTTCATTCCTTAACTGTTTGACCGCTTCGGCTGCCCGCGCTTCCTGACAGAGTTTTTTGCCGATTTTTTCTACCCAGAAGATATAATCATTGCTGTTTTCGATCTGACGGAAATCAACCGCTACAGCGTTCTTTTTCAACACTCTCTGCAAATTGGGATTCATCAGGTCATTGCCAATGACCCAATCGGGCCGCAGCGCAAGGATCCGCTCCGCTTCCGGTCTGCCGAAACTGCCGACCGCAGATATATTTTTCACCGTTTCCGGGTAATCGCAGGCGGACGATCTGCCCACCAGATTTTTTTCACCTCCCAAGTAACAGACTATTTCGGTCAACGCGGGAGCCAGCGAAACGATCCGCAGCGAATCAGCTCTCAGCATACTGCCGAGCACAAGAAATAATAATATTGCAGTAAAACGGATCATAATTTACTCCAAATCAAAGTGTTTATCTCCATCATTTTCATTTCCGAACCATCCCAGCTGGTGCTTTTTGTAATTACTTGAAAGCGACCAACTGATTCTTTCTGCCGAAACATGACCATCCAGCCACGCAACAGATGCTTGTTGACTGTGTCTGAAGTTCATATCAGGTGCGTACGCCATTGATGGGGCGGTAATACTGTACATTTCGGTAAACGTGCCGTTATTCTGCATATACAGCGAATCTCCGAAAGCAGCAGTATCAGCCGGATCTGCCGCCGCACTGATATGCGCTGACTTATTGGGCGCAGTATAATGCCCCGGAGTATTGCCCAGATAGGAAATATTGTAACCGTAACCGCCATTGCCTTTATTGTAAGTATCGCTTTCATCCAATGCCTCAGAAAGTTCCGGACAAATCTTGATTTGTGAACTTTCTGCCATATAAGGCATAATGCCGCCTTCTGGTTCGATTTTTCCGTTTCTGTTTACTCCGCACCAGGTTTCCTGCCATGCTGCATCGCGGTAGCCGGGCACACAAAAGCCCTGATTGGACTCAATATACATCAGCAACGCCAAATTCAGCTGCCTTATATTGCTGCGGCAGCTGGCACTTCTGGCTGACGTTCTGGCACTGGAAAGTGCCGGCAGCAGCATTGCCGCTAAAATGGCAATAATGGCAATTACAACCAACAATTCGATCAGGGTGAAACCCATCTGCGAACGGCGTAACGTTTTTTCTGTAAATAAATTTTTCACCGAATCATACTTTTTCATGTTGTAATTACCATAATTTACCCTGACATTTATTCCCGGTCAAAATAGCGATTGCCATCAGCTTTATCACCAAACCAGCCGATGCGGCGCTCTGCATAATCATTGCCATTGCTGTAGCTGTATTTTTCCACATCCACATGCCCATCCAGCCAGCAGATAACCACCTGTTTGGAGTGACGGAAATGAATATCCGGCGAAGGTGTTCCCCAACCGGCATCCGGAGGAGTTATGCTGTAGCACTCGGTAAAAGTATTGCCGCTCCAACTCTGAAAGAGGATCGAATCGCCGAACGCTGCGGTTTCTGCCGGATTGGCTATAGCGCTTAAAGCCGCCGGCAAATTGGGCAAACTGCCCATATTCCCGAAAGTATCGCCCACATAATAGACATTGTAGCCGTAACCGCCATTACCTTTATTATAAGTATCGTTTTCATCCAAGGCTTCGGCAAGCTCCGGACATTCTTTGATTGCCGCATTTTCCGGCATATAGTCCATGATCCCGCCCCGGGGAGCAAATTTTTTGCCGTCCCAGCTGCCGCACCACATGTGCTGATAATCGTTGATATATCCGGGAGCGCAATATTCTTTATTATCTTCTGTATAAAGCAGCAGTGCCAGTCCCAGTTGCCTTATATTGCTGCGGCAGTTGGCAGTTCTTGCAGAACTCCGCGCCGCTGAAAGAGCCGGCAAAAGCATTGCCGCTAAAATGGCAATAATAGCAATAACCACCAACAGTTCGATAAGAGTAAAATGCTGATTGCGGCGCAAAAAGCTTGCGCCCCGGCGGACTTTGTGCAAAGTCGTCATGGTGAGATTTTCCTTTTGTGTTACGCGCACAATTTTTCCGGCAGGGATCCGACTCGTCATTGCTGACACACGGTTGCGCGACAGTTCCCGATTCTCACGGGGATTCACCTGTTCTCCGGACAATAATTCAACGATATCCGGCTTGATCCGGATATCACGACCCTATAATATACATCAGCATTTAATTTTTTGCAATATTTACAGAAAATATCCTTATTATATCAATAATCGCAAGCTGTTGCCAAATGTATCGTGATTTATCTGTTTATTTCAGTAAGAATTTTCAATTATCGTAATTTGTCGGGTTCAGTTTTGTTGAAAAAGTCATATATTTTTCATGCAGAGATATATCCAGAAGTTTTGATCCGTCGTGGATCACTTCTGCCATATCAAAACGGATCGGAATGGACTCCGGTATCCGGTGTTTTTTGATATACGCTTGGGCGCCGCGGCGGATCCGCTTTTTCTGGGAATCGCTTAAATTCGCTCCCGGCAGATATTCATCCAGTTTGCTGCGGGTCTTTACTTCGGCAAATACCAGCGTTTCGCCATCCATCAGCACAATATCCAATTCCCCCATGCCGTCGTGGGCATTGCTGTTGCGCCAGTTGCGTGCCAGAATAACTGCATTGCGCTTCTTATAGAGTCTGACCGCGGCCTTTTCCCCCAGTTTGCCGATTTTAAGGTGAGAGGCGGTACGGGAGCGAAACCAATCAAATAATTTCATTCGCTTATTTCCGCTTCCGCCAGAGCATACAACGCATCCAGCGCCGCAACTGTTTGTGCCACATCATGCACCCGCAGCAGCGAAATTGCCTGTTCAGCAAGTTTTACTGCCAGCGCCAGCGAGCCTGCAATGCGTTTGCTCATTGTATCGGGATCACCTTTCAACAAACTTTTACGCGATACCCCCCAGCAGAACGGCAGCTCAAAATGCTGTTCAAACCATGCTGCTTTACTCAACAGCTGATAATTGGCGCGGCGGCTTTTACCGAATCCAATGCCTACATCCAGCATTATGCAGTCGCGTTTTATTCCTGCATCCAGAGCCGTTGCAAGAATTTTTTCCAAATTTCCTGCCGTGATTTCAACTGCATTATTTTCAAGAATATACTCTTTACTTTGCATAAGTTCAGGCGTGGAACTGGAATAATTTAAAATTGCACCGCAATTATGCTGCGCGATGCAATCTTTCATGGCTGGATCAAACTCCAACGCGCTTACATCGTTGATTATTTTTGCCCCCATTTGCAGCGCGCGGTATGCAGTATCGGCGTGGCGGGTGTCGATACTGATGATCGCGTCGGGGCGATTGGTCAGAATACCCTGCAATATCGGTTCCAGACGGAGCCACTCTACCTTGCACGGAACTTCCGCCGCACCCGGTCGGGTTGACTCAGCTCCGATATCCAGCAAATCCGCCCCTTCTTCTAACAGCTGCAAAGCAAATGCCACCCGCTCGGCTGGATCGACGAAACCTTTTCCGTCGGAAAAGCTGTCCGGGGTGGCATTAACTATTCCGGCAATAAGCGGTCGATCCCCCATACGGCGCTTCAACAATTCACGCCATGAAAAATCTGCCGCTGCTGCCATAATATAACTTTTATTCTTCGCTGTCAGGCGCGGAATCTTCCGCCGTTCCGGCAGGATTTTCCGTTACTTGAGCTTGTTCGGCAACAACTTCAGCATTTGAAGCAGTTGCATCAGTACTTTCGGCGGTATTTTCATCGGACTTTTCTTCGGTTTTGACTTCGATGAGTGATACAGCCCCGGTAATGCGGTCGCCATCGTTGAGATTCATGATCTTGACCCCCTTGCTGGCGCGTCCGACGGTGCGGATCTCATCCAGCGGAATACGGGTCAGCTGACCGCGTTCGGTGGTGATCAAAAGCTCATCACCCGCCTGGATCTGAATGGTGTTGACCACCGATTCGTTTTCGCGCAGTTTAATGCTGACCACCCCTTTGGCGCCGCGGCGGGTCTTGCGGTAAGTGCTTGCCAGCGAGCGTTTACCCATGCCGCCATCGGATACCACCAACACCTGAGGCCCGGTGGCATTTTCCACGATTTCGCCATCCTCGGATTCAACATCCGCAATTTCAGCATCATCGTCCACAATCTCCGAATCGTCATCCAGCTGTTCGCGGATAACGGTCATTGCCACCAGATAGTCCCCTGCGATCTTGAAGCGCATACCCGTTACGCCGCGGGCGGTACGGCCCATGGGACGGATCTCTTCATCGCTCAATGTAAAGCGGCACGCCATACCTTTAGCGGTGGAGAGCAGCACTTCGTTGCCGTTTTCGCAGATAGCTGCGCTGATAAGGTCGTCGTCTTCTTCGATAACCAGCGCCCGCAGGCCTACGCGGCGGAGATTTTTGAAAAGTTCAAGCGGCATTTTCTTGATAAAACCGCGACGGGTACACATCAGCATGAATTTGCCCGCTTCGTTCAACTCTTCGGGCTTGACCGTCAGCATGGCGCGGATCTTTTCGCCGGGTTCGATCTTGATCATATTTACGATCGCCTTGCCGTTGGAACTGCGGCTGGCTTCGGGTATTTCGTAAACGTTCAGCCAATACATAAAGCCGCGGTCAGTGAAGAAGAAAATCAGATCGTGGCTGTCGGCATTGAAAAGATGTTCCACATAGTCTTCTTCTTTGGTCTTCATGGCAATAATGCCTTTGCCGCCGCGATGCTGGGTCTGATAAGTCGCGGCGGGAACCCGCTTGATATAGCCAGTGTTGGATACCGTTATAACGCAGCTGTGCCGTTCGATCAGGTCGGCAATGTTCAAATCGCCGTCGGCAGCCGTAATTTCGGTACGGCGGGGATCGGCGTATTTATCGCGCACTTCGAGCAAATCGGCGCGGATCACGCCCAGACGCATTTCGCGGCTGGCAAGAAGTTCGTTGTAATATTTGATATTGGCGCAAAGTTCGGCAAATTCCGCATCCAGCTCTTCCCGGGCCAGACCGGTAAGCTGATGCAGGCGCATTTCCAGAATCGCCGCTGATTGCAGTTCGGAAAAACCGAATTTGCTCTGCAATGCTTCGCCGGCTTCGGCTTTGGTCTTGCTTTCGCGGATAGTGTTGACCACTTCGTCGATAATATCCAGCGCTTTAAGGAAACCTTCCACCAGATGCGCACGGGCCTGAGCTTTGGCAAGATCAAATTTGGTCTTGCGGATCAGTACTTCCATACGGTGATCCAGATACGCCTGCAAAACCTGCGCCAGATTCATCACCCGCGGGCGGTTGTGATCCACCACCAGCATAGTGCAGGGGAAACTCGTTTCCAGCTGGGTATGGGCAAAAAGCTGATTCAATATCACGCTCGCCATAACGCCGCGTTTGACATCTATAACAATGCGCACGCCGACCTTCATACTGGATTCATCGCGGATACCGGTAATACCCTGAATTTTCTTTTCCAGCACCAGATTGGCAATGGATTCCACCAGCGTGGCCTTGTTTACGGCATAAGGAATTTCCGATATAACGATCTGCTCGCGGTTGTTTTCTTCGATGATCTCGGCTCGGGCGCGCATCTTGATCGAACCGCGTCCGGTGGTGTAAAACTGGCGGATGCTGGAGATGCCGCGGATGATCGCTCCCGTGGGGAAGTCCGGTCCGGGCAGATGCCGCATAAGTTCTTCCACTGAGGCTTTGGGATTATCCAGCAACGCTACCGTAGCATTGATGACTTCGCCCAGATTGTGGGTGGGGATACTCGTTGCCATCCCGACCCCGATACCCGTTGTGCCGTTGATCAGCAGCTGCGGAAATCGGGCCGGCAGTACCGAAGGTTCCACCCCTGATTCGTCGAAGGTGGGCATCATGTCAACCGTATCTTTTTCCAGATCCACGAGCATTTCTTCTGCCAGACGTTCCAGACGGCACTCGGTATAACGGTAAGCCGCCGCCGGGTCACCGTCGATACTGCCGAAGTTCCCGTGACCGTCAACCATGGTCATGCGCAGCGAAAACGGCTGGGCAAGACGCACCATTGCGTCGTAGACTGAACTGTCGCCGTGGGGGTGATAGTTACCGATAACTTCCCCGACCACCTTGGCGCTTTTGGTATAACTGTGGGATTTGGTCAGCCCCAGCTTTTTCATAGCGTAGAGAATACGGCGGTTTACCGGTTTGAGCCCGTCGCGCACATCGGGGATGGCGCGCCCTACGTTTACGCTCAATGAATACTGCAAATATGCAGTATGCATGATGTCTTCGATATTGATCGGAAAATCGTGATGTTCAAGTTCACTCATGCTATTGTTTCCAGCTCTGAAATGTTGATTTTTACCCTATAATTTATTAATGGGTAAATATACACCCAAAAGCACTTTTTCTCAAGTTGAAATGTCAATTTTTTGAGCAAAAAAAGCACATTTTTTTCACCGTAAGTCAGGACTTGCGGTATGGCGGTTGATTTGCGGTTCCGGGGATGGGGAAAAAGGTCATTTATAAGGCATTTTTTTTATGGCTTGGCGACGCCTTGCGCGGAAGGAAGATGTGCAGGCGTCGGTGGATCTGGCGGTATGAGAAAACTAAGAATGCTAAGAAGGATAAGCGTGCCGGATTCTGCTTGCCGCCTGATTAGCAGTTATGCCGCTTCTTGTAATATTACCCGCCTTTTTGCGAACACTTCTCTGCTTGCGAGTTCGGCGCGTCTCCCGGCCGGGAAGCAGTATTCTTAGTACTCTTAGTACTCTTAGTATTCTTAGTCACTTTGCGCGGCACACAGGTGTTTGTTCTACGACACCCCTCCGCCTTCGCCGAGAGTTGCAGTGTTTAAAACACAAAAAACGCTCTTTGTCGGAGCGGTTTTTCTGGTCGCCTTAGCGGTGGCGGCGCTGTTTTTCTCTGCGTTTGAGATTTCGCCGGGCTTTTCATAGTGCCGTCGGCTTGTGCTTGCGGCATATCTTGCGCCTTGCTTGCGGTGCCCGTCCTGTCGAGTACAAAAAAGTACACTCCAGGTCGGGGCTCCTCGCAAAACGCAAGCTATATCCACAATCCCTTCGCCGAGAATTACAGTGTTTAAAACACAAAAAGCCGCTCTTGGAGAACGGCTTTCTGACTTCCGCCTTAGCGGTGGCGGCGCTGTTTTTCTCTGCGTTTGATTTCGCTGGGCTTTTCATAGTGCCGGCGGTTGCGCAGATCCTTGAGCGTACCTTCTTTGTCGAGCTTTTTCTTCAAGCGGCGAAGAGCGC